>NZ_JBKAHK010000005.1:0-328524 GCF_046298265.1 Gillisia xinjiangensis | reverse complement strand
TTATCGTGAATATTAAAGATACTCGATTACTGCTTTTTCATTGATGCTAAAAACAATGCTTAAATCAGTCTCAAATCGAAACATCGTGCTCGCTTGCATAGCGGATTGTCCTGCGGACAATCACGCTCGCCAGCTCGCACAGTTTTTATACGAGACGTTGGCAACAAACCTCACATAATTTTTGAGAAATAAAAAATAAAAAAAATGGAGAAAAAACTACAACTAATTGAAAATCTAAATAAATACAATGAAGATTTTACCGAAAAGGAAAACATTATTACTATAAAAACTGTTGAACCTCTTATTTTTTATGTTGATTTTTCTAATAACAAAATTCAAATTGATGCAGAAGTAAAACCTTTTAATTTATTGACAGGTATTATTCGAATGAAATTCGAAAATGTCATAGGCTATATTTCAATAATGCTTATTATTTTCATGATAATATTTCTACCTCCATTACTCAACCAGGGTGGAGATGTAGGTAAAATACGGGTCATCCTTTCACTAATACCAATAATAACAGTTGTTGGATGGACTATCCTGCCAGGTGTTTTAAGTTGCTGAAACGTCTCAGATCTCCGAGTTCTGATAGAATACCAACTGCTACAATACCCCCTATTCCCGGAATGCTCCTTAACAGGTAATAATCTTTTTTGAAATGTTTCCGACAATAAGCTCTTAGTTGGCTGGAGATATCCCGAAGTTCTTTATCGATAAACCGGAAAGTTCTCATTTTACTGGCCATGGTCTCCCGCGCAGTAGGATAATTAAATTCCTGACTATCCACCCAATGACGAAAATCGTGGCTCCAGTGATCATTATCAAACTCCGCTGGAACTTTTACGCCAAAGTAGAGCAACTGCATTTTAATAACAGATTTGATTCGCCGAAGATCTTTCACCAATTCGTTACGACGGCGGAAAAGACTTCGTAGTTCTTCCCGTTCTATATCTGGAACAGTTATGCCTTCCAGGCGTCCGTCTTTAAGTTCCCGACTGATGAGTTGCGCATCGATCCGGTCGGTTTTGGTATAACGCGCCTTTCCTTTGCGATAGATGTCGGCTGGATTCACCACTAAGGATTCCCAGCCATAGCTTTTAAAGCTGCGATGGGCCGAATACCCACAACAACCCGCTTCATAAGCCGTGCTGACTTGATGGTCGGGAAAATGTTTTTGAACGTATTCATACAATTTCTCAGGCTCTGGTGGCATGGTAAAAGATTTGCCTGCAAAAAGATCGGTGCTGCAGTGTATTTTCCAGCTTCTCTTGTGAATGTCGATTCCTATGAATAACTTTGGTAAAGCAGTAACCCGGGATTCCATATCTTTAGTTTTTATCGTGAATATTAAAGATACTCGATTACTGCTTTTTCATTGATGCTATAATTTATTGCTAGTTCACTGCCGACTTACGAAAATCACTGCGTGATTTTCTACTTGTGATTTATTTGCTAAATTAGGTGCTTAAACACGCAACAAATCATAGCCAAACCGTTGGCTGTAAGGGGGAAAAATAGAACTCTAAATAGAATAACGCGAGCAATTTAATTTGTAACAAAACTTTTCCCGATATGAAATCCATAAAAATATTATTTATTATTCTGGTTAGTATTTTTTTAAATTCCTGTGATTCCGGAGATCCACTTCCTACCAGCGGTGAAAATTCTTTTGTGGCCACCTTGAATGGGGAACGCTTTGTTGCAGAAAATAGAATAAATTTTTCCAACGGTGGTACTCGATATGGGTTACAGGTTTATGTCCGAGAAAATTCCTGGGAATTATCTGTCTCAAATACTTCAGGAAAAACCATTTACTTCTATATTCATAATGTATTTGAACCAAATCTTTATTTAATAGAAGAAGGAGAAAGAAATATAATAGGGCCTAATCCGGCTGAGACACCCACTTCAGTAGTGATCCGTAATGGTAGTCTTGATCTATTATTTATATCTGATTCCCAAATTGAAAATGAATATATTCGAATAACGCGAGTTCAGGGAGATAGTATCCTTATTGGGGAATTTGAAAAAATTACATTAATAGATCCGGAAAACCCAAACAATAAAGCCATTCTTAGGGAGGGGAAGTTTAATATTAATATCGCCACCCTTAATAAAGACTGATCCAGTCTTTATTAATTGAAATTACGGTAATAAAAAAGATTAACCCTTCAATTACAGATTCCCTTAAAGGAATATAAAAACCTACAGCCAACAACATATCCTATGAAAAGAAAGCTCATATCCCGGTTCATACTAACATACGAGGCGCTTCTGCATATAAATAATATCCACTAATTAAATTTAAAAATGATGAACAACAATCAAACTATTGAAAAATTAAAATCAATGAGATTGGGCGCTATGGCCCAATTACACCTCCAGCAAATCAAAGACAACCGGTTAGATGGAATGACCTGTGATGAATACCTGGCACTGCTTACAGATCACCAGTGGGAAGACCGGGAGAACAAGAAAATAGATCGCCTTTTAAAGCAGGCAAGCTTCCGTCAAAATGCAAATCTTGCAGATATTAATTACTCCCCCGACAGGAACCTGGACAAGAATATGTTTGCCCGCTTGAGTACGCTTGATTTTATAGCCCGGAAGGAGGGTCTTATTATCTGTGGAGCATCAGGAGTCGGTAAAAGTTATCTCGCCCAGGCATTAGGCCATCAGGCCTGTCTCTCTGGTTATAAGACCTTATATACTATTACGGCGAGGATCTTTAAGAAATTAAAACTCAGCAAAGTGGATGGAACCTATTTAAAAGAATTAGAAAAATTAACCAGAACCGATCTACTTATTCTTGATGATTTTGGGCTGCAGGCTTTTGATAATCAGGACAGAGAAACACTTATGGATATCATTGATGACCGTCACAGTAAAAAAACAACTATAATATCATCACAAATACCTGTCTCCGCCTGGTATGAAATTATTGGAGGGGAAGGGACCTTGGCTGATGCAATATTGGATAGAATTGTAAACTCTTCTCATCGTATCGATTTAAAGAAAGAATCTTTAAGAAAAGGAATCCTAAAGAAGGAATAACATTAATTTTTTATATAATTGCAGTATCTTTTAAAGTGGCACTGTTTGACCGAAATCAGTGGCATGGTCCCTCCGAAATACCCAACCAATAATCTAAATTCAAAATGATATGATTTATCAAAAAATAAGAGTTATTATTATCTTAATTATTCTACTACAGACTTCTTTAGTCTATTCACAAGAAACATATAAAGATATTTTAGGAAGAACCTATACGCCTGCTGACCAAGAGTTGTATGAAACTATTGTGTCATTGGATAAAAGATTATTTGATGCATACAATTCCTGTGATATGGATACGCAAGCCGCTCTTTATTCGGAAGATTTGGAATTTTTTCACGATGAAGGAGGCTTGTCCACCTCAAAAGAAAAACTTTTAATAGCCCTCAAAAATAATATTTGCGACAAGACTACGAGAACACTAATTAAAGGTAGTATAGAAGTGTACCCTATAAAAGATTACGGAGCTGTCGAAATAGGGTATCATACTTTCAATGATAAAAAAACACCAGAAAATAAATCAAAAGCAAGTAGATTTATTTTGGTTTGGAAAAAAACGGATGAAAATTGGACCGTTACAAGAGTTATCAGTCTTCATTAAGACAAGAAATTCCAGCAGCCAATCGAGTAGACGGCTCCGCCAGTAAATGTCGGAGTGCGCCTCTCACACCACCCAGCGTACGGGTCTCGTACTGGGCGGTTCGCAATTCATCTTCCCAATCGCTCTTTACACCAATTGGAACTATTCCATACCTTGTAATTAGGCTACATAGTTTCTAGGGAATCGGTCACCCAATAATGAAAATCAATGCTCCTAATCAAATTTCAGGAAGAATTGCGTTCAGTCCTTCCCTAATTGTGAGACCTCTGTGCTTAGCACAGCTCGTTGCTTTAGGTACTATGACTTCTGCTGACTTCTCCAACAAGCCATCTCGTGGCTATGGAGACCTCCCCAGGTAAGAACATCTTCTTTCCCCTGATCCCTGCCGGATCTACTACTTCGGTATTCATTTCAAAAGAAATGTTTAGGACATCACAATGATGTGCTTGCTCATCCAACCTTGTAGCCTCATATCCGATTCCTGTTGGTCAGTACCAGGGTTTGTAGTCCCGCTTCCTTCAGTCCCAACTTCACAGTTGGCAACCTTGCGGCTTACTAATGGTTCAAGGCGTCACCCCTGCCCATAAGGGATTTGCACCCTCTAGATTAAAAATATATCTTCGATATATTAAAAGATGCCCATGCTGGGCACACACAACATATAAAAACAATGCTTAATTTGTTCTCGAATCCAAACACCCTGCTCGCTTGCTCAGCGAATTATGCTGCGGACAATCACGCTCGCCAGCTCTCACAGTTTTTATACGGGACGTTGCACTTAATGCTGAAAAAAATACAAGTTATCATTTTGGTAACTTTTTTGTATATTTGCGACAAACTATTTGACGTGAAAATATTTTCGAGAGGGACAATACGTGATTTTTGGGAAAAGCACGGCGATTGCGAACTTCAGCTAAAAACGTGGTATCGTGAAACCGAGAAATCCAATTGGTCATCGATTAACGAACTTAAAAATGAATATCCAAGCGCAAGTATTTTAAAAGATAACCGGATTGTTTTCAACATCAAAGGAAACGACTATCGGCTAATTGTTAAATTTAATTTTGAGTATCAACTTGCGTGGATAAGATTTATCGGAACGCACGCAGAATACGATAAGATTAACGCAAACGAAATTTAGGATGAAAATAAAACCGATTAGAAATGAAGCGGACTACCAAAAAGCACTCGAGCGTTTGGAAGTTATTTTTGATGCAAAAAGAGGAACTGATGAAGGCGACGAACTGGAAATTTTAGCAATCGTTATCGACAATTATGAAAACGATAATTTTCCAATCGGGATGCCCGATCCAATTTCTGCAATCAATTTTAGAATGGAGCAAATGGGCTTGAAACAAAAGGATTTGGTCGAGATGATTGGATTCAAAAGTCGCGTCAGTGAAATAATGAACAAAAAGCGCAAACTGACTTTGGAAATGATTAGAAAACTGAACGCTAAATTGCATATCCCAACCGAGGTTTTGATCCAAGATTATTGAGCAACATTGCGGATAGCACTAAGGGCAAACGTATAAAAACAATGCTTTAATTAGTCTTGAATCGAAGTTCCGTGCTTGCTTCTTAGCGGATTGTGCTGCCGCTGTTCCCTTCGGTCGGAACCTGCGGCAGCACAATCACGCTCGCCCGCTCTCACAGTTTTTATAGGAAACGTTAGCGGTCAGGCTAAAAACGACACCATACGAAATATGGAACAAGCAATAAAAATATCACGTATTCTCAGCAAAACGACATCTCAGCAAAACGATAATTGTTATGCAGTTTTCTGGATTCAAAATGAAGTGGGGGGAATAGAAATAAATAAGACCCTCTACAAGAACGTATCAAATGCGGTCTTTTTCTTAAACCCCACTTTTAATTGGAAAATCTTAAAAAAAAACACTTCTACATCATCAGGATACGTGCTATTAATCCCAAAACAAATTTTAGATCATCCCACTTTCAAAAACCTTCACATTACCGAAGTTCGTCTTTTTAGTGCCAATGAAATACCCAAAATAAACCTTTCTCCAGGTATCGAAATTCGCATACAATCTATTCTTGAGATGCTTGACGAGCTGCTTAGCACTAACCTGAAACATCGGGAAGATGCTATACTTGCCCTACTGAACACCTTTTTTGTTTACTGTGACGGTAAGTGTAATATCAAATCTGTCATCACAGACAACAATGCAAAATCGGCTTTGGTGTATAAATTCAAAAAAAGCATTAACCAGCACATAACTCAATATCACGAGGTGGGAAATTATGCCAACATCCTCAATGTATCAGACAAATACTTAAATGAATGTGCAAAGGGTGTTTTGGGTGTAAACGCAAAGCACCTTATAGACGAACAACTGGTTATGCGTTCCCGCCACAACTTGAAATTCACTGACAAAACCATTAAAGAAGTGGGGTACGAGTTGGGGTTTTCCTCTCCTGATTATTTCAGCTATTTCATCAAAAAACATACAGGTTACACCCCCTCGCAACTACGAAAGAGTTGATTTTTCCTAAATTCTAAGGAATTACTGTATTTTTCGCAATATCCGAAACTTACTCCACCTCTACCTTTGTCCAAACAATAAATGAGTAAGTTATGGACCGAAAAAAATTTATACAAACATCGGGATTAGGCCTTGGGCTTGCATTAGTTCCCGGAATAGCCAACAGTAAGCAATTGTTTGTGAAAACAGAACCTGCGGGCAATCTAAATCCTAAAATCATTAAGAACAAAGAGGGTAAAGTCCTGAACGTTCTTGGTGACGTACAGACCCACAAGCTGGCTGGTAGTGAAACTAATAATCAAATCGTGGAATGGGTTGATGATGTAGAACCGGGAGTTGGTATTCCTCCTCACATCCACACCATGGAGGATGAGATTTTCAGGGTTATTAAAGGCCATGTTGAAATCATAGTAGATGGCAAATCCACCGTTTTAGAAGCCGGAGATACAGCTTTTGCTCCCAAAAATATACCCCATTCCTGGAAAGTGATAGGAACAGAAAAGGCAAAAATGATTACAAGTGCTTTCCCGGCTGGGATTGAAGTAATGTTTAAAGAATTAGCAGAGTTACCGCCCGGACCACCCGATTTTGAAAAGGTGGCAAAAATATGCGGAAACCACGGAATCTCATTTCTGAAATAATAAAAAACAAGTATGGAAAAAGCAGTACTAATTGGTGCCACAGGTACCATAGGAAAAGCTGTTAATCAACAGCTTACTGAAAAAGGTTATGATGTGATTGCAACATCTAGAAAATTAACCCCATCCATAGATATTGAGAATAAAGAATCGATAGACAATTTTTTTGCTGACAAAAAAGATGTGGATGCCATAATTTGTGCGGCAGGAGATGCCAGTTTTGGTGCATTTTCTAACCTTACAGACGAGCAAATTAACATCGAATTAAACAGCAAGTTGATGGGTCAGGTAAATATTTGCCGAAAAGCATTGAAAGCATTGAAACCCAGTGGAGCTATTATCCTTACTGGAGGTATTTTTGCTCACAACCCTTGGCCTGAAACTACCAACATTGCTATGGTAAATGCTGCATTGGAAGGATTTGTTAAAGCACTCGCTTTAGAATTGAGCGAAGGACACAGGATTTTGGTGGTACACCCGCCATTTGTCAAAGAGACCGCCCAAGCTATGGGAATGGATGGCAGTAATTGCCCACCAGCAATGGAAATTGCCCGTGTGTATGTACAGGGTTTGGAAGGCAAAGAATCCGGAAAAGCAGTTTATGTAGATGAATATAGCCCAAACCGCCAATCGAATAGACGGCTCCGCCAGTAAATGACGGAGTGCGCCTCTCACACCACCCAGCGTACGGGTCTCGTACTGGGCGGTTCGCAATTCATCTTCCCAATCGCTCTTTACACCAATTGGAACTATTCCATACCTTGTAATTAGGCTACATAGTTTCTAGGGAATCGGTCACCCAATAATGAAAATCAATGCTCCTAATCAAATTTCAGGAAGAATTGCGTTCAGTCCTTCCCTAATTGTGAGACCTCTGTGCTTAGCACAGCTCGTTGCTTTAGGTACTATGACTTCTGCTGACTTCTCCAACAAGCCATCTCGTGGCTATGGAGACCTCCCCAGGTAAGAACATCTTCTTTCCCCTGATCCCTGCCGGATCTACTACTTCGGTATTCATTTCAAAAGAAATGTTTAGGACATCACAATGATGTGCTTGCTCATCCAACCTTGTAGCCTCATATCCGATTCCTGTTGGTCAGTACCAGGGTTTGTAGTCCCGCTTCCTTCAGTCCCAACTTCACAGTTGGCAACCTTGCGGCTTACTAATGGTTCAAGGCGTCACCCCTGCCCATAAGGGATTTGCACCCTCTAGATTAATAATATATCTTCGATATATTAAAAGATGCCCATGCTGGGCACACACACTGTATAAAAGCAATAGCGGGGGACAAGGTTATTGAAAGGTCAGAGCAATTAAGTAACTTAGTAGCGGTTTGAAAGTGGAATACTTTCGAGCCGCTACTGCTTTTATACTTGACCGTTACCCTTTATTATAAAAAAAAGCATGAATAGTTCAATATTAGAGAACTTTTCTTATATTTGTTTCATAATCGATTGAATGAAACGAATAATTGCAAAAAGTACGCTTCGGAAATATTGTGAAAAAGACGCAGATTCCGAACAGTATTTGAAAACTTGGTATGACACGGCTAAAAGTGCCAAATGGTTATCGCCTAACGATGTCAAACAAACTTATATCAACGCAAGTATTCTTAAAAACGGTCGGGTAGTTTTCAACATCAAAGGAAATTCCTACCGATTGATAGTGAAATTCAACTATGAAAAACAATGGGCATTTATTCGTTTTATAGGCACACACGCTGAATATAACAAAATAGATGCGGACACGATTTAAATAAAACATTATGGAATTAAAGCCTATTAAATCTGAAAGCGATTACCGAAATGGACTTAAACGCTTGGAGGTAATTTTCGATGCGCCAATCGACTCAAAAGAAGGAGATGAAGCGGAGATACTCTCATTGCTCATAGAAAACTATGAAAACGAGCATTATCCGATTGAATCGCCAGACCCTATCGAAGCGATAAAAATACGAATGGAGGAACTGAATATGCGCCAAAAGGACTTGGTCGGAATAATCGGTGGAAAAAGTCGCGTATCAGAAATATTAAATAGAAAGAAAAAATTAACCGTAGAAATGATAAGGGAACTGGAAAGAATACTTCAGATTTCGGCTTCTGTTTTAGTCAATAATTATCAACTCACGAAAGAATAATAAAGGGTAGCAATACCTATAGTAAATAGGGCGATAAGTGCATAATCCAAAGGCTTGGGCGTGTTTGTAAAGTCCGCCAAATCTTTTGATTTGGCTTTTAGATATTAAAAAGTAAAAACAAAATACAAAAGCTTTGGCTACGGGCTTTGGGGAATGTTCGGTGCGTGTCCGCCGCCCTACTTGCCATAACCGTACCGTTGTACAGCTTTAAAACAAACGAGATGAACAGAACAATACATATAAATCGGAATCTTATCAATTTTGGAATTCCTCTTGCGCTTTTAGGAACTCTAATTTTGCTAATAAAATCTTCATTTCTCAATGGGAATGATACTTTGAACTTTGCAATAACGGCTGACCTGCTTTTGATAGTTCCACTAGTTTACTTTCTGCTAATACGAAAATCCGAAATACCAAATACAACGGTTATTCCTGTTTTGATAATTGGACTTTTAGTCGGTTCATTTTTTTTACCGCAACAAAGCCAAACATATTTATCAATCTTCAAAACTTGGGCTTTGCCGGTAATTGAAATCTCAGCATTGATTTTTGTCATAATTAAAGTTCAGGGCGCAATCAGAAAATACAAAGCATTAAAAGGTTCTACACCGGACTTCTTTAACGCCCTTATAAATACTTGCCAGGAAATTCTACCGAAAAGACTTGTGCTACCATTTGCGACAGAAGTTGCGGTTTTCTATTATGGTTTCATAAATTGGAAAACAAGAGAAATTCGTGAGAATGAATTTACTTATCATAAAAAAAGTGGAACACCTGCTCTTTTTTATGCGGTCATTTTAATTATTGCTATTGAAACAGTTGCAATTCATTTTTTACTTACTCAGTGGAGTTCAGTTGCCGCTTGGATTTTAACAGCATTGAGTATTTATACTGCTATTCAAGTATTTGGATTTGCAAAATCACTTTCTAAAAGACCTATTTCAATTAACAAAGACAGTTTAACTTTAAGATATGGAATTTTAAACGAAGTTGAAATTCCCTTATCAGACATTGACAAAGTAGAACTATCAAGAAAATCATTAGAAAAAAACGAATTAACCAGAACGCTATCACCATTAGAAGAAACTGAGAGCCATAACGTAATAATTAGTCTGAAAGAAGAGAATGAATTGATTGGTCTTTACGGTATGAAAAAGAAATTTAATCTGCTTGGTTTACATATTGATGAACCGAACGAATTTAAAGAAAAAATCGAGAACGCCTTACAACAATGTATTCTATGAAAAATAGGCGAGATAGCAATAAATTCAGTATTTTAGCTCGTATCAAAGTTTGTGCCTAACAGAAAGTTTCGTGCTACGAAATCGCCTGCTTTTCATATACCAAACGTTGTAAAACATTCTGCAAGATGAAAATAAATTACTCGGACAAAAGGCTAAAATCAAATCTTAAACTCGGACTTCTTTTCATTTTCGTAGGCATTTTATTTACGTTGGTATCTACTTTTGTTACTGACAAATTACCATTGAACTCTGCCGGAGTGGGATTAATTGCAGGTGGCGTTTTCACTCTATTTCTTTATTTTTATGAAAGGAAAATGCAGTATCTGACCATAAAAAACGGAATGCTTATAAAGCATACTCTTTTTCCTGTAAAAATCTCTTTAGAGGAAATCTGGATGGTTAATAAATATGCGGGAGATTACATTCTAAAAACGGATAAAAAGAAAATAGTTATCGACACCCAAATAATTGATCAGGATTCCCTAAAAAACTTAGATAGCGAATTGGAAAAACTCCGAGTAAACTGGGGATGAAAACGTTTTACAACAACAGTAACCGTTGCACAAGCCCTAATTCTCATCTTTGATTTAGATATTCAATAGCATTAAAGGCTTTTTAACAATTCTTGTTTTGGGATCGGGAAATTTAAAACCCAAAAAAAGAACCTTTAGATTGGCTTGTAAGGCTAATAATTCGGCACTTATAATAGAAGCAGCGGCGGTTTTGCAATCCTTCAGAGCATTGGCCCCGGTTTTTACCTTCTTTGTTGTAAACTTCAGGTATTTCTTAAGGTTAAAAGCTATTGCGGCCAGGTGCATACATTTATTGGCCTGGCGAATTCCGATGGTGTTTACTTTTCTTAAGCCCAGGAATTCTTTGAGGGTACCAAAAACAGGTTCCACCGTGCTTTGGACACAAATAGTTCAGTTTCCTTGCTTTACCGGGTTTGACACTGATCCTTGCATCGGGATCTGTAGGGCTGTAATGCGTTTTATTACTGGTGCACCTGCTCCCTTTGTTTTTTGGCACCCGGACGCATATCCTGATCCTTGCTCCATTTCTCGTTTCGGCTTTTAATTTCCTGAAGTTCACTGTTAGTTGCTGTAATCTTCTGTTGTTCTTTAGGGGCTTTGTTCTCTTTGGCTTTTCGGTCCCTGCTGCTTTGCACACGCAGCCTGGAAAGATGCTCTTCAAGATCTTCTGCCGGGACTTTAAGCTCCAGGCTATCCATAGAAGCATTGGCCTTTACCGGGGCTGAATCAATCGCCTGAGTATGCCCGCTTACCAATCCTGCTTCTACACATAATTTAAAAATGCGGGTGAACACCTGCTCAAAAACATCATCGGTAAACAATTTACGGGTACGGCTTATGGTACTATGCCAGGGAAGCTCTTCATCTACATCGTATCCCAGGAAATAAAGAATGTCCAGCCGCATTGCGCAATGGTCCATCTCGCCATGATCTGAAGTAATATTTTCAAGGTAGCCCACCAGGCAGATCTTGAAATATACCACCAGATCAATGCTTTTCTGTCCGCTCTCCCCATAAAACTTCTGGGTGAGTGGATAGAGGAAATCAAGGTCGAGGGCCTCTTTTAATCTGCGATAAAAATTTTCTTTTGGGACCCGGTCACTTAACCTAAAGGAAGTGAAGAGTTTTTCCTGATAGTCTTTTTTGCCCTGCATACCATGAAATTAACTAATTTCGGTAACTTGTGCAACAAACACAATGGCTATAAGTAATTGCTTGTTCTTGCCTACTTTTGAAAATCCGCGAGGATTTTCAGTTTGGTGAGTACTTGCAAAGTTTGTTGCCAAACCACGCCACTTGCCTTAACCGAGACCGTTGGCTGCAACCCTGATAAAAACACAAAAATTCTAAAAAATGGAGTTTGACAAAAGAATATTATCTTTTTTAAAGCCTGATTTAGTTGATAAGATTCTGAATGAATCGACTATTATGGAATTCCCAAAAGGAACCGAAATTTTAAGGGAACAACAGTATGTTAAAGTATTGCCTATTGTTATTAATGGCCTTATAAAAGTATATTCAAGATTTGATGAGAAAGAATTATTACTTTATTACATAGAATCTGCTCAAAGCTGTGTTATGACATTCTATGCCGCACTAAAAAACACCCAAAGCAAAGTATTTGCAACAACAGAGGAAGATTCAAAAGTTCTTTTATTGCCAGTTCAACATTTACCAAATTGGTTAAAAGAATATCCTGACTTCAACGAACTATTTTATAATCAGTTCAATTTAAGGTATTCAGAACTTCTGGATACAATCGGAAGCTTGCTATTGGACAGAATGGACAAGAGACTTTATGACCATTTGAAAAAGAAATCAGAATTGATAAATCATAATTCAATTATAATGAGTCATAACCAGATAGCGAATGAGTTGGGAACTGCTCGTGAAGTGATTACAAGAGTTTTGAAAAAACTTGAAACCGATGGTAAAGTTTTACAAAAATCAGGTGAAATAAGAATTATTGGTGAGTGGTGACCACAGTCACTGCAAAATGATGAAACACTACATACCTTTGTATTGCAATAATGCAATAAATTAAAATTCTAAAAAAATGAAAAAAAATATGGGTATTGCAGACAGAATTATTAGAGTAATAATCGCTGCAGTTGTAGGAGTTCTTTATTTTACAGGAACTATTTCAGGAACTTTAGGAATAGTGCTATTAGTACTTGCAGTTGTTTTTGTTTTAACTAGCTTGATAAGCTTTTGTCCACTTTATGCATTATTTGGAATTAAAACTTGTCCGATTACAGATAAAAAATAAAACTATGAAAGCAATTAGATTAACATCAATGGTATTAGGTTTATTTAGTTTGCTATTTGTTATGTCTTGTAGTAAAGATGACGACAGCCCGAGCAACAATACTCAAACTACCTTACAAAGTAATGTCCAAAGTGGAACTTGGCGAATAACTAAATTTATAGATTCGGGTACAGACGAAACAAATCATTTCACAGGTTACAACTTAACCTTTAAGAGTTCAGGTGTCTTGAATGCAAACAATGGAACTAATAACTATGATGGTACTTGGAGTATAACAGACAGCAATAGCGATGATGATGATCAAGATGATTTGGACTTTAACATCAATTTCAACTTAACAAATGACTTTGAAGATTTAAATGACGATTGGGATTTTATTTCTCAATCATCCACAAAAATTGAACTTATTGATGTTAGTGGTGGAAACGGTGGAACTGATTATCTAACATTCGAGAAGAATTAAAGGCAGTAGACAAAAAGGAATAACACAAATTGCGGAATACCTCCCGAAAATGTCACTTTTGACTACCTTTTAAAAATAGTGCTTAACTGATAAATTTGAGACTCTCAAGCCGCATCTTGCGTTATTCGAGACCTTGTAAAACATTTGACCCAACCTTTTCCTCAATTTTGCACTTAGGTTTTAAAAAGAAAAATTATGTTTAAGAAAACTTTAAAATTTGTACTTGTGGCACCTTTACTAATGGCTTTTCAATGCGAAGACGAATTTGAAGAAAGCACTCTAGTTTTTAATTTATATAAAGTAAATGTTACAGCTCAATCAAATTTTTCACTTAATGATACTATATGGATAACTGGTAGCATATCAAGTAAGGCGTTTGATTTAACATTAAATGATTCTGTTTTTGCCGAAAATCCTCAAAGCGATATTTTTTCAATTTATAAATTTATTGAACCTACTGAAGTATCCAATTGTAAAGACGCTATTGATAAATTTGATTTAACGTATGACATGGGTCAGTTTTCGACTCTTCCAAGGTGTGAAAATGCACAATTACAAGTTATTCCCGAATTAGAAAGTGGTAATATGTTTTACACTTATAAAATAGGATTAAAACCAAACTCAACAGGTGATTATGTAATTAGCTGGCAAGATGGAGTAATTCGGAACGTAGAGAGAAATGAATTCATCATAAATAATTATCCGATTGAAAATCATCCTAATCAAATTGGTTTTAATAGATGTGATAATGTTTCGTGGAGATTTTTAAATGAATCTGAAAGAGAATATTACTTCACGGTTGAATAAAAACGTTTTACAACAATGTATCCAATGAAAAGCAACTTTAGTTTTTATAGTGAATATTAAAGATACTCGATTACTGCTTTTTCATTGATGCTATAACAAATAGCTGCTAAGTACCAACCCCAAAGTTTTTGTATATTTAAAAACTTAAAAGCAAATGGAAATGGCCTACGATTATTTGCACGCTACTTGCCATACCAGAGAACCTTGACCTTCATTGTTTCTCATACTCGAATTAATAAAATTAATAAAATAAATCAATCGAAACATGGAGTTTTTCCGAATAATTAAAGTTAAAGTACAGGAAAGTGATATTCAAAAAATTTTAACTTTAAGCAATCTTGATTCAATGAGTAATGAAATTTTCGTAATAGGCAACCAAATCAAAGACAAAGCCAGTATAGGCGGTATTTGGGGAGAGTTTACTCTAACTCGATCTGAAATAAAGGGCGGCTTACGGTTTGCATTATCAGAATGTCCAAATGCGTTATCCTGGACAATTACAACAGGCTTTCCTCCAGATCCAAACTCTATAGTAATCCATTTAACAATTAATCGTCAACAAAAAGACTCGTCATTCATTGAAGAGGTAGAGGAGTTCCTGGATGATCATAAAGATTGTTTATTGGAAACATACTCCTAAAATACAACGCAAGGCCAATAAAATAAAAAAATTATGGCGGCATCCAGCCATAAGGATTACTCCCCTTATTTTAATTAACTTAGTTCTGGTGGAAAAAAACGCAACGCTCCAGGCCGCCACATATTTTTATACATGACCGTTGCCCACAATTGCTCCTACTGAATAATATGAAAGTTCTAAATATCATTTAAAGTATAACTATTTGATAAAAAGTGCACTTATAGTTCATAAAACAAAACTAATCTCAAATAATTTTAAAAAATGGATTATTTCTTCTGAGGTTTAATTGCAATAATAGCATTCTACAGGATAAAAAATGTGGAGAAAAAAAATGAAAAAATTTATATAGGAATATATAGTTCTATTTTATAATTGGATTGGCTTATTTGTCTGGAAATCAAGCAGGGAAGTGATCAATTATTTAAGTCTTAAAACTAATAGATTAAGCCTT
The DNA here is from genome assembly GCF_046298265.1 of Gillisia xinjiangensis. Classification (NCBI taxonomy): domain Bacteria; kingdom Pseudomonadati; phylum Bacteroidota; class Flavobacteriia; order Flavobacteriales; family Flavobacteriaceae; genus Gillisia; species Gillisia xinjiangensis. Next base: position 313,176 of record NZ_JBKAHK010000005.1, on the reverse strand, counting down.
TTAGCGATAAAATAACGGACAATAGTACGTGCCCACTCGAATGTGTCACAAAAGTGGGTAACAATATATCAAAACAATGCTAACCAGTCTCAAATCGAAACTCCCTGCTCGCTTGCAATAGCTTAATTGTCCTGCTCGCCGGCTCGCACAGTAGTAGATTTAGTGTACCTAAAAAAGGAGAAATCAAATACTCTTATTGGTTTTTGCAATTGTGAGAAAAATATTGAACAAAATACACTGATAATTCAACCGAGAATAGAATTTCCAAGTAAAAGCGAATTAAAAAAAGGAAATAAAACATCGACATATTTTTTCCCTGGTCCCCCCAGACAATATAGATTTCAAACTATTTACCTAAAAGATTCTACAATTCAGAAAATTGAATTTTTAAAAGTGTCTGAGGAAAAGCAATTTGATAAAAATAAAATTGATTCTGTTTCTATAATAAAATACAAAATCCACATCAATACATTTAATTATAAAATTGCTCAAAATGTATGGGGAACTTATGAGCTTATTTTACCTGATGAATTTGGCTATTCAGAAAATGACACGATTATTTCGGGCACTTTTCATTGTAATAATTGGAAAGCTGTTAGATATGAAAATCTTGAGGATTGGACGGACCATCAGCCATTTATCGAGAATCAAACTTTGCCTAACAACATGAATAGGCGGTAGCATTAGAAAGAAAATAATTAACTTAACCAACAAAACTAGTCTTAATCCGACAAGAACGTGTCCCCTACTCCGCCAACTTGCGTTAACCGGTACCGTTGTAGCCAATGCTAACACACACATTTTTAACACATGAGCTCTAATATGAAAATAAAAATAAAAAATAATAGCGCCGAAGGAATTCATTATGCATTAAACGCACCTTTGAAATCAAAATTTGAAAAAGAAGGCTTTGAGTATCAAAGTGTTTTTTCAAAAGCTACAGGGAATTTAACCCTTAAAAGTTATGAGTTTGACAAAGGTTTTAATTTTAATATCCTCAGGGGAGATATTTCTTCATCATTTCAACTTGAGTTTAATGAAGACCAAAACAACTACCTGCGATTTTTCTTTATAAAAAAGGGAGAATTGATACATACAGTATCTCCCACTATAATATATCGTTTAACAGATAACTTTTCTTGCATGGTTGCCGCAAAAGGCAATAAAAATCAACTCTTTACATTTCCTGTTCAAAACAATCTTGAAATCTTCTTCCTGCAAATTGAGACAAAAAGCTTTTCGATTGATTTAAAATCAGATTTCTTCGAACTCCCAAAAGAAATCGGAACAGTGTTGAAGAACAAACACATGGAAAATCATTTTATTTATCACGGAAATTATAGCCTAAATATTTGTGATACCATAAATGAAATTTTAAATACAGAAAAGGCGGGAATTATAAAGCGTTTTTTTTTAGAATCCAAAGCATTAGAACTTTTATGGTTACAAGCTGAACAGTATAAGCAAGAAAAAAATAAAGGGCGTACTCCAAAAGTGTTAAAGGTGCACGATGTAACAATAATTAAAAAAGCAAAAGAACACATACTCGATAATCTTGATAAAAAACTCACACTCAAATCTGTCTCAAGAGCAATAGCAACAAATGAAACAAAACTTAAAATTGGCTTTAAAAAAATGTATGGCAAAACATTTACTGAAATTCTTAGAACAGAGCGATTAAATAAAGCAAAAGTACTTCTTGAAGATGACCAAATGAGTGTTAAGGAGGTTGCCAATTTTTGTGGATATAAAAGCCCTTCCATGTTCAGTGTTAGGTTTAAAGAAAGATTTGGAAAAACTCCTGGTAACTATATTAACTCTTGAAAAGGTTTAATTAACTCTCAATTAGTTCTTTTCTTTTAAAGTATTTGAAAATGAAGGGATTTCTTACGAAATTTGTACCTGGCGTCATCCGAAAAGCCTTATGAGTAGGAATTTAACATTACAGATATAAAAAAATGAAAACACTTAAGAATTTAATAATCATTGCAATTGTTGCGATAATGACCTCCTGTGCGTCAACCGCAAAATTTCCAATTTCCAGTACGGTACCTGCTGCTGAAATTACTGCCAAGAAAAAACAAGACAAGAACAATAATTATATTATTGAATTAACCGCAAGAAATTTAGCTGAAGCAAGTAGATTAAATCCTCCAAAAAACAATTATAGTGTTTGGGTTGTAATTGATAACGGTTCAATCAAAAATTTAGGCCAGTTATCCAATAAGAATGCTAAAAAGGCAGTTTTGGAAACAACAACACCTTACGATGTTAAGGAAATTTTTATTACAGCAGAAGACCAGGGTAATTTAAGTTATCCTGCAGGTCTTGAAATTTCAAGAACCTCTTTTAATGAATAAAAAATGAAATTTCTCAAATCATTAGTCTTACTGCTCTTCCTGGGAGCAGTAATACTTTTCACTTTTCAAAATTTAGAAACGGTGAGGTTAAGTTTTATCAGCTGGCATATGGAGTTGCCGCTTGCCTTTGTTAGTGCAATTCTCTATATTTTAGGTGCAGTTTCAGGTGGTTTGTTGTTTTCAATGCTTAGAAGTTTAACAATTTCAGAAAAAAAATAAACCAGGATACTAACCAGACTATTATTTTGAATCCAGTAAAAGAAATAGAACCAAAGAAGACTTTTGGCACTTTTGCAGGTGTTTTTACACCAACTACGCTTACTATTTTACCAGAATTGATGTTATGAAAGGTGAATTGCCAGGACATGTTACCCGGGAACGCAGCTCTGACATTAAAATCTCTAGCACCTTCGATAATATGAAGGTTGAGGAAATGGCTGAAATTATCAAAAAATCACGAATTTCTGGACTGTTTTGTTTAGACTCAAAACAAATTAATACAATGGTTTAATAAGTTTAATCACAATTTAAAAGAGCGGAATCCGAAAAGCTTTACGAGTAGGAAATTAAAGTATAAAAAGAATGAATAGAATAATATTATTTATCATTATTATGGCTCAAGTTTTCACAGGAGCTGTTGCACAAGAAAGAATTGTTAAAATAGATTTTGAATCAGGAACCTTTCTCAACAATCCCCAAATCCCCTTTGATGAACCACTTGTAATTATTGGTGAAACAGGAAAGGATATTGAGTTCGTTAAAGTAAATGTTTTTTACGAAGGAAAAGATTATATTTTGCATTCGTATGTTTGGAACAGATTTGAAAGCAACTTGTCTGAAACATTTAATATTGTAATTCCGCCAGTTTTAAAATCAAATACTAAATACGATTTTGAAATCATTACTTACAAGCTTATAACAAATGCACAAAAAGAACAACTTTCAAAAAATTTAGAGAATAGAATCCGGTTTCTATTAATGAACAACATATATTTTGACGGAAAAAATGTTGTTGTAAATAAGCCTAAAAACGTTTACGATCAATTAGAAGACCTTATAAGTGAGTCTTTAAAATACCAGGAATCGAAAAATTTAATACCAATTGAAGCTCCTTCTTCTCTAGTATTGCAGGAGTTAAAAAAACAGAGTGATTTCAAATTCAGCAGGTTTTTTAAAAAAGTGAACAGAACTGAAAAAAATGAGATTGCAAACCAGCTTATTGATCAAAAGGTGGGTCATCTTGTAAAATTAATCAACTCTGAACTTGCGCCCTTCTTTAATAGTGACTTGGTACAACACCACAAGCAGGTTAATATTAAATCTGTTAAAACAGATAAAGAGCCATTTACATTACCCGTAAACGTAGGTATGTACGGCTGGAACAAAACCGTAGATATCAATAACACTTCTGTAGAAAACATCAATTTTACCCCAGGAATAGGTTTAACAATACCATTTAATAACAAAGGGGAATTCGCCTCAAAATCTCGTATGTTTGATTCGTTTGGTTTTTCTGCAGGAATATTATTACAACCTATTGTAGATGCTAACGGCACTGAATATGTAACACCGGGGGTCAATCTACCCGTTTATACCGGGCTTGGTTTCAGATTATTTAAAGTTGCCCGCTTCAATGCGGGTGTGCTGATAATAGGAAAAGAAGGGTCCCAAAACTTTGATAATTTAACTCTTTTACCAACGGCTGGATTAGCCTTAGAACTCAATCTATGGATGGGAATAAAAAAATAGGGATCATTGGTTTTGCTTTTATCCTTGCAATTAGCATAAGTGCCTGCAAAGTTCAAAAACCAGCCTATGCCGGTTTGTTTGTTGACAACTCATATTCATTTAGAGACACAGTGGCACCTGTTGCCTCTCAATTAAATTTGAAGGATCCTGAAATGGTTATTGCAGCAGATTCATTAATTACTCCATCCACATACGACGTAGTATATAAAAGTACGTCGGATAGTGCATACAAGAGAGAGGTTAAGAAATTGCTTATGGGAATTTCTGATTCAATACATTTGATGAGACTTCAAATTGTTAGCTACCAGAAACAACTGGAATATGGTACAGACACGACTTTTACAAGATTTAAACCACAAGTTTTACATGCTTTAGATAGCTTGGAATCAAAAAAAGATACCATACCGCAACCTAAGAACCAACCCAAATCTCAGAAAAAACCGTTACACGAAACAGACACACTGCATTTTTTAAAAGAAGTTTCAAAATCACAGTCAACCGAAAATAATCCTGAAAATAGTGAAACTATTTATCAGACGTCTATGGTTAAAACAGATACGGTACAACAACTAAAAGAGGAATTGCAATCCCAACAAAATTTGCGACGGGAACCGGATACTGTATACATACTTAAGGAAGTGCCGGTAAGGCAAGCAGAAGGCATTCAAGATGAAAATTCTGAAGCAATCTATAAAGAGCTTAAAGTCAAAAACGATTCCATACAGCAGCTAAAAGATCGGCTGAAACTTCAACAAAACAGGAGACAGGATACAGAGATTGTTCAGGTAATTAAAGAGGTTCCTGTACCACAAGAATCAAACTATAAGGATAGGCGGGTTGAAGCTATGAATGAGGAGCTCAATGTTAAAAATAATACTATTCGGCAGCTTAAAAATCAACTAAAGACCCAACAAAACCTTCAGCCGCAAACGGATTCTGATAACGCAGTCAAAGAAGCTTTGGTAATGCAAGAAGAAAATAAGAATGTTGACGCCATTTTACAAGAGCTTAATGCTAAAACCGATTCCATTCAGCAATTAAAAAATCGATTAAAATCGGAAAAAAACACAATTCAGGAAACAGATACTGTTTTCCAGATTATTGAAAAACCCGTATTGCAACCTAAGGAGGTTGACACTGTTTTAATTACTGCGTATTATAGCTTGGGTAAAACAATACCTGACAATGATGTAATAAGCGAATTAGCAAAAATCGCGCAAAACAAATCGATTGATAAAGCAATACTGTCCGGATATACGGACGTTTCGGGCAATGCAATAATTAACAAAAGACTAACGAATTCCCGACTGGAATATCTTAAAAATCAAGTAGCAACGTTCATACCTGCCAACAAAATTTATTTACAAAACTTTGGTGATGCTTTTGCCTCCAAAAATATTGTGCAAAGCGAACGTAGGGTTGAAATTAAATTTTTTATTTCTTTAACAGGAGAATAAACAGATCTTAACAATTAAAAGGAAATGAATAAAGAAGAATTTAAAGCAAAAGCAAATCAAAAAATTGATGAAGTTTCAGCTAAAATCAACGAATTAAAGGCAAAAAGAGAGTCTGCCAAAGAAGATGCAAAAGCACAATACGATGAAGCTCTTGAAGATTTAAAAGTTAAAAAAACCGATTTGGAGCGTAAATATTCCGAGCTTGAAAATGCAGCGGACGACAAGTGGGAAGAAGTAAAAGATGCATTTTCAGCTGCATCTGATTCATTTAAAGAGGGTTTTGATAAATTAAAAACCTTATTTACAATTTTGGTGTTGGGAATATTACTGACATCTTGTGGATCATCTGACAAAGACAAGAAAACAACTTTGGAAGATGTTCAGGAAGAAGTAAATAAAGCTGTAGATGTATCTAAAGATTATATCGCTGAAAACTGGGAAGAAATTAAAGGAGATATCGAATCAAAAACAAACCAGGCAGAGGAAAAATACAACAGTTTAAGCAATGATCTTCAGGACAAATTGAAGGATCAAAAACAAAAGATGAAGGAGCAAAAAGCTGAATTAAACAAAAAGCTTGAAGAATACAATACTGCAGCCTATGAGCGAAAGGAAGCATTAAAAGCTGAAATTGATCAACTGAAAACTGCTTTAGATAAAAGTGTGTCTGTCTTTGAAAAAGAAATGAAGGAAACTAAAAAGTAAGACCTTAAATACCAAATCCAATATGAAATATTTACCTACGTTTTTTTTACTTATTCTGTCAAATTTCTGTTTTGGGCAATTCAACGAGACTATCAGAACAGGAAGGCCTGGACAGGCTATTGGTGCTTTTACAGTAGGTAAGAATGTACTGCAATTTCAGCAAGGATTAGATTATTACTCAACAGCAGAAACAAATCTTCCTGAAAGGTTTATCTTCAATAACGTAGTTAGATACGGAATTTCAGAAACCGTAGAGCTAAGTGCCCTGGTTGATTATCAATATGAAGATTCCGGGGTTGATACTGCGGCTACTACCTTGAAGGGAATAAGTAATTTGCATTTTGGGTTTAGGGTACATCTCAACGATCAAAAAGAATGGCTGCCTGCTACCGGGTTTCAAATGCGATTGAAAATGCCCGATGTGTCCGAAGATTTTGAAGCAAATCATTTAGCGCCGGCAATGGTTTTTATAGCCAACTGGTCACTACCAAAAAATATGAGCCTTGCAACAAACTGGATTTTATCCTATAACGGCAACGATCCAAATCCTACCGGGAAATATATAGTCAATTTTGGCTTTCCTATTTATAATAAATTTAGCGGTTTTGTAGAAAATTATGGTCACGTAAACCAATCAGTTTTTCAAACAAGGTTTGATGGTGGTTTTGCCTATTTGGTAAACAATAACGTCTCTGTAGACCTTTTTGGAGGATATGGACACAACCAAAATGTAACCGACTACTTTGTGAGTACAGGGATAAGTTGGAGAATAATCAGCTTTAAAAAGAATTAATTTGGAAAACGCAATTGAATTCTACGATAATGTGACTCTTTACTTTAGATTAAATTATATCAATCTGGGTATTATCCTTCTCTTCTTGGTTATAGGCTTTATTTTATCCAATTTCATACAACGCAGAATCAAATTGCGTTTAGCAAATAAATCGCCTAACCACATTACGGCTAATTTCACCTCTCAAATAGTCGGTTTTATTCTTAAAACACTGGTTGTTTTTATGACACTGTATTTGCTTGGGCTTAGTTCGTTTACCAACAAATTATTAGCGGGTGCTGGTTTATTGACCTTTGTAATCGGTTTTGCACTAAAAGATATAGGCGAAAACTTTTTGGCAGGAATTATTCTCGCATTTAAAAGCCCATTTAGATTAGACGATTTGATTGAAGTTAATGGTATTATTGGTCACGTACAAGATATTAGTATTCGTGAAACATTGATAAAAACGCCCGATGGAAAAGATGTGTTTTTACCAAATTCCATAATTCTTAAAAATCCCTTGTATAATTATACTCTCGATGGATTTTTACGATACGAATTTACCTTGGGTATTGCTTATGAGAATGATCCAACAGCAGCGATAAAGCTTATACTTGAAACGATAAATAACGTGGATGGGGTTTTAAAAGGTGATAGAAAACCAAATATATCAATTAGTGAATTAGCTACTAATACCATAAATATTAAAGTGATGTTTTGGATAGATACCTTTAAAACTACCAGACGTTCGGTTCACAATAGCATCCGTTCACAAGTGATGAATGATGTTGTTGCGATATTGGTTACAAATGGATTTAGTCTGCCCGCATCAATTGTTGAATTAAAAAATTATGAAGCATCCAATTCCTTACATCTTAAAATAGAAAGTAACGAAAAAGTCTAACTGCATATTTTCTTAAAAACAAATAAAAACCATACAAATGAAAAATTAGAAAAAATTAGGTTGCGATAGTGACCAGGCTAAAGAACTTGTGGGTTCGTTAAACACATTAATGGCAAATTACCATGTTCATTATCAAAAGTTAAGAAATTATCACTGGAACGTAGAAGGACATTTTTTTTTTGAGCTTCATGAGTTTTTTGAATTAGAGTACAACGCTGTAAAACTTCAAATTGATGAAATTGCTGAAAGAATTCGTGTTTTTGGAAAAAAGCCGGTAAGTACATTAAAAGAGTACCTGGAAATGTCTATTATTAAAGAAACAGACACTTCTTTAAACTCGAAAGAAATGGCAAAAGAGATCTTAAACGATTTTGAAACGCTTATTTCTTTGTGTATTGAAGCACACGAAACCATTGCAAATGAAGGAGATTTAGCAACATCAGATTTATTGATAGCATACATTAAAAGAACAGAAAAAAGCCATTGGATGTTAAGTTCATTTGTCAATAATTCTCAAAAAGCACCAATGCCATTGAGCTGAAAATTGAAAAATAAAATTTCAAAACGAGTACATTTAATTATAATAAATATGAAATTCATAAAATTATTATCAATCGCTGTTATCCTGTCAGTAATGACTTCCTGCTCTGAAACTATTAAGTTTCCTGTGTCTAAAATTGCACCTGCAGCAGATATCACCGCGGAAGTGAAGAAACAGGGAGAACCAAACTATTTGGTTACCCTGGAAGCAAATAACCTTGCTTCACCCGAGAGACTGGAGCCACCCAAAAAAATCTATGTTATTTGGGCTGTTTCAGCAGCTGGTGTGGTACGAAATGTAGGGCATTTCACTCAAGAGAATGCTGAGAAATCAACCTACAAGGCTTCGTTTCCCTATCAACCTGTTGAAGTTTTTATCACAGCTGAAGATGAGGAAGGAAATTGCTTTCCTGCAGGAGTAGAAATATCAAGAGCGATCCTTGTAAAGCCCAACAGAGACTAATAAACTTATAAGAAAGCGAAATCTGGAAAGCTATATGAGTAGGAATAATTAATAACACTTAAATCTTCAATAAAATGAACAAAGAAGAATTCAAAGCGAAAGCAAAACAATCAATTGATGAAGTTTCAGCTAAAATCAATGAATTGAAAGCAAAAAGAGAATCTGCAAAAGAAGAAACAAAATCCCAGTACGGTGAAGCTCTTGACGATTTAGAAACCAAAAAAGCCGACTTAGAAGCTAAATATGATGATTTGGAAAATGCAGCAGAAGACAAATGGGAGGAAGCGAAAGATGCATTTTCAGATGTTTCTGATTCCTTCACAGAAGGATGGGATAAATTCAAGTCTTTATTCTCATAAAAAAACGAGTGCGGCCTGCACAATAATTTGCAAGCCGTGCTTTTTAAAATTCTTTACATGACGAAAAAACTATTCGCTGTTTTAATTTGCTCTTTATCTGTTTTTTCTCAGCAAAAGTTGTTTTCACAAGTTTTGCATACAGAAAACTTCAACGTTATAGTTGATTCAACAAAAATTTTTAAAGGAAATTTTACGCCAAGCTTCAGGTTCAGAAATTTAAAAGAAGAATTTCTTGAAATAGAAAATACAGCTGATATTTCAATACGCATAAAAAATCATGCCTTTACAATCGCTAACAAAATTGAATACAGCTTTTTTGGTGATAAAAGTATAATGAGTGGTGGTTTTCTATATTTAGAGTATGTTAACTTATATAACAAAAAAATTGCATTTGAACCCTTCTATCAAATGCATTGGAATGAAATAAGAGGCCTGGATAGAAAATATGCAGGCGGAATGAATTTAAGATGGCGAGCATTGGTGAAAGAAAATACGGGTTTATATTTTGGTATTGGTAGTTTGTATGAATTTGAAAGATGGAATTACTCGGGAGTTCCTGATAATTTATTGCCAACAAACCTATCCTCTATTGAAGTAAACCGGATAAGAAGTAATTCTTACGTAAGCTATAAACAACAACTCGGAGATTTATTTGACTTAGATATAAGCGGATATTACCAACCCACTTTTTCGGAACCATTTAGTAATTACCGACTGGCAAGCAGTTTTGAACTGACCTACAATTTTACCGAATATTTAGGATTAAGGCTATTGTATCAAAACATCTACGATTCGTCTCCCCTTGTGCCAATAGATAAATTATATCACGATGTTAACTTTGGAGTAACTATATCATTCTAGCATGAAAAAACTACTTTTCCTTTGGAAGGAATTAATGGCCACGTTCTGGTTTGTACCGGTACTCACTATTGGTTTTGCAATTTTAATATCCATTGGTCTGGTATCATTAGACAATTCTATTTCGATTGAACGGAAAGGCTGGGTTCGTTTTTTTCTGGTAAACAGCTCTGATTCTGCAAGAAGTATATTATCCACTATATCAGGCGCAATGATAGGTGTGGCGGGAACAGTTTTCTCAGTCACACTCGTAGCTTTGACATTGGCTTCCTCACAGTTTGGCCCCAGACTTATCAAAAATTTTATGTATGTGAGACTCAATCAAATAGTACTGGGCTCTTATATTTCCACCTATTTGTATTGCCTGCTTGTATTGAATGCAATAAGAGACATTGATGACTTTAGGTTTATTCCATCCATTTCAATTTTAGTCGCAATTTTTGCTGCAGTAGCAAATATTATTTTACTCATCATATTTATTCATCAAATTGCCGTTAGCATACAGGCTGACCGGGTAATTTCAGATATTTCAGACCTTATCTCCAGGCAGGTAGAAACACTATTTCCGGAAAAAATGGGAGATGAATTGAAAGATGAAAAAGATTTTGATGAATCTGCTGCAATTTCAGCATTTCAAAATAGCACCTCTATCAAGTCTCCCAAAAGCGGATATCTCCAATACATAGACAGTGAAACTTTAAAAGAAATTGTAACCAAACATAATTCCTTGCTGGAGCTAAATCACAGACCTGGTAGTTTTCTGGTAAAAGGCGGTGAGATTGGCATTCTTTATTCAAGCACAAATTGGGAAGAAGATACTTTGGAAGACCTGTTAGATCAATTTGTAATAGGAAAAACAAAAACATCCCAACAGGATCTGGAATTTTCCATTCACCAGATGGTGGAAATCGCGGCAAGAGCGCTATCCCCCGGTGTAAATGATCCTTACACTGCAATTGCATGCATTGATAACCTGACTGCGACAATGTGCTACTTAGCTGAAGCCAAATTCCCATCCAAATATCGAGTTGACGAAGAGGGCAACCTTAGAGTTATTGCCGATGTTTTAGAATTTGAGGGAGTTTTAGATGCAGCCTTTAACCAGATACGTCAATTTTCAGAAGGCAGCACAGCAGTAATCATAAGGCTGATGGAAGCACTTACAACTATACTTTACTTTACGAAAAAAGAAAGCAACAGAAATGCTGTACTGAAGCATGCTGAAATGGTGTTAACCTTAGGTAAAACAACCATAAAAGAAATGAATGATATGAATGATTTAACCAAAAGAACAGAAAAGATATTAAAAAAGTAAAGAACCACGTGCTACAAGGCAGCCAGGTGGCCAATAAGACCTTACAGTATTAAAAAGGGGGCTTTTTTCCTTAACAAAACAGAATTTAAAATTCCCTGTAATTTGAGAATGCTGATTTAATTGACCCTGGTATAAAAACCCGTAGATACTTACCTGCTCCATTTAAACTAAAGCCTAACAGGCATTTTTCTGGCACTTTAATCAGGAAAAGACTGGCAGTATACAATATGCTCCATAAAAGCTTATAGAGGTATGCATCAAAAGAAATGACTCCACAGAATTTGAAATCTGTGAAGTCATTGTCTATGAAATGTATCTCTTACTTGGCTATGTTAACCGCTCTGGTTTCCCTTATAACTGTAACTTTAACCTGTCCGGGATAGGTCATATCGGTTTGTATTTTTTGAGAGATCTCAAAAGAAAGATTCGCCGCTTTTTCATCGGTCACCCTTTCGCTCTCCACGATCACACGAAGTTCCCTTCCTGCCTGGATTGCGTAAGCCTTTTTAACACCTCCAAAACCAAATGCAATTTCTTCAAGATCTTTTAATCGCTGTATGTAGGAATCCAGTATCTGTCTTCTTGCTCCGGGTCTTGCTCCACTTATTGCATCACAAACCTGAACCAAAGGAGAAAGTAAGGACGTCATTTCAATTTCATCGTGATGCGCTCCAATCGCATTGCATACTTCGGGTTTTTCACCGTATTTCTCCGCCCATTGCATTCCTAAAAGGGCGTGAGGCATTTCTGTTTCAGTATCCGGAACTTTTCCTATATCGTGTAATAAACCGGCACGTTTTGCAAGTTTAGGATTCAATCCTAATTCTGATGCCATTACGCCACATAATTTAGCAACTTCCCGGGAGTGTTGTAATAAGTTTTGACCGTAGGAAGATCTGTATTTCATCCTACCGACGATCTTGATCAATTCCGGGTTTAATCCGTGGATACCAAGATCTATCACGGTACGCTTTCCAATATCAATGATCTCCTCATCGATTTGTTTTTTGGTCTTCTTAACCACCTCTTCAATCCTTGCCGGGTGAATTCTTCCATCTGTAACCAATTTGTGCAATGAAAGCCTTGCGATTTCCCTTCTCACGGTATCAAAACAGGAAAGAATAATCGCCTCGGGAGTATCATCAACAATAATTTCTACACCGGTAGCAGCTTCAATAGCACGTATATTCCGTCCTTCCCTTCCAATAATTCTACCTTTTACATCATCACTCTCGAGATTAAATACCGATACGCAATTTTCTATTGCCTCTTCCGTACCAATCCTTTGTATAGTGGTAATAATGATCTTTTTTGCTTCCTGTTGTGCGGTAAGTTTTGCTTCCTCAATAGTATCCTGAATAAGGGCCATTGCATCGGCTTTTGCTGTATCTCTTAGGGATTCTGTGAGTTGTTCTTTTGCCTCTTCTGCGGAAAGTCCCGAGATCACTTCCAGTTGCATTACCTTACTGGCCTGTAGCTTATCGATTTCACTTTGCTTTTTCTCAAGATATTCATTTCGGTCTGAATAATCCTGAATCTTATCTTCAAGGTCTTTATTCAGATTCTTGTTTTTTGCAAGTTCACTGGATAGTATGGATTCTTTATCCCGAATGCGTTTTTCTGCATCGCCAATTTTTTTATCCCTACCCAGGATCACTTTTTCATGTTCCGACTTTAATTCTATAAATTTTTCCTTTGCCTGAAGGATCTTATCCTTTTTAATGCTTTCTGCCTCGGTTTTAGCCTCTCTAAGGATAGTTCCTGCCGATTTTTTAGCCCGCTGTACTATCCTGGAAGCATTTTTCTTCTCCAGAACTTTAGCGATTGCAAATCCTATGGCCAGTCCTAAAAGAACAGCGACAATTATAAAAACTATTGTATTTGTTGTATCCATATTTGTTTAAGTATTAAAATAAAAAAAGCCTGTATTAGCATTGATTTTGCATAAACTCCTTAAAATAAGTATAGGGCTAACAAGCTGATCAAGTATCCGCTCTAAGACGGCCCGCTTTTACAACTAAAACTCACCCTTTTTAAAGAATCCGTGTTGAGTTTATCAAAAATAAAATCACTAATACAGGCAGTAAACCTTTGTGTTATTTAAAAGAACTATGTTGTAAGATGATTTTGAAGCAAATCATTAAGCGCCCTTAATTTATCTTCGGCAAGTTGAACATCATTATTGGTATCTAACGATTTTTGCTCGGTTTGGGCGGCAAATTGTAAAGCGCACATCGCCAAAACATCCTGCTTATCCCTTACGGCATAACTTTGTTCAAATTGTTTGATCATCGCTTCTATTTTCTTTGCAGCTATACGCAGCCCCTCTTCCTGATGAGCCTTTATAGTTAAGGGGTAAACCCTGTCTGCAATACTAATTTTTATTTTAAGCTGATCTGACATCTAAATATTTTATTCTGATAGTTGAACAATGCATTGATCAATTTCTCGTATTAAGCCGTTTATTTTCAGCTTAGTTTCCTTTTTGTAATCGTTACTGCCTAGCATTGCGTTGGCGGATTTGAGTGTTTGAACGCGATCCTCTGAAGTCTTTAAATCTTCCAGAATTCGGATGTTCTCTTCTTTAACAGCTTTCAATTCATCTTCAACAGAATGCTGGGATTGCCTAAGAACCTCATATTTATGAAGCAACTTACTAATTCTATTTTCAAGATTATCAACTATTTCTGTCAAATCACTCATAAAAGCTCAACGTGCTACTTATTCCTACAAAGTTAACATACCGCTTGAAATTTCCCAATACTTTTAAATCTATTTTCAAAATCCCTTTAAACTAGGGTTAATGAACACCAAAACAGGGACTTATTTTCCGCAAAACTTTGTTTATATTTATCCCCCCGGAAATTAACCCTATTTTTAATTTACCTATGAAGAATTTTTTGATCATATTTTTTACCCTAACAGCCTTTTTTGTTAAGGCGCAGGCTCCTGTTCCTGCAGAATATTTCAGCAGTCCATTGGAAGTGGGCTTAGTGCTTTCCGGAACCTTTGGAGAATTGAGATCCAACCACTTTCACAGCGGACTTGATATAAAAACCCAGCAAAGGGAAGGCTTGAATGTTCTTGCATCTGCAGAAGGTTATGTAAGCAGGATCAATATTCAGCATTACGGGTACGGCAAGGCGCTTTATATTCAACATCCTAATGGATTCACTACTGTTTACGGACATTTAAAAAAGTTCTCCCCCGCAATTGAAGCCTATATCAAAAAACAGCAATATGCTAAAGAAACCTATGAAATCGAACTTTTCCCTTCTGCTTCAGAATTAAAAGTAGAAAATGGGGAATTGGTTGCATTTAGTGGCAATACCGGCGGAAGCGGCGGACCTCATTTACATTTTGAGATCAGGGATGGGCAGCAGCGTCCTATGAACCCTAAATTATTTGGTGTAGACGTAAAGGACAGCCAGGCTCCTGTTATTAATAGCCTTTTTGTTTATCCCTTGGACGAAGATGCACACGTTAACGGATCGGCTCAACGCCAAAGAATTAAATTAACCCAGCTAAATGACGGTTCTTTTAAATCTGAAGAGCTCAATGCCTGCGGAACTATTGCCTTCGGAATTTCTGCCGTAGACAAACAGGATGGCGCTTCAAACAACAACGGCATCTATAAAATAGAAGCCAATTTAAACGGGGAAACTGTTTTTGAACTGAATATGGACAGGTTTTCATTTAATGAAACCAGGCATCTAAACCAATTGATAGATTACGAATACTTCAGTTCCAATAAAAGCAGGGTCACCAAATTATTTGTTGAACCAAACAATCCGTTAAGTGTCTACAACAACGTTATAGACCAGGGAGTTATAAATGTTGAAGATAGCCTAACGTATTTATACAATATTAAAGTCCTGGATTTTGCTGGCAACCAAAGAATTGTCAGAATTCCAATCAAAGGAAAAAGGCCAGATAATGTAACTCCCAGAAATATCTTGAAAACACCTTATTTCGCTCAGGCAAATCAGGCTTTTTCAGCAGAAGAAAACGGGATAGATGTTTATATTCCAAAAGGAAGTTTATACCAGGATACCTATCTGGACATAAAATTTATGGGAGATACCATTTATTTCCATAATGATAACACCCCAATACATACCAATATCACTTTAGGCTTTGATGTAAGCAAATATAAACCTGAAACGCTTGAAAAAATGTTCATCGCACAGTTGGGATATAAAGACAGGCCCTCCTACTCCAATACCTATCTAAAAGGGAACCGGATGACCACCGGGATAAGAACTTTTGGAAAATACACGTTGGCATCGGACACGAAACCTCCATCCATAAGCCCTTTAAATTTTAAGTCCGGACAGTGGATCTCAGGAAATTCAGAATTAAAACTTCGTATTTCTGATGATCTTTCAGGAATTAAAAGTTACCGTGCTACCGTAAACGGTAAGTTTATACTCATGGAATATGAATATAAGAACAATACCATCACCCATGATTTTAGCGATGGCGTTGTAACCGAAACAGAAAATAAACTGAAGGTGATTGTGACAGATAACGTAGGAAACAGCCAAACTTTTGAAACTACTTTTTTCAGAAAGTAGAGGATGTCCAAAAAGTCATTATATTCGACATCCTGAACCTGCCCGTTCGTTCAGGCGGGTTTATTTCAGAATATAACTTATTGAAAATCATAACATTTTAGAAGCTGAAACATCCCGATAGCTATCGAGACAGCTTGACGAAAGTCGGACTTTTTAGACAGCCACTATATTCTATACAACAACATATCGGTTACAGATATGTCTGATTGCAGTTCTTAAGATTCTATAAATTCTTTTAAAACAGAAACCACGTAATCTATTTCTTCCTTTGTATTGTATTTTGAAAAAGAAAATCTGATAGATGGTTTTTTAAGATCATCCTCGTTTAAAAAAGCATTCAGGACGTGAGAACCTTTATCGCTTCCACTTTGGCAGGCACTCCCTTTTGAACAGGCTATGCCTTTCAGGTCCAGTTGAAACAACAGCATTAATGCCTTTTCCTGGGTTACCGGAAGACAAACGTTTAGTAATGTATAAGTGCTTTTGAAGGAATTCCGGCAATCCCCATTGAATTTAATATCAGGAATATTGAGTTCCAGCTGGTCAGCAAAGTAATTTTTAAGGGAAAATATGTACTCTTTTTCCTCTGGCATGTTTTCATGAGCGATTTTAAGCGCCTCTTCCAAACCTACAATATTATGAACGCTCTCGGTACCTGCCCGATGGCCCCGCTCCTGCTCTCCCCCAAAAATAAGGGGCTTAAGACCGCTGTTTTTTCTAACGAATGCAAATCCCACTCCTTTGGGCCCGTGAAACTTATGAGCGCTCACCGCGGTAAAATCTACCGGAATTTCAGCAAGATCAATTTCATAATGACCAACAGATTGTACCATGTCACAATGAAACAGCGCATTGTGTTCTTTACACATTTTTCCCACCACCTTTACATCCAGCATATTGCCAATTTCATTATTCACGTGCATAAGGCTGACGAGGGTTTTAGTGTCACTGGAATTTAGCAATTCCTCCAAATGTGTTGTGTCTACAGATCCACATTTATCAAGATGCACATATTCCACATCAATCTTAAAACAGGCTTTTAACTGATCTATGGTATATAAAACGGCATGATGTTCAATCTTTGATGTGATTATACGCTTCACACCCAAATCCCTAACGGCAGAGTTTAATGCAAGGTTATCGGCCTCGGTTCCTCCCGATGTGAATATTATTTCGGAGGCAGCCACATTTAAAAACCCGGCTACGGTCTTTCGTGCGTTTTCTATTAAAGATTTAGATGACCTCCCGTAACTATGAGCAGATGATGGATTTCCGTAAAAATCTTTCATCACAAAAGTCATTTTTTCAATAACTTCATCACGCATTTGCGTGGTAGCGGCACTGTCTAGGTATACTTTTTTCATGGGTCACAAAAATAAAAGAAATAAAATTATTAGAGCGATGCTCTCCTATAAAATCCTAAAGGTTTATTTTTGTTGAAAATTAACTTTATGCGTACTTGCTTTGCATTCGTTCTCATGCTACTTTTTCTTAGCTCCTGTGATGATGGAGACATTATCGTAACTACCCTGGATTTTGATAATCCTGAATTGAAAATGTGTGGAGTCGAAAGAAACAAAGTCTTGTATTTTATAAAGAATGAAGAGGTATTTGAAACTATTTCTTTAAAATTCAGCAATCCCAGGGTATCTCCTCAGGATGGAATATTGACAACCGATTCTACCCAAACCATTACTTTTGAATTAAATGAGACTAACCAGGTTATCTATCGAACCTATGATGGGGCTGTTCCACAAAATTACTTTTGCAACGATATTCCACCGGGATCTCCAAGAGTTCTGAAGGAGTTAAAAAGTGTTGGCGGAACCGTTACCATTACCACTATTTCTAAGCCGGTTAATGAATTGGATCATGACGGGGATGGGATTCCTTCTTTAAGGGAAGGAATGTCTACAGAACAGGATACCGATGGCGATGGAATTCCTGATTATTTAGATATAGACGATGATGGTGACAATGTTCCTACCAAAACAGAAATCGCAAATTCAGGTGGTAGTCCTACAAATCCAGAGTATCCGGATACCGATGGGGATGGAATTCCCGATTATCTTGATCCCGATGATGACGGGGATGGAATTCCAACGAAGTTTGAAGTTACTGCAGAATATCAAAATCCACGGGCGCCTCAAAATCAAAATGAGGCAGGTGTATTCCATTATTTAAATCCATTGGTTTCCGAGCGGTTTGAAGGTACACTTGACTTTACTGTGGTCAATACAATTTCCAGGAGATACTTATCTGCAATTGTGATCACGAATTTACAACTGCAAAACCAGGGAGGAAACAACGAGGAGGTCTCTTTCGCTATATATCGTATAGGTACCTTTACCTCAAGCACGGTAAACATAAACCTTCCCGCTAATACAGAGGATTAAATTAATTATTCTGGAAAAAATAGACTTCAGTGGCGCCAATACCATATTTTTGATAATCGGCATCATAAAATTTCAGGGTATCATACCTGCCCAATAAATAGTCGAGTTCGGCTTTTAAAACGCCTTCTCCTACTCCGTGAATAAAAACAATTTTTTGTATCCGTTTCCGGGAAGCGAATTCAATTTGCCTTTTGGCTGTTTCCATCTGAAGGTTGAGAATATCAAAATTACTCATACCCCTGAATGAATTAACAAGTTTTTCAATATGCAAATCCACTTCCATAGGAGGTAAATTACGATCTTTAGGTTTCACACGTAAAGATTTTGGCTTTATCGGAATTTGTTTTTCTTTGATGATATCAGACATTGAAACATCGTGCGTAGCAATCATTCTGTTTTGTTCCTCACTGGTCTTCACCAATTCCGATTGATGAAAATCGAGCATAAAACCTTCAGAAGTTTCAATAGAAACAATTTCTCCCGTAATTTTAACAACTTTTCCTTCCAGGACATCATCCAGGACTTCTACCCTATCATTTATTTCAAAACTCATTATTCCTGCCCGGTTTTATCAATATTAGTATCTTCATTTTCATCCTTATGATCATCTTTTGTTTCCACCCAATGATTGGTAGCTCTGTATAATCCAAACATAATGATCACCAAACCCAGTATTTGAAGATAACGGTTTTTATCTTCTCCTGAAATTGTGTAAATCAGAATTCCACCACCAATTACAATAAAGGCTGTATTTATTATTTGACCGTATTTTTTATTCATATGTAGCTATTTATTGTTTTTTATTGGTTCCCGATGATCCCAATACCTTTTAAGGGAGCAGGTTGCATAGTATTCATTTAAATATAACCAATTCCCGTTATGCTAATTCATTTGTGCATTTTACGGGTTTCCGGGTATTTTTTATTCCTTTTTTTATTACCAGCTTTATTTCAAAATAACCCTATTAAAAGTTCGCAGAAATCTGACTATCAAATTATGAAGACAGCCTAAGCTCACCTTTACTAAAGAACTATGCTTTTCATTTTAAATAAGCAAATCATTCATGAAGCAAATATACATCATCGTGAGCTTTTTAATGTCTATTCCTGTTTTTTCCCAACTTCACATTAAACCTTATGGAAGTCAGGATAGCTATGTATATGTAGAAAGCGGTTTTTTATTTGTTGAAAAACAAATAGATCTCAGCATCAATCCTTCCGAAGTAAAAAAAGCAAGTTTATACTTAAGAGACGAAGCCCAATTGCTTCAGGGGACCTCCAGTTCATCCAATACAGGAAACGGCATGCTATCTGTTTTTCAGGAAGGAAATGCCAGTGCCTACACCTACAATTACTGGAGCGCTCCGGTACAGGATGTTTCGGGTTCTTCTGCTTTTGGAAGTATCCTGTATGACCCATTAGATGAATTGAACAGCAAAAAAGCACTTATCACCAGTGATTTAAACGGAACTTCAAATCCGTTAAAAATATCCGATCGATGGATCTATAAATTTACTGGCGGTACTTATTCCGATTGGATCTATGTTGGGAAAAATTTTGATCTTATTCCGGGAGAAGGATTTACAATGAAGGGGGTTGATGGAACCAATACCGGGGTGAATATTTATGGTATCCCTAATAATCCAGGGAACAAACAGCGTTATGATTTCAGGGGAAAACCAAACAATGGAACCATAAGTTTAGCAGTAGAAAAAGATAAAAACAAGCTGGTAGGAAACCCATACCCTTCGGCATTAGATCTTAAAAAATTTTTAGAAGAAAACCTGAGCATTACAGGAGTAGCTTATTTCTGGGATTCAAGCCCGGTCGCATCGCATTACTTAAGCGATTATGAAGGTGGTTACGGCGTATACTCCCCGGCAGGTGGAAATAATGGATATGTCCCGCCTGTTTTCAGCAAATTTGATGATACGGGAAACCAACTGCACACAACAGGAGAAACAGGGAAGCACATAGCCAGGCGTTTCGCTCCCATTGGACAAGGATTTTTGATTGAAGGAAAACAGCAAGAAAGCCTAATTTTCAAAAATGAGTACAGGACCTATGAAAAGGAGAATTCTGTGAATTCTGAATTTAAATTAAACAGCAGTAATTCCCTGGAAACTTCCATGATAAGATTAAATGTGGAGTTCAATAAAAAATACATAAGGCAGCTTTTGCTTGTCCATCACCCGGATGCAACCAGGGGAATAGATCATGCGATGGATGCTAAAAACATTTCGGTATTGGAATCAGATTCAGGCTTTTTAATTAATGAAATGAGCTATTTGATCAATGTTCGGCCTTTTGAAAAGCTGGAAGAAATCCCTTTATTTCTAAAAGTTGCCATACCTTCTGAAGTGGTTTTTCATAAAACACTTACAGCTTTCCCAAACCGGATTTATTTATTGGACCATGAAACAAAAAATTATTATGATCTCTCGGAAAATAAATTCAGCATCTGGTTGGAACCTGGAGAATATCATCAACGTTTCAGGCTCACCTTTAACAATGGAATCGATGAAAACATGCCGGAAATCACCCCTCCTGCCATTAATGAATCCTGGATATTTCAAAATAACCTTTTTAATCGTCTGGAGATAATTTTCCCGGAAGGAAAAAGTATAAATACCGTTTTTTTATTTGATAGTTTAGGCAAAAAAATGTTTGAAACCAGGACTTTTGGTTACCAAACTTCCTACCAATTCTCCACCCAAAATTTAAGCAAAGGAATTTATCTTGTAAAAATAATAGCTATGGATGGGCGTGTAATTTCAAAAAAAGTGATAATTTCAAATTAAATAAGCTTTTTGTATTTATGGAAGAATTCCTGCTTCCTTGTTTAAATAAACATTTTTTTGGCCTTGAATGCTACGGATGTGGCGGTCAGCGGGCAATGATTTTGCTGTTAGAAGGTGAATTTATTGGCGCCTTTAAATTGTTCCCTGCAATCTACCCACTTGTTATTTTATTAATTTTTGTACTGATTAACATATTTATTAAATTTAAATTCGATTTTAGCATAAAAATTGGCCTTATAATTTTAACAGCAGGTACAATTCTATTAAATTATCTAATTAAAATGTTCTATTTATTCAACTAAACACTAACCAATCAAATTCACTTACTAATTATGGAAATTGAAAGACAACAATTACCTAACTCAACCTTGATCCTTATTTTCGGAATTTTATCTATCATAGGATGCTGCTGTTATGGCCTTGTAGGCTTAATATTTGGTGTAATTACATTGGTATTGGCTAAAAAAGCAAGCGATACTTATGCGGAAAATCCGGAAATGTATAATGGATATCAGAATGTGAAAAGT
This sequence comes from Gillisia xinjiangensis, assembly GCF_046298265.1. Taxonomy (NCBI): domain Bacteria; kingdom Pseudomonadati; phylum Bacteroidota; class Flavobacteriia; order Flavobacteriales; family Flavobacteriaceae; genus Gillisia; species Gillisia xinjiangensis. The sequence goes on along the minus strand of NZ_JBKAHK010000005.1, from coordinate 291,391 downwards.
GGAAAAATTTTGGCAATTATAGGCGTATCCTTAAGTGTAATCTATATAGTTATTCTAATAGTAGGGCTAATAATGTATGGCGGTATTGAAGGGATTCAGGAATTGCAAAAAGAAATGATGGAGCAATACGGAGGATAAAAAAATCCAAAATTCAGAATAGAAAATGGTCGTTGATACTCTCAACGACCATTTTTTTATTACAAAATTCTTATTTTAAAATTTCCATTAACTTATCCAGGGAAACCTTCTCCTGCTCCCCGGTATTCATATTTTTAAATCCATAAAGTTGAAGCTCCATTTCTTCGGGACCTGTTAAAATCACGAACGGAATCTCGCGTTTATTGGCATAAATCATTTGTTTTTTCATTTTTGCAGCATCGGGATAAAGTTCTGCAGCTATTCCTGCTTCTCTTAATTTCTGAACAGCTTTTAAGCCATATAAAGCTTCCTGCTCCCCAAAATTGATAAACAGGACTTTGGTATTTAAAGTTACGGTTTTAGGGAAAAGCTCCAATTCCTCCAGGACCAGAAAGATCCTGTCTAAACCAAACGAAATTCCAACCCCGCTAATATCCTTCAACCCAAAAATCCCGGTAAGGTCGTCATACCTGCCTCCCCCTCCAATGGAACCCAGTTTTACTTCCGGAGGCGCGGCCACTTCAAAAATTGCCCCGGTATAATAATTTAATCCGCGTGCCAGGGTAATATCCAGATCTAAATGAGCGGTTTTTAAAGGCATTTCTGAAATGGCATGTTGTATAAATTCCAATTCTTCAATTCCTTTTTTACCAATTTCTGAAGTATTTAAAATTTTCTTCAGAATGTTTATTTTTTCAGAAAAGCTTCCTTTAAGACCGAAAATTGGTTGGATTTTTTTCAAAGCTTCTTCAGAAATACCTTTTTCCAGCATTTCCTTTTTTACACCTTTCTCTCCAATTTTATCCAGTTTGTCGAGCGCTACTGTAAAATCTATCAATTTTTCCTGTTCTCCGATGACTTCTGTAAAACCGGATAATATCTTCCTGTTATTTATTTTTATTTGTACTCCTGCAAGTCCAAGACCCGTGAAAACCGCATCATATAGCTGTATAAATTCTACCTCCTGCCAAAGACTATCGCTTCCAACTACATCTGCATCACATTGAAAAAATTCACGGAACCTTCCTTTTTGAGGGCGATCTGCTCTCCAAACCGGCTGAATTTGATAGCGTTTAAATGGAAATTCCAATTCGTTTTGGTGTTGCACAACATAACGTGCAAAAGGAACCGTAAGATCGTATCTAAGCGCCTTTTCGCTTATGGAAGCTGTTAATTTTAAACTGTCTTTTTCCTGAAAGGCTTTTTCATTTGCTTTGGCCAGGAAATCTCCGGAATTCAGGATCTTAAATATGAGCCGGTCCCCTTCTTCCCCGTATTTCCCCATCAAAGTTTCAGAATTTTCAAAGCTGGGTGTTTCTATCGGTTGAAAACCAAATTTTTCAAATTGATCTTTAATTTTATTTATTATGTACGTGCGTTTCGCAACTTCCAAAGGGGTAAAATCTCTTGTTCCTTTGGGGATTGAAGGTTTTTGTGCCATATTATATAGTTTGCTGTCCTGAAATTTTAGTGAGAATCCAGCTTATTACAAAGTCCTAAGCCCGGTAGCCTATCAATAGCGATAGAATTCTCCGGGTGCAAATATCTTAATTTTTGATAAGGTTCAAACAAATTTCGGTTTTTAAGTAACATTTAAGTCCTTTATGAGTCTAACCTATGTGCCAGAAATTATAAATTATGTTCCCACTCTTTAAGGAAAATATAAGAATCGCTTTTGAGTCGATTAAAAGTCAGCTTCTTAGGACCATACTCACAGTAATGATCATCGCCATAGGGATAACAGCTCTGGTTGGTATTTTAAGTGCGGTTAGCGCACTGGAAAATACGATAAGCAGCGATTTTGCCTCGATGGGCGCAAACACCTTTAATTTACAGCGCTATGAATTTACAACCCAAACCCGCGGCGGAGGGCAACGTGAAAAAGTAAATCCTATTATTACCTACAGGGAAGTTAAAAATTTTAAGGAAACGTACAGTTATCCGCTTACTCAAACCTCCATTTCCTTTACGGGAACTTCTAATGCCGAAGTGAAATATGAAAATGAAAAAACAGATCCTGAAGTTAGCATTGTAGGTGTGAATGAAAATTATCTTTCCAATTCCGGATTGGTTCTTGAGGAAGGCCGGGAATTTACTTATTTCGATATTCAAAACAATAATAATGTGGCTGTTTTGGGTGCCGATTTTGCTGATGGTTTATTCAAGAACACTTCTCCAATAGATAAAACCATCAGTGTGCGCGGGGTTAAATTTCAAGTGATAGGAATTCTGGAATCCAAAGGTTCTACCTTCGGAAACAATCAGGATCTCAGGGTATTGATTCCTGTTGAAAAAGCACGATCCATGTTCACCCAGCCAAATATCAACTATAATATTAGTGTAAGAGTAGGTGATAAGGAAATGATGGAGGGCGCTCAAAGCGAAGCGATTATCACCTTCAGAAATATCAGAGGACTTAACCCTGTAGAGGAAAATAATTTTGGACTGGAACGCAGTGATGATCTTTTAAACAGGATCTTTTCTATTACGAGCTATTTAAACATTGCAGCCTGGATTATTTCCATCATCACAATTTTTGGATCGTCCATAGCACTTATGAATATTATGCTGGTTTCGGTTACTGAGAGAACCCGTGAAATAGGAATTCGCAAGGCCTTAGGTGCAAAAAAGGGAACTATTGCCACCCAGTTTTTTATGGAAACCCTTATAATTGGTCAAATTGGGGGAATTCTGGGAATTTTACTGGGGATATTAATTGGTTATGGAGTTTCCAGTGCTGCCGATTTCAATTTTGTAACTCCCTGGAAAGCGATTTTATGGGCAACCGGGATTACTATTTTAGTTGCGGTTTTAGCCGGAAGTTATCCTGCAAATAAAGCAGCCAAGCAAGATCCTATCGATTCCCTGCACTACGAATAGTCATCAGGAATTAACAACCTTATCAAAATATTGGAACAAATCCCCTTTCGTGATCACTGCGCCTTGCTGGATTAATGCAAAGATGTCTTTGTTTCTGTCCTCGCTTAAAACCTTGGAAGATGTATAAAGGTTTACCGTATCGTCCATTAAATTCTTTTGAAGCCATTGATAACCTTCCCGTCTGGTTATATCGATCGCTTCATTTTCAATTTTAATTCCTATTAAGTGAATCTCCACCTGGGTTATCTGGAATAAAAACATTTGTTGAGTAGAGAAATGCTCTAAATAGGTGACTTTATCAAGCACACCTTCCCATATCAAATCGCTGAAAACATCCATTTCATCTTCGGCTACTTCAGGTTTATCCCTCTTTATCTCGTCCCACTCCTTAGCGGTGATGGATTGAGAAGCTAAAAAGTTGATGAATTCCTGGTGCAATTCTTCAAACTGCTCTTTTGTAAGTCGGCTGTACTTCATTTTTCAAAATATTGGTATGGTGAAACTTCTTCCTTTTAGCTTATAACCTCCATTTCAGGAATGAGAACCTTTTGGTTGAATAGTGTTTCAGCTAAAAAAATTAAAAAACCCTCAATGAGGGAAACAGAAAAGCCTACTCAATTTGAGCAGGCTTTTCTTGATATAAAATTATTTATTAGGATGCTTCAGAAACAACATCAAAACTGAATGTTGCTACTACTTCACGGTGAAAACGCAAAGTTGCCTCATATTGTCCCAATCGCTTGATAATACCACCTGCGATAGTGATAAATTTTTTGTCAAGCTCAATTCCTTCTTTTGCCAGGGCATCAGAAAGATCTGAATCAGAGATAGAACCAAACATTTTATCTCCTGCACCTGCCTTGGCATTAAGCTTAAGCTCAAGACCATTTAATTTGGCTGCTTGTTTCTTAGCTTCATCAATATTCTTTTGCTCCTTGTAAGCGCGTTGCTTAAGGTTTTCAGCCAACACTTTTCTTGCGGAAGGTGTTGCCAACTGTGCTATTCCCTGAGGAATTAAAAAATTTCTACCATAACCGTGCTTTACAGTTACAACATCATCTTTAAAACCTAATTTTTCTACGTCTTGTTTAAGTATCAATTCCATAATTGCCTCTTTCTTATTTTAATAAATCGCCAACATACGGCATTAATGCTAAATGACGTGCACGTTTAACCGCTACAGCTGTTTTACGCTGATATTTCAAAGAAGTACCAGTTAAACGACGAGGTAATAATTTCCCCTGTTCGTTTACAAAGCTCATCAACCAGTCTGCATCTTTATAATCGATATATTTAATACCTGATCTTTTAAACCTGCAATACTTTTTAGCTTTGTTGGTTTCTATATTAAGAGGAGTTAGGTACCTGATCTCTCCGTCTTTTTTTCCTTTTGCTTGTTGTTCAATTGATGACATAACTACGCTTTTTCTTTGTTTCTGTTTCTTCTCTTTTCTGCCCAGGCAATAGCATGTTTATCTAACCTTACAGTAAGATAACGCATCATACGCTCTTCTCTTCTAAATTCTACTTCCAATGGGTTAATAACCTCACCAGGAGCCTGGAATTCAAATAAGTGATAAAAGCCACTTTTTTTGTGTTGAATTGGGTAGGCTAGCTTTTTTAGCCCCCAATCTTCTTTGGCTACCATCTCAGCACCTCTAGAAACAAGAAAATCTTCGTATTTCTTTACTGTTTCCTTTATCTGGTCTTCAGATAAAACGGGATTCAAGATGAAAACAGTTTCATAATGATTCATAAAATATGATTTAAATTAAATTGGATGCAAAAGTAACATGTTTTTTCCTATTCACAAAGCCTTTATCTCAAGGTAAAGTACAATTTTCACCGATGAAAACAAGTTTTATCTTGTATTAATAAACTTTTATGATTAATATTGTTTAGAACTAACCTTTGTACTGTGGAAGAAATTTTACTTAAATGTGCGGTTGTTGATGATTCGAGCCTACAGCGTTTATCGATTGTGAAATTGATAAAGGATCATCCCAACTTAAAATTAGTGGCCGAGTATACCAATGCCATCGAAACCAAGAACGGTCTGCTGGACACCGAAGTCGATCTTATCTTTCTGGATATTGAAATGCCTATTTTATCCGGTTTTGATTTGTTGGATGATCTCCCCAACAAACCTCAAATAATTTTTGTTACCGGAAAAACCAAATATGCCTTTAAAGCCTTTGATTATGATGCGGTAGACTATATTCACAAACCTGTTAATAAGGAACGGTTTAACAATGCCGTTGCAAAAGCGCTCAATCTTTTCCAGTTAAAGACCAATGGGGTTCCAATGGAGGATGAGAATTTTATTTTTGTGAAGAGCAATTTAAAAAACCGAAAAGTTTTTTTGAACAAACTAAAATATATAGAAGCACTTGGAGATTATGTGAAATTCGTAACCGAAAAGGATACCTTTGTGGTACTTTCCACAATGAAATCCTTTGAAAAACAATTACCTAATGACAAGTTTTTACGTATCCACAAATCCTATATTGTCAATCTGGAAAAAGTAGAACGTTATAACAGCAAAAATATCGAGATCGACAAGCAAAAAATTCCGTTAAGCCGACATAAAAAAACCGATCTTATTGAGGCTTTATCAGCAATGCAATAAGAATACCCTCCTTCTCCTTCAGAAAAATCCCTACATTTTCCTGATATTTTCCAACAATCAACCCCCCTTTTTTTAATAAGGATCTACATTTATTATTAGCCTTACACTTCTCCACCCTCCTATTGACCTGAAACTGGTTAGTATCTTATTTATATATCCTTTTGTTTTCCTTAGGGATTGCTGTGGTGGGATCTTAATAAGTATATTTTTATAATACTCATTTCTTATTCGTGCTACCGGTGGGAATTCTGGCCCTAAAACATTTTCTCTAAAAACATTTTGCAAAGCACGCGCAACCCAATCGGCAGCATCATTTGTTTTAGAATAATCCCTGGATTTTAAGGTCAGTTTAATCAGTTTATAATAAGGAGGATATTTATAATTATAGCGTTCCTCCAGCTGTTCCTTGTACATTCCTTCATAATCATTTACAGAAACCTGTTGTACTATTTTGTGATATGGATTGTAGGTTTGTATCAGCACTTTTCCCCTTTTCAGGGTTCGACCGGCTCTTCCCGCAACCTGAAGCATTAATTGAAAACTTCGTTCATGCGCCCTGAAATCGGGAAAATTAAGAAGATTATCAGCATTTAAAATCCCCACCAATCTTACATTTCGAAAATCCAGCCCCTTGGTAAGCATTTGCGTTCCAACCAGAATATCGATAGTTTCCTGCTCAAAAGCGGTGATTATTTTTTGGTGCCCGTGCTTCCCCCGTGTGGTATCCAGATCCATTCTGCCAATTTTGGCCTCCGGCAGCAGCGCCTTTAATTCGGTTTCAATCTGTTCTGTCCCAAATCCTTTTGTGGTAAGATCCGGACTGTCACAGGCCATACATTTTTTTTGCATCGCAATATGATATCCGCAATAATGACAACGTAATTGTTTACTGTTGTTGTGAAAAGTTAAACTCACATCACAATTGGGACATTGGGGGGAATGACCACAGGTAGTACATTCCAGGATTGGAGAAAATCCCCTTCTGTTCTGAAAAAGAATTACCTGTTCCCCTTCCTTCAGGGTTATTTTTATTTCCTCCAGTAATCTATCTGAAAAGTGCCCGGTCATTTGCTTTTTCCGGTATTTTTCCTTGATATCCACGATCTCAATTTCAGGCATCAGAACATCTCCAAATCTCCGGTCAAGCGATACCTTAGTATATTTATTATGCGTTGAATTATAGTAGGATTCCAGCGAAGGCGTTGCCGATCCCAATAAGATTTTAGCCTGTTGAAAATTTGCCAGAACCACCGCTGCATCCCTGGCATTATAACGAGGGGCCGGATCGTACTGCTTGAAAGTAGACTCATGTTCTTCATCTACAACGATTAACCCTAAATTCTGAAAAGGTAGAAATATAGAAGATCGTGCCCCCAAAATTACTTTAGCCTTTTCATTGGACTGAAGTACGTGATTATAGATCTCCATGCGTTCATTTACAGAATATTTACTGTGATATACCAGCACCTGTTCTCCAAAATATGTCTGAAGCCTTTGAACCAACTGAGAAGTAAGTGCTATCTCCGGAAGTAAATATAAAACCTGCTCACCTTTGGCAATAACAGCTTCTATTAATTTTATATAAATTTCCGTTTTTCCGGAAGAAGTTACTCCGTGAAGCAAACAAACTTCTCCACTATCTAAATTTATATCGACCTCTTTAAATGCCGCTTCCTGCCATTCATTCAAGGTTAACAACTTATTTGATTCCTCAATATCAAATTTCACCCTGTCCGTTTTCAGAAAATATTCTGAAAAAATCTTTTTGTCTATAAGAGCTTTAATTGTGGCAGAAGAAGCCCCGCTTACTTTGGAAAGCACTTTTAATTCCAATGGTTTTTTGCTTTTTGACTGAAGCTGGAACCAGGTTAAAATAATATCTCTTTGTTTGGGAGCATTGCTAAGATCATCTAAAAGCCGCTGCATTTCCTCTTCTGAATCAAACTTTTGATCCAGTTTCACATATCGAATTAATTTAGGTTTGTATTGTTCAAATAGTTCCTGATTTACCACCACCAGGTTTTTTGAAACCAGCTTATTTATTACCGGTAATACCGTTTTCTTATCCAGCAATTGCATGATTTCCTGGATTTTTAAAGAAGATTGTTTCTGAAGAGCTTCATATATAAGGTATTCTTCATCGGTTAAAACAGATTCATCAATTTCCTGATCCGGTGAAAGCTGAACCAGCGTCTCACTTTCCAACAAAAAGCCACTGGGAAGTGCAGCTTTTAAAACCTCTCCTTCGGCACACATATAATAACCGGACAGCCAGTTCCAAAATTTTAACTGATGCGCGGTTACAACGGGAGATTCATCCAGAATTTGCTCTATAGGCTTGGCTTCATACCTTTCGGGGGCATTTTCATGAACACTTGCAACAATTCCCGTATAAATCTTTGTTTTTCCAAAAGGAACGGCAACCCGCATTCCCGCTTTCAAGAAATCTGCTTCCTGCGGACTCACTTCGTAGGTAAACTGTTTTTCTAAAGGAAGGGGAAGGATAACATTTATATAGAAACTCATCAAAAGGGGTTCTGTTTAAAGCAAATTTAAGCTTCTTTTTGTACCAAATAAAAAAACCACTTTAAAAAATGGTATTATAATGATGTCATCCTCACTTCAGAAAAATGATTGGGAACAAACAAGCGATTAGTTAGGATTAATTATCTTTAGCTTTTTGAATTCATTATTAATTTCAAAATAACCCCATGCAAATAAAAGTTCTTAGCCTGATAACACTTTTGGCCGGAAATGTAGTTTTTTCCCAAACTCAGCAGGATGCTGAACTGCTGTCCAAAGCAAAAACAATTCACGAAAAAGCAATAACCATTGATACCCACGCCGATATCAATATAAACAATTTCACCGATTCGCAAAATTACACCATGGATTTGGATACCCAGGTGAATTTGCCTAAAATGGAAGCCGGAGGCCTTGATGTTGCCTGGTTTATAGTTTATACGGGACAGGATGAGCTTACCCCTGAAGGTTATAAGGCAGCATACGAAAATGCTATGTCAAAATTTGACGCCATCCATAAACTTGTAAATGATATCGCACCAGATAAAATAGCATTGGCAACAACTTCTGATGAGGTTAGAAACCTGGTAAATGCAGGAAAACTTGTAGGAATGATAGGTGTAGAAAATGCATATCCTGTAGGTGAAGATTTAAGCAAAATTGAAAAATTCTATAATCTTGGTGCCCGTTATATGTCCCTTTCCCATAATGGGCATAGTCAGTTAAGCGACTCCAACACAGGAGAAACAGACGATATATGGCTGCACAATGGGTTAAGTGATTTAGGGAAAGAAGCGGTAAAAGAAATGAACCGGGTAGGAATGATGATAGATGTATCCCATCCTTCCAAAAAGGCTATCAAGCAAATGTTTGAACTTTCCAAAGCTCCGTTAATCGCTTCACATTCCTCTGCGCGTGCATTATGTAATCACAGCAGGAATCTGGATGATGAACTTTTACTTCTGTTTAAGGAACATGGCGGTGTGGTACAAACGGTTGCTTTCAGCGCCTATGTACATACAGAAAAGCACAATGCTTTTAATGATGTCCAAAGAGAGTTATACAAGGCTGAAGGTGCTAAAATGGGAATTACTGTGCTGGACAGAGACAGCATTCGTAATTTGAACCACGAAGAGCGTACCGCCTATTATGAGGATCTAAAAAAAGTAAGCCTTACGGCTGAACCCAAACTTGAGGAATTAAAAAAGGAGATTTCCCCCGTGAATGTTGAAGATTTTATAGATCATATAGATTATATGGTAGAACTTATTGGAATCGAACACGTTGGAATAAGCTCCGATTTTGATGGCGGCGGCGGAATTGAAGGTTGGAATGATGCTTCCGAAACCTTGAACGTTACCGTGGAACTAGTGAAAAGGGGGTATTCTGAAGAAGATATAGAAAAACTTTGGGGCGGAAATCTGCTCAGGGTTATGGATGAAGTTCAAGCCGTTGCAAAGGACTTACAGAAATCTTAATCGTTTCTATTTATTATCATGAAACAGGTCCTGGAGGCCTGTTTTTTATTTCTCCCTTTTTTTGTCCCACCATACATAACCAATAAACAGTATCAAACTTATTACAGATCCCCATATTAATCCTATTTTAAGGCCATCGGTACTTTCTCCCAATACAGCGATAAAAAGGATGAGCGGGCTTATTCCTGCCATGGTAGCCCCAATAAACCGCCAATAACTCATCTTCAAAACCCCGGCAACAAAACTAATGGCATCATTGGATAATATTGGATTTAATCTCGTAATAATTACCGCCCAAAAACCATAGTCTTCAAGGAAATCACCAATCTTTTTCTCAGTTTTATCTCCTATAAGTTTCTTGACCATCACCGATCCCAAAGATCGCCCAATTGCATATCCCACTGAAGAAGCCGTAAAAATGGACACAAGGACAAGCAAACTTCCCCATACCGGACCATAAGCCAGAATTGATACTACCATTAGGCCCAAAGATGGCAGGACCAATAAAAACATTTGAATGGCCATCGCCAGAATGATTACCAACGGTCCCATCCATCCAAACTGGTCTACCCATGTTTTTATCCGTTCTTCATCGTTGCTGCTTAAAGCGTTCCATGCTTCGTTTAAAAAACCTTGAGCTTCCGGTATGAAGAAATATGCCAGAATTAAACCTGCAATTATTATTACAGAAATAATTAATGGGGCTTTACTTTTTTTTACGGAAGAAGATTTATTGCGTTTATCCACTTAAGTTTCTAATTTATGGAGATAGAAAGAATATTTCCACAGCCTCCACTTCCCTCATTGGAAATAAATAATTCCCCGGAAGGACCAAATGTAAGACCTTCGGCCTGGTGGAATTGTTTCTTTTTGAAAACATATAAATTTTCAGGAATCCCTGACGAATCCAGGATCAGTAGCTTTGGATTTTCTGCTTCCAGAATGAAAATTTTACCATTATCAGGATGGATAGTGATCTCTGAAAGTTGAAGCATTTTATTGGATGGTTTCATATCCAGTTTTTCAAAAACAGGATGTTTGAAATAAATTTTATAAACCGGTTCATCGATTATTTTTTTGGTTTCCAGATCAAAGGCATAAATAGATTTAAAATCATCATCTGTTTCATCTTTAATTCCTAAAAGAAGCCGGTTTTTTCTTTGGTCATACGCTAAACCTTCAAAGTTATAATTTTCTGAAAAATCAAAAGAATATTCAACGGTTTTCAAACGATCATTTTCAAAATTGATTACTTCAAACAGGGTCCCGTCACTTTTTAAAACATAGGCTGTAGTACCTACCAAAGCTATCCCCTCATAATCTCCAGGTTCAGCGAATTCTATTTTTCGTTCCAGGGATGCGTTTTCAAGGTTATAAATAAAAATAAATCCATCTTCATCCTGAACACAAGCCATTTTACCATTTGGCATATATGCGATCCCGGAAACCTCTTTCAAAGTATCGGGTAAATCCCATTGGTTAATAATTTCAACAAGCTGAGCTCCCTGGCGTGAAGTCTCCGGAGAAAATCCATCAAAACTTAAATAAACTAAACCAACCAGGGATACAACTCCAAATACTATTAATAAAGCTGCCTTATGCATCTACTTTTAAATTTTAAACAAATATCACATCTAGAACCAAGAATAACTGCAATTTTCAGATTTAATGCTTTATGATTAATAAATAATTAACACGATGAAAGAATGATTTAATTCAACTGTTTGATTACTAGTAATTTATGCCAGAATCGTTAATAATCTGTTAAATACTACTATTTTATACATAGTACTGTAACAAAACCCTTTTTATGAAGTCTATTAAGTATAACATTAAAACAATAAATCATGGCAACTTTAGAAAGCACAATCGGAAAAGAAGGAAAATCAACTGTTAGAAGAAATTTCCTGAACACCAATCAAAGTAAACGTGGAACCTGGTTCAACAGGAGACGTTACGATTTTTAAATCCAATAACTCGATGTAAACCTCGGGAAATTAAAACCTCAATGAGGGATCTAACCTTAAAAATTTAAATCATGGCAATCTTAGAAAGAATAATCGGAAAAGAAGGAAAATCAGTAATCAAAAGAAATTTCCTAAACACTAAACAAAGCAGCAGGGCAAACTGGCACAACAGCAGACGTTACGAATTTTAATCATAAATTTTTAGAACATGACACCTAAAGCATTCAAAATTTCGCACAAAGGAAGCTTAATCGAAAGGAAATATTTTAAAAATATTAAGCAGACACGAAGAGGAACCTGGCAAGAAAATCAGGATAGTATACTAATGACAATAATTCTCAATTAATTTGATGAAGGCAATTATTAAAAATATATTTCAAAGCCAATATGAAAATTAACCCCCGATAACATATAAATTATGGATAGAATTTTAATCGAATAGCCGTAAACTTAGAGAGTTTACGGCTATTCTTTTTTGGAAGCCTTACAGAAATAGAATTTCACAGATTTTCCAATCGAGGAATAAATCTTAAAATTAACCAAACCGGATACTATAATTTTACCAGTATTCGTTTATTTGCAGGCATTATTACCAATTATGATAGAACGAATAAAAAAATCTCCTAAATTAAAGTGGGTCATTGGTGTTTTTGGGGGTTTACTTGCATTAATTTTCCTGTTTTATGGAAGTATTTATTTTGGGCTTTTTGGTACAATACCTTCTTCAAAAGAACTGAGTGAGCTAAAACAGAATGAAGCAACGCAAATTCTAGCTTCCAACGGGAACCTTATTGGAAAATATTACATTTTTGACAGGCAGCCAATAAACTATGATCAACTTCCTGAACATCTTATAAATGCTTTAGTAGCAACGGAAGATGCGCGCTTTTTTGAACATAGCGGTATAGATGGCAGAAGTTTGTTCAGGGTTTTCTTTAAATCCATTTTACTTCAGGATAAATCTTCAGGTGGCGGCAGTACCCTTACGTTACAACTCGCCAAAAATTTATATGGCAGAAAGAATTACGGATATTTTGGGATAGTTGTAAATAAATTACAGGAATCCATCATCGCCCAACGACTGGAGGACATCTACAATAAAAACGAGATACTCCTTCTATACCTTAATACTGTTCCGTTTAGCGATAACACCTTCGGAATAGAGAGTGCTTCCATGAAATTTTTTGATAAACATACTCGTGAGCTTTCCCTGGAAGAAGCTGCTGTTTTGGTTGGGATGTTAAAAGCATCTCATTATTTTAATCCCAGAATATTCCCCGAAAGAAGCAGGTTGCGAAGGGATGTAGTCCTGGTTCAAATGGAAAAGTACGGATATTTAACCGGGGAAGAGATGGAGCGGGCCAAGCAAAGGGATTTGGTGCTGGATTATCATTTTTACAGTCATGACCAGGGTCTTGCACCCTATTTTAGGGAACAACTTCGCAAAGATGTCACTTCGATTCTGGATACTTTAAAAAACAAGGATGGGGAAAGCTTTAATATTTACCGTGATGGTTTGATCATACATACTTCACTGGATTTTGAAATGCAGGAATATGCTGAAGAGGCTGTACAGGATCATTTAAATGAATTGCAACAAACCCATGAAAAATCTTATGGGAAAAATGCCCCGTGGGAGAAAGACAAGGAGATCATCTTAGATGCGGTAAAACGCACTGCAGTTTATAAAAAACTCAATAAGGAAGGTTTATCGGATGCGGAAATCCTTATAAAACTGGATGAGGAACACCGGGAAATGGAACTGTTTAATTATAAAAAGGAAGAAGTTAGCAAGGCGAGTACGCTGGACAGTATTAAACATTATTTAAAATTTCTGAATGCTGGATTTCTTGCCGTGGAACCTTCAACCGGGGCGGTAAAAGCCTGGGTTGGAGGTGTAAATTATGAGTATTTTAAATATGACCATGTATCACAAAGCAAACGTCAGGTTGGTTCTACATTTAAGCCTATCGTATACACCGCAGCACTGGAAAGTGGGATAGAACCCTGCTCCTATTTCTCTGTGGATGAGGTGACCTATGAGGATGGATGGACCCCGTCCAACTCAGGATCTTATGGGGATGACCCTTTTATGAATTACAATTTAAAAACCGCACTTAGCCAATCTATTAATACCATTGCTGTAAAGGTACTTTTAGAAACAGGGATTTCAAATGTGATCAATCAGGCCAAAAAAATGGGAATAGAATCCACGCTGCCTAAAGTTCCATCAATAGCCTTAGGAACAGCAGAATTAAGTGTGAACGAGCTCGCAAAGGCCTATACTAGCTATGTAAATCAAGGGAAATCAAGCAATCCGTACTATATTAATAGAATTAAAGACGGGGAAGGAAACCTTTTAGCCGAATTTAAACCCGAAGTGGCAAAAACCCGGGCCTATTCAGAAACGACCAGGGAGATCATGATCGACATCATGCAAGCCACCGTAAATGAAGGAACTGCTCAAAGACTTCGAAGCACTTACGGATTAAAAAATGATATCGCAGGAAAAACCGGAACCACACAATCCAATAAGGATGGCTGGTTTGTTGGAATCCTTCCAAAGTTGGTAACAGTAACCTGGGTAGGCTTTGATGATCACAGGATAGGTTTCAAAAATACCGCTATTGGCCAGGGAGCTAATTCGGCACTACCCGTTTTTGCGCATTTTATGCAGAAATTAAATTCAGACAACACTTTTGATGAGATAACTTCTGCGAAATTTAAGGCTCCCTCTGCAGAAGTTCTTGAATTGATGGATTGTGAATCAAAAACCCGAGATGGATTCTTCAAACGTTTATTCTCAAATCCCGATAAAAAGGAACGGGTAGAAAAGGATGAAAGCAAAAAGAAAAAAGGATTTTTTAAACGTTTGTTCGGCAAAAAAGATAAAAATTAAAAAGTTGGTTTCTTATTATGCCTTAGCTTTTTTATTTTAAAACCGTATAGATACGATGTAGCAGGCATCAGGTTTGGACTCACGCAGGAATTAATAGGTCAGCGAGATTCAAATTATAATTGAGCCGCGAACGGATTAACGTCTAAAACTATTTAAACATTTTTCAGGAAAGACAGTTAACCTCTGTTAGGAAAAAAACTCTCCGCCCACCCAATTGCATCTTCCAGGTTATCGAAAAAGGCAAAAGATTGATCAAAATGCGTTTGTTCTACAATGGCTTTTTCTCTCATAAGTCCGTCTTCAGATACAATTGCCAATGCCCGAACCTTTTTCATGAGTCTGCTGTTATATGCTCCTGATTTAACGGTATACCTGTTTTTCCTGTGGCTTATCAAAATAAAATCCTTACCATCAAAATGATTGAAAATAATTTTTAAATTTCGTTCCACAATTTTATTGTCCACTTCGACGTCTTCTTTAGCCTCCACGATAACATAATTATCGAAGAATTGAAATAGATAGTGATCACTGGATTGAGTTATCATACTAATAATTAAAAAACAAAAATAAACTTTATTAATCTTTAAAGGATATATTATTTATAAAACGTTAAATAAATACAGTCCTGTCCTTTTAAGAGTCAAGATCGTTCCGCCTTCGGCCTAACTGCAAGAACCAAGAAAAAAAACTTGATTTTAATTAACTGATAACCATTAGTTAAAACCCTGATTTTTTCTAAAAAACTTTAATGATTAGTACAATTTAAAAAAAAAATATAAAAGCAAGGTCTGTTTTTAAAAATCTCCTTCGAATACCTACAGGAGTCGTGGTTTCAGCTTTAACAATAAAGTTTACCGGAAACAATGAATTAAATAATGAAAAAATTAAAAATTAATAGAAAAAAATGAAACAGGAAATTAAATGTAGAACCCCCATTATTTTTTCTTAAGAAATTCAATCATGGAAAAAAATGTTAAGTGATTCCTATCATAAATTTTCCATAAGATGCCTTAATTATTTGTAGATTGAAGGAAAATAAGTTTTATTGCCGTTAAATAAATATAAAAGTTATGGAAGCATTATTTCAATTTGTTCAAATCGAAAGAAGTGAACGTTTAGAGCAGTTTATATCAGAAAAATTAGATAAACTGGAAAATAAATATGATTGGATAGTTAAAGCACAGGTTTATTTTAAGAAACAGGAAGGACAGGACCCCAAAGGTTTTATTTGTAACATAAAGCTGAGTGTTCCCGGCCCTCTAATCTTTGCTGAGTCGAATGAAGAATCTTTTGAAGCAGCAGGTGCCGAAACAATTCGTGATCTTGAAAAACAACTCGCAAAGAAAAAAGGGCAAATGAAGACCTATTAAATCTTATGAAAAATATTTAGTTTAAAGCCCTTCAGAAAGAATTCTGAAGGGCTTTTTTTTTGAATTATTTCAAATAATAAAATGGATATAAATACCACTGCTTCCTAAAGCACTTTATCAATAGGATAGGAATTCACAGCGTTTAAAGTTTTTTACTGACCAATTATATATAGTAGAAAAATTCATTTAATCCCGCAATGCCTCTATCTCCCCTAATCTGTGCCTATCCCGTTCGGACGGGATTTCATCGAAATCCCCGATACTTGTTTGCTCCGGAGTGCCTGATTAAAAACCAGCGTTTAAACAACTGGTTTGCATTAATTTACATCAGTTTTTAACAGTAAGTTGGATATATAAAAATCGAAAAATTCGTAATTTCAGATAAAATAGTTGAATTCATTAATTTTTTCTGAAATCAGGATTATGAAACATTTTAGTTTTAGGAGACCCGTATTAGGAGGGATAATCTTTGCATTGGCTATGGGTTTTGCCACCTATACCTTTGGAGAAATCTCTGGATTTCAGGCCTGGGAATTGCTTGCTACTTCCTCCTCTGGAATAAGCACTCTCTGCTATATAATCATTTTAGGCTCGATCTACATTTTGGTAATGTTGCTTCACCTTTTAAGTATAAAAGTTTTAAAAATCAATCATTTAAGACTTAAATATTATAACGAGCTTTTAAATATTGCACGACTTGCTACCCTATTGATAATAAGTTCTATAACTGTTCTCTTATTACTTAACATTCCATTTACCGAAACAAAAATATTCTCCTATTCAGAATATTTTAAGATCTATTATACCATACTTACAGTAGCATCTATTTTAGCAGGTGGATTTATAGCTGAAATAACCATGATCTACCAAAGCATTCGAAATATCATTCACGATAAAAAGGGAGAGCAAAATAATAACGGGGCCGAATTATCATTGGAAGAAACTATGGAAGAATAATTTAAACTGAAAAATAAATAGAAGGCTATTTGAAAAATAAATTTTTCTGCGTTAATCGAAAATCAATAGTGCTTCATAAAAGAAAAGCATACTATTAAAATGGGAATGACGTGAAAAACCTTTAGAAATAGCCCCCTTTTTAATCAAATAATTCAGAATTAATTACCTCGCACCAAGTTCACGAGCTATGTAAAAGGAAAAAATTCCAGTTTTATATTACTGAATACGACTTAATTTATTAAGAATATCCAAACGCTGGCCATCTTCAATATTAAAAGCCGGTTTTCCTTTCAATGGGAATAAATAAGTAAATTCCTCAGGATATGCTCCCCAACTTTCTGCCAACCCAAATTCGTCATTCTTACTCTGCATGGCCGGACGTGTGAAGGTATTTAAATCACTGTTATAAGGAGATCCCTCTGCATCGTCACCGGTGAATAACATTCCTTCATTAAATTCGCAAAAAATCAAAACAGATCCCCCCCCATTTCCGGGAAGATCTTGGATCTTTAATTTAAAAGGTTTTAGGATTTCATCTTTTTTTGTTATGTCTTTAGTTTTAAAATTATCTTTAAGTGTAGTTCGTGGATGTATAAATATTTGAGCATCTCCGGCATCTTCGGAAATTGTTTTTAAATCTGCATACGCTCTTTTATATACATCGGAATTTGAGAGCAGGATAGCATTTATGTTATACCCCTCTTTTACCAGTTTTTTGACTGCTTCCCGCGTAGCCTCCTCCACCACATCAATCAAAATAATATCTTTCAGGTTTAAATGACGAATGGCATAACCCTGATTGAATCCTTTTTCGGCCTCTTCTCCTTTAATAATAAAGGTATCCGGAATAAGTTTTAGAAACTTTCCTGTTTCACTTTTTTGAATAAACTCAGCGGATTGGCTGTTTAAAATTTCCATTTTATCTACTGTCTTCATATTGCTAATAGGTTTTAATTTGTTGGATCAATTTACAAACGGAACTTATTTCGGCAAGCTGTATTAGTATTGTTTAACTGGAATTTATTAGTTCCTTAACTCCATAATAAATGCCGAAAAATCCCCATGATGTGTCATTGAAAAATTACAAAATAATTTTTGATTTTCGAAAATTAGAAAAGGAATAAATTGAGATGTTTTTTTTATTGAAATTTTTTCCTTCGGAAGATTTTGTTGTTTAGAAACCGCATTAATAAGTTGCAATTTAAGATCTGTAGGTTTAAAATAAATTTTTTGAAAAAGAGTAGCATTGCTCAAGGTTGCAATACAATAGATATACTCTTTGGAAATTGAAGCTTTTGTAAGGTATGAGTTCTTATCAATACTCACTTTCCCGGAAACAGAAGCTATTTTATCTTCGGTGATCTCGCACCTAAAAGCTTTTGGATTGTAACTTCTGGGTAGTTCAAACCTTCGCTGATGTGCTTTGTAAGCAGATTCTTTCATAGACCATAGCAACCAGATATTAAGTTCCGGAGCCTTCGAATTTAAAATCCAATCCTGTTCTTCTTCAGAAAAAAGCTTGTTCAGAAACCCCTTCCGTTTCCAGTTGTTTTTGCCTAAACTAATCTTGAGATCTATGATATCATTCCCGATCATTTTTAACCGATTTTCTTCAGAATTATATTTTTCGCATCGCCTGCTGTTAACATGCCGTTCATAGATTCTGTATCTATCTCAATATTAAATTCATCTTCCACATCCAGCACCACATCCACAAGGTTTGCGGAATTTATTTTCAGATCATTTAAAAAATCGGTTTTTTCATTAAAATGTTCCAGCCCCACTTTATTCTGAACATAGGGCGTTACAATTGCTTTTAATTTGTCAAGTATATCTTTTTCCGGCATTTTATATATTTAGATAATTGGTTTTAGTTATTGTCTTATTCGGTCATTTTTCTAAAAATCACAACCCCGTTAACATCCCCAAAACCAAAACTAGCTTTGGCGATAATATTCAGAGGAACTTCCATTGTTTTAGGTGGAACTTTTTCTGAAGCTATTCGGTTACTTATTTCAGGATGAAGTTTTTCACAGTTAACATTACCGAAGATAAAATTTTTATACAACTGCAGCACAGATGCTACACATTCAATACTTCCCGAAGCACTTAAACAATGTCCTGTCATCCCTTTAAGGGAATTAATATATGGAAAATTTTCTTTTTTTCGATTCAGACCCAGCATCCAGTTCTCTATTTCAACAGGATCCCCGGAAGTTCCTGTTAAATGACCATTGATTGCATCGATCTCATTTGCTGAAATACCGGAATTTTTCAGGGCGCCTTTAATACAACGCTGTACTGCCTGGCTATTTGCTGCGGTCATACTGCCACCACCGCGCTGTCCACCGCTGTTCACTTCCCCTCCCAGTACTTCTGCGTAGATTTTGGCGCCACGCGCCTTAGCCGAGGAATATTCCTCCAGCAGGAGCGCTCCTGCACCACTTCCCGGGATAAATCCTGCCACCGAGGCATTCATAGGTCCCGGAGCTTCCTGAGGGTTCTCATTATAATTCCCAGGTAATATTCGCATCGCATCAAAACCTCCCCAAACATAAGGGCCATGATCGCTGCAACTTCCTACCAACATCCTTTTTGCTTTCCCGGCCTGTATGCGTTCAAATCCCATTAAAAGAGCTTCCGTTCCCGTAGTGCAGGCAGAGGAATTGGTGGTAACCTGATTTCCGCAACCTAAAATCCCACCTAAATATGCACTTATTCCGCTTGCCATAGTTTGAAGTACGCTGGTACTTCCCAGTCTTCGTGTATTTCCGGCATCTATTAAATGAATGGCCTCCCTAAATTTATCCACGCCAAGAATTCCTGTACCAAATATAATTCCGCTGTCCCAATCTGGTGTTTCCTCACCCGTTTTAACAAAGCCCGCGTCTGCCCAGGCATCTGTCCCTGCAATTACACCGTAAATAATTCCGCTGCTTTTTAGTCCGCGCAATTGAAGATCGGTAAAATAATTTTTTAATTTTTCTGAAGAAATATCCGGCTTCCCGCCTATCTGGCAGGAAAAATTAAGATCGGCTAATTCCTGATAGAATTCTATCCCGCTTTTCCCGGTTCGAATGGCTGTTTCAAATTCCTCCAAACCAACAGCGTTTGGGGCAACAACACCCATCCCGGTAATTACGACCCGATTTTTCATTCCGCATTATTTTTAGCGATCTCCCCGGAAATCATACCCGCAATTTTTCCCCTGCAAATAAGATTTTCTTCCATATCAAACATCTCAACCTTACATTTCAATTTATTGAATCGGAAATATTCTTTTGTAGAAACCACTTTTACACATTCCCCGGGAAAAACAGGTTTATAGAAATCTATTTCAGTGGAACTCAATCCTATTTTCCGCTTGCTTTCTACATTCTCATTATTTTCCGAAGAGATAAGAAATACACCCAAACTAACCACCCCAATTTGTGCCATACATTCTGTAAGAATTACTCCCGGGGTTATGGGATTATCCTTAAAATGTCCGGAATAGAAAAAAGAATCTTCGGGGAATTTATAAAGGCCCGTAACCCCCCGATCATTGATTTGCAGGATTTCATCTACAAACAAAAACGGAGGAGCATAAGGTAATTTTGAAATAATATCGACTGAAGTCAAACAGATAGAATTTTAGGTTTTATTTCAGATGTTCCCCACCGTTTACAGGGATTATAGTCCCGGTAATCCAGCTTGCTTCATCTTTTGAAAGCAAATAGACCACATTGGCAATATCCTTTGGAATCGTAAGTCGTTTAAATGGATTATGTTTTAAAGCATGTTCGCGCAGGGTATCGCTTCCAGGGATCATTTGAAAAGACCTGGTAACAGTAACTCCTGCCTGAATGCAATTCGCGCGAATTCCAAAAGGAGCGAATTCCAGAGCCATACTTCTGGTAATGGATTCCAGTGCAGCTTTTGCTACGGACACAGCGCCATAATTGGGCCACGCTTTCTGACTTCCTTCGCTGGTAAAGGAAATTACACGCGCATCTTTTGCGAAAAGTTGGGCTTTAAAAACAGCCTGCGTCCAATCGTATAAACTCAGTGCCATCGCATCCAGGGTTAACTGAAAATCAATGTTTTCAAGAACCGGATCTTCCCCGTTCATAGGTTTTAAATTTCCTTTTGCAATACTGTGAACCAAAGTTCTGATTTTTCCATGTTCTCCAAGAACTTTCTTGATCTCTTCAATAAGGCTTTCCCTTTTTTCCTTTTGAATAGCATCTACATTAAAACTTTCCAGGCGGACATCGCTGTTCCTGATATCCTCAAAGGCTTCCTCTATATCGGATAATTCCGATTTTCGGTCGCGGTGGATTATGATGATATTCATCCCATGCTTTGCCAGTTTGCGGGCAGTTGCAAGACCAAGTCCGCTACTGCCGCCTAAAATAAGGGCCCAATAATTACTGTCTTTAAATTCTGTTACCATTTTAATAAAATTCTTTGAGCAGAAAACCCCGGACCGAAACTTAACATTAAACCCTGCTCGCCTTTGGGGAGTTCCTTGTTTAAAAATCTTTCCAATACATAAAGAACGGTTACGCTGCTCATATTTCCATAAAGCCTGAGAACTTCGCGCGTATCGTCGATATTCTTTCCTAAGATACCAAAAAGATCAGAAACGGTTTGAACAATTTTTTTACCGCCAGGATGAAATATCAAATGCTGCACTTCTTCAATATTGGTATTGTTCTGTTCAAGAAAAGGGTGAATGATCGCTGGGAAATGTTCAGCGATCGTTTCAGGAACTGTTTCATCCAGGATCATTTGTAATCCATTATTAGACAGGTGAAAGCCCATTAAATGTGTGGCATCAAAAAAGTGATACATCTCTTCTGCAATTATTTTGGGGCCTTCAATATTTTCTTCAGAAGAAAGAAGAACACAGGCAGCGCCGTCTCCAAAAATCGCTGCACTCACCATATTTGCCATACTGAAATCATCCAGTTGAAAAGTGGCCGTAGGGCTTTCTACCGCCACTACAGCTGCTCTTTTACCCGGATTTGCTTTCAAAAAATTAAAAGCATAAATCATCCCCGAAATCCCGGCAGCACACCCCATTTCGGTTACGGGAAGTCTTGTGATAGTTTGTTTTAATTCAAGTTCATTGATCAAATACGCATCCAGAGAAGGGATCATTATACCGGTGCAACTTACCGTGATGATATAATCCAGGGATTTTGGTTCCCAGCTGGCTTTTTTTAAGGAATTTTCAAGTACAGTTGTTCCCAGTTTTTTAATCTCACGAACATAAATATTATTTTTTTCCTCAAAGGAAGTTGAAACAAAAACCTCTTCAGGAGACATAATAGAATAACGTTTATCTACCGCAGCACCTTCAAAGATCTTTAAAATTTTTCTTCGGAAGCGCTCATCTTTATCACCAAGCCAATTTTCTACCAGCGGTAAAATATCTTTGGTTTCCCGGAAATATTGAGGTAGTTCTTTTTCCACATGTACGATAGTAACACTCATATTTTTTTATTTCTGAATTATCCATTGATAGCGGAACGCCCATTTCCAGCTTATTTTTTGTTTTTTAACCAAAATCTTATTTGAAAAAACCTGTAGATCACTTTTTTTAAATCCACGTAAAATAGAGGTGAGACCATCTTTTCGTGCAATTTCATTTCTAATAAAAACGGCACAAAAGGCCTGAAAAAGCCTGTAGGCAATTTCACTTCGCTGCAGGTCATTTATCACAATCCCAAATTTAGACTGCCTGATGAATAATTTGATAAGCTCCTCAATTTCTGAATCTCTAAAATGATGCAAGGTTAAAGTGCAAAGCAAAATATCGAAGTTCATCTTTTCAAATTCATCCTGAAAAATATCGATGGAATAATATTTAATTTCCGGATAATAATAAGATAGTTTTTCTGCAATTTCAATGGTATATGGATTTGCGTCTATCCCCGTGAGCTCCAGTGTATAGTTCTCTTTCCTTCCCCATTTCGCTATCTCCCTAAGAATTGATCCATTCCCGCAACCAATATCTGCAATATGCACAGGTTCAGACTTAGGCTGATCCCTGAGCAATATTTTAATGCCCTGAAGTGTAATTTTGTTTCCGCCAAGCCATTTATTGATGTTATCAAGATCAGATAGGGTTTTTTCCAAATCGGTTCCCTTCAACTCGAAATCATCCATGATTTCGCTTTCATCGGTTCTTTTTAGAGTGCTTATTTTACTCATATAACAGGTTTTCCGTGAGTTTTAGCTATAATAAAGGGCAGTAATGAAGGAATTATTTTTATTATATTCTGTGAAGCCTCGGCTAAAAAAGGCTTCAGGAGAATTTTTTGAAGTGCGCTCCCTATTTTCATTCGGGATTTAAATTGTTGATCCCATTTTTTAATATACTCTTTTTCAATATCGGTTCTGCTGAAAGCGTTTGGATTATAATACTTTAAAATGCTTTCTGAGGCCAGTTTTGCGCTGTGAAAAGCCATAGCCATCCCATTTCCGCAAAGTGGGTGTATCAAACCGGCAGCATCTCCCAACATAAGTATATGATCTTCTACCAAGGATTTTTTCTCAAAAGAAATCTGAGCTATGCTGAGGTCCGTTTCAAATAATGGGACTGCTTCATGAAAAAATGTTTTTAGCTGGGGATTTCTGCAGAGTACTTCTTCTTTATAGGAATCAATGCTTTTATAATTTTTAAAACTCTCATAAGATGCAAGATAGCATACATTTACGGAATCTGTTTCGGTTTTGGAAAGACCGCAATAACCTCCCTTAAAATTATGAAGTGAAACCCTGTTGTTGGGATAATCATCAAGTTTATAATGGGCCTTTACCGCAAGCCAGCCTGATTTTTTTTCAATAAATTGTCTGTTTAATTTTTTATCAAGGCCGGAGCGTTTCCCAAAGGCTCCAAGCACTATTTTGGTCGGAAAGGCCTGGTTTTCAAAAGTCCTAATCTCAAAAAATTCATTTTCGAAGGTGGTATTAGTAACCGTTTGATGAATTATATCAACATTTTGTTCCTTAGCCTTTTCATACAAATAATTATCCAGGGCATATCGGCTAATACCAAAACCTCCTGATTTAAGATCTGTTTTTATGGTTTTTCCTGAAGGGGTGCTGTATAGAAGTTGATCGATTATTTTAGGTTGTAGACTTTCTAAAGAGATATTTAGGGACTTCAGATAAGGAAGGATTTCCCGGGAAAGATACTCCCCACATACTTTGTGGTGCGGGTACTTCTCTTTTTCAAACAGCAAAACCTTTAAACCGCAGGAAGCCAAATGTATGGCAGCGGTAAGACCGGCTATTCCTCCACCCACGATTCCTATATCGGCTTTTTTCACCAGTGGAAGGTAATTAAAAGAATAAAAAAATCCCGGAAATTTCCGGGATTTAATATATGTTTAAGGAGCATATTTTAATTTTCCTTGGCAGCTTCTTCCGCTTCTTTCTTTAGGTCTTCATTAGCAACAATAGCTAATTCTACCCTACGGTTTTTAGCTCTTCCTTCAGCGGTATTATTATCATACTTTGGCTGAGATTCTCCGTACCACTTAGTGTCAAACCTATTCTTGGGAACACCGTTGGTTACCAGGTAGTTTGTTACTGCCTGTGCTCGGTTCTTGGATAAAGTCAGGTTATAAGAATCGCTTCCTGAACTATCTGTATGTCCTTCTACCAAAATATTGGTATCCGGATACTCCTTGAAGATTCCAGCCAGTTTGTTAAGCGTTTCCTGAGATGCGGAATTTATATTAAACTTTTCTGTATCAAAATAAATTCCACTGCTTTCATCAAATGTAACATTGATTCCTTCACCAACGCGCTCTACTTCAGCTCCAGGGATTTCCTGTTCAATTTTTTGAGCTTGTTTATCCATCCTGTTGCCGATATATGCACCTGCTGCACCACCAACAACACCTCCAATAATAGCACCAAGCGCGGTATTTCCGTCTCCGGTATTATTGCCTATTACTCCGCCTATAACAGCACCACTACCTGCACCAATTACGGTACCTTTTTGCTTATTGCTGGCATTCCTTGTCGCATCACAACTAATTAACATGGTAGCAGCAAATAATAAGGCTACATATTTATTCATTCCTATTTTCATAATTGTTTAATTTTAAAGTTTAGTAAAGTTCATTCTAATAACAAAAGGCTTTCCTTCTAAATTAACTGTTTGTTGCCAAACCATGGAAGTCTCGGTTAATGCTACCAAATTCAATCTGAATCCCTGATCTCCAGTGGTGGATTTATATCTGTTATCTGTTGGTTTTAATAGAAAATCAAACATTCCAGAAGGTGTGTTTTCTTCGTCTATAGACCATCTAAAATAACGCTCACCGGCAGTACAATCTACTCCCTGGGCAGTATAGGTTCCGGTGTTATTGTTTGAAACAAAACTCCAGGTACTTCCCCTGAAACAAGCTGTTGATGCATCATTAAACAGGGTTACATTATATATCCCTGTATTATTGGGGTAGGTGACATCATTCAATACCCAATCCCCTTTAAAGGTTTTTCGGGCTTCAGTAGCAACTTTAGTGGGACCACAGGATACCGTTAGTACTACTGTGGCAAGAATAAATAACAATTTTCTCATATTTTAAGGTTTAGGGTTGGTATTAAAAAATCCAATCAGGCAATATTAATACCATGATTGGATTTTTTATAAGATAATTTATTTTAACGTCTGAAAAGTCGGCTTATTAATGAGATTACAAGTAAGATTATAAAGATGTAAAATATAATTTTTGCAATATCTGCAAAACCTTCAGCAATCCCACCAAATCCGAAGATGGCAGCCACTAAGGCGATGATTAAGAAAATAACAATAAGTCGTACCATAATGATAGTTTTAATTGATTAGCTAGGACGAAATTACTCTTCCCATACTGCACAAACAAAAGATTATTAATAATTTAACAGATCTATTATTAGATCACAATTATTGTTGCCAATAAAAGCGAAGTCAGAATAAATGTTCGTAAGCGATCGTATAATAAAAGTACAAAAATGAGCACAATTGCTAAAAGCAATAGGTTTCACCTAAACCTGTTTTTCGGTCAGCTTATTTCTTAGTTTGAGAATAAACTTATGGATGACCGAAATCACCCAATAAATTGAATTTTTCGATTGCCCGGTACGGAACTTTCAACAATTTATTTAACGGACCTTCACAAATTTAATTCCCAGTTCTTTCTCAAGTTCATAGATTTTTCGAACTTCTTTGCTATTTATTAAAACAAGGGAAATACCTGTTTTACCGGCTCTGGCAGTCCTTCCGCTTCGGTGTGTATAGTATTCGGTTTGATCCGGCAACTGGTAATGCACCACAAAAGCAAGATTATCCACATCAATTCCACGTGCTGCAACATCGGTAGAAACCAAAAGCCGGAGCGTCTCTTTCCTGAATGCTCTCATCACCTTATCCCTGTCTTTTTGGTGCATGTCACCTTCCAGAAGTCCAACTTCATAATTCTTAGCCTCCAGTTGTTTTGACAGCAGTTTTGCAGCAGCCTTGGTTTTGGTAAAGATTATACCGCGGTTTTTACCCTGGGATTTTAGGAATAATGAAAGAGTATCCAGTTTATTGTTATCGTCCCCGGTAACATAGTGATGTTCGATTCCGGAATTTACAGTTTCAGATTTATCAACTGAAACCCTGATGGCATTTTTGGCGACGAAATTATTGATGATCTCATTTAACCCGGAAGGCATGGTAGCCGAAAACAACCAGATATTGCGGTCTCCTTTTGTATGCTTAAGGATGGTTGTGAGTTCCTCCTTAAAACCCATACTCAACATTTCATCGGCTTCATCCAGCACAAGGGTACTTATTTTTGAAACATCGATCGCTTTTTTATTTAAAAGATCTATAAGTCTTCCCGGGGTTGCCACGACTATATGCGTTGGACGATTTAACCTGGAGATTTGGATGTCTATTTTTTCTCCACCATAAACAGCTTCCGTAAAAACCTGCTCCGTATACTTGGTGAATTTAAAAAGTTGTTTGGCAATTTGTTGTCCAAGTTCCCTTGTAGGAGCAAGAATAAGAGCCTGGATATAATCTTTATTTGTATCAACTTTGCTAAGCAACGGTAAACCAAAGGCGGCAGTTTTCCCGGTACCGGTTTGTGCTTGTCCTATAAAATCAAAATTTTGAGTGGACAAAACAGGTATGGCCTCCGTTTGGATTTTAGTAGGAGTATAAATCCCCATTTCATTTAATCCCTTTTCAATTTCTATTGAAACTCCTAATTCTGTAAATCCCATTTTTTTTATTTTAAAGACGCAAAGATACTTTTTTAAGATTGGTTCCCTGAAATTATAAAATGAAGTTAAAAATTAGCCAAACAAGGCGCCTAACTTTCCTGCTCCTCTTGTTGTTGGCTACATTTGTGCTCACCAAAAAAATATTTATGTCTGTACTAACAATCATTTTAAACATTTTATTACCTCCTCTTGCTGTTTTTTTAAAACACGGATTGGGAGGAACTTTTTTGATTAGCATTTTACTAACCCTTTTAGGCTGGATTCCGGGAATGATTCATGCGTTTATAGTTAATGGCACAAAATAAAATATAAGAGGCCTGGAATTAATTTCAGGCCTTCTTATTATTTTATAATATTTTATTTACCAGAAGCTGGTTCTAATGCTTCTTTTCAATTTTCATTACCTTTTCCTCCCATTTCCATGCACTTTTTAGGGCTTCATCCAGGCTATGCACTGCTTTCCAGTTAAGAACTGAATTTGCTTTATTCGTATCGGCATAGGCGGCTATAACATCTCCTTCCCTCCTGTCGGCGATTTTGTAGGCTAGTTTCTTACCAGTAGATTTCTGAAAAGATTCTATTACTTCAAGTACTGTATTTCCGTTTCCGGTCCCTAAATTAAAAACATCATAATTTTTTTCAGAAGAATTATCGAGCAATCGTTTTAAGGCAACCACATGAGCCTTTGCAAGATCCATCACGTGAATATAATCCCGAATACAGGTTCCGTCCTTGGTTGGGTAATCATCACCAAAAACCGAAAGTTGTTCCCTTTTGCCAATAGCCGTTTGGGTGATAAAGGGAACAAGATTTTGAGGAGTTCCTATTGGTAATTCCCCTATTTCTGCTGAAGGATGCGCACCAATGGGATTGAAATATCTTAAGGAGATCGCTTTGAACGCAGGATGAACCTTACAGGTATCTTCAATAATTTCCTCTCCTATTTGTTTGGTGTTTCCGTAAGGCGACATCGCTTTTTTAATTGGTGCATTTTCCTTTATTGGTAAAGTATCTGCCTGGCCATATACTGTACAGGACGAACTGAATATAAAGCTTGCCTGTTCCTTTTGACTTAAATGTTGCAGAATATAAATTAAACTGGACAAATTATTTTCATAATAAAGCAAAGGATTTTCTACACTTTCCCCAACTGCTTTTGAAGCTGCAAAATGGATCACCCCATTTATATCCGGATATTTCTCAAAAAAACCGGCTACAGCATCTTTATCCCTAAGATCCATATTCTCGAATTCGGGGGTTATTTGAGTTATTTTCGTAATTCCGGCAAGTACATCCAGTGAGGAATTTGATAAATTATCGATTATCACTACTTCATAGCCTTGTTCCTGTAAAGCTACCACAGTATGAGAGCCAATAAAACCAAGTCCTCCGGTTACTAATATTTTTGATTTCATGAATTTATTTTCTATTTACGTGCAAATTAGGAAAAATGCCAAACCCGGGAACATTTTTTTTCTCTATTGGCACCAGAATACTATCTTTTAACATTATTTCACAAAACAACTTTTAATTTTAAATTTGGAATTTCACTTAAAACACGCGGTATAAAATTTACCTTTGCACAAAATTGTATACTATGAGTTTAAAGACAAAAATTAGCACATTTAGATGGATAAGTATCCTGGAAGGGATCTCATTTCTTGTGCTTTTATTTTTGGCCATGCCTTTAAAATATTTTTTTGATTTACCACAGATGGTCCAAATAGTTGGAATGGCTCACGGAGTTCTTTTTCTTGCATACATTGCAGGAGCTGTTTTCATGTATTCTCCTTTAAACTGGAGACCACAAACACTTTTAGTAGCCATTGTATGCTCTGTGATCCCTTTTGGGCCATTTTACATAGAAAAGAAATATTTATAGCATGAAAGAATTTATGGATTTCAAGGATATCAGTTGTTTATTGGAGAATTATTTCCTCCAGATTGGTATGGACCCGGTAATGGCAAGTTATCTTAACCTGTTCATCAATATCGCTTTATTGGTCCTGCTTATTTACCTAATCAACTATGTACTTAGGAGGTTTGTAATTGAAAGTTTTAAAGCCTTTACCAACAGGACAAAGACCACATTTGATGATTTTTTGATCAAAAGTAATTTTCCGAGGTATATAGCGCAAATTGTTCCAATAGTACTTGTTTATTATACCGCTCCATATATCCTTGTGGATCATCTATACTCTTTGAAAGTAGTTCTCTTTGTCCTTAATATCTATGTTATTATTCTCATAGTTTGGATTTTTAGAAGTTTATTACGCACAACAAAAAATTACCTGAAAACCCGGGAAGAATTTCACGATAAGCCAATTGACAGCTATATCCAGGTACTTATGATTATTATTTGGGTGATTGGCTTGATGTTTATTTTTTCTGAAATGACAGGGAAATCGGTTATTAGCTTCGCAATATCTTTGGGTGCTGCTTCGGCTATTTTATTGTTGATTTTTAAGGATACCATTTTAGGTTTTGTGGCTTCCATTCAGGTTTCAGTAAATGACATTGTGAGAATTGGAGACTGGATAACCTTCAGCAAATTTGGAGCAGATGGTACAGTAACCGAAATTAATCTTGCTACCGTAAAGGTTCAAAACTTTGATAATACGTACACCAACATTCCTACCTACAGCCTTATTTCAGATTCATTTCAAAACTGGAGAGGTATGCAGGAATCTCCGGGAAGAAGGATTAAACGTGCTATATTCATCAAACAAAATTCAGTTAAATTCCTGAATACAGATGAATTGGAAGGATTAAAAAAAATAAGTTTAATTGCCCCTTATCTCAACCACCGCCAAAAGGAGATTGATGGTTATAATAAAAATAACAACGTTGATAAAACCCTGCCTATAAATGGAAGGAATCAAACAAATTTAGGGGTTTTCAGAAAATATATAGATAGTTATTTACACGAACATTCTGCCGTGCACAAGGAAATGTATATTATTGTTCGCCACCAGGCGCCTACCCCGCAGGGAATTCCTCTTGAAATCTTATGCTTTAGCAGGGATAAGCGATGGGAAAATTTTGAGTATATAAGCGCCGATATTTTTGATCATATAATTTCTGCCGTGCCCTATTTTAATCTTCAATTATTTGAAGCTCCATCTGGTGATGATCTTAGAAATTATCTGGCTTCAGAATTTCAGGAAAACTAAATCAGCCTCACAAAGATTTTTAAAGAAATAGATTTTCAAAAATTAAAAGTATGTTTGTGGTTTTAAATTTTAACCAAAAACTTGCTGTTTGAATTTTATTTGAAGCTTTATGAAACTTAAAACCTTTTTACAAATATTTGGTATTATTGCGGTAGTTGCCACCCTGGTTCCGTTATTTGCGGCCGATTTCTGGTGGATACGTATTTATGATTATTTCCATATTCAGTTAACCTTGCTTACACTCGCCGCGCTTGCTGCCTATTTTATAAGATTCGATATAAAAAGTAAAAAGGATTACATTTTCATAGGAGTTCTTTTAACCTGTTTTATTTATCAGCTGGTAGGGATCTACCCTTATTTACCACATAAAAATTATTTAGTCGGGGAAGCCTCTTCAGGCCAATCTGAAAATAATTTAATACATTTTTATGCTGCCAATGTCCTTCAAAAAAATACAGATCCAAACCTACTGATTAAGGAAATTGAACAAAAGAATCCGGATATTTTATTATTTACCGAAACAGACCTAAAATGGAGGGACAACCTCTCACAAGCAGTGTCTGATTATCCATATAAAGTAGAAGTCCCACTTGATAATACCTATGGAATGTTATTGTATTCCAAACTGGAAATGCTGGATCCACAAATAAGATATCTCGTAGACGATAGTATCCCATCCATACATACTGTGCTAAGATTGAGATCGGGAGATTTGGTGAAATTTCACGCAATACACCCTACACCGCCTATGCCACAGCACAATCCCTCTTCTTCAGATAGGGATGCAGAAATGATGCTAATTGCAAAAATGGCAATGGATTCTGAATTACCGGTAATTGTAGCAGGAGATTTTAATGATGTTGCCTGGAGCGGAACTACCTCTTTATTTTCGAATGTTGGCGGATTACTCGACACGCGGGTAGGTCGCGGATTTTATAATTCCTTTGATGCTACCAGTTTTTTAATGCGCTGGCCATTGGATCATTTTTTTGTCACCGAAGAGTTTAGAGTTAAAAAATTTAGTTTAGGAAACGATATAGGCTCCGATCATTTTCCTGTAGAAATCATCTTAAGTCTGGAACCTGAAAGAGCCGAAAAACAAAGACCTGATCCGGCAACACAGGATCAAATCGAACAGGCAAATGAACAAATAAAAGTTGCAAGGGAAAAACAGCAAGAAAAGAAAAAGAATGGGGAATGATTGGCTTTGATATCTTGTGGATTAAAACATCCAATGAATACCAGGGTTTGGAATTTAATTATCCAATGTTGTCCGGTAAAAAATTTTGTGAAAACTGAAACCACTCATTGGGCATTCCAGGGAAATTTTTAATAGAGCACCCTTACTTTCTGAATTTATCAATAATACCAATAACTAAAGTGTTCTGAAAAAATAGAAATCATACCTAAATGTTTATCAGTTATATCAAAAACCTCGGGCAAGCCCACGAGGTATGAATTCAAAAATACTTTTGAAAATTCGAGACAAGCCTCTGGTAATCAAACCATCAATGAGGGATTAAAATCAAATCTTGATTCTTGCAGTTGCGCCAAAGACGGAACGATCTTGACTCTTTACCGGACATTACTTTTTAATTATAATAAATTTGTTGCTGCCTTAATAATTTCGGAATGATCAAAGGCCAATTCAGGAAGATCATCTAAGGAGAACCACTCGGCGTCTTTGGCATCATCACCCCCTTTTACTTCCCTGGAATTATTTATTTTTCCGGCAAAAGCTACTGAAATCGTTCTTCCGCGTGGATCTCTTCCCAAAGCCCCAAAAGCGCCAACTTGTTGAAGCTTTTCCATGTTAAGTCCAGTTTCTTCCTTAAGTTCACGCAGTGCTCCTGTTTCTAAAGGTTCGTCCAATTCCAGAAAACCTCCCGGAAGAGACCACTGGTTTTTAAAAGGCTCGTTTATCCGCCGAATCAATAATAATTCATATCCGTTTTTAACTTCCTTAAAAATGACCGAATCTACCGTAACTGCTATATTTTGATCTTTCATTTATTTTATTATTTTAATCCTACCAGGAGATTTAAATCCCCAGCACCCGCCCGTAGTATTTGGCCGGAAATTATTGAAATTTCTCTTTTTGATTTGACCGATGAACTTTCTTCAAAGAATTGAATATAGACCTTTTCTTTTTGAACTTCAAAATATTACTTGAAATAGACCGTTTTTATATTTACAAATTCCCTAATTCCATGAATTGAAAGTTCCCTACCATATCCAGACGTTTTAGTTCCTCCAAAGGGCAACCTGGGATCACTTTTTACCAATTCGTTTATAAAAACCGCTCCGTCTTCAAATTCCGGTATCAAACCTTCCACATGTTCAATATCTTGAGTAAAAACAGAAACGCCTAATCCAAAACTGGAGGTATTTACCAGCTGAATGGCTTCCTTTTCATCGTTAAAAGTAGTTACCGATATTACCGGACCAAAAGTCTCTTCTTTAAAAACAGGCATATCTGGTGTAACTCCTGTAATGATGGTGGGTTCAAAGTAAGCTCCCTTTCGCTTTCCTCCTAAAATAATTTTGGCTCCTGCTTTCACCGATTGCTGAACCTGATCTTCCAAATCTTTTGCCAGATCTTCCCGGGCCATCACGCCTATATACGTAGCTTCATCCAATGGATCGCCACTTTTAAGTTCTCCTGCCTGTTGAACAAATAGTTCTAAAAACTTATCGGCAATAGATTCGTCCAGAATAAGCCGTTTTCCGGCGATACAACTTTGTCCTGTATTTTGGAAACGCGCCTGAATACAGGTTTTTACCGTTTCTTCAATATTTGCATCTTTAAAAACAACGAGCGCATTACTTCCACCCAATTCCAGAACCGATTTCTTAATCTCTTCTCCAGCAACCGATGCTACTGCACTACCCGCCGCGTTGCTTCCGGTTAGCGTTACTGCCTTCACCCTTTTATCGCGAATAATCGATTCCACTTTATCACTCCCCACGGGAATATTCTGGAAACATCCTTCTGGAAATCCGGCTTTTTCAAAAATTTTTTGAATGTTGTTTGCAGATTGCATCACATTGCTGGCGTGTTTTAAAACACCAATATTTCCGGCCATTAGTGCAGGGGCTGCAAACCTGAATACCTGCCAAAAAGGATAATTCCAGGGCATTACCGCCAGTACAACCCCAATAGGTTCATAAGAAATATAGCTTTTTTGTGCGTCGGTTTTCACACTTTCATCTGTCAGCTGTTTCTCTGCATTTTCGGCATAATATTCACAAACCCATGCGCATTTTTCAACCTCTGCAATAGCCTGGGAAATTGGTTTTCCCATTTCTTTTGTAATCGTTTCGGCATATTCCTGTTTATTGCTAATCAATTCCTTAGCTGCATTTTTCATCAGCCCGGCACGATGCTTAAAATCTGTCTTTTTCCAGGTTTTAAATCTTTTTGAGGCCTCCTCTAGGATTGTATCTATTTCGGTTTTAGTCGATTCCTTAAGGTGTCCAACTTCTTCACCGGTATAGGGGTTTCTTGATATGATCATACTTTAATTGCTATTTTTCTGTAAGATAAAAAGATAAGTATAAAGGCATCGGGCGATTAAGACGACTTTAACGCTATAAAAAAATGTTTATAATTGGTTTAAAAGTTGTGAGCTGACTTTTAATTATCGACTGAATTATTACTTAAATTTAAGAAAACCCAACGTTATGAACCAGCGAGATAAAGATTTAGTTTGCCTAAGACCCGAAATTCCTTCGGCTAAAGTTTCAGAAGATATGAGCAGGGATGAGCAATTTCAAAACAAAACGCTTCGTCCTGTTGCCAAACTTCAAAATGATCTTTTGATAGAAGTATTCAAAAATTATATCAAAAAACATAAAAATGCATTTCACGCATTTTCAATAGAGAAAAAATTGATGTTTGTGGAAAATGCGATTCAAAAGGATATAAAATTCAGGAATAGCCTGAAAGGAATCATCATTGGTCAGTTTTCTATTGAAGAATATCTTGTTTATGTTGAAAATTCTTCAGCATTGAACAAACGAATGATGAATATTGTAAAAGAACGAATGTTCGGCAATATTCAGTTATTGGAAAATGAAATGGCGTACTAAAAACCCCAGGAGTATTGTTATTGCAAAGCTCATAAGTGTTCCTATAAGCACATATTCGGTTTGTTTTCGGGCCCCGGTTTCAGATTTATCACTGAATCTTAAGATAGATTTTGCGGCGATAAGAAATCCTATTGCTGAAAAATTATTAGTAAGTATAAAAGTAAGTACCAGGATGCGCTCAAAAACCCCTATATATCTTCCTGCTGCTTCCAGGCTGTTATTTTGATTGGAAGGTTCAATCTGGGTATGCCAGCGTTTTGTGGCTTTTCCTATTAAAAATCCAACCGGGAATATCACTATTAGATATGCTCCTATTATCAATAGAAAAAATGGGGAATTAATCATCCCACTGAGCACTGGAAATATCATTCCAAATCCCTGAATTAAATATAACCAGGCTACCAAAATAATGATTAGGTGAAATAATTGATCCAGTAAAAAGGATTTTAGATTATCATTTGCCAGGTTCACCTTCCATAGATCTATAAGGTAGTGTGTGATACTTATAAATAAGGCTACATACCACCATTTTAATTCCTGCAGGAACAAATAGGTAAGTATTCCGGCGATTAAAGCGTGAAGGACGAGATAAAGGGACTTTCCACGGTGTTTTTGTTTATGTTGAATCCAACGGGATGGCTGGAGCACAAAATCTGTAAGGATGTGTGCCAGTAAAAGCTGTAATAAAACAAGAAAATTAGTGTCCATTAAAATGAGTTTTTATTACTTGATGATACCTTTGTAACAATCCCGAAACTGCTTCCCATCCGGCGGCTTTTTTGCGCTGGTTTACAGCAGATTGACTAATCTCTAGGATTTCGGCTACTTCCCGTTCTTTTAACCCTCTTAGCAAATAATAAACAACTTCAGCGGAAGCGGTGCTCCATTTATCGGTAATAGTGTCTAAAAGAAGAAAAGCTGTATTAAATTCCTGATTGATGTTTCCATCTATTGTTTTTAAACGGGTCTTTCTGTTCTCCGTTTTCATTTCATCCAGGGTTCGGCCTGAAAATTGAAAAGCCTGACCATTGGATTCCTCAATTGCTTCCCGCTCAAGTTCCTGCATTCCTATTCCAATTGCTATTTTGAAATCGGCTATTTTTGAATACGCCTTGTTTTTTCTGGTTTCTTTTAAATGGATCCGGTTTATGGCAGCCTTTATTTGAATGGCTATTTTTAATGCTTCCTCTGGCTGATGTACCACTCCCTGAAAACTATCTCCCCTGTAAATTTTGAAACGTATGTTTTGTTCCCCATACTCAAGGGTTAAGGTTTCAAATTCTACTTTTAAAGAGTTTAAAACTTTTTCCAAAATCTCCTCTTTATATAAGGAAGAATCCACAAGATCTGCCGTTAATACTGCTACCATATTTCAAATATAATAAATTATATTAGTCTAAAACCTTATAAAATAATAAAATTAGTCTGTAGACTTATATTTATACTTTATAAGCCTATGGACTTATAATTATATTTTATAATTCCATAGACCTATAAAGTGATTTTTCAAAAATACAGCTAATTATTAAAAATTTGCAAAATCTTCTTTTAACCGAAACCAGAAAAGTACCTTTAAGTTAAAACAGGAAAGGAACCTTAAAATAAAATATACTATGATACCGAACCGGAAAACGCTCTTCATAAAATGCCTTGAAGAAATAGATAAAAAAATAAAAGCATACAGGGATAACATGGATGCTGTTAAGGAATCCATGGAAGCCAATGATGTACATACAGATTATGATGAGGAAGGAAACAAAGGCCAGTTGCTGGGTGATTTTGAAAAATATGCCAGATACCTTGATAATGCCCAAAAAATGAAAGAAAAGCTTAGCAGTGTGGACCGAGAACATTTTAGTGAGCACGTACAATTTGGGAGTGTTGTGGAAACCAAAGACAGTTATTATTTTATCGCCACAGCCCTGGGAGATATTGTTTTGGAGGATGGAAGCAAAGTTCATGTGATATCCACAGAAGCCCCTATTTATACTGAACTGGAAAGTAAAAAGAAAGGGGAGACTTTTAGATTAAACGAAAAAGATGTTGAGATCCTTAATATTCATTAAATAATTTGTGTTTTTAGTGCTGATCTTTATCAAGTTTATAAGATTTGACCTTCAGGAATACTCGATTTTAAGGATTTCCAGCTGCTGAATTTCTCCCCCCATATTAACTTGTGTAATCTCTCCAATCTTTTTTCCCGTAAGGGCGATTGCTATGGGCGCCACAAATGCGATTTTATTCTCTTTAATAGTTGCTTCATCTACTCCAACCAGCTGGAATTTCCGGGTGGATCCTTTTTGTTTTCCGTCTATAAATTTAAAACTGACTTTTGCGCCAAAGCGAACTTCGTCCCTGGATTGTTCCAAAGGTTTTAAAATACGGGCCGACCCAATTCTTTCATTCAACAAGTTTAAACTTCCGGTAAAGGTTGCCCTGGCATGCCTCCGTTCCTTATCATTTTCGATATTAAGCTTAGAAAGTTTTTCTTCAAGCCTTTCGCGTTCGTTTTTAAGTTGCTGGTAACCTTCGGGAGTAACATAATTGATCACTCCGGCTGGTAGAGCTGCTCTTGGAGGAATAAAAGGCGCTTCCTCCTGGTCATCTTCTTTTACAAATCCTCTGCTCATTGCTCCTGATTTTAGTCAATTTCAAAATAGGAAAAAATTTGCGGTTCAGTTAAATATTAAGAATTATTTATATATTTTTTTGAGCTAAAAACACCTTGTTTTGCTGCCAATTAAAGTAAGTTCAACGGTAAAAACAGCGGGGTTATAATTAAAGGTTAAAAATCTTAAATCACCAAAAAATTTGATGATTTCTTGTAAATTACAACCGAATTTACAGCAGGTTAATTTTCAATTAAAATGAGAGTTATCAGGCTGATTTCCGAATTACCAAATGCCTTTCAAAAACCTAAGATTAATAAAACAACCAGCATGGCTTTCAATTTTCTAAAAAGACTAAGCAGGTCTAACATTGTTTCCTTAACCTATGATCATTGCATAGATTTTTTGGAAAATACACGTTGTAAATCCTTGCCATTTCATAGTGTTGATCACACCAAGGATGTTTACGAATATGTAAAAACCATCGCGAATTATGAAGAAGTTTTTGGATCAGATCTGGAGCCTATTTTAATTGCTGCACTGTTTCACGATACAGGAATGGCGCAAACCTATGCAGACCACGAAGAGCAAAGTGTGAAATATGCGATGGAATTTTTAAAGGAGCAAGAGTATCCCGAGGATAAATTAAATATTGTTACTTCCTGTATTCTTGCAACCAAAATGCCACAAAATCCTCAAACCCTGGCTGAAAAAATCATTTGTGACGCCGACCTTTATCATTTAGGACTGGAAAGTTATATCTTCAAAAATGAACGACTTAGGGCGGAATGGGAAGAGTATTTCAATTTAGCATATTCTGACGAAGATTGGTATGCCGTTAATGTGGAATTCCTCGAAAATCAGAAGTATCATACATGGTTTGGTAAAACCGTTTTGAAAAACAGAAAAGATCTCAATTGTACCATGTTAATGGAAAGGCACGCAAAATATCAAGGTTAAAAACCAGGAGTTGACAATTTGATTTCTTTAGTTGACTTTTATAAACCTTCATTTATAGTCCTGGCAAGATGATAATTATTTCCTACTTTTAAGAAATGACATCGGATATCCTTATATTATTGGCCATTATAATCGTGGCCATGATTTTCTTTGCACTGGAAGTATTCCCGGTGGATAAGGTCGCGTTTTTCATTTTGGTGAGTTTACTTGTAACTGATTTGGTAAGTCCCGAAGAAGCTATTTCCGGGTTCTCCAGCCCTGCCACTATTGCCGTTTTGGCGCTGATGATAATAGCAATTGGCCTTGAGAATAACGGGGTGATTGATCTTCTTGCAGATGGATTAAAAAAACTGAAAAACCTTCCGGTATTCTTAATGATCCCTGTATTTATGATTATTGCAGGCGGAATTTCAGCCTTTATAAATACTACTGCTGTAGTGATAGTTTTTGTAAAAATAATCTCTGAGCTTTCTGCAAAGCATGATATTCCAATGTCAAAACTTTTAATGCCTGTTTCATTTGCGGCTATCATTGGTGGTAGTTGCACCTTAATGGGCACCTCTACAAACCTTATCGTAAATGCTATCGCTGTAAACCGTGGTTTGGAACGTTTTACATTTTTCGAATTTACGTGGTATGGGGTAATTTTCATGATTATAACTATAGCAATTGTAACCTTAATGCATAACTTCCTTCCTTCCGGAAAAAAAACAACCATTGATGAGGATTATAACCTTGATGAATTCATAACCAAAATAATTATCAATAAAAATGCACTAATCATTGGGAAACCCATTGGAGAAACCTTTCTTTTTAATAATGAGGATGTTGAAATTCTTCGGTTAAAACGGGATGGAATTATAAATGACAAACCGGGAAAGTATATTCCGTTAAAGGAAGGGGATCAACTATTACTGAGGTGTAATCTGGAAAACCTCATTAAATTAAAAGATCTAAAAGATTTTACTGTAATTAAAAATAAAGATACTAAAAAACTAACCTTTCCTATAACTCAGGATGAGCCTCTGGAAGAGAACATTCAGGTAGTTGAAATTCTTATGCTTCCCAATTCTCCTTTGATAGGTAAAAGTCTGAAATCTTTAAAAAGGCAGG
Source organism: Gillisia xinjiangensis (assembly GCF_046298265.1). Classification (NCBI taxonomy): domain Bacteria; kingdom Pseudomonadati; phylum Bacteroidota; class Flavobacteriia; order Flavobacteriales; family Flavobacteriaceae; genus Gillisia; species Gillisia xinjiangensis. The sequence goes on along the minus strand of NZ_JBKAHK010000005.1, from coordinate 252,346 downwards.
ACTTAAGTGGTGCAATTCCATTGGCAATAAGAAAGAGAAGAAGTTTAAGGAATCCTCATACAAGGATTTTTGGTAATAAGAGAGATCAAATAGAATTAAGGGTTGGAGACCGGCTATTGGTGGAAGTTTCAGAAAGTGTTCTCGAGGAATTAAGCAAAGTTGAAAATGTAACAATACTGCAGGTCCATAAGGAAATTAGACCTGTAAAAAAGTCCAAGCGAACAATCTCTTTTGCAATCCTGCTGCTGGTGATTGGGTTATCGGCATTTTCTATTTTTCCTATTCTAAAAAGCGCACTTATTGGGTGCTTTCTTATGATATTCTTAAAATGTATAGATCTTGGGAAAATCTATTCCCAGGTGAATTGGCAAATCATCTTTTTATTGGCAGGAATGATCCCTCTGGGAGTAGCTATGAGCAATACGGGTGCCGATGTATGGATTGCCAATCATTTACTGGTTATTTTTCAGGATCAAACAGAAACCGTGATTATTGGAATACTTTTCCTCATTACCATGATCCTAAGTGGATTTGTGTCAAATAATGCCACAGCAATTATCATTGCTCCTATTGCAATTACCATTGCCTTATCTATGAAGCTGGATCCAAAACCATTTATACTGGCGGTTTTGTTTGCCTCCAATTTTAGTTTTTTCACTCCGATAGGATATCAAACAAACACCATTATTTACGGAATGGGAATCTATAGATTTCGACATTTTTTTATCATAGGTGGCGTGATTTCCCTGGCTCTTTGGATTACCGGATCCCTCCTCCTGGCAGGGAGTTTTTAAACCGGCCTCTTGTTTGGTGAAATTCAGGTATTTTTGAAAAAATATTTAGATAAAATATTCATAACTGGGTATCGATACAGAGGCTAATATTATATGGATGTTACATATGACCCCCTCTTAACAATGATATAAAAATAGGAAATGAGCATAACTGCTACGATAAAAAGATCTATGAAGATTTATGCTAATTACTCCCGGGCTATCGGGAGACAATAAAAAACAATAAGAATCTATATATGACACCAGTATTAGTGATAGGTTATGTTTGGCCAGAACCAAATTCCACCGCTGCGGGCTCCAGGATGATGCAGCTCCTGGAATTTTTCATTTCTGAAGGGTTTTCCGTCACCTTTGCAACAACAGCCTCAGAATCTATTCACAGGGCAAATCTTGAATCCTTAAATATTTCGATTATACCGATTAAATTGAACGATTCAAGTTTTGACGTGTTTCTAAAAGATCTTCAGCCACAAATGGTGGTTTTTGACAGGTTTATGATGGAGGAACAGTTTGGATGGCGAGTGCATGCTATTTGTCCGGATGCCCTAAAAATACTGGATACTGAAGATCTTCATTTTTTAAGAAATTTCCGGGAACTGGAATTCATTGGTAAAAATCCCTTATCGACAAAAGAATCAGAACTGGCTAAAAGAGAGATCGCAAGTATCTACCGATGTGATCTAAGTTTGATCATTTCAGAAGTTGAAAAAAAACTACTGAATGATGATTTTAATATCCCAGAAAATCTGTTGCTATACCTCCCGTTTCTTATTAAGAAAATCACTTCAGAAGAAATTGCTTTTTTGCCCAAATTTGAGGAGCGGGAGCATTTTGTAAGTATTGGGAATTTCAGGCATGCACCCAACGCAGATGCAATTATGCACCTTAAAAGAGAAATATGGCCCATTATCCGGAAAAAACTGCCCGATGTACAGATGCATATTTATGGAGCTTATCCCGCTGCAAAGATCACCCAGCTGCATGACCCAAAAAATGGATTCCTTATCCAGGGTTGGGCAAAAGATGCCGCAGAAATAGTTAAAAAAGCACGAATAAGCCTGGCTCCTTTAAGATTTGGTGCCGGGTTAAAAGGTAAACTCATTGAAGCCATGCAATGCGGCACTCCAAATATCACCACTTCTGTAGGTGCCGAGGGAATACCGGGAAGCCTTGACTGGAATGGATTTATTGAAGATAGTCCTGAAGGATTTGCTGCATGTGCAGTAGAACTTTACACCTCTAAAACACCATGGAAACAAGCACAGGAAAACGGTTTTAAGATCCTTGATTACAGGTTTTCCAGCGCTGAATTTCACAACGTATTTCATAACCGTTTAGCAGATCTTAAGAAGAACCTTAAGCAACACAGAATGGAAAATTTCACCGGTGCTATGTTACTGCATCATCGGGTTAAAAGCACCTACTATTTATCCAGATACATCGAGGTTAAAAACGAGCTTTTGAATCTAAAAAAATCTGAAGAATTTTAAATTTATCAGTAAAATTACCCTATAAAAAAGATCACTTCTTGGTGGCAAGAAGTGATCCTAACAAACAAACAAATAAACAAAAGGTTTAAACCATATTATACTCAATAGGCTACCAGGCGATCTTGTACCTGGAACAAATTTTTATGCAGCGCCTGCAATGCAGGGATTTTATTTTTTGTTGCTACCAAAAGGGAAACATTGTTAATACTCCCGCCGTAAGAGATCATTCTCACTGGAATATCATTTAAAATCTCAAATAACCGGTACGTTTCTTTATCCTCTATCAAACCTTCCCCAACAACACAAATAATGCTGTGATCCATTTCCACGGTAATCTCACCATACGCCTTAAGATCTTCCAGGATAGGATCAAGATTTCTGGTATCGTCTATTGTAAGGGAAATCGCGATTTCAGAAGTGGTGATCATATCTATCGCTGTTTCGTGCTTATCAAAGACCTCAAAAATTTTCTTTAGAAATCCATGCGCCATCAACATTCTGTTGGATTTAATTTTAATGGCGGTAATACCGTCTTTTGCCGAAATTGCCTTAAGTCCGCGATTGGTTATTTCTGAAGATATTTTAGTTCCGGGAGCTTCGGGAGTAAAGGTGTTTTTTAGAAAAATAGGAATATTCCTGTGTATTACTGGTGAAACCGTTTGTGGATGAAGAATTTTTGCGCCAAAATATGCAAGCTCTGCAGCTTCTTCAAAAGTGAGATGAGAAAGCCGGTGCGTATTTTCAACATATCTGGGGTCATTATTGTGAAACCCATCTATATCTGTCCAAATTTGAATTTCCTCGGCGTATAGTGCCGCTCCCAAAATGGTAGCTGTAAAATCACTTCCCCCACGGTTTAGGGTATTAACCCTGTTGAACTTATCAATTCGAACAAATCCCTGGGTGATATAAGTTAAATCTACATTAGTAGTATTAAGAAAAGGAGCTAATAAACGCCCTACTTTTTCCGTATCAGGATTTTCAAGATTTGAAACATACATGAACTTTTTAGCATCCAGCAAACAGGTTTTCATTCCTGAAACCTTCAAAAATTCAGAGAAAATAAAGGTCATAAGGGTTTCTCCAAAAGTGAGAATCTGGGGAACGATGCTTTCTGAAAAATCCTGCTGGGTAAGCCTTGTTAATCCCTCAAATAATAGTGAAATATGCTTTTTAACCGAAAGATTTTCTTTTTCAGAAGTTATTAATTCATCTGTAATATTAAAATGTTTCTGCTTTAAACTTTCAATAGTTTCTGCTATGACCGAAGAATTACCTGTTCGGAAATTATCACAAATTTCAACAAGGTAATTTGTTACCCCGGACATTGCCGAAAGCACTATAAGCTTGCTGCCATCCTGGCTTGCAATTATACTTTTTACATTCTGAATACTTTCCGCAGAACCTACAGAAGTACCCCCGAATTTTAAAACCTTCATATTCATCCTTTTTACAGTGCATAAATAATCATATAGCTGCAGCAGATAAAAAACAACGTATATTTTATATACATTTGTACAAAATGTATATTATTTAACAAATGAAAACCATTACTTCCTGCGTAAACGATATTTTGAGGCATCAACCCTTCCTGGATGATGCATTGGGAAAAGACCTTATCAACTTTAGTTCCCTGGCTGCGCATTTACAACCGGAAATAGAGAAAGAATTAAGGAAACCTGTTAAACAAGGTTCTATAATAATGTCCTTAAGGCGTTATGCACCCCAGAAAAACTTAGCTAAAAAAACGAATTTACGGGATATGGGAGACATCGTTGTGCGCTCCGGGATCACAGAATATACTTTCCTGAATTCTAAAAGTATTATGGCGAGCCAGGCAGAATTGCTTAATCATGTTAAAAATCAACTGGAGGTTTATTTGAACTATTCCAGCAACTATCAGGAAAGCAATATTCTGGTCTCTTCAGATTTGAAGGAAACGGTTTCAGAGTGTTTTAGGAATGAAAATCTGGTTTCGGTAAAAAGCGATTTGTCCAGCATCACGATCGCCTTGCCAAAAAACAGTTCCAAAACAGTTGGCTTGTATTTCTATATATTTAAGTTGCTGGCCTATGAAGGAATACCGGTTTTTGAAATTATCTCCACTTCAAATTATTTCGCATTATTTTTGGAAAAAGAGTATATCAACCAGGCCTTTTTACTGCTAAATGAGATTAAAATTTCCTGAAAAGATCAATTTAATCCTACCAGTAGTCCATGTAAACTCCTGTCATCGCCACAAGAGTAGCAAGAATGATTAAAACAATGATTATAAAGGTGGCTCCAAACCGGGTCTTTTTATTATCCTGAAGAATATAATCTTCAGATTCTTTATCATCTCTATCTTTAATTTGCATTTCAATTATTTTATTTGAATGAATCAAAGTTAAAAATATTAACTCTGAATTTTTATAACAGAATCTTAAAGTTATTTAAATACAAGAAAGGGTTTAAGGTAATTTTTATGAAAAAAGAGAATATCTTAATCATTTAACTCGTGTCTTAACCGCTTTCGTCTTCGAAAAATATCCATCACCTGAAATAAAATAACACAAAAGATAATCCAAATGAATCCGGCTATAAAACCTCCAACAATATCTGATGGATAATGAACCCCCAAATAAACCCTGCTAACTCCAATTGCCAGAATTAGGAAGCTAAAAATTAATATTATTCCGGTTTTAAGCAAGGTATTCATTTTAAAATTATAGAATAAATAAATTAAAAAACCATAAAATGCAATGGCACTCATAGCATGTCCACTAGGGTAACTTAAAGTCTCCACCGCAACCAAATGAGCAGCATCCGGACGAGCCCGGTTAATCACTTGTTTTAAAGCCAAATTGGAAAGTCCTGCAATAATCAATACAAATAACATTTCCAGAACATACTGCCAGTTTTTAAATTTCAAATAGAATCCAATCCCACAGAATGCAGCTAATATTATATATCCATATAAATCTCCCAAATTTGTAATAAATTGAAACACCTTATTAAGTTGCGGAGAACGAAAGGAAATTATAAAATCGGTTACTTTTCGGTCGAGGCTGGTAATTAACTTGCTATTTAAAATTTCTGTAAGATCTATAAATACATTAATCCCTACTATCACTAAAATAAGCGCTGCAAAAATAGCGATCATAAAAGGCAATTGGTCATTGTATTGATGAAACTTCTCCTGAAGAATTTTTTTGAGTTCAATTAAAACCTGAATAATTTGTTTCCTCATTTTATCTTTTCTGAATTTTTAGACCAACAAATTTTAAATGGTTTTTTAAAGAACGCTGTCCTGAAGGATCAAATAATGAATAAATACCCGTTTTCGGCCCCAATTCCTGGCTTTTTGAATATCCTCACCCATATAAATATCGATTTTATTTTTCCAGCGATGATGCATTTTATCTTTAACAAAAAATATCCCTTCCAAACCTTCTATCCTAACAGGGGTATTATTATCAAGTCCTTTACGTATTAAATCCCGGGAAACGGCAATTACTTTCATGCCTGGTTTTAAAGTGTCTCCCCAGGCGGTAATTTTAGGATTTCCTTCTGTTTGCGCCGATGTGGAGTTATAGGCAGATGCGCTTACCCTTAAGGTCTGCCATGCTGCTTTCGGAATTTTCTTTGTTTTTGTATTTGATTCACAGCCTGAAAAACCAAAAATCGCATAAAGAAATATACCAATTAGCGAAAACTTTTTTGAATTGAGCTTTATCATAAAATGTATTTCTGCTTATACACTCGAATTGGATATCGATTGTTTATCACAAGGTCCAACCTTCCCTATATTCCCTTTTCACAAATTGGTTGGCCTCTTCAAAATTGGTAACTCTCATATTTTCTGCATCCCAAAGCATTTTGATATCCCTTCCCGGATATTCAAAAACTGTTCTCCCCTGTTGGTTTGTGCCGGTGTTCCTGATATCCTGCCCACGAATTGCCAAATTGGCAATTAATAGAGTTTCGGTTAAAGGACCTGCGATCTCGAATGGCGAGCTCAATTCTTTTTTGCCATATCCGGCAATAGCTCCTTCTACCCATTGTGCATAATGGCCAGCTGCACCTCCGGGAACGCGTTCAAATTGTTCCGGAATATTTACTTCCTCTGTCCTGGTAGTTGGAAGTAATCTTGGATTTTCACCATAAGTTCCACACATCATTTTTCCTTTAGATCCTATAAACAGGACTCCGTTTCCTCCATCACCAAAAGTTTCATTAGCCCCAAGTTCTTCAGGTCTCTTAGGCTTAATTCCGCCATCCATCCAATGCAAAGTAACATCTCCGGCAGATTTCTTAGTTCCGGGGAAGGTCATGATCACATGACTTGAGGGAGGACAACTTTCAGGAAAATACCCTCTTTTAAATTCGTCTACATAAACACTTCCTACACTGCACTGTACATCTTTGGGATATGTTAAATCAAGGACTCTGTATGGGGCCTCTATCAAATGACATCCCATATCGCCTATTGCTCCGGTGCCGTAATCCCACCAGCCACGCCAGTTAAAGGGTACCAGCCCATCTATATAATTCTTTTGTGGGGCAGTTCCCAGCCATAAATTCCAGTCCAATTCTTCCGGAATAGTTGCGCCATTTTCCGGCCACGGAATTCCCTGAGGCCAAACCGGACGGTCTGTCCAAACATACACCTCATTTACATCACCTATAAGCCCTGCATTAAACCATTCCCTTAATTTTCTTACACCGTCTCCTGATGCGCCCTGGTTTCCCATTTGGGTAACTACTTTATATTTTTTAGCAGCATCGGTAAGTGCTCTTGCCTCAAAAATATCATGTGTTAAAGGTTTTTGAACATATACATGTTTTCCCAATTCCATCGCAGCCATAGTTTGTACTGCGTGATTATGATCTGGTGTGGAAATCGAGACTGCATCAAAATTTTTGTGTTCTTTATCCAGCATCTCGCGATAGTCCTTATAATATTTAGCTTTTGGGAAACGCGCAATAGAAGCAGCAGCCCTTCTGTCATCCACATCACATAGAAACGCGATATCTGCTTTGCCTGATTCTGCAAAACTGTTAATATCGCTTTGCCCTTTCCCTCCTACTCCTATTCCTGCTATAATCAACCGGTCACTGGGAGCCAAAAATCCAGGGCCACCCATCACGTGCCGTGGAATAATCATTACACCTGTTGCTGCAAGGGCGGTTTTTTTAATAAAATCTCTTCTGGAAGCTGGAGTAGTGTTTTTTTTACTTAACATAATAAGGTTTTGAGATTAAAAATTTACAAAAGGAAAAAGTATGAAATTTTCCTTAAACTTTAGGAGCACTTAAAATAATTTTTTAAAACATGATTGATTTTTACTTTCTCAGACTTCAAAAATGACAAAAATGCAAAAACTGACAAATTTTCAGATATCGAATTCTTAAAAGTGAATTTATTGGTAGTTATGGCTGAATTATCGGTATTGACCAGTATTACTGCGGCTGTCTTCTGAAAAAACCGGTTAATTTAACTTCAAAATCCCTGAAAACAGTCTTCACATTCAATCTCCGGACTTTGGCTTGGTTTTGGCACACCTGGTTATAACAGAGTAAAAATTAAAAAAAGAGTCCTGTTATCATTAATGATAAAGGGTCTGTTTTTAAAATTGAAAAACAATATTATGAGTCAAGTAAAACAAAACGACACAGTAAAAGTACATTACACAGGAAAACTTGCAGACGGACAGGTTTTTGACACTTCTGAAGGAAAAGAACCAATTGAGTTCACTTTAGGACAGGGTCAATTGATCCCGGGATTTGAAAAAGGCCTTCTCGATATGAAAATAAACGAGAAAAAAACGGTTAATATTCCTAAAGAAGAGGCATATGGTGAACCACGGGCAGAATTGGTACAGGAAGTAGAAAAAAGTCAACTTCCCGAAGAGATCAAACCAGAAGTTGGAATGGGTCTTGTTTCCAAAACTCCAGATGGACAGGAAATGAATCTTGTAGTCTCTGAGGTTAAAGAAGACACTATTGTAGTAGATGGCAACCATCCTTTAGCAGGAAAAGATCTGGTTTTTGATCTTGAAGTGGTTGAGATCAAATAAGAAATTTATAGAATACAGGTTTAACACAGCCTAAAGTTCTTTTTTCAGAAAAGGTCGGAAAGTAATTTCCGGCCTTTTTACATGCCCGAAATTTGATAGTTGTTGCGATTGCTTCATCCCAATTAACTTGTTTAAAAACAATGGGTTAATATTATTATAAAAATTTTAATTACCTAGATATCTTTGGTACTTTTATTTTGGCTGCATTGTAATGATATAAGCCTTAATTATTATAATAAAAAAAATGAAAAGAAAAGCAACCGCCGTTTGGAACGGAACAATCAAGGAAGGACAGGGAATTATAAGTACCGAAAGCGGAGTTTTAAAAAGTGCACAATATTCCTACAAAACCAGATTTGAAAATGGAATTGGTACAAATCCTGAAGAACTTATAGGTGCTGCGCATTCTGGATGTTTCACCATGCAATTATCTGCATACTTAACCGAAGAAGATTTTAGTCCTGAAAGACTTGAAACAACCTGCGAAATAACGTTTGAAGATGGTGCTATAACAAAATCCCATTTAAATCTCAAGGCAACTGTCCCCAATATTGAAAAGGATGCATTTGACACTTTGGTGAAAAAAGCAAAAGAAAATTGCCCGATTTCCAAACTGCTAAAAGCAGAAATAACTGTCGAGGCTGTATTAAACAAGCAATAAAAATTATTTAAAAGCCATATTCAAAGTGCCTATCATTTTCGGAAGATTATATTTAATCTACTATTAATAGATTGGTTAACTTCAAAGGAAATCAATTCGAAGCGTACGGTCTCAATCTTATGCTGTCGGGAGTGTTATATTTTTAAGGAATTTTTAAGGGCAAGAAATATCCCATCTTTTAGTGCTACATCCATTTGATTTTTATCTGAAAAGTTTTGATTGATTTCCAGTTCAATACCTGCATAATTATGAGGGAACTTTTTACGCAAATAGGTAGTAAACCCATCTGCTTTTCCCAAATAAGGATAATTAAATCGCACCTTAAATTGAGGTCTTGCAAGGAGAAGTTGCTTTTTTAAAATTTTACAGAATTTTTTCTCTTCTGTCTTGGAAGGATCAAATAGCAACCCAACATCGGCATTCCGCACAATTCCATCCACTTCCGGTGAAAAACTATGTACTGAAACATGAATCACCTTCTCCCCTTTCTCCAGAATTTCAGAGATCCAAGCTTCAACTGAATTTCGATACGGAAGATAAAACAGGTCTACAAGGCTGTTTTTTTCTTCTGAAGAAATGTTTTTAGTGAATTCTGAAAATAACTTGGGATGATGTAACGAGCGGTTGAGTTCTATGAGTAAGCGGCTTGTCGTACTGTAATGACCAACATCTGCCAGGTCTTTAAGGAAACAAAAGAGATTCAGGGCACTGGGATCATATCCGCGATGAGAATTGAGAACATTACCGGCATTTTTAAAATATTTCTGATATTCCAGCGGAATCTCATTCCCGCCATGTTCACAGGTTAGCAGGATTTTCATGGTTTAAAAAGCTTATTTTCCAGTAAGCATTTTCCTAAATTGGAATATAGTTTATGAAATTTTCCTTCAGAAAAATCGCCGTCCAAAGAATTCAGAATCCGGGTAGCCAAACTTCCATTTTTCAGAATAAACTCAAGCGTATTCCGGTGTTTTTGAGAAATGCCATCCTTTACCCGCTCGTACAAAATTCCCCAAAGCTTTCCTGCAGAACAATTTTTGTCCACATCAAATAAATTAAGATAGGAAGCATTGGTGATAAGAGTGGTTTCAGCATCCCGAATCACCTCATTGAAAATCTCATACAAGTCATCTTCCTGCCAGGTTTTTTGATCTTCAAAAGAAACGAGTTCCTGACTTACCAGAAGTTTGAGAACTTCAATAACCAAAATAGCTAAAGCAATATCGGCTTTTGGACATTCCTGAATATCCATAACCCTAATTTCTATGGCATTTCTGTCGAACCTGGCAATGGCTCCGCGGGAATTCAGGAAATGATGATCCAGAATACCTTCTGTATCGTGAGGTTTGATGGCATTATTTATAGGCTCAAAAATCTTTTTGAAATAGTCTTCTCTATTGAAAACCTGTTCTGGAATAACTTTTCCGGTCATTTCAGGAATTTCCTTCTGGTTGGTTTTATAAACATGCATCCGTGCATCTCTAAAGCCAGTATTTTTTCCTTCAAATATTGGGGAACTTGCACATAGGGCAGGAAGTATTGGCAGTAAAATGCGTATTGCTGCATGTAGTTTTCCAAATTCCAGGTCATCGTAAAACGGCAAATTCAAATGCATACTTTGTACATTGCTCCACCCATGACCGCGGCAATCGAAGATGCGGTTATAGAGCGCATAAATCTTGCTATAGCTATGCTGCCATAATTTCATTTCCGTTTCCGGATTCATTAGAGGGTGTGATGCGGTAGGCCATAAAGTAGTATTCAGCGGCTCCAGTAAATCATTTATCTCACGGATATTTTCTGAAAAAAGCGAATCCAGATTTTCTAGATCTGCCGTAGGGCCATTCGTCTTTATTTCAACTACATGAGCCACCAGCTCGTTGCTCCAGCCTATCTTTCCATTATCAACATCTGAAGTGATCGCCCCTGCTTTGGCGACCAAAAGCTCATCTACAATAGGCGTTACTTTTAAGCTGGTTTTATTTACCAGCATATATTCCAGTTCGATCCCGAAAACTTCAAAAAGGTGATAGCTCATACTTATTTTCTTTCAAGGCGGTTTTTCAATGCAGTTAAAATTGCGATATAAATTTGGTCTCCATAATACAAATCTTCAACCCCAAAATCTATATTGGGATTATCATTGATCTCAATAACCAATGGTTTTCCATCTACTTCCTTCACATCTATCCCATACAAGCCTTTCCCCATAAGTTTAGCCGACTTTAATGCTGCATTTAGAATTTTATCCGGAACTTTTTCAATGGGGAAACAATCTGCATTTCCATCCTGATCGTCTTTTTTGGAAGCATCCCAGTTATAGATCTGCCAATGCCCTTTTGCCATAAAATACCTGCAGGCAAAAATAGGTACGTCATCCAGGATCCCTATTCGCCAGTCATATTCTGAAAAAGTGTATTCCTGGGCGATTATCAAATCAGATTTTTTTAGCATAAAATTCACCAATTCCTGAAACTCCTCTTCGGTATTGGCTTTTTTTACCCCGAAGGAAAAGGTAGAATCAGGAGATTTGAGCACACAAGGTAATCCTGTCACTTTTAAAACATCATTTTTATTATCCTTATGGACAATAATGGTTTTAGGAGTAGGAATATTTGCGTTTTCCAGGGCTTCAGCCATATAAACCTTATTACAGCATTTAAGGATCGCATCCGGATAATCCACCAAGGCGATACCTTCCTGTTGGGCTTTACGGGCAAAAGAATAGGCTTCATTATTCACTTCGGTACTTTGCCGGATAAAAAGTGCGTCGAATGCAGAAAGTCGGGAAAGGTCTTTTGGGGAGATCACCTCCACATAAAAGTTCATTTTTTCTGCCAATTCTATAAATTTCTTGATCGCTTTTGGGTTGCTTGGAGGCGCAGGATCATTAGGCTGAACGAGGATTGCAAGATCATAATCTGCCTGATGTGACTTTGGGGTGTCATAACGTTTTTTAGCAAAATACTGCGCTGCAAAATGATACATACTTTCTTTATGCTCTGCCGGAATTTCAGATTCTGAAATAGCCCGAACACTTTTTATATTCCATTTTGTGGTGAAATTAAATTTAACCCTTAAAAATGGAATTTGAAAATGCCTGTAAAACATGGCGCTTAGCTCTTTATATTTTTGGGCAACATTCTGTCCGAAGTAAATACTCAGCGTAAATTCCTGGGATTTTAGATTTTTTAAACTGTTTTGAATAAGATCATCAAATTCTTCAGAAACTATCTTTACCAATTTTGGTTCCCGAAGATCCACGATGTTCATTACGGTAGGTATTGCTATATGACCCCGTGCTTCGGCTAAAAGCGAAACGTAATAACCCTTGGACTGATAAGAATAATCCTTACACAAATTAAAAATCCTGGCATTTTTCAGCTTGGCGAATTCAGGATTTGTAAGATAATCCTGAGCGGAAATAATGCTAATATTTTCAACCGGAAGCTGCCACTTTTCAGGATGATTAACAACAATTATTTTGTTCATATAGCGATTTTAAGATTATCAAATTTAGCAGAATAATCGATCAGAATTTAAAAATTCTCAAATAGAACTGAAAAGTTATTTAATTATTTGACAACCTGTTTCAGGCAAAAAATATTCTAATTTTTAAAGTATAATTTAAGGCCTTTTACGCTATGATCCTTTTTGAATTAGCTTTCATTTATCACTTTCAATTTAACCGTGAAAGTTTCGGGTACATCCTTAGACCAACCATTTCAAATTTGACTAAATTACTATTCCCACAATTCAATATTTAAATTTCAAAATGCAACAAAAAAACATTCCCTTTTCCATATTAGAATTAGCAACTATTTCCAAAGGAATTACCCCGGGAAAAACTTTTAAAAACAGCCTGGATCTGGCCCAAAAAGCAGAGGGTTTAGGTTATAAACGTTTCTGGCTGGCAGAACACCACAATATGATAAGTATTGCCAGTTCAGCCACCTCTGTGCTAATTGGATATATCGCAGGAGGAACAAAAAAAATAAGCGTGGGTTCCGGCGGGATTATGCTTCCCAACCACTCCCCTTTAATTGTCGCCGAACAATTTGGAACCCTGGGATCCCTTTATCCGGACAGGATTGACCTCGGACTTGGAAGAGCTCCGGGTACAGATCAGGTAACGGCACATGCTATTCGATCGGACAGGATGCAGGCTGTTCATAAATTCCCCGATGACATCGATGAAATTCAAAAATATTTTTCTCCTGAAAATAGCGAAAGCAACGTTAGAGCCGGTATAGCCGAAGGAGTTGATGTTCCAATTTACATTTTAGGTTCCAGCACAGACAGCGCGCACCTTGCGGCTAAAAAAGGATTGCCATATGTTTTTGCGAGTCATTTTGCTCCCACCCAGCTTTTTGAAGCCCTTAACATTTACTACAATAATTTTCAACCTTCTAAATTTTTAGAAAAACCATATACTATTGCCTGTATAAATGTGATCGCGGCAGAAACCGATAATGAAGCAAAAATTATTTCCACATCGCTTATCCGGATGATGCTGGGAGTTCTAACCGGGAAAATTGACTACTTACAGTCACCTACCGAAATGACGCCAGACTTACAGGAACTATCCAAAAACCCGGCATTTGAACGCATGTTGAAATATTCTTTCGTTGGAAGTAAGGAGACAGTAAAACATCAAACCGAAGATTTTCTTCAGAAAACAGGGGTAAATGAAGTAATGGTGGCCTCCCATATTTTTGATCACCAAAGCAGGCTTAATTCTTTCAGGATTTTTTCAGAAATTATGCAGGAAGTATAAAGCAATCAACTTAGATTAAGTCATTTAACTACCCTCCCAAAAATTCCAGGCAAACTGGAGTTTTGATTTCAAGAGGTGCAAGTTTTGTTGTTAATTTTCCATTTTTGGGGTCAACATTGAAAATGCTGATATTATTGGAATCCTGATTTGCCACATATAGAAATTTTCCATTTTCCGAAATCGCAAAATTCCTGGGTGCTTTCCCAAAAGTTGGGGTATACTCAATGTTTTTCAGGGTTCCTGTATTTTTGTCTATTTTATAAGATGCAATCGTATTATGACCCCGGTTTGATACATAAAGGAATTTTCCGGAAGGGTGAATGTGAATGTCTGCTGCCGAATTCTTTTCGGTGAAATCTTCAGGCAGCGAAGTTATATTCTGAATAAGCTTTAAACCACCATCCTTCAATACACTAAAAACACTCACGCTGCTGTTGATCTCATTGATGGAATAAGCAAACTTATTATTTGCAGAAAGGCTAAAATGCCTTGGGCCAGATCCATTAGGTAAAGCAACATAAGCCTGAGAATTTAACCTTAGCTTTCCTGTGTGCAGATCAAAATTGTAGATCCATATTTTATCATTGCCCAAATCTGCAATATAGGCCCGTTTGTTATCTGAAGATAAAGTTACCGAATGTGCATTGGAATCGCTCCTATTTTCAAGGTCGATCCGTTGTACCTTTTTTAGACCTCCATCTGGTTTAATTTTATAAACCATCACAACTCCACCCACATAATTAGACACAAAAACAAAATTCCCCGATTGATCCAATGCGATATGGCAGGGCGCAAAACTCTCGGTAGAAACTTTGTTGATCATTTCCAGGTTGTAATCTTCATCAATCTTATAGGAATATACAAATCCACTGGGAGCATCTTTACTTCCCAACTCGCTTACAGCAAATAAATACTGTTTGTTTTTTGAAACTTTTACATAGGAAGGATTGATGATATTTGCTGCGGTTTCCTTAAATAGCAACTTTCCGGTTTCCGGATCCTGCATCACGCTGTAAATTCCATTAGCCTGGCCGTTCACGTGGCCTTCTTTTTTTGTGTAGGTACCAACAAACATCACATTTAAAGAATCTTCAGCCTTTTCATTTGGAATCGTGTTTTGCCCTTTTGAATTTGTAGGAAGAATGGCAAAAGCCAATAAAAGTATCAGGTTCGGTTTCATTTTTAAATAAAGTATCGATTAAATAATTTGGTGAATTTCGGTTATATCCATCTTTTTTTTCGGAAATAATAAATCATCATTACAAAAATGAAGATCATAATTCCCCAAAGCACAAAATAGCTGTATTCCCAATCAAGTTCCGGCATATGTTCAAAATTCATTCCATAAATTCCGGCTATAAATGTTAAAGGGATGAAAATAGTCGCGATTATGGTAAGTACTTTCATCACCTCGTTCATTTTATTGCTGATGGTGGTCATGTACATATCCATTAAACCCCAGGTCATTTCCCGGTAAATATCAATGTTTTCTGAAACCTGGATAATATGATCGTAGAGGTCCCGAAAATAGTTTCCTGTTTTATCATCAATTAGATCATTATCAAGCTTTTCAAGTCTGCTCAATACTTCCCTAAGCGGAAAAACAGCCCTTCTTATTCGAAGAATAGTACGCTTAAGCTCCTGGATTTCAAAAGTTATATCGTCACTGGGCTGAACCTGGAACAGGTTATCCTCCAGGACTTCGATTTTATCCCCAATACTATCAATCACCTCAAAATACTGATCTATGATCGCATCCAGTAAGCTAAATAAAAGGTAATCTGTCCCATGATTCCTTATTCTTCCTTTGGCATTTGCAAGCCGGTCCCTAATACCTTCAAAAACATCTCCATCTGCTTCCTGAAATGTAAGCACATAATCTTTTCCAACAACAATGCTAATATGCTCATTTACAAGTGTTCCATTGGTTTTTTGAGCTGCATCCTTCGGATAATAAAGCATTTTTACAACCAGGAAGATATAATCCTGAAATTCATCCACTTTTGGCCGCTGATTGGTATTTACAATATCTTCAAGGATAAGAGGATGCAAATCATAATATTTACCCAGTTTTTCAATTTCCCGGGTATTGTTTAATCCATTGATGTTTATCCACGTATTTTTGTCATCATCCTCAAAATTAAAAGCGTCTTCAGGATTTGTGGAAATGTAGCGCTCAAAACTTTCCTTGTTATAATCTATCACCTCCAGCCTGGTTTCCACAGATTCTTTTCTCCCTATGTAGGTTACCGTTCCCGGAACCTGGTTCAGTGCTTTGGTGGATTTTGGCCTCCTTAAAAAAAGTTGTTTACGTTTTAACATGAAAAATTTATTTGCATAAAAGTATAAAAGTTTTTCTTGCTATTAACTTCCCTTCACAATAATTGAATTTGATTGTAGTACAAAGCATTCCAAAACCCGGGAAAAAATATTCCTAACTTTGACAAAATCCCATTTTCATGAAAAACAGACTAACCCGGCAGCTTCAGGGATTTGTGAGAACTCCTCCGCTTTGGAAAAACCAGGATATGTTTGGTTTGCAACAGTTCGAATTTCCTAAATATTCCATTCCTGAAGATATAGATCTTCAAAAAGCGCTTCCGGATTTGGAAACAAATTATGTTTTGGGAAAAAGAATGGAGCGGTTTTTTGAATTTCTTTTGAAAAATTCCAGAAACATAAAAGTTTTGAAAAGCAATATTCAAATTCAGCGGGATAGAATCACGCTTGGAGAGATCGATTTTTTAGCTGAAGATATATTACAGGATCAAAAACATCATATTGAACTGGTTTATAAATTCTATGTGTACGATCCATCCTATGAAAATGAACTGGAACGCTGGATTGGACCAAACCGGAAAGACAGCTTACTTCAAAAAATAGAAAAACTAAAACAACGACAATTTCCCATTCTCTTTAAACCCGAAACAAATGAGGTACTTTCTTTATTAGATTTGAAAGCTGAAGAATTGGCGCAAAGCGTATGTTTTAAAGCAATTTTATTTATTCCGAAGGGAATTGAGTATACTCACTCATTGCAGCTTAATAAACACTGTATTTCAGGATTCTGGTTGCATTTTGAAGAATTTACTTCAGAAGAATATAGCGGTTACAACTTTTATATTCCGATTAAACAGGATTGGCCTGTTCACCCTGAATTTTCTGAAAAATGGTTTCCATATTCAGAGATTAAAAAAGAGATCCTTTTCCAGCATCTGAAAAAAAGATCACCACTTGTTTGGATAAAGAAAAACAACAGGGAATTTGAAAGAATATTTATTGTTTGGTGGTAGTATGTTTTTAGCTGCCTAAAATCAGCATTTTTCATTTAAAAATTCTCTCACTTGTTCCATCCTAAAAATTAACTTTGCACATTCAGAGGGAAAAAAGAAATATGAATTTAAACACTAAAAAGGCAATTAGGGCTACCTATTTCAGTATTTTGGGGAACGCACTTTTAGCCATTGCAAAAGGTATTACAGGGATTTTTGGAAATTCCTATGCCCTTATTGCAGATGCGATAGAATCAACCACCGATGTGTTTTCTTCCCTGCTGGTTTTATTAGGTCTCAAATATTCCAGCAAACCTCCGGATTACAATCATCCTTATGGCCATGGAAAAGCTGAACCTTTAATTACATTTACAGTTGTTGGTTTTCTTGTAATCTCAGCAACTGTAATCGCCTATGAAAGCATTCAGCATATCCAGACTCCACATAGCACTCCCAAACCTTATACGCTTATTGTTCTGGCTGTTATCATCATTATAAAGGAAGTTTTTTATCGGTTTATATCCAAAAAAGGCGTTGAAACCAAAAGCAGTTCGTTAAAGGCAGATGCCTGGCATCACCGCAGTGATGCGATAACATCTTTAATGGCTTTTATCGGGATTTCCGTGGCTTTATTTATGGGGCCGGGATATGAAACTGCCGATGACTGGGCTGCGCTTTTTGCTTCAGGATTCATTCTATATAATGCATATCTCATCCTCCGACCAGCCCTGGGGGAAGTTATGGATGAGCACATGTACGATGATATGGTTTCCGATATTCGTAAAATTGCTGAAGATGTTCCCGGAGTGATTGAAACAGAAAAATGTTTTGTCCGGAAAACAGGAATGACATTCCACATTGATCTTCATATTGCCGTTGCTGCAGAAATCACCGTTAAAGAAGGTCACAATATTGCCCATGAGGTGAAAAATGAACTTTTAGCAGAATTGCCTGAAATTGCCGACGTCCTTATTCACGTGGAACCGGATGATGAAATGGAATAGCTAAAAATGCTTCAGGCGTTAATTCTCCTTAATTTTTAGGTTAATCATCCCCAACCAGCTCTCAAAAGGCGTTAAAACATTAAAAAACAAAGATCTTATTATATATATTATGAAACTTTTAATAAAAATGCCTTCACGTGATGTTTGAAATTAGGTCTTATAACCTTACCTTAAAGCTAATTTTAATCCAGGAAAAACATTTTAAATATCACTAAACTCAATTGAACTGTTTTTCTCTAAAAAGCAAAGAAAATGTCAATAATAGCGCAGGAACAATTTGAGAAATTAGCAAATTTTAAGGATGAACTTTGTGTCTCAATCTTCATACCTACTCAACGGGGAGGAAAGGAAGTTTTAGAAGAACAAAGCAAAACTCATTTGAAATCCAAAATGGATGAGATAAAAAGGAGACTTAATAAATCCGGGGTTTCTGAAGAAAAGATAACACAGGTTATATCACCAATCAGGGAATTAATAGAAGATAGAGATTTTTGGAGACATCAGTCAGATGGTTTGGCCATATTTGCCTCTCCGAAATTTTTTGAAAAGTATACAGTACCTGTTAATTTTGAGGCCTATGAGCATATTTCAAATGAATTTTATATAAAACCCCTTGTTCCATTGCTTTCCGGGGACGGAAGGTATTATTTACTTGCAATTCAGGTAAAAGAGGTTTCTTTCTACGAAGCAAGCAAGTATAGCATAACCAAAATTGATATTGAAGACCTTACCCCCTCCAATTTAAGGGAACGTGTAGGTTTTGATTATGAAGAAAAGGCCCTTCAGTTTAGTGCATCCTCTCAGGGAGAAAAAAACATGCATGGACATGCCGGTGCAGACAGGGAGCGAAAAGATGAAATTTTAAGATATTTCAGGGCAGTCGACGAAGGTTTGCAACCTATCCTAAATAAAGGGAAATTACCTTTGGTGGTAGCATGCCAGGATTATTTTTATCCGATTTACAAGGATGCAAACACTTACAACAAGCTATATGAAGAAGCAGCTCCCGGTAATCCTTCAGATACCGATAAGTTAGGGCTTCATGAAAAATCCTGGAAAGTAATTGAACCCTTTTTCGAAAAAACCAGGAAGGAAAAATTAAAAAAATATGAAGATTGGTGCAATACAGAACATACCTCCTCTTTGGTTCATGATATCATTCCTTCAGCATTGGAAGGAAAAATAGATACCTTGTTTTTGGAAAACAGGGAAGAAATCTGGGGGAATTATGATCCACAAAACAGAAAAGTAACTATTGATGATCAACAAACCAATGGAAATATGTCCCTGATGAATTTAGCTGCTAAAAAAGTTCTGGAAAATGGAGGAAATGTATTTTTAGTTGACGCTGCTTTTATGCCTGAAAAAGAATCGAAAATGAATGCACTTTTTAGGTATAGCTAAACATCAAACTTATAAATTTTTAATAAAAAGGCTGCTTATGCAGCCTTTTATCATTCAAAAAAAGTAATTTTATAAATCATAAACCTCGGGGCAAGCCCACGAGGTATGAATTGGAAAATACTTTTAAAAATTCGAGGCAGGCTCGCATGAATGTTTCGGACAGGCCTCGGGGAATTAATTATAAATTCGTTTTATGGATTCAAAACTTGCAGTATTAATAGACGGGGACAATATCCCTTCAGCTTATATTAAAGAAATGATGGAAGAGATTGCAAAATATGGCAATCCAACCATCAAACGTATTTACGGAGACTGGACCAAACCCCATTTGGTGAAATGGAAAAATGTTCTTTTGGAAAATGCAATTAATCCTATTCAGCAATATGGATATACCCAGGGTAAAAATTCTACCGATTCTGCGATGATCATCGACGCCATGGACATTCTTTATTCAGACAGGGTAGATGGGTTTTGCCTGGTATCCAGCGACAGCGATTTCACCCGACTGGCAACAAGATTGAGGGAAGCAGGAAAGAATGTGATTGGGATTGGAGAAAAGAAAACACCGGAACCATTTATTGTTGCCTGTGATAAATTCATTTACATTGAAATCCTGAAAAATCCAATAAAAGAAGGAGAACCAGAAGGTGTAGAAAAAACAGCTAAAAAGGCCGAAGTGGATAAAATCACTCCAAAAGTCATCCGACTTATTTCCAGTACCATTTCTGATCTGGCCGATGAGGATGGTTGGGCATTTTTGGGTGATGTTGGAGGCTTGCTTCAAAAAAAACAACCAAATTTCGATTCCCGGAATTATGGATTTCAAAAACTAACTCCAATGATCCATTCGATCAATAAATTTGAAATTGAATCCAGGGAAAACCAAAAAGGAAGGTTTAAACTGATCTATGTTAGGAACAAAGATTGATTTTTTCATTACCTAAATAACCATCCGTTAGATTCAATTATTTCCTGTAACCCTGTCTAAAATATCATTAAATGTAGCTGTTTGATTTTCTTTGTCTCCAGTAGTGAAAATGCGCAGGTCTAATCTTGTATAGACGTGAAGATCTGAATCAATCATTTCAACATCTATATTACCTCCTGAATTGGTCTTAACACCTTTATATATCAAAACAGCACTTACGGGATCTGCAGTAGGATCTTTTTTTGATTTGTAAACTTTTAATGAAGTACCCTGTGGAAGAACTATCCCTTTTTCCAGGTCTTTTCTTACGATATTGAGTAAATTTTGCAATTCTCTTAAAGTTTCCTCGGGCCTGAAATGATAATATACTTTATCTTCTTCTGCAGATTGATCTGTTTCAAGATACCCAAGCATTGGACCAAATACAGGGATCATCGAAAGGCTTTTATTAGACGGAATCACAATTGGATCAACCAGAAGCACCTGTTGTGGAGCAGGCTGATTTTTAAAATAACTTCCCGCTAGTAATTCAAAAAAAAGAGCTCCACTGGTTGAGGAGCCCAGAAAATGAATGTTTTTATATCCTGCCCTCACAAGATCTTCATATTCCTTTATTATAGCTGTTTGCCAATCTTTCCATCCTGAATTTTTAAAATCCTCATAACTTCTACCATGGCCTCCCAGTAAAATCTGCGATATTAAAACATTATCGCCAATTTCTGCAAAATCCCGAAATTCGTCCCATTCAAATGTGGTAGCTGTATATCCATGGCTTGCAATTATAACCGGTTTTAAAGCCTCCTGGGGAGTAGGATTAGGAAAGGCAACAGAAACAAGATATTTTTCAGGCTCGTATAAAGAAGGATCAAAAATTTCTTCACCATCAAGCATAGTTTCATTTATATCGGGTTCTGTTCCACAACCGACAAAAATTGAAAGCAGAATTAATAATTTTACTTTATTTTTCATTTTGATCTGTATTATTTAGAATACTCCAGGTAATGCTGGATTGAATAAAAACAGGATATAAAGTTCCTGGCCCCTTTCGTCCATCCCCTATTATTAAATTGTACCCAAAAGAGGCACCAACTTTTAAAGGAGAATTAGTTTTTAATCTTATACCTGCTTCCGGAGAAAGCAATATTGAAGAGTTTGGAAGATCATCAAAAATTTCTTCTTCAAGATCTGAATGAAAATATCCGGTATTAAGCCTTAAAAAAGGTTGTAAGTTTCTATCCGGCCTAAAAAAATAGGTTGTGGAAAGAAATATATTGTCCTGCTTTATGGCATTGGAGCCAATAGCACTTCCTAATCTACTGGAGACATAACTAAGGCCAAAATACAATCTTTTAGAATATAGGCTGTTGTTGGTATACTGTGCTGTAATCCCATTTTCATAATACAAATTAACAGATTTCTGTAGCCGAACGCCTATATCCAATTCTGAGTTTTGTGCCTTTGAATTTGTTATTGAAAAAAACTGGAAGAGAAGAAAAAATAGTATTAGCCTATAAAACATATTTGTTTTTTTGTTAAATATAGGTGATTAATTCCCAGTTAATTACGTGGATAAAAAAAAACAGCATTTGTCCTCCTTTTACTGAAAAAAAATCCTTCATTTTCAGGAAATACTATTTTTTTAAAAACTCTTCCCAGTATCACTCAGATATTTTTTATCTTGTAACTACTTCCAAAAATGGGAAAAACCATACTGTTATGCGCACAATACAAAAAATCCATAAAGCAGAATACAGACCAATTGACGATCTAATCACCTATTCCCCAATGCCTACCGGGAATTTACAAATGATAGATCCTTTTTTGTTCTTAAACCATCATGGCCCTCAAACCTACGGCCCTAATAACAATGGACTCCCTTTTGGACCGCATCCACACCGTGGCATGGAAACGGTTACTTTTATTTTGCAGGGAGAAATTGCTCATAAAGATTCCGGCGGCCATCAAAGCGTTATTCATAGTGGTGGCGTTCAATGGATGACGGCTGGCAGCGGACTCATACACGCAGAAATTTCTCCGGAAGATTTCAAGAAATTTGGCGGAGATCTGGAAATTCTTCAGTTATGGATAAACCTTCCCGAAAAATTAAAAATGACGCCCCCAAAATATAAAGGACTTCAGGAAGATCAAATTCCAAAAATCGCCCTCGATGAAGGCAAAGTGAGTGCCCAGGTAATCTCAGGGAATTTTGAAGGAACAGAAGGAGCTTTTGATACTTTAACCGATATACACCTGGCTACTATTTTTTTCAAGGAAACAGGGAAATTACATCTACCAGTACCTAAAGACCACAACATCTTTTTTTATGTGGCAAAGGGCGAATTAATTGTAAACGGCAAATCGGCAAAGGCGCTGCATCTATTGGAATTTGATAATGATGATGAAAATATAGAAATAGATGCCATTGCAGAAAGTACCCTGATTTTTGGACATGCACCGGCTTTCAACGAACCCGTAGTATCCCGCGGTCCGTTTGTAATGAACAGCATGGATGAAATAAACCAGGCCTATGATGATTTTCAGACCGGGAAAATGGGTAGCTGGAATGAATAATTTTCTGTTTTAAACAGTTGTTTTAGGCCAGATGGAATCAAGAAGTATAAAAGCCCTGAAAGGGCAAAATATCTTAACTCAGGGTGTAGCCCTGTGTTAAGATATTCAAAGATATAGCCCTGAAAGGGTGAGATAAATTAAGGTACGCTCTTCCTTGAACCCCATCTTATTTCGCCCTTTCAGGGCTTTTTAAATTAACGTCATTTATTCGATGGGCGTTGCCCATCGCTTATATATTGAACCCTTTCAGGGCTTTCTTAAACTCAATTTTTAATGTCTTCCCTCCAATACTTTTACAATATCTTTTAGGGTAAACCCTTTCGCCTGCAAAAGGATCAGGTAATGAAATAAAAGATCGGCGCTTTCATTTAAGAAAAGATCGTCGTTCTCATCTTTTGCTTCAATAACGGTTTCAATAGCTTCCTCCCCTACTTTTTGCGCGATTTTATTGATGCCTGCATCAAACAGAGAAACCACATAACTGGATTTATCCGCACGCAATTCCGGTTTCTGCTCGCTTAATTTTTTACGTTCTGAAATGATCCCTTCCAGCCTGGAAATAAAGCCAAAATCGGGATTGTTTTCTTCACCCCAACAGGTATCCGTTCCTTTGTGGCAGGTTGGCCCCTTCGGATTTACACTTATAAGCAAGGTGTCATTATCACAGTCGTTCTTAATACTTACAAGTTCCAGGTAATTTCCGCTTTCCTCGCCTTTTGTCCAGAGTCGGTTTTTTGTTCTGCTGAAAAAAGTGACTTTCTTACTTTCATTGGTCTTTAAAAATGCCTCTTCATTCATATACCCTAACATTAGAACATTTTTGGTGGTATTATCCTGAATGATTGCCGGTACAAGTCCGTCGTTATTTTTGTTGAAATCTATATTCATCGATTAATTTTATTTCTTTTACTATAAGCTTTCAGAAGCTTTAACCTTCTAATAATTTATCCTAGGGCAAAATCCGAACTTCAATTCCGTCCTTCCGCAACGCTTCTTTGAGATCTTTAATTTCTATTTCCTTAAAATGAAAAACACTTGCTGCCAGGGCTGCATCTGCTTTTCCCTCCTTAAAAACATCACAAAAATGTTGAATATTTCCGGCACCACCGGAAGCGATTATTGGAATATTCAATTCTGAAGATAATCTGGCCAAAGCCTCATTTGCAAAACCATCTTTGGTTCCGTCATTATTCATAGAGGTGAACAAGATCTCCCCTGCTCCCCTGCGTTCAACTTCCTTCGCCCAGTCAAATAAATTTAGTTTTGTAGGCACTTTCCCTCCCACCAAATGTACCAACCAGGTTCCATCCACCTTTTTGGCATCGATGGCAACCGTAATACACTGGCTTCCAAATTTAGCAGCAAGTGTATTGATAAGGTCTGGATTTTTTACTGCAGAAGAATTTATCGAAACTTTATCGGCACCATTCTGAAGCAGAATATCCACATCTTCCACTGAAGAAATCCCACCACCAACCGTGAATGGAATATTAACATATTCCGCCACCCGAAGGACAAGGTCAGCAAGGGTTTTTCGTCGTTCTTCGGTGGCAGAAATATCCAGGAACACCAATTCATCTGCACCGGATTTCGCATAAATTTCAGCAAGTTCAACGGGATCGCCCGCATCGCGTAAATCGACAAAATTCACTCCCTTAACGGTTCTCCCATTTTTTATATCCAGGCAAGGTATAATTCGTTTTGTAAGCATTTTTTTTTATTAAACGGTGAATACTTCAGCATTAAAGAACAGCTCTTAATGTTCGCTCTTAGTACCTAAAATATAATGTTCCAACTGTTTTAAACTGATTCTTCCTTCATAAATAGCTTTACCAATTATGGTTCCTTCACAGCCCATTTCGGCTAATTTGGGAAGTTCATCAAAGGTAGAGATTCCTCCTGAAGCAATCAGACTAATTGCCTTTTCGCTATTTGTAGTTTCCCTGAGTATTCTTTTATATAGTTCAAAAGATGGCCCTGCCAGCATTCCGTCTTTGGAGATATCGGTACAAATAACATATTTGACGCCCTCATTCTGATAGTTTTGTATAAAAGGAATAAGTTCTTCTTCCGATTCTTCCTGCCAGCCACTTACCGCAACTTTTTCATTATTGGCATCGGCACCAAGGATGATCTTGTCACTACCAAATTTTTGTAACCAGGATTTGAAAATCTCCCTGTCCTTTACCGCAATACTTCCGCCTGTAATTTGCCGGGCACCACATTCAAAAGCGATTTCAAGGTCCTTATCCGACTTCAATCCGCCTCCAAAATCGATTATTAAACCAGTTTTGGAAGCGATTTGATCCAGAATTTTATGATTTACGATATGTTTGGATTTTGCACCATCCAGGTCTACCAAATGCAGATATTGGATTCCGTGGGCTTCAAATTCCTTTGCAACCTCCAGCGGATTCTCATTATATATTTTTTTTGTGCTGTAATCCCCTTTTGAAAGTCGCACACATTTTCCATCTATGATGTCTATTGCCGGGATAATTCTCATTTTTTTGATATTATATCGTTCGATTTTAAGTTTTGGTAGTTCGTTTTTAAATCAGAGATCTAAAAAATTCTTAAGTATTTTTTCGCCAGCATCGCTGCTTTTTTCCGGATGGAACTGTACTCCGTAAAAGTTATCTTTTTTAATGGCTATAGTAAATTCTACTCCATATTCACTGCTGGCAATGGTTTCTTTGCATTCCGGAACATAAAAACTATGAACAAGATATACATATTCATTCTCTGCAACTCCTTTAAATAAGTCCGATTTAAGGTCATAGATCTTATTCCAGCCTATTTGGGGAACTTTAACCGTATTTTTAAATTTCACCACTTCAGCATGAAAAATACCGAGACCTGTTGTATTTCCCTCTTCTGAAGATTTACACATAAGTTGCATTCCCAGGCAAATTCCAAGTACGGGTTGTTTTAAAGTTGGGATCACTTTATCTAAACCGGTAGAACGCAACATTCTCATCGCGCTGCTGGCTTCCCCTACTCCGGGAAAGATCACCTTGTCTGCATTTCTTATTTCCTCTTCATCATTGCTTAAAACAGCTTCAAATCCCAATCTTCGGATTGCGAATTTTATGCTTTGAATATTCCCGGCACCGTAATTTATTATTGCTATTTTCATTCGTTGTTTTAAAGGTCTTAAATATTATTTATTGTTGTCCGGTAAAATCTTTGTGAAACCTGAAACACACATTCACCAGGGATTCTAAAGGGATTTTTAATAACCAAACCTTACTTTTTTTTATATTCTTCAATACGATAATTAAAGTGCTGTGAAAAAATATCAATCATAACTAAATGTTTATCAGTTAATCAAAATCAAGTCTTGGCTCTCTAATCTTGCAGTTACGCCGATCTTGACTCTTTACCAGAGGTTATTGATTATTATTAGAGCATTCCTTTTGTGGAGGGCAGGATCATTTTTTCCGTGTCACGTTTCACCGACATTTTAATCGCTTTTGCAAATGCTTTAAAGATGGCTTCGATCTTATGGTGTTCATTGCTGCCTTCCGCTTTAATGTTTAAGTTGGCTTTAGCGCCATCGGTAAAGGATTTAAAGAAATGATGGAACATTTCTGTTGGCATTTTTCCAACCATTTCCCTATGAAATTCTGCTTCCCAAACCAGCCAGTTCCTTCCACCAAAATCAATGGCTGCCTGAGCCAGGCAGTCATCCATGGGGAGACAAAATCCGTA
Source organism: Gillisia xinjiangensis (assembly GCF_046298265.1). NCBI lineage: Bacteria > Pseudomonadati > Bacteroidota > Flavobacteriia > Flavobacteriales > Flavobacteriaceae > Gillisia > Gillisia xinjiangensis. The sequence continues at coordinate 225,672 of NZ_JBKAHK010000005.1, read as the reverse complement.
GCGTTCAATTCCGAGTTTATTGCCAAGTGCCATGCTAAAAACTTCCCCCAAGGCAATTCCTGTATCTTCAATGGTATGATGCTCATCAACCTCCAGGTCACCTTTTACGTTAATTTCAAGATCCATTTGTCCATGACGTGCAATTTGATCCAGCATATGGTCGAAAAAAGCGATCCCGGTTGAAATTTCAGACTTACCGGTACCATCCAGATTGAGTTTTATTAAAATATCGGTTTCATTGGTCTTGCGTTTAATCTCCGCAGTTCTGTCTTTCATCTTTAGGAACTCATAGATCTTTTTCCAACTATCAGTTCTCAAGGCGATAACAGTGTCCAATTTTTCAATTTTGGTATTCACTTCTTCACTTCCCAAATCTTCGTGGGTATCTATAAAGATCCCTTTTCCGCCAAAGTTAAAGGCAAATTCCATATCGGTTAATCTATCCCCAATCATTAAAGAATTTTCCATATCATATTCCTCATTATTAAGATATTTATTCTCCAGAAGTCCGGTATTTGGCTTGCGGTTTGGTGAATTTTCCTCCGGAAAGGTTCTGTCCATCAATACCTCCTTAAATTCGGCGCCTTCGTTGGTAAGGGTTTTCAATATGAAATTTTGAATGCTCCAAAAGTCATCTTCAGGATATTTTTCGGTCCCTAGTCCGTCCTGATTGGTTACCATCACCAATTCATAATCCAGTTCCTTTCCAATTTTCGCCATATAAAACAAGGATTCCGGATAGAATTCCAATTTTTCAAGGCTATCAATTTGGTAATCTTCAGGTTCATGGATCAATGTTCCGTCCCTGTCAATAAACAATACTTTTTTCATATGTGTTTTTATTGTTTTAATTTATGGCTTTTAAGGCCTTTATCAACCGGTCGTTTTCCGCAGCGGTTCCTACCGTTAATCTTAAGGTGTTTTCACATAATGGCTGGGTGGTCCTGTTTCTAATCACGATACCCATTTCAAGCATTTCAGAATATCTTTTGGTTGCGTCGTCCACCTTTATCAATATAAAATTCGCATCCGATTCAAATATTTTCTGAATAAATTTCACATCAAGTAAAGCTTTGAACAGACGTGTTCTTTCTTCAAGAATAATAGCCACTTCCTGTTTTACTTCATCCATATTAGTTATTCTCTTTAATGCCCGAAGCTGACTGAGCTCATTAACATTATACGGAGGTTTTATTTTATTCAAAACACCTATAATTTCTTTAGATGCATAACAAATCCCAAGCCTGATTCCCGCCATCCCATAGGCCTTGGAAAGCGTTTGTGTGATCACCAAATTAGGATAAGTCTGAAGTTTTTTTAACCAGCTTGGATGTTTTGAAAAATCGATATAAGCTTCATCAATAACGACCAAACCGCTGAAATTCTCAAGAATATCCAAAACCCCTTCTTCTGAAAATGAATTCCCGGTTGGATTGTTTGGGGAACAAAGAAAAATTATTTTACTATTCCTGTCAACGACCTCCAGAATATTTGAAATATTGGGTTGAAATCCAGGGGTGAGTTCTATTTCCCTGTTCTCTACATCGTTGATATTCGCCAATACAGCATACATCCCGTAGGTTGGCGGCAAAGTAATCACGTTATCTATTTTAGGCTCGCAAAAGGCTCTAAAAATAAGATCCAGCACCTCGTCACTTCCATTTCCCAAAAGAATATTCTCCTGAGCTACTCCTTTAATTTTTGCGAGTTCCGCTTTTAAAGTTCGCTGTTGCGGATCGGGATACCGGTTCACATCTGTTTGAAAAGGATTTTCGTTGGCATCCAGAAATACCATTTCTGTTCCGGTAGATTGAAATTCGTCCCTTGCAGAGGAATAAGGTTTCAGTTTGGCTACATTTGGCCGAACCAGCCCGTTAAGATCAAAGTTTGTGTTCATATTGAAAAGTGCCATTGTGGCTTATAATTAATTATTGAGCTTTTTCAATCTCAGTGTCACAGCGTTCTTGTGTGCCTGCAAACCTTCTGCTTCCGCCATCAATTCAATTGCAGGACCAATTTCCTGGATTCCTTTTTCACTTATTTTCTGAAAGGTCATACTCTTTATAAAACTATCTAAATTAACCCCACTGTACTGTTTGGCATACCCGTTGGTTGGTAAGGTATGATTGGTTCCCGAAGCGTAATCGCCGGCACTTTCAGGAGTATAATTCCCTATAAATACCGATCCAGCATTTTGAATTCCATCGATGTAAAAATCCTCATTTTTAGTACAGATAATAAAATGTTCAGGGCCATATTCGTCAATCATTTCCAGCGCAAGCTCATCGTTTACAACAAAGATAAGTTTAGAATTATCTATGGCCTTTTGAGCGACCTCTTTTCGGGGAAGAAGGGCGATCTGGGCTTCAATTTCAGCTTCAACAGCAGAAATAAGGGCTTTGGAGGTTGAAACAAGGATCACCTGGCTATCTGCTCCGTGTTCGGCCTGACTAAGCAAATCGGAAGCGACAAAGGACGCATCGGCAGAATCATCGGCCACAACAAGCAATTCCGATGGTCCGGCAGGCATATCAATAGCTACATTATGTTTGGTGGCAAGTTGTTTGGCAACAGTGACAAACTGATTTCCCGGTCCGAAGATTTTATAGACTTTAGGCACTGTTTCCGTTCCAAAGGTCATCGCTCCTATCGCCTGAATTCCACCAATTTTAAAAATTTTGGTAACTCCGCATAAGGCTGCGGTGTACAAAATGGCTGGATGAACATTTCCTTCCCCGTTTGGCGGGGTGCACAGGATAATCTCCCTGCAACCGGCAATATTTGCAGGAGTGGCAAGCATTAAAATTGTAGAAAACAGCGGTGCAGTTCCTCCGGGAATATAAAGTCCTACCTTTTGTATGGGACGCTTTTCCTGCCAGCAATCTACTCCCAGGCTGGTTGTTACACTAATCCTTTCTGATTTTTGAGCAGCGTGGAATTTTTCAATATTAGATTTAGCCAAAGCGATTGCCGCTTTCAACTCATCTGAAACCAATAATTCTGCTTCGCTGATCTCTTTTGAACTAACTTTGATATCATTCAGTTTTACTCCATCAAAAAGATCGGTGTATTTTGAAACAGCCAGATCACCTTTAAGCTTTATTTCAGAAAAAACCTCGGTAACAGTAGCTTCAATTTCATCTACAGTTTTTGTTGGGCGCTGCAATATCGCGTTCCAATCTTCTTTTGCCGGATTGAATATTTTTTTCATCTGTGTATTTTATAGGTTTAGAGGACATATGTAACATTCAGAAATCACATTACCATTTTCTCGATTGGAGCTACCAGGATTCCTTCAGCTCCATTTTGCTTCAACTCATCTATAACCTCCCAAAAACGCTCTTCGTTAATCACGGTATGCAGGGAACTCCAGCCTTCTTCTGCCAATGGTAAAACCGTTGGACTGCGCATTCCCGGTAATAATTTAATGACATTTTCTAATTTATTATTGGGGACGTTCATCAAAATATATTTGGAAGTACGCGCATTAAGAACTGAATTCAGTCGGAATTGCAACTTTTCAAGTATTATTTGTCTTTCCCTCGAGATAAGTGGAGAAATTGCTAGCACCGCTTCACTTTTCAGCATTACTTCCACTTCTTTCAAATTGTTTTTAAATAAAGTGCTTCCGCTTGAAACGATATCACAAATGGCATCTGCCAGACCAATACTGGGCGCTATCTCTACAGAACCGTTTATGATATGAAGCTCCGCAGAAATACCTTTTTCAGATAAAAAAGCATTTACCGTATTAGGATAGGAAGTGGCGATTTTCTTACCGTCCAGATCCTTAATGTTGCTGTATTTCATGGACTTGGGAACGGCGAGTGAAACCCGGCATTTTGAAAACCCTAGTTTTTCGCCCTTTATAATATCATCCCCCTTTTCAACAAGTACGTTTTCACCCAGGATGGCTATATCCACAACCCCATCTCTTAAGTATTGTGGGATATCCCCATTTCTAAGGTATAATACTTCCAAAGGAAAATTCCTTGATGATGCCTTTAACTGCTCTTTTCCATTATCTATGGAAATTCCTGCATCTTTCAAAATTTGAATAGAATCTTCATTCAGCCTTCCGCTTTTTTGGATTGCGATTCGTAATTTTTCGTTGCTCATTTATTAATTTTTTTTCGAATTAAAACAATAAAAAAAACCCGTTTGAGTAGCTCAAACGGGTTTTAAAATATGTTGAAAATACTACATATCAAATTCACCTCGCCTGAGCGCAGTACTGAATATGATGATGTAGTTGATTTTTTTCCATTATCCTGACAAATCTAATATTTTTTTTACAAAAATAAGAAGTTTTGGAAAATTTATGCTTTGTCTAATTTAGTTATTTCCTAAAATTAATGGCATTCCGCCATCACCACCGCCAATAACAACTACTTTGGAGTTAGGAGATTTTGCAAGCTCAACTGTTGCCTGTATTCCTTTTTCCCTTAAAATCTGGTCATTCAGGGAAGCGCTTAAAATCTTATTGGCTGTAGCTTTACCTTCGGCATCAATACGTTGTCTTTCAGCCTCCTTTTCAGCTTTTTCCAATCGGAACACATATTCCAAAGATTCCTGCTCTTGTCCCAGTTTTCTTTCGATTGCATCTTTAATTGTTTTAGGAAGGGAAACGTCTCTTACAAGAACTTCATTAACCTGAACATATTGCTGCGCTAAAAGGATTTGAGTTTCATCAAAAATCTCTTTTTGGATCGCTTCTCTTTTGCTGGCATATAATTGTTCCGGGATATATCTTCCTACCACACTACGTGCTGCAGAACGAATAGCCGGTTGCAAAACCCGCTGAATATAAGCTTCTCCTTTTTCCTGATGCAATTTCCCTAAATCGGCATATGAAGGCTGAAACCAAACGGTTGCGTCAAGATTAATTTCCAGTCCGTTGGAAGATAAAACCTGCATTTTTTCATCAAGAGATTGCTGACGAACCTCATAGACGAATACTCTATTCCAGGGCGCTACAAAATGAAATCCTTCCCCTAAAGGTGGCTCACTGGTTACAACCCCATCTGCAAAGGTTTTATATAATACCCCGGCTTCTCCGGAATTGATGGTAACTGTAGATTTTGCAATTAAGATTATTAATACAACTACGGCAAATAAAATTGGCAAGCCAATTTTTGGTAACTTATCCATAAAAAAAATGTTTAAAATTATTAAATAAAACCGAAATATTTCCGCAAAAACCACTCGATACCCAAAGATAAAACAAGTAAAGCGAGCAGAAATTTCCAATTTATCAAAGATACATTTTTTTCATGGCTTTTCTGTATAGATACATAGGCTTCTTGTGAAAGTAAATGCTCTTTTAAAGAGGTCCCGTCATTTAAATAATAAAGTGCCGATTCATTATTTTGGGCCAAGGCCTGAAGTTTCAAAATATTTGCAGAAGAAAACTGCTGTTCCACATTGTATTCAAGTATTGAAAAACTTCCCACCCTTGAAATACCTGTATGTTGTTCGGTTATTCTCAGATTATAATCTCCAGGTTCCAGATCCTCGGCTTCAAATTTATAGCGATTGCTATCCAATAACATCCCGGTCTCAATTATGGTTCCTGTACCTGAATTTTCAAGTTTGATAATTACCTCTCCCATTGGATCAAAACCGTAATTCTCGTCAAAGAACTGAGCACTGATTTGAACCTGTTCATTTTCAGGATAAAAGGGTTCAACCTCAAAGCTTAAGCGATCGCGTTTTTTAGTACTGGCAAGATATTGCACCAATTTACCGGTGAAATTATCGAATGGCTCAAATGAGCCGGAATCTAAGTACGACTTAACTCTCCATTTCCAGATATTCTCCCCAAACAACACCGCCTGTTTTACAGAATTTTTTTCAGCCACTGCCAATAATGGCAAATCGGTTTGAACGCCTTCCTGTATTTGAAATAATAACGGGCTAAAAGATCTATCCATGAATTTAAGGATCCCGAACGTATCTTCCAAAGGTGGAAACCTATTAAACCCTAAATCTTCAAATTGAAATTCAGAAAAATTTTGATTGAAATTCGCGAAGACTTCCTGAGTTTGTGAGGTAGGATCTTTACTGAAATTTTGTTGAACAGAATTAAGAAATGTCCAATCTGTTTCCGTTCCTGTAATCAGCAAACTATTAAGACCATCGGCTTTGATAGCTTCAAAAACATCCTTAAACTTACTATTTGGTTGATATAGGATTACCAATTGAAAATTAGATAAATTTAAATCCAAGGAATTTCCTATATAGGCGATTTTCACCTCGCGTTGCTCATTGGATTCTATAGATTTTTTGAGCATCCCCAAATCCGGATGTGCGATGGAGCTTAGGATTAAAACCGATGTTCTTTCATCGATTACTTCAACTCCAAATTTCCTGGTATTATTGATGGTGTTTTTTTCAGAATCAATCGGGGAGATCTCCGCAGTATAAAAACTGCTGCCCAACTTGGTTGCCGGTAAAGTGGTCGTTATAATCTCTGAATTATTTTCTGCATCAAAATTCACCTCCTTTGAAAACAGCACTGTATTTCCGGATCTTATTTCAAATTTGTTAGTTATGGTTTGTTTTCCAGAATAATTGATAACAACTTCAACCGGAAACCTGTTATTCAGAAAAGCATATTTATTGACATTAAGATTGGAAATGTATAAATCTACAGGAGTTGTGGTATCTCCTACCACGACCGGTAGGATATTTATATTTTTATCGGTTTTAAGGTATTGAAAATCCTCTCCAACGGTTTGATTTCCGTCTGAGATCAATATCAAAGCTGCTTGTTTTGAGCTATTTAATTTTCCCATGGTCTTCAAAGACCTGGAAATGTTTGTTTGCTGGCTATTGAATTTTAAGGAATCTTCTCCTAACCGTTCTGCTTCGCTGCCAAAGCCATAGGTTTCTATGGAAAATTTTTCATTTAATTTCGTATCAGCTCTCAAATAATCAAGGTAGGCTTGAACACTGTCTGCTCTCCCAATATGATCTATGGAAGCAGATTGGTCTACCGCGATTAAAAGCAAGGGTTTTTCTACCACGAGCAATTGTTGTGTAATTTTGGGATTTATAAGCAGCAGCAACAGTAAAAAAACACTTATAAATCTTAAACCTGCCAGAAAAAATATATTCCCACTGCGTTTTTTATTTCCGGAGAAATATTTAAAAAAAACAAACCCCAGCGCAAAAATTGCAGCCAGGGCTATTAATAAGACAGTGGGTAATGACATTTTTTGAAATTATTAAGTAAGCATTCCGCCATTTACCTGGATTACCTGTCCTGTTATGTAGCTGCTTAGCTCGCTGCCTAAAAACACGCAGGCATTTGCAATATCTTCCGGCGTTCCTCCGCGTTTTAGCGGAATAGCCTCTCTCCAGCCGTCAACGGTTTTCTCATCCAGTTTTTCGGTCATTTCAGTTTCGATGAATCCCGGGGCAATAACATTGGTACGAATATTTCTGGATCCCAACTCTAAAGCCATCGATTTAGAAAAGCCTATTATTCCTGCTTTTGAAGCTGCATAATTTGACTGGCCTGCATTTCCTTTTATCCCAACTACAGAACTCATATTAATAATGCTTCCACTGCGTTGCTTCAACATAGTTTTTTGAACAGCCTTGGTCATATTAAAAACAGATTTCAGGTTCACTTCAATTACCTGGTCAAAATCCTCCTCACTCATTCGCATTAAAAGGTTGTCTTTGGTAATTCCAGCGTTGTTAATCACGATATCTATCTGGCCAAAATCTTCGGCTACATCTTTTATAAGTGCTTCGCATTCTTTAAAATCGGCAGCATTTGATTGATAACCTTTGGCTTTTATTCCGAATTCACTCAATTCTTCTTCCAGCTCATTTGCTGCATTTACAGAAGAAGCGTAGGTAAAGGCAACATTGGCACCATGTTTAGCAAAAACCTGAGCAATTCCTTTTCCAATTCCGCGGCTTCCACCGGTTATGATCGCATTTTTTCCTTCTAATAATTTCATAAGTAGATATTTATTGTTTTTTCATGGTCTCCCGGTAGCTATCGGGAGTAACAGCCATATAAGCATTTTTTTGTGTGAGAAATTATATCCTCAAGGATGTTTCATTCTGATTAATTGTATTAATATGTTCCAATAACAAACGGAGAACAATAAAATTTCTGAAATCAAATATAACAAAAGCCAAAGGCTTTAAAATAAAAAATCCTCCCGAAATTACCGTTTAAGTGTAATCAAGGAGGATTATAATCTAAAATATTTGAGTTTAGTTTATGCTTTTAAAATTTCAGCTACTTTTTTACCGATTTCTGCCGGAGAATCTACAACGTGAATGCCGTTTTCTCTTAAAATAGCTTTTTTAGCCTGAGCGGTATCTTCACTTCCACCAACAATTGCACCTGCATGGCCCATTGTTCTTCCTGCCGGAGCCGTTTCACCTGCTATAAATCCAACAACTGGTTTTTTGTTACCGTTTGCTTTTATCCATTGGGCCGCATCTGCTTCCAATTGACCTCCAATTTCACCAATCATTACGATAATTTTGGTTTCATCATCATTCATCAAAAGCTCAACAGCTTCTTTTGTGGTAGTTCCAATGATTGGGTCTCCACCAATTCCAATAGCCGTAGTGATCCCTAAACCTTGTTTTACAACCTGATCTGCAGCTTCATAGGTCAGGGTTCCTGATTTTGAAACAATTCCTACAGTTCCTTTTTTGAAAACAAAACCTGGCATAATTCCAACTTTAGCTTCACCCGGGGTAATTACTCCTGGGCAATTAGGTCCTATTAATCTGCAATCCTTATTTTTAATATATTGATTTACCTTGATCATATCCGCTACCGGAATACCTTCGGTAATTGTAATTATAACCTTGATCCCTGCATCTGCAGATTCCATAATCGCATCTGCCGCGAATGCAGGCGGAACAAAAATTATAGAAACATCGGCACCGGTTTCTTTTACAGCTTCAGAAACTGTGTTAAAAACAGGCCTGTCAAGATGAGATTGCCCGCCTTTTCCGGGAGTAACACCACCTACGACGTTTGTACCATATTCTATCATTTGTTCAGCGTGAAAAGTACCTTCACTTCCGGTAAATCCCTGAACGATTATTTTTGAATCTTTATTTACTAAAACACTCATAGTTATTGTTGATTTTTTTGCGACACAAAAGTAAGTTTTTATATATAAACCCTAAAGGCTTTTTAAAAATTTGTTGCCATAAAAGAGCTTAAATTCTCAGGAGTTTCATCTGCAGGCTGACTTATTTGATAGCCTTTGAATAATTTACCGTCCTTAATTTTCCATATCGCAATGAAATGAGCCATAGGAATTTCTTCATCAGGATTTTCTACTGTTTTCACATGATAGGTTAAACGGATAGTTACATCATCTTTGTCTCGTAATAAATGACTTATCTCTGCTCTTAAAAAATGGAAAGATTTGGCCATTTCGGCACTCATATCCAGAATATCCTGAAAATTCATTTTATTAAACCCTGCACTGCTGTTCCAGAATAGCTCCGCGTCAGGGTGTAAATAAAATTTCACATCCTCCGGGTTTTTATAAAAATTACTGGTATAAAATTCTTTGACTATTTTTTTGATACTGCTACTCATAAGGCTATTTCATTTTATCGATTATACCGGGAAGTTTCTTCACGGCGGCATATTCCTTTAATTTAGTCCTGGCTTCTCCGTGCGGAGTTCCCCAATAACGGGTGTTTTCAGTTGTATCCTTAGAAACTCCCGTCTGGGCCAGGATAATAGTTCCTTTTCTGATACGAATATCACTTCTTATTCCCACCTGGCCCCAAATGGTAACTTCGTCCTCAATAATTACACAGCCTGCGATTCCGGTTTGTGAAGCTATCAGGCATTTTTTTCCAACAATGGTGTCATGACCAATTTGCACCTGATTATCGAGCTTAGTTCCCGCCCCTATAAAAGTATCGCCGGAAACGCCTTTGTCTATTGTGCATAATGCCCCTATTTCAACATCGTGATCTATCACAACCCGTCCTCCCGATTTCAATTTATCGAATCCCTCAGGCCTGGTCTTATAATAAAATGCATCGGCTCCTAAAACGGTCCCGGCGTGAATAATCACATTATTTCCAATAATGGTATTGTCGTAAATACTCACGTTGGAATGGATTAGGCAGTTATCTCCAATGTGCACGTTATTTCCTATAAAAGAATTAGGCTGAACAATTGTATTTTTTCCAATTTTTGAAGTTTCAGAAATAGGACCCGAAACCGGTTGAAAAGGACGAAAATAATCGGTTAACTTATTAAAATCACTAAAGGGATCATTTGATATTAACAAGGCTTTTCCTTCCGGACATGGCACTTCTTTATTGATCAATATAACAGAAGCAGCCGATTTTAGTGCCTTATCGTAATATTTGGGATGATCTACAAAAACAATATCGCCATGAGTTACCACATGGATTTCATTCATTCCTTCTATAGGAAATTCAGGATCGCCAACATATTCCGAGGAAATAATCGTTGCTATTTGCTGAAGCGTATGTTTTTGTGGAAATTTCATTCTTTTCTATATAAAAGCTAAAAATTAAAAGCAGGACTGGACATGATTTCCTATTCCTGCAATGTTTTTACTCTTTAATTCTTTCTTTGTATGTTCCTTTTTCAGTTTCAATGCGAATTTTATCACCTTCATTTATAAAAAGAGGCACATTTACTTCTGCTCCCGTTTCAAGGGTTGCAGGTTTTGACGCATTGGTAGCAGTATTGCCTTTTACTCCAGGCTCTGTATGGGTTACTTCAAGGATTACGCTTGCTGGCAACTCTACCGATAACGGCATGTTATCTTCTGTATTGATTAAAATGGTCACCACTTCTCCTTCTTTTAAGAGCTGTGGCATATCCAGTACGTTTTCCAAAAGTCTGATTTGGGTATAATCATCCACATTCATAAAATGATAGAATTCCCCATCATTATATAAAAACTGAAATTTATGTGTTTCCACACGTACATCTTCAATTTTGTGCCCTGCGGAAAAAGTGTTATCCAAGACTTTACCTGTAGTTACACTTTTCATTTTGGTTCTAACAAAAGCAGGACCTTTTCCCGGTTTTACGTGCAAAAATTCAATTATTTTGTAAATGTCGTGATTGTATCTGATACACAATCCATTTCTGATATCACTTGTACTTGCCATTGTTTTAATTTTAATTGGAACCTATATATCCCTTCATAATTCCACGCTGCGAATTCTTTATGAATTCCAGTATTTCATCACGTTCTGCTGTTGCCTGCATTTCAGCTTCAATAATAGCAACTGCCTGGGAGTTGTTGTAATTTTTTTGATATAAAATTCTAAAAATATCCTGTATTTCCCTTATTTTTTCGGTAGTAAAACCTCTTCTTCTTAATCCTATAGAGTTTATTCCCACATAACTTAAGGGTTCCCTACCTGCTTTTACAAATGGCGGAACATCCTTTCTAACCAGAGAACCTCCGGTTACAAAAGCGTGATTCCCAATACTGCAAAACTGTTGGATTGCTGTCATTCCTGCTAATATCACATAATCTCCAATATTTACGTGTCCCGCAAGGGTACTATTATTTGAAAATATGCAATTATCTCCAACAATACAGTCGTGCGCTATATGACAGTATGCCATGATCCAGCAGTTTTTCCCAATAATGGTTTTCATCCTGTCTTTGGTTCCACGGTTAATGGTCACACATTCCCGAATGGTTGTATTATCACCAATTACCGTGGTGGTTTCTTCATCGTTAAATTTCTTATCCTGGGGAATAGCCGATATAACTGCTCCGGGAAAAATATTGCAATTTTTTCCAATTCTGGCACCTTCCATTATGGTCACATTAGAACCAATCCATGTGCCTTCTCCAATGATCACATCGTTATGTATCGTGGAAAAAGGCTCAATAACTACATTTTTCGCAATTTTAGCTCCGGGATGGACATATGCTAAAGGTTGATTCATTTAAACATTTTTAGATTTAACAATTTGGGCCATTAAAATAGCCTCTGTAACCAGTTTTCCATTTACATAAGCATATCCCTGCATCTGACAAATTCCACGTCTAATGGGAGCAAGCAATTCCAGTTTAAATATTAAAGTATCTCCGGGAACTACCTGTTGTTTGAATTTCACATTATCTATTTTCATAAAAAATGTGAGATAGTTTTCAGGATCCGGGACCGATTTAAGTGCCAGAATCCCTCCGGTTTGAGCCATAGCCTCTACCATTAAAACTCCGGGCATAACCGGTTTTCCTGGAAAATGTCCTACAAAGAAAGGCTCATTCATAGTCACATTTTTCATTCCAACAACACAACTCTCGGTTAGAGAATAGATTTTATCCACCAACAAAAATGGAGCCCGGTGTGGCAATATATCCATGATGTCGTTAACATCCATTAAAGGTGGCTTGCTGTAATCGATCCTAGGCATATTATTGCGTCTTTCAGCCTTGATATGCTTTGCCAGTTTTTTTGCAAATTCCGTATTAACCTGGTGCCCAGGCTTATTAGCAATCACTTTCCCCTTTAACCTTGTTCCTACAAGCGCAAGATCTCCTATTACATCCAGTAATTTATGTCTTGCAGCTTCATTTGGATAGTGCAAAGTAAGATTATCAAGAATTCCATTGGGTTTCACCGAAATGTTATCTTTTTTAAAGGCAGCCCTTAATTTTTCCATAGTCTCAGGATTTAACTCCTTATCTACATAAACGATGGCATTGTTTAAATCTCCTCCTTTTATTAGTCCATGCTCCAGTAAAGTTTCAATTTCATGAAGAAAACTAAAAGTTCGTGCATTTGAAATTTCACTCTTAAATTCGGATATGTTCTGAATGGACGCATTTTGAGTTCCCAGTACTTTTGTTCCAAAATCTACCATGGCAGTAACCTGGTAGTTTTCACAGGGCATTATAATAATCTCACTTCCTGTTTTTTCATCTTTATATGAAATAATTTCAGTGATTTCAAATTCATTTCTATCTTCCTGCTGAACTTCAATTCCAGCTTCCTCTAAAGCCTGTACAAAAAACTTTGATGAACCATCCATAATGGGAGGTTCAGAAGCATTGAGCTCCAAAATAACATTGTCGATCTCAAGACCCACACAGGCCGCCAAAACATGTTCTGAAGTTTGAATACTCACTCCGTTTTTTTCCAGATTGGTTCCCCTTTGGGTATTGACTACATAATTAACATCTGCTTCAATTTCCGGTTGGTTTTCAAGATCGATTCTTTTAAAAATATACCCGGTATTTGCGGGAGCCGGTTTAAAGGTGAGAGTAACCTCTTTGCCTGTGTGAAGTCCTACGCCTGTTAAGGAAACTTCTTTTTTAATGGTTTGCTGTTTGGAAAGGTTTTCAGCCATTCTTGTATTTTTTTTCTAATTGATTTAATCTGTCTATTATTTTTGGCAGATTTTTAAAATGCACATAGGATTTATTGAAATCTCCATATCCAAAAGAGGGAGAACCCTGCACTATTTCATCATCCTGAATATTTTTACCTATACCAGATTGCGCCTGTACTTTAACGCGGTCCCCAATAGTGAGATGTCCCGCAATACCTACCTGGCCGCCAATAAGGCAGTTCTTACCTATTTTGGTTGATCCGGCGATCCCTGTTTGTGCTGCTATTGCAGTATTTTCGCCAATTTCAACATTATGCGCGATCTGGATTTGATTATCCAGCTTAACTCCTTTTCTTATAATTGTAGATCCTAAAGTAGCGCGATCTATGGTGGTTCCAGCTCCAATATCTACTTTATCTTCTATAATAACATTTCCTATTTGCGGCACTTTACTGTATTCTCCACTATCATCAGGATTAAATCCAAATCCATCAGCTCCAATAACAACTCCTCCATGCAACACACATTCATTTCCTATCACCGTTTCAGAATAGATCTTTACCCCGGCAAAAATCAAGGTGTTGTCGCCAATAACAACATTATCACCGATATAACAATTCGGATAAATCTTAACATCATTCCCTACCTTTACATTCTTGCCAAGATAGGTAAAAGCACCCAGGTAAAAATTTTCACCATACTCTGCAGAATCTGAAATAAAATTAGGTTCTTCAATACCACTCTTATTTAACTTCACCTGGTTGTAATATTCAAGTAAGGTGGAAAAAGCCTTGTATGGATCTTTTACCCGAATTAAAGTTGTGCTTATTTTTTCTTCAAAATGAAAGTCCTCTTTAACGATCGTTATTGAAGCACTTGTTGAATATATGTATGAGTTATATTTAGGATTGCTTAAAAAAGTCAATGACCCTTCCGTGGCATCTTCAATTTTTGCCAATTCAAAAACTTCGGCTTCCGGATTCCCGTCAACCGTACCTTCTATTATTTCGGCTATTTGTTTAGCTTTAAATTTCATTCTGGCAAAAGTAAAAAAAAATGAATTAATGTTTTGTCTTTGGGTAACAGATAAAATATTTTATAACCGGCACAGACAGGGCTTTTAAATTTAATTGATCTGAAGCTATTGCTACATCACTGGTTTTTCCGTTTTTGTGCAGGATCTGAATTTTATCTGTTCCGCTGGAATAGGCAACATTTGTGATGTCTCCGCTAAAAACGAAATATTCAGCTTCTTCAGCAGACAGCTTATATTTTTTTTGAACCGCCTGAATATGTTTTTGTATCCTTTTTTTATCAATGGGCTTCTTTTTCAGTTTTACTTTTAAAAGATCCCTGTTTAATATCATTTCACAAAGATTTCGTAAAACAAAATCTTCCTGGTCCACCCATAATTTCATCGCTGAAATAATATCATAATCATCCAGCTTAGAAAATATTTTTAAGGTAGCTGAATTAAAGTCTTCCAGCACTATTTTGTTTTTTAAAAAATAAGTTAGTGCGGGACTGCAAGGTAAATCTACGCCCGCGGACATCAATTCTTTGGCTCTTTTCAAAACACGTATCAGTAACTGTTCGGCCGCTACTCCGGTTTTGTGTAAATAAACCTGCCAATACATCAATCTTCTGGCAACCAGGAATTTCTCTACAGAATAAATCCCTTTTTCCTCTATCACCAAATGATTATCTGCCACGTGAAGCATTGTTATTATACGCTCGCTGTTAATATTCCCTTCGGGAACACCGGTATAAAAACTATCGCGTTTAAGATAATCCAGCCTGTCCATGTCAAGCTGACTCGACACCAACTGATTCATAAATTTACGATGATAGCTTCCTTTAAATATTTCAATTGCAAGCGTTAAACTTTGGTTAAATTCGGCATTCAATTCCTCCATAAAAAGCAATGAAATACGCTCATGGGAAACCCCCTCAACGATACTGTGTTCCATTGCATGAGAAAAAGGTCCGTGTCCTATATCATGCAGTAAAATTGCTATATGAAGCGCCTCTTCCTCCTCTTCGGAAATTGGAACTCCTTTAAAACGAAGTATTTCGATGGCTTTTTGCATTAGGTGCAACCCACCCAGTGCATGGTGAAATCTTGTATGATGGGCTCCCGGATAAACCAAATAGGATAATCCCATTTGGGAAATACGGCGCAGTCTTTGAAAAAAAGGATGTGCAATAATCTTAAAGATACGTTCGCTGGGAATGGTAATAAAACCGTAAATTGGATCATTAAATATTTTGAGTTTAGTTCTATTCGCCAAGCTTAAATCCTTTTATTTTAAAACAAATATACATAACTGAAGTCCATTGAGGACAAATGTAAAATCAAAGTCTTTTGAAAATAAAATTTATACCATTTCCAAAGGCTTCCAAAAATATTATAAATGAATGAAATCAAGATACTTTGGGCAGATGATGAAATTGATATGCTTAAACCACATATCATTTTTCTGGAATCCAAAAACTATAAAGTAACCACCTGCAGAAGCGGGATGGAAGCCATTGAAAAAATTGAAAAAGAAAATTTCGACATTGTTTTTCTGGACGAAAATATGCCGGGTCTTACCGGCCTGGAAACCTTGTTTGAAATAAAGGAGAAGCATGCAGATATTCCCATTGTGATGATCACCAAAAGTGAAGAGGAATATCTTATGGAAGACGCAATAGGTTCCAAGATCGCCGATTATTTGATAAAGCCGGTGAATCCGAATCAGATTCTGCTGAGTCTGAAAAAAAACCTGGACCATTCCCGATTGATCACTGAAAAAACCACTTCCAATTATCAGCAGGAATTCCGAAAAATCGCAATGGATATGTCGGCGATTAATTCCTATGAAGGTTGGGCAGAACTCTATCAACGATTGATATATTGGGAGCTTCAACTGGAAACCATCGAAGATAGCGGAATGTTTGAGATTCTGGAATCTCAAAAACTCGAAGCCAATAATCAGTTTTGTAAATTTATAGACAAGAATTATCCTGAATGGTTTGAAAAAGGTGCAGATGCACCTATTATGTCCCATACCCTATTTAAAACCAAAATAGTTCCGGAATTGAGCAAAGAGCAACCAACCTTGCTTGTGGTAGTTGATAATATGAGGTATGATCAATGGAAATCTTTTGAACCAACCATCAATAACTATTATAAAAAGACTGAAGAATTTGCCTTTTTCAGCATTCTTCCAACAGCGACCCAATACGCCAGAAATGCGATATTTTCAGGTTTAATGCCAAGTGAAATGGAAAAGTTATTCCCGCAGTACTGGCTTAATGATACTGAAGAGGGAGGGAAAAATCTTCACGAAGCAGAATTTCTGGAATCGCAATTAAAACGATTGGGACTGGATATAAAATATGAATATCACAAGATCACCAGTTTAAAAGCCGGAAAACGATTGGTGGAAAATTTCCGATCTCAAAAAAATAATGATCTTACGGTAGTAGTTTATAATTTTGTGGATATGCTGTCGCATTCCAAAACCGAAATGGAAGTAATCAAGGAATTGGCTTCCAATGATAAATCCTACAGATCCCTTACCCAAAGTTGGTTCAGGAATTCCCCGTTGCTGGAAATTATTCAGCAGGCGCAGCAACTTGGTTTCAAATTAATTCTTACCACAGACCATGGCACAATTAACGTAAAAACACCTTCTAAGGTAATAGGAGACAAAAATACCAGTTTAAATTTACGCTACAAAACCGGAAGGAGTCTTACCTATGAAAATAAAGATGTTCTGGCAGCAAAAGATCCAAAATCAATTCACTTACCCACTATTAATATGAGCAGCTCCTATATTTTTGCCAAAGGAGATATGTTTTTTGCCTATCCAAACAATTATAATTACTATGTGAATTATTTCAGGAATACCTACCAGCATGGAGGGGTTTCTATGGAGGAAATGATCATTCCGTTTGTATGCTTATCCCCTAGGTAATAAATAATTACATATCTTTACAAAGCCAAAAATCGAATAATTAATGACCTTGACCTACGAGCTGTCAGAAATTGATAGTGTTGCTGTGCAATTACTTTCCGAAGTAAAAAGCAAAACACTGCTTTTTTACGGGGAGATGGGGGCCGGAAAAACCACCCTCATCAAAGCGCTTGTTAAAGCCCTGGGTGCCGAAGACGCTGCCTCCAGCCCCACTTTCTCATTGGTTAACGAATATCATTTTGATCAAGGCAAGATCCTTCATTTCGATTTTTATCGAATTGAGGATGAAAACGAAGTACTGGATATGGGAATTGAAGATTATCTCAATACCGAATCCTGGAAATTTATTGAATGGCCGCAGAAAATTGAAAAATTTCTGGATTACCCTACCCAAAAAGTGGAAATTCTGGTAGAAAATGAAGTGCAACGAAAGTTAAAGTTTTGTTAATTAATCCTGATTAGCTCTGAATTTCGGCGAACGATAAAATGTAAGAAAAATATTACAAATTTTGTGTATGTGAAAGTAAGGAAATTATTATTTTAGTTGCTCAACGGAAGATGTTGATTTTTAGCTTATTTTTGACAAGTAAAATTGTTTAAAATACAAGCTACTATTTGCTTTAAAAAGGGTGCAAAGATACGATTAATGTCGTTAGTGTAAGTGTTTTATATTAATATAGGTTTGTTTCAGAATTCAAAACGAACTACTAATATAAAACCTTTACATTATGAAAATTAAAGCAATACTTTTCGCAGCTGCAATCTTTGGAGCATCTTTTTTTGTAACTTCAACAACAGAAAACAACAGTGATAATGACCAAGTCAAAGAACAAGCAGTTGATAGACGGACCATCAAGGTTCCTGCTCACGGGTAGTATAATAGCCTTTTTAATAGCATTTTCACCTTATATATTTTATTTATATGAAATTTTCCCAGACGGACCCGTTTGGGAAAATTCTTTTTTTACCTACGAAAGTAAATATTATGAAAATGTTTTGACTGCAGCCTGGACTTACTTAGGGAAAATAACTCCTTTATTTTTATTGCTAATTTGGTTTTTCACTTGTAAACACTGGTGGTATCATGCGATTTTAATTCCTACTATTATGTACGGATTTCAACTTTTCTCCGCATTTTATCAGGATGCCTATTTAAATGTAATTATAATGGATACTGATGGTTTGTTATATTTGGCTCCATTTTTTATTTTAATAATGTTCATTATTTATTTTGTAAGAATAAAAATATTTGATCGTATTTATGACATCGATCTTAGCGAACTAAATGAAACGGATGTTTCGGTTTTTACCAAAAGTATGTCTACAAATGAAGAAAAAGAACTGGAATTGTTCCGTCAGCAAAATCCTGCTTTGGCCAATGAACCCACCGAAGATTACTACCGGAAACTCTAATTCAAAATATTCCATATATATTTGCTGAAAAATGTTGTAATTTAAGTCTTTAACAACTTTCCGGCATGACCAAACAAACCTACCCTTTTACCAGGGAGCAATTGCTTCCCCAGGAAGAAACTCTAGAGATATTTAAGAACAAGGGAGACCTGTTTATAGGTATTCCAAAGGAAACCTCCTACCAGGAGAAACGGGTGTGCCTAACCCCGGATGCCGTTGCGGCCATAACTGCCCACGGACACAGGGTAATGATAGAAAGCGATGCAGGGAAATATGCCCGGTTTACCGATAAAGACTATTCTGATGCAGGTGCAGAAATCACCAAAGACACCAAAAAGGTGTTTTCCTGCCCTACCATCCTAAAAATTGAGCCACCCTCTATCGAGGAGCTGGAAATGATCAATCCTCAAACAATCCTTATTTCGGCTTTACAATTAAAAACCCAGTGTAAGGAATATTTTCAGAAACTCGCCACAAAAAGAATCACCGCCCTGGCTTTCGAATTTATCCAGGATCCGGACGGGACCTATCCTGCTGTTCGTGCTTTAAGCGAGATAGCCGGAACTGCTTCGGTTTTGATCGCATCGGAGATCATGAGCAATAATGCCGAGGGAAACGGGCTGATGTTTGGAAACATAAGTGGCGTTCCCCCTGTAGAAGTTGTGATCTTAGGTGCCGGAACTGTTGGGGAATTTGCAGCAAGATCGGCTGTTGGGCTGGGTGCCAATGTAAAAGTATTTGACAGCAGCCTAACCAAACTTCGGAATATTCAAACAAATATTGGACATACTTTATATACCTCCACCATTCAGCCAAAAAACCTGGGCAAGTCCTTAAAACGTTGTGATGTATTAATAGGAGCGGTACGCGGCACAAACCGCTCCCCTGTTCTTGTTACAGACGATATGGTGCAAACCATGAAAAAAGGTGCTGTTATTATAGATGTGAGTATAGATATGGGAGGTTGTATAGAAACCAGTGAAATTACAACGCATGACAAACCTATTTTTACGAAGCACGGAGTAATACATTATTGTGTACCTAACATTCCTTCCAGGTATGCAAAAACCTCCTCAATATCCATCAGCAATATTTTCACTCCTTACCTTTTGCACATTGCAGAGGAAGGCGGATTGGAAAATACACTAAGATTTGATAAAGGTTTACGAAATGGGTTGTACTTTTACCACGGGATTTTAACCAACAAATCCATAGCAGATTGGTTTGATCTTTCTTACCGGGATATCAATCTACTGATCTTTTAAATTTTAAATAAATATTCA
Organism: Gillisia xinjiangensis; assembly: GCF_046298265.1. Lineage (NCBI taxonomy): Bacteria > Pseudomonadati > Bacteroidota > Flavobacteriia > Flavobacteriales > Flavobacteriaceae > Gillisia > Gillisia xinjiangensis. The sequence continues at coordinate 205,663 of NZ_JBKAHK010000005.1, read as the reverse complement.
AGCCTTACCGATATAGTTCTGGGATGGTTTTTTTCAAAATTTTAAGCATTACATGAATTTATTAAAAAGATTCGCCTTTTTCTCCATTGGCCTTATAGCAGGGATTATAATTCTTATTTTCTTTTTGGGCGGAAAAAGAGCCTCCTGCGATTATTCACCCACTGCAAGAACCTTAAAAAATATTCGGATAAAAGACAGGGTGTATTTAGAAGAAGCCTACCGCTTTTTTGAATCAAATAATATCGACACAACTGTTGTTAATACCATCCTGGAAGATGGAAATGTAAACTTCGGAAAAAGCCAAACTGATAAAGAACCCTGTAATATCTATTTTGTTTCAGGGGAAATAGAATCCAACAAGCTTGAATTACAAATTGAAAACTGTGAAGTAACAGCTACCATCCAACGTGTTGAATTTTTAGATAAGTAATGTCCGGTAAAGAATAAGGACCGTTACGCCTTTGGCGTAACTGCAAGAATTAAGACTTGATTTTAAATCAAAAACAAATCATGTAATTACAGAATTTGAGCTGTGTGGTCTTTGGTTTTAACCTTCTCTATAACTTCTTCAATCTTCCCCTCTTCATCAATAATGAAGGTAGTTCTATTGATTCCGTCATATTCCTTTCCCATAAATTTTTTAGGACCCCAAACGCCAAAAGCGGTAATAACCTCTTTATCCTCATCGGCTAAAAGCGGAAAAGGCAACTCGTATTTATTTTTAAAATTTTGCTGTTTTTTCTGGCTGTCGGCACTTACACCTAAAATTGCATAATTTTTTTCCTGAAATTGCTCCCAGTTATCCCGGAGGTTGCAAGCTTCCGCAGTACAACCCGGCGTACTGGCTTTTGGATAAAAGAACACCACCAGTTTTTTTCCTTTAAAATCTGATAATTTTACTGTATTTCCATCCTGATCTTTTGCTGAAAATTCAGGAGCTTTATCTCCTGCTTTTAATTTTGTCATAATTAAGTACTTTTGCATAAAAGTATGAATAATGAACAAACAGGAAAAGGTACAATTTGTTATAGATACGTTAAATGCGCTTTTTCCGGAGGTTCCAATCCCTTTAGATCATAAAGATCCTTATACATTATTGATTGCAGTATTGCTTTCAGCCCAAAGCACCGATAAAAAAGTAAATCAAATCACCCCAATTTTATTCGATATCGCCGATAATCCATATCAAATGATAAAATTATCTGTAGAAGAAATAAGGGCCATCATAAAACCGGTTGGGCTTTCTCCTATGAAATCCAAAGGGATTTTTGGTTTATCTCATATTTTAATAGATAAGTACAATGGGGAAGTGCCCGCCGATTTTGACGCTCTGGAATCCCTTCCCGCTGTAGGCCATAAAACAGCCAGCGTAGTAATGTCACAGGCATTTAATATTCCGGCATTTCCTGTAGATACACATATTCACAGATTGATGTACCGATGGAATTTGAGCAATGGAAAAAACGTAGTTCAAACTGAAGCAGATGCAAAAAGGCTTTTTCCAAAGGAATTATGGAATCTCTTACATCTTCAAATTATTTACTATGCAAGGCAATATTCTCCTGCACGTGGATGGGATATTGATAAAGATATTATCACCAGTACCATTGGCAGAAAAACCGTTCTAACTGAGTATTATAAATCAAAAAAGTAAATGCCGGTATTTTAAGCATTTTATTGAATATTAACAAACTCGTTAAAAAAGAACCCGTAATCCAAATTAAAAAAAGACTTGGGGACGTGGAGAAAAAGGGACTTGGGGAAAACAGGAAACAAAAGACACTCCTTCACTATTTCACCCTCTGCGGCCTTTGCGTTTTCCTTTGCGCCCTTGCGGTTAAAAAAAAAGAATCCGTAATCCAAATCAAAAAAAAAGACTTGGGGACGTGGAGAAAAAGGGACTTGGGGAAAACAGGAAACAAAAGACACTCCTTCACTATTTCACCCTCTGCGGCCTTTGCGTTTTCCTTTGCGCCCTTGCGGTTAAAAAAAAAGAATCCGTAATCCAAATCAAAAAAAAAGACTTGGGGACGTGGAGAAAAAGGGACTTGGGGAAAACAGGAAACAAAAAACACTCCTTCACTATTTCACCCTCTGCGGCATTTGCGTTTTCCTTTGCGCCCTTGCGGTTAAAAATTAGCTGAGGAACGATCCAAAAGAAAGAGTCAACTACAAAGCTATCGGGGAAGAATGTAGAAACAAGACAAAAAAGAGAATAGAAAAGAGACAAAAGACGGAAGGGGAAAATGGATCTACTGCGATGGAAACAAACCAAATAACAAAAACATATCAAACAAATCATCAGATTATTTATTTTGCTCCCCTTCGGGGGTTGAGGGGCTGATCTTCCAAAAAAAATGATCCAGGATGATTTTAAATCATCTCTGGATCATAAAATAAATTGTGGCTCAGTGCTATTAATTCAATAATAACACGGATCAAAAAAGCTCTTTTCTAATCTAATTAATTTAAAATCACTTCAAACTGCATCACATCATATTCTGAAATGTGTAAAGCTTTCGAATAATTTAAAAGAAATTGAATGGTCTCTTTTGTAGGGTTCAAACGGTTTAATTGTTCTCCTTTCGGAATTTTAGTGTAAAGGTTCTCCATTTAGGTAAACTTTAAATTGGTTTAATGGAGAACGATTATATTCCTGTTTTATTTCAAATTTAATTTGTTAAAATAAGCTGATGTTTTTCAATAATTTTTCTAAGGTTTATAAGTGCATACCTCATGCGACCTAAAGCCGTATTAATGCTCACTCCGGTACGTTCAGAAATTTCCTTAAAACTCATATCCTTATAGATACGCATTGTTAAAACCTCAAGTTGATCGGCCGGCAATTCCTTTATCAATTCCTGAACATCACACTCAATTTGATCCTTGATAAGTTGTGTTTCAACATTTAGATCGCCGTCGCTTAGAACCGAAAAAATATTGAAATCTCCACTGTTCTCAAACTTGGGCATCCGTTTGTTTTTTCTGAAATAATCGATCACTAAATTGTGAGCGATACGCATTACCCAGGGAAGGAATTTCCCTTCTTCATTATATTTGCCTTTTTTGAGCGTATTAATTACCTTGATAAAAGTGTCCTGAAAAACATCTTCAGCAACATCCTTATCATAAACTTTGGAATAAATAAAACTGTAAATCCTGTGTTGGTGTCGGGTAATTAAAATTGAGAGAGCATTCTCATCACCTTGAATATAGGTGCTTACTAAGGTAGCATCAGTTGCCTTTGTTTTATCCATATTAGTTACTTTAGTCAGGTATCCGGGGACACCTTTGGGTTAGGTTTTTTTTAACTTAAAAAGTAACTTTATACAATAGGCAATAGATTTTTAGAATATCCGTTGAAAGTCCAAATATAGCAACATATTTTTAACATCGGCAAAAATCGGCAAAAATTTTTTAACATAACTAACGAATATTGTTCACTTTTTACACTGCAGCTTATTGATTACCTTTGCATTCATCAAAAACTCTGGGGCAAGCCCAAAGGGTATGATTTGAAAAATACTTTTAAAAATTCGGGGGAAACCTCGGGCAATTAAACCCTCTATGAGGGATAAAAATATTAAATGGCTGTAGATATTTCAAGCGTAAATCCGAAAGAAAATATTATAATTAAGGGAGCGAAACTTCATAATTTAAAAAATATTGATGTTATCATCCCCCGCAACAAACTCGTTGTAATCACCGGGCTTTCCGGATCGGGGAAATCCAGTTTGGCTTTTGACACGCTTTATGCCGAAGGTCAACGTAGATATGTGGAAAGCTTATCATCCTACGCCCGGCAATTTTTGGGTAGATTAAATAAGCCGAAAGTAGATTATATAAAAGGAATTGCTCCAGCTATTGCCATTGAACAAAAAGTGAATTCTACCAATCCCCGTTCAACGGTTGGTACTTCTACTGAAATTTACGATTACCTAAAATTGCTTTTTGCCAGGATTGGGAAAACATATTCTCCAGTTTCAGGGGATGAAGTTAAAAAAGATACTGTTACCGATGTTATCTCGTATATAAAACTCTTTCCTGAAGGTGAAAAATTGCTGCTCCTCTCCCCTGTTCATTTGGAAGAAGGAAGAACTCTGGAAGAAAAGCTGAAGGTGTTACTTCAACAAGGCTACAGCCGAATTAAAGTTATAGAAAAGGTTGTTAGAATCGATGAAGCCGATCTGTCCAAATTAAAGGAAAAAGATATCTCCCTGGTTGTGGACAGGATAGTTACCAAAAATGAGGAAAATTTTTATAACCGGCTGGCAGATGCCACACAAACCGCATTTTTTGAAGGAAAAGGAGAATTGTTTATCGAAAGTCTTTCCGATGCTAAAACGAGACAATTCAGCAATAAATTTGAACTTGACGGAATAACTTTTCAGGAACCAAATCCGCATCTTTTCAGCTTTAATAATCCGTATGGTGCTTGCCCAAGATGTGAAGGTTACGGGGATGTAATAGGAATTGATGCAGATCTTGTAATTCCAAATACCGCATTGTCTGTATATGAGAATGCCATTTTCCCCTGGCGCGGGGAAAGTATGAGTTGGTATCGGGATCAATTGGTAAACAATTCCCATAAATTCGACTTCCCAATCCATAAACCATTTTTCGAACTTTCTGAAGTGCAAAAAGAGTTGATATGGACAGGGAATGAGTATTTTGAAGGTCTTAATTCCTTTTTTGAATTTCTGGAATCCAAGGCATATAAAATTCAGAACCGGGTGATGCTTTCCAGATATCGGGGAAAAACCAAATGTTCTCTTTGTAAAGGAAAACGACTTAGGCCTGAAACCAATTATGTGAAAATTGGCGGAGCAACTATTACAGATCTTGTTGAAAAACCTCTCAATAAAGTCCGTGCATTTTTTAGTGAGCTTTCCTTAAATGAAACTGATACACAAATAGCCAAACGCCTGCTAACAGAGATTCGCAATCGTTTGCAGTTTCTTTCCAATGTGGGATTGGACTATCTCACCTTAAACCGAAAATCCAATTCACTTTCCGGGGGGGAGTCCCAAAGGATCAATCTTGCCACTTCCCTGGGAAGCAGTTTAGTGGGTTCTATGTATATTCTGGACGAACCTTCCATAGGACTGCATCCGCGGGACACTAAAAGGCTTATTGAGGTTTTAAAGGATTTGCGGGATCTTGGAAATACGGTAATTGTGGTGGAGCATGATGAGGATATTATGAAAGCGGCCGATGAGATTATTGATATTGGTCCGGAAGCAGGAATTCATGGGGGAGAATTAGTAGCCCAGGGAACCTACAAACAGATCCTGAAATCTGATTCCCTCACCGCGAAATATTTGAATAATACCATGCGTATTGAAACTCCCAAAACCCGTCGTACCTCAAAACAATATGTCGGGATCTTTGGAGCACGGGAAAACAATTTAAAAAATATTGACGTAAAATTTCCCCTGGGTGTTTTTACCGCCGTAACCGGAGTTTCAGGAAGTGGAAAAAGTACGTTGGTTAAAAAGATACTTTATCCTGCAATGTTAAAGGAAATTGGAGGTTTCGGAGAAAAAGCCGGACAATTTTCTAAAATTGACGGGAATTTTAAGGCGACCACTTCCATCGAGTTTGTAGATCAGAATCCAATTGGGCGTTCTTCGCGTTCCAATCCGGTTACTTATATCAAGGCCTATGACGATATCCGAAATTTATTCGCGAATCAGAAATTATCCGATATAAGGAATTTTAAACCGAAACATTTCTCCTTCAATGTTGATGGCGGAAGGTGTATAACCTGTAAAGGTGAAGGTGAAGTAACCATCGAAATGCAGTTCATGGCCGATGTGCATTTGGAATGTGAAACCTGTAATGGAAAACGCTTTAAAAAAGAAGTGTTGGAAGTGAAATTCGCTGAAAAGAACATCGATGACATTCTTAAAATGACCATTGATGAGGCTGTTGAATTCTTTCAGGATAATGGGGAGAAAAAGATAACCAACAAATTAAAGCCCCTTCAGGATGTGGGTCTGGGATATGTTCAACTGGGACAAAGTTCTTCTACACTTTCAGGTGGAGAAGCCCAACGAATAAAACTGGCCTCCTTTCTTGTAAAGGGAATTAGCAAAGATAAGGCCCTGTTTATTTTTGATGAACCTACCACAGGTTTGCATTTTCACGATATTCAGAAATTATTGAAATCCTTTAACGCTTTAATAGAAAAGGGGCATTCCATCATTGTGATTGAACATAATATGGACCTTGTAAAGTGTGCCGACTATGTTATTGACCTTGGTCTTGAGGGTGGTGAAACAGGTGGCTATCTTATTGCTGAAGGAACACCTGAGGAAGTGGCTAAAAACAAAAAATCCTATACTGCTCCCTATTTAAAGGAACGGTTATAAAATCAAAAACTTCGGGGCAAGCCCACGAGGTATGAATTGGAAAATACTTTTAAAAATTCGAGGTAAGCCTCGGGGAATTAAACCCTCAATGAGGGATTAAATGAACAGGCTATTTTCAGGTAAAAACAGGCTAAAGATATAATTCAGGACTTTGGCACGTACTTTGTATATTTAAGAACAACGGCTTGAAAAAAGCCAATTCTATTAATATCTAAAGTCCGCCCAAATGAAAACCTTTACCCTCATATTCGCTTTTCTTTTTGTTGGAGTTACGGCTTCAGCAAATTCGGAAACATCCAGTTACTCCTCCCCTTTTAACTATGGAGAATCTTTCATATTCGTAGAAGGCGGAGTTGAGTTTTCAGTATATCCAAACGGAGAATTTGATTTTTATTACAATCCTCAATTTGCAAGTTCCCCACTTGGAAATATACCGCATCCAAATTCCAACATCAGTTATAATGCAGGATATAATTATGATCCTTATGTACAATATGATGATTTTGGAGCTGTGATCCAGATTGAAAATGTCCCTGTATATTATGATTACTACGGAAGAATCGTTCAGGCCGGAAACATTTTTATTAACTACAACAGTCGTGGACAATTGGTGAGATTAGGGAATATGCATATCCGCTACAACCGTTTTAACCAACCCATTAGATATATTGGATATATCAATGCTTACAATCCACGTTATGTTCACAGACCCTGGCACAGGTATTATGTAAGACCACATCAGTCATACAGAGTGGTTTATTACGAGCCTTACAGAGCCTATTATGAGCCTTCAAGATTGAGTTACGTTCAATACAACAACTATTATCAAACCAATAACGTAGTTGTTAGCAAAAACAATTTTTACAGACCTGGTCAAAGTGTAGATTCTTATAATAATGGAAGAAGAACAACCACACAAAGACAAGTGAAGCCTCAATTGAGATCTTCAGAAAACGTTACAAGGACCAATAGTTCTGAAATTGCTAATTCCACACCTTCTGTTAGAGGTAGAAACAGTTCGGTTTCCGAAGCAGAAGTTTCATCAGAAAGAGGAAGAATTCAATCCAGGAATAGCAACGTTGAAAGGAACAGAGAAACGGCTAATATAGAGAAGCATGAAGCTGCTGTAAGAGCACAAAGTGTTGGTAGTTCAAGTACTTCAGCAAGAGGAACAGTTTCTCCTCAAAGAAGCAGCCATGTAATTGAGAATAGAGCTGCCACAACACCACCTCAGGATAATACAGTTAGAGCTACAAGGCCATCAGTTGAAAGAAGAGCTCAGCCCGCGGTGCAAAGCAGACAAAATACTGTTAGAACCAGAACACCTGAAAGAAGAAGCAATGTACAGGCTACAAGAACTGATACCGGTACATCAAGAGTTCAATCCCGAAGCAGTTCTCCACGATCACAGGAAATTAAATCTTCAACCAGGAGTTCTGCTGAAGTAAGAAGTAACTCAAGAGGAAGAGATTAAGATCCTCATAATTTAATTTTTTGGTTGGTTAGTTAGTTAGAAATCCTCCAATGGCGATTCACACGAATCCCTTGGGGGTTTTCGCTTTTATAATTTTTTCCGTTTGAGGTATTTAGATACCATTGCAGTAACATCTTCAGAGAAATTAAATTTCAGGGCTATAATCAAATAAATAATCGAGACTATTCCTGATTTTAAAATTATGTTGATAATTGGGTGAAATCCGAATTCCCAAAAATAAAATCCGATGATTAGCAAGCCGGAAAAAAGCAAAATTTTAAATGTCTTCAGGGAAAAAGGATGCATATGGAATTTGTTGAACACAATAAATATCTTGGAAGTATTATATATAAAGAACGCAAGAAAGGTTGCTATGGCCGCCCCTAGAATTCCAAATTCCGGGATTAACCACAAGTTAAAAACAAAAGCCAGAATGGCCAGGAAAACCCCAAAGACCAGCACCAGCCGGTAATAATCTGAATTAAAAAGAATACTGTTATTGTTTCCAAGCATATTATCATATAATTTCACCAGGGAAATAAGCAGTACAATCACGGTGCTAATTTGATATTCTTCAGGAATAAGCCTGTAAAGTTGATTCAGGTTCACAAGTATCAAAATAAAAATGATTGCGCTTATCACTAATAAAGTCAGGGAACTGCGTTTGTAAAGATCGGCCAGGCCGGTTTTGTCTTTTTCATTCAACATACTCGCTGTAAGGGGATGTATAATTTGGTGCATTGCTTTTTGAGGAACCGATATTACTGTAGCGATATAAACCGCAATTCCATAAACAGCTACTTCTCCAATGGGCAAATAATATTCTATCATCACTTTATCAAGATCCAGTAAAATCATCGCAATGGAACCGGCGATCAAAATCAAGCCTGAATATTTTAAAACAGATCTTATATTACCTGGCAGCGCAAAACTGAATTTAGGCATGTATAAAGAAAAAGCATACGCCTGCATAGCTACAGCCCTTAAAATAAATACTCCCGCCATCGCATAAATAAACTGATTCACGCTAATCAATGAAAAATATACAGCTAACAACAACAAGGTGATACAAATCCTGTGAAAAACCTCCTTCATCACATTTCCAAATACGCTTTGGAAATTAACCTTGGACCAGGCAAAAAACACTTCGAAATAGGCTGTGGCCAAAGCAATGACAAAGATTAACCAAATGTATGGTTGCACGAGATCATTGCCGGATCCAAAATAATCAAGCAACAAATCATAACTTATATATCCAATGATCCCAAGAATTAGAGAAACCCCTACTGGTAAAATTAAAATCAAATTAAGCAGCTTATCCCGATCGGGTCTGGTTTTATAGGAAGAATAGAATTTCACAAGGGTATTATGAACTCCAAAAGCCATCAAAGGCCAGATAAGATTTGCTGCTGAAAGCAGGAAACTCACCAATCCGTAATACTCCTTTTCCAGGAAATAAGTAAATAAAAATAAGGTATTGATCGCTCCTATTCCAAATCCGAAATAGGTAGTGACCATATTTTTAAAAGATTGGTTTAAAATTACACCCATCAGTTTCTATTGGTGCAGCAATTCTGCTAATTTTTTGGTTAGATTTTTTCGGCTATATTTTTCGATGTTTTTTGAATCAGATCTCAACGCATCTTTTTTATACAATTTATAATATTCCCTGATCCTGAATTTCAGGTCGTCCCTATCCCGGTAATTAAAATAATTACCGGATCCTGTCTCCTGTAAGATCTTCTCCCCATCCCACTTTTCCGGCCCCAAAGCCAGAACAGGGCGCTTTGCTGCCATATATTCAAAAAGTTTACCCGGAATAATCCCACGGGTTTCCTCGCTGTTAATTTCAACCAAAAGCAAGATCTGAGAACTCCTTTGAATCCTTAAAGCCTCAGGATGAGAAACATATCCAATGAGCTCAAGATGATACTGTAAGCCAGATTTTTTTATGGAACTAACCACTTCATCACTTACGGCTCCTACCAGCTTTAATTGAAAATCTTTTGAAAAATCAACATCTTCCTTTACAAGTTCTCCCAGTACAAGCCACAAATTCTTTGGATCCCTTCCCGATAGCAGGGAACCTATATGAGAAATGGTGAATTTTTCGTCCAGTTTCACTTCAGAAGGGGGCAAAACATCATATCCGTTGGTGATTACGGTTATTGGTTTCTCGGTGATTTGTTTAAATTCGGCTTTTGTGGTAAAACTGGTGGTAATAATATCTGATGCTTCTTTAAGCACCTCTTCTTCCATCTTTTTATGTTTTATTTCAGAAGCCTCTGTCAATTTCAGCTTTTTATGATATCCTATACTCGTCCAGGGATCACGAAAATCGGCTATCCATCGTATGTCATGTTTTTCCTTTAATCCAAGTCCTATTAAATGAACGCTGTGTGGTGGCCCGGTAGTTATGATGGTTTCAATTCTATTCTTTTGAATATAATCTGAAAGATATTTAATGGAAGGTTTTACCCAGAATTTTCTTGCATCCGGAATAAAAAAATTGCCGCGTATAAATAGCAGCAATTTCTGCAGAAAATTTTGTTCTTTTTCAGCATTGATTATTCCAGAACTGATGGTTGATGTTTGTTTTTTGGAGAACATACCAGCCAGGAAATAAGGCTCAAAAATCTTTTTTTTCAGGATGGTTATATCTTTTGGGATTTCGTTATTAAGGGATTCATCCAACAAAGGATAATCCGGATTTTCAGGAATATAAACAACAGGCTCTACATCAAAACCCCTTAAATACTTCACGAATTTTAACCAACGCTGAACTCCGGGTCCTCCGGCCGGAGGCCAATAGTATGTGATGATAAGTACTTTTTTCATATGTAGATTCTTATTGATTTTCATTGGTCATATGTAATTCGCATATCTTCATCGATGTTTGTATCGAGTTTCCGTTATGCTTATTTCATAGGCCTATTCTAAATCTTCCAAAAAACAGCAAAAGAACTTATTTTCTCCTAAACTTATAAAACAGACCGCCTAGCAACAGCAGCCCCAATACAATTGAAGCTGAAAGGGAAATTATGCTACCGGTTTTAACCACCTCCGGCTCAAACTCAAATTTGATTTCATGTTCCCCGGCAGGAATCATCATCCCTCTTAGAACGTAATTCACCCTAAAATGAACACTTTCCTTTCCATCTATATAGGTTTTCCAGCCATTGGGATAATATATTTCTGAAAATACCGCCAATTGCTCTTTGGATGATTTGAATTTGTAAACCAATTCATTTGGCCGCTGAGTAATAAGTTCAATTTCTGCTGAAGGATCAGTTTCAAGATCAGTCGGGATCAAATTCCTATACTCTACATGCACCACTGCGGTAGAATCAAGTTTAGCCTCTCCAAGATTTATGATAGCTTCATTAGGATTTTCAACCCATTTTATATTGTTCACAAACCAGGCATTTCCGAAAGCTTCAGGATTTTGCTGAGCCTGCACCCCTTCTTCTGTAGGAATGATGAAATATTTCACGTTTAGCATATTCAGGATCTCCATGTTATTCCTGGAGATATAGAAATCATATAATTCCTGAATTCTACCCGGCTTCGCAGCGTGATATCCTCCAATTGAATTATGGAAATAGGAGGTTCTTCCAGTATTGAATGGACTTTCTGCAAGATCAAAAACCCTGAAATGTCCGGGATCCTGAAGAATTTGTGCATCTGCGGCTGTTGGCTGAAAAGGTTGGTTCATCGCTCTTGCAGCTACAAAATCATCATTATTCACATATCTTCTGTCCACCGGGATTAAATCAGCTAAAATCAACAGTACAAAACCAGCGATCACAAGGTTTTTATTCGCTTTTTGTTTTATATATAGCCAGATCAACGTGGCTGAAAGGAGAACAAATATGAGAGATCTTATTGTATCTGCAGTAAAAACAGCTCTTCTGTCTTCTTTAAGTGCGCGAACAAATTCTGCTCCCATTTGTTGGATATATACCGCATCATTTCCTCCGCTAAAATTAAATAAAGCCGATTTAAAAACAAGGAATAGCAAAGCAATCCCGCCGGTAATAATAGTTGCCCATTTTAAAGCATATTGTTTTTCTTCGGCTTTTTCGAATTCACTAAATAATTTATAAAGTCCGAAAATGGCTAATATGGGGACGCATAATTCTATAAGCACCTGAATTGATGAAACCGCCCGGAATTTATCATAAAGTGGAACATAATCGATGAAGAGTTCGGTAAAAAATAAAAAGTTTTTACCCCAGGATAATAACAAAGCCAGAATAACTCCTCCAACAATCCACCATTTCAATCGGCCTTTTATAAGAAATAAAGCAAATACAAACAAAAATAATACGCTCGCACCTATGTATGCCGGAGCACCTACAAAAGGTTGATCACCCCAATAAGTTGGCGCATTTTCTGCAAAATTACGAGCCTGAACCGGAGAAGCCCCCATTTTAATCAATTGCTGATACATTTGAGAATCTTCGTCCAATATTTCTGAACTGGATCCACCCATAAATCTTGGAATAAAAAGGTTGAAACTCTCCAGAATTCCGTAGCTGTATTCCGTGATATAGTCAATGCTTAACCCATCTGATTTTTGTTCGGTTCCTTCAGCAGTAATCGTTAAGCCTGTATCACCTCTTGTGCTGAAAGCAGCATATTCCTGGGTCGCCAATAAATTTGTTGCATTGGTAGCAATTGCCAGAATAACGGCAAGTACCATAACTCCCAGGGCCTTAAAATAATGCGGCAATTGTTTCTTGCGATAGGCATCGATTAAATAAGCGACCCCCAAAACCAGTACCAATAACAATAAGTAGTAGGTCATCTGGAAGTGATTTGCACCAATCTCCAGGGCCATGGCAAATGCCAGCAGGAGAAATCCGGATAAATATTTGCTTCGAAAACACAGAATGATTCCTGCCAGAACCATTGGCATATAGGCGATTGCGTGGGCTTTGGCGTTGTGACCAACTCCAAGGATTATGATGAGATAGGTTGAAAACCCAAAGGCCAGGGCTCCCAAAAATGCCAGTTTATAGTCCAGCCTTAGGGTTAATAGAAGGATATAAAAGCCTAGAAAATAAAGGAAAAGATAATCTGCCGGTCTTGGCAAAAATCGTAGTACAGAATCTATTTTCTTAATATAGTTATGCGGATAGTTTGCGCCGAGCTGATAGGTTGGCATTCCGCCAAATGCAGAATCGGTCCAGTAAGGCTCCTCACCTGTTTCTGTCCGAAAATCATTTTGCTGTTTTGCCATCCCGATATACTGAACGATATCGCTTTGAAAAATTTCCTTCCCCTGAAGAACGGGATTAAAATAAGCCAAAGAAAGAAAAACAAATCCTAAAACAACTAAAATGTGTGGGAGAATACTTTTAAAAGACCTAATCATTATGCGGTTTTTGTTAGGTCTGAAAATTAATCAATTTCTTCGTAATCGATATACTCTCCAACGTTTTTATTGGGTTTTCCGGGATTTTTTGGTTTTTTCTCAATAACAACCTCTCCTTCCTTTTTCTTTCCGGATGGAGGTTGCTGATTGAATTGTTGTTGGAATTTATTTCCCATTTTGGTTAAAAAGTATTTCAAAATAATGGGGCCAAAAAACCGTAACAGAATTTTGAATCCAAAATAGATCAGTAAAATGATCAAAATAGTTTTTAGAATACTTTGAAATGAAGCTTCGTACATTTTTCTTCAGTTTGTGCAAAATTACTATTATAGCCCGACAAATTCCATTTATATCTCCTAAAAAATTAATAAAATCGTCTATATTTGAAGGAACAAATCTTCGCAAATGAAATTCCTTCAACTCAGAATATTAACCCTTCTTGTGTTCTTTACCGGAACACTAATTTCTCAGGCACAGTACACAGAAACCATTAATTCCAATCGGCCCGGAGCTTCCCAGGGAGCATTTTCCGTGGGCACAGGAGTCTTACAACTCGAAGCGGGAGGTTTTTGGGGTAATGATTCCCATTCCCTTCGCGGAACAAATACCGACATTTTGGGAGCAGATTACGCGTTGCGATACGGCCTGTTTTTTGAAGCCCTGGAGATTAGCTTAATAGGATCTTTTGAAGATCAGTCTACATTAATAAAGATTGGCGGTCAGGACCGGGAATTTAATCAGAGTAATTTCAAAACCAATACTTTAGGCGTAAAATATTTGATCTTTGATCCTGCCCGCAGTATTAAGCCCGATGAAGTAAACTTATACAGTTGGAAAGCCAATCAACGGTTTAAGTGGAAAACCTTGATCCCGGCAATAGCTGTATATGCAGGAGCAAACTTCACTTTTGGTGATAATCCCTTTATGTTTGAAGGAGAATCCAGGATAACCCCAAAATTTGCACTTTCAACACAAAACAATTGGAGTGGTGGATGGGTTTTGGTAACCAATATCATTTTAGATAAACTCTCGGAAGTAACACCAACCTATGCTGGAATAGTAACGCTTACACACGCTTTCACTCCAAAATTTGCCGGTTTTTTGGAATATCAGGGAATTATAAGCGATGTATATGCCGATGATCTTGCACGTACCGGAGTTGCTTATTTATTGACAGATGATTTCCAGTTGGATATTTCGGGATTGATCAATTTTAAAAATACCCCGGACAGGTGGCAGGTTGCCGCAGGTTTTTCTTATAGATTCGATATGCATAAAACGGATGAATTTATGGATGATTCCTATGAAGGTGACCGAAGGAGAAAACGTACAGAAGAAATTAAGCCAGAACCTGAAATAGATAATTAGGAATTTTCGATTCAGTAAACTAAAAAATCCGCTAAAACAGCGGATTTTTTAGTATTTATATAATACGACTATTCATTTATAGCTGCAGCAACAGATGCCGAAAGCCTTTTATAAGTTCCATTTTCCAGTCGCTCCCGTATAGCGGTAAAAGCTACCAGAGTTTGCTCTATATCGTCAAATGTATGCGTAGCTGTTGGGATCATTCTTAATAAGATCAATCCTTTTGGAATTACAGGATACACAACAATAGAACAAAATACTCCATGATTCTCGCGCAGGTCCTTCACAAGGGCCATAGCTTCAGGAATACTACCTTTTAAATATACCGGAGTTACACAACTTTGCGTAGTACCAATGTCAAAACCACGATCTTTCAATCCGCTTTGAAGCGCGTTCACATTTTCCCATAGTTTTGCTTTTAATTCTGGCATAGTGCGAAGCATATCCAGTCTTTTTAAAGCCCCAACCACCAATTGCATTTGTAGGGATTTTGCAAACATTTGGGATCTTAAGTTATATTTAAGATAATCCATGATCTCTTTATCACCTGCAATAAAAGCTCCTGTACTTGCCAGAGATTTAGCAAAAGTTGCAAAATAAACATCTATTTCATCCTGTACGCCTTGCTCCTCACCTGCACCGGCTCCTGTAGCTCCAAGCGTTCCGAATCCATGTGCATCATCCACAAAAAATCTAAAATTATATTTTTGTTTTAAGGCTACTATTTCTTTAAGCTTTCCTTGCTCACCCCGCATTCCAAAAACACCTTCAGAAATAAGAAGGATCCCTCCACCGGTTTGTTCGCATATTTTGGTAGCACGGTCAAGATTCTTCTCGATGCTTTCCATATCGTTATGCTTATAGGTAAAACGCTGACCTACGTGGAGTCTCACACCATCTATGATACAAGCATGAGCATCCATATCATACACAATAACATCTGCTTTGGAAACAAGTGCATCAATTGTGGAAACCATTCCCTGATATCCAAAATTCAACAAATATGCTGCCTGTTTATTTACGAAAGATGCCAGTTCTTCCTGCAGTTTTTCGTGTAAACTGGTATGACCACTCATCATTCTGGCTCCCATAGGATATGCCGATCCATATTCTGCAGCCGCTTCGGCATCCACCTTCCTTACTTCAGGATGATTTGCCAATCCCAGGTAATCATTAATACTCCAGGTAATTACTTCCTTTCCGCGAAATTTCATTCGGTTTGAAATAGGTCCCTCAAGCTTGGGAAACACAAAATATCCTTCGGCAAATTCTGCCCATTTCCCTAACGGACCTTTATCTTTATATATTTTATCAAATAAATCTCTCATAGACCTTTACATTAAGAGCGGTAAATTACTTAAATACAACTCGTTTTTTACAATAATAATCCTTTATCTTTTAACTGTTTTATAGAAAAAACATCCTCTTATAAAAGGATGTTTTTCATTATGATATGTGGAAAAAACATCTCGGTTATTTTATAAACTCAATTTGATTTGCGTTTTCCTCGTTTTTAGTGTCAAAAAATCCCTGAGCGGTCATCCATTCATCGTTGAATACTTTACTCATATATCGGGAACCATGATCAGGAAAGATTATTACAACCTTACTATTGGCATCAAATTCTCCTTCCTTGCTTAATTGTTTTACTCCCTGCATCGCTGCACCGCTGGTATATCCAACAAACATCCCTTCGGTTTTGGCCAGTTCCCTTGCCGTATGCGCACTTTCTTCATCGGTAACCTTTACAAACTTATCAATAATATCAAAATCTGTAGCAGTAGGGATTAGATTCTTACCTAAGCCTTCAATACGATAAGGATAAATCTCTTCAGAATCAAATTCCCGGGTTTCGTGGTATTTTTTAATAACCGATCCAAAAGCATCTATTCCAATAATTCTGATCTCGGGATTTTGTTCCTTTAAATATCTTGCAGTTCCGGAAATTGTTCCCCCGGTTCCGCTGCATGCCACCAAATGAGTGATCTTTCCTTCGGTTTGTTTCCATATTTCTGGACCCGTAGAATTATAATGGGCGTCCATATTCAACTCATTGAAATACTGATTGATATAGACCGAACCTTTTGTTTCTTCATGCAATCTTTTCGCAACCTGATAATAAGAACGGGGATCGTCTGCAGAAACATTTGCCGGACAAACATATACCTTTGCCCCCATTGTTTTCAGCATATCTATCTTATCCTGGGAAGATTTTGAACTAACGGCAAGAATACATTCATATCCTTTTATAATGCTAACCATAGCAATACTAAAACCCGTATTTCCTGAAGTTGTTTCAACTATTGTATCTCCCGGTTTTAAAATTCCCGCGCGCTCGGCCTCCTCAATAATATATAGCGCGATACGATCTTTGGTGGAGTGTCCCGGATTAAAGGCTTCTGCTTTAGCGTAAAAACTGCCTTTAAAATCTTTGGTAATGGTATTTAAATGTATCAAAGGGGTATCCCCTATTAGTTGCAATACATTATCGTACACCTTTATTTCTTCTTTCATAAATGAAGTTCTTATACAATCTTCTGCTTTCTAAAAATTCTAAAACTAGTTAAATTATTCTTAATTTTAAAACCGGTCAAAGTTAGTAAAATATTTAAACTATTCAGTAATTCCTTCAAGGTCTAATAAAAATGCATATTCCTCAGCTACTTCTTTCAATGCTTCAAATCTTCCTGAAGCTCCTCCATGTCCGGCTTCCATATTGGTATGAAGCAGCAAAATATTATCATCCATTTTAAAATCCCTCAATTTTGCAACCCATTTTGCGGGTTCCCAATATTGCACCTGTGAGTCATGCAAACCTGTCGTAATAAGCATATTTGGGTAATCCTGCCGGTTTACATTGTCATATGGGGAATAAGAAAGCATATAATCATAATATTCTTTATCATTCGGATTCCCCCATTCATCATACTCTCCAGTGGTTAAGGGAATGCTTTCATCCAACATCGTAGTTATAACATCAACGAAAGGAACCGCTGCAATCACCCCGTTATAAAGTTCAGGAGCCATATTTACTACCACCCCCATCAGCAAGCCACCGGCAGAACCGCCCATTGCGTATAAATGCTCTGAAGAGGTGTAGTTTTGCGCTATCAAATACTTTGAAACATCGATATAATCTGTAAACGTGTTTTTCTTTTTCAGAAGCTTTCCATCTTCATACCAGGTCCTGCCCAAATATTCCCCTCCGCGAATATGTGCGATGGCATAAATAAATCCACGATCCAGCAGGCTTAAACGTGCGGTAGAAAAATATGGATCTATAGTGGAACCATAAGATCCGTATGCATATTGCAATAAGGGATTATTTCCATCCTTTTTAACACCTTTTTTGTAAATAATAGAAATTGGGATTTTTGTACCATCTTCTGCCGTGGCCCAAATACGTTCGGAAGTATAATTATCCTTATTAAATTTTCCTCCTAAAACTTCCTGTTCCTTTAGAATCATTTTTTCCTTAGTTGTCATATTAAAATCAACTACGGAAGTAGGAGTATTCAGGGAGTTATAGGTATATCTTAAAATATTTGTATCAAAATCGGGGTTTATACTTGTATAGGCGGTGTAGGTTTCATTGTCAAATGGCAAATAATAACTACTATTATCATCCCATCTAGTGATCTTAATTTTATTCAATCCATTATGCCGTTCACTCACAACAAGGTATTCTTTGAAAATATCAATATCTTCAAGCAAATAATCGTCCCTATGCGGAATAACCTCCTGCCAGTGTTCTTTTTCGGTTTTATCAACCGGGGTTTTCATCAATTTAAAATTGGTGGCACCATCTTTATTGGTGAGCACATAAAAATAATCCTCAAAATGACTAATCCCATATTCCAAACTTCTTTCCCTTGGTTGGAAAACCTTAAATTCCCCTTCAGGGTTATCGGCATTTAAAATTCTGTATTCACTCGTAAGCGTACTTCCCGAACCAATTATCAGGTATTTTTTAGATTTTGATTTGTAGATATAGGTGTTAAAGGTCTCATCTTCTTCCTCAAAAACCAACTGATCATTTGAAGGTGTAGTCCCTAAAATATGTTTGAATATTTGATTTGATCGTAGTGTTTGATCATCTTTCTTGGTATAATAAAGTGTTTTATTATCATTTGCCCAGGTAGATCCACCTGTTGTAGTTTCTATTTTCAGCGGAAGAATCTCCCCTGTTTCCAGGTTTTTTATTTGAATGGTATATTTTCTTCGACTTAAAGTATCCACACCAAATGCTACAAGTTTATTATCCGGGCTTACATTTAATCCACCAAGACTGTAATAATCATAGCCTTCTGCCATTTCATTTACATCAAACAAAATTTCTTCGGGAGCATCAAGAGATTCTTTCTTTCGGGAATATATGGGATAATCTTGTCCCTTTTCAAAGCGCGTTAAGTACCAATATCCGTTTAATTTATAAGGAACAGATTTATCATCCTCTTTGATCCTGCCTTTCATTTCATTAAAAAGTTTCGTTTGAAACTCTTTGGTATGAGCGGTCATTTTCTCATTGTAATCATTTTCGCTATTTAAATAGCTTATTACCTGGGGATCTTCCCGGTTATTCATCCAATAGTAATCATCTATCCTAACTTGATCATGGGCCTTAAGTTCTTTGGTTATTTTAATCGCTTCGGGAGGTGTGATTTCTTTTTTCAATGCATTTTGGTTTTGCGCGGTTACAAAGGTAAAACTTCCCATTAGAATAAATAATACTGTTTTCATAATAACTTTTATCAGGACCTAATTTAGTAAATTTGTATTTAACTTTTTAAATACAGTAAATTATGTTTGGAGATATGATGGGTATGATGAATAAGCTCAAGGAAACCCAGGAAAAAGTAGAAGCTACAAAAGAGCGCATGAAATCTGTTCTTATAGATGAGCAGTCAAGTGATGGTCTTTTAAAAATAACCATAACTGCTGCGCGTGAGATCAAAAACATTTCTATTGCAGATGAATTGATGGAAGATAAGGACCAACTGGAAGACTATCTTGTTTTAACTTTAAATAAAGCGATCAAAAGAGCTTCCGATATCAACGAAGCTGAACTTGCTGCTGTGGCCAAAGACGGAATGCCGGATATTCCCGGAATGGATATGTTTAATCAATAGTTAGACCAGGTCTTTCAGTATAAAAGGGCCTCACAATATATGTATGAGGCCCTTTTTGCTGAATAATAATATCCTTAAACCCTGTCCCGGGATTAAAAACTTATACCCTCAAGTACTTCCAGAAACCGGTGATGCATTTCTTCGGAATAATCCAAATGCGTAACTATTCTCAATTTCCCATGGCCCATATTGCTTATTCTTATGTTCTCCTTCTGAAGCTTTTTCATGAATTTCTCCTCATTCGAAAGATCCTGAAGATAGAATATCACAATGTTTGTTTCAACGGGTTCAACCTTCCCAACATAAGTCCGGTCATTTAACGTTGCTCCAATTTCTGAAGCTCTTTTATGATCTATAGCAAGGCGCTCTACATGATGGTCCAGAGCATAGATCCCCGCCGCGGCCATAAATCCTACCTGGCGCATTCCACCTCCAAGCACTTTTCTTACCCGAATTGCATTTTTCATCAACTCCTTATCCCCAATAAGCACAGATCCCATTGGAGTACCCAAACCCTTGGATAAACAAACCGAAATAGTGTCGAACAACTTCCCATAATCCTTCGCCGATTCATTTTTAGCTACCAAAGCATTAAATAAACGCGCTCCATCAAGATGCAATCCCAGGTTGTGCTTGTTGCAAACCTTTCTCACTTTTTTGATCTCCGCCAAATCGTAACATGCTCCACCTCCTTTATTGGTAGTGTTTTCAAGGCAGACCAAACTGGTTAACGGACTGTGATAAAAATCTGGCGGATTGATATTTTCTTCTACCTGCGTTGCAGTGATCATCCCGCGGTCACCATCCACAAGCTTACAGGAAACCCCACTGTTAAAAGAAACTCCTCCGCCTTCATAATTATACACATGGGCCCATTTATCGCAAATCAACTGCTCTGCCGGTCTTGTATGCAATTTTATCGCTGCCTGGTTTGCCATGCTTCCTGTTGGAAAAAACAAGGCTTCATCTTTCCCAAACATTTTAGCTAGCTTTTCTTCCAGTTCGTTTACGCTGGGATCTTCTTTATAAACATCGTCCCCCACTTTAGCGGACATTATCGCCTGCAACATTTCTTTGGTAGGACGGGTAACCGTATCGCTTCTTAAATCTATTTCCTCTTTCATTTTATTTCTCTATTTCTAATTTTTATCTGAATATCTCCCTAATACATTGCATTTTATCCCTCACACATAAAACTTCCAATGGGAGAACCATCTGGAATTTGGGGTGCAGTTGGCAATGCTTTAAATTCTGATGGGTTTTTACTGAATTCACGAATCTCAAGAAGCAATTGCCTGTAAAAAGCTTCCTTTTTTCCTTCGAGTGATGTTTCCAGGTCACTTATTACTGCGTAAACTTCCGCTTTTACCTGAGGGGTTGCATCTTTGTGAACCGCAAGATTCATTAAATGCTGAAGTACATTGTAATTGACGGTATTTTGAACTTCTTGCAAATAAGGATCTTTTTGTGCAGTTCCTATTGTTTTCGAGATCAATTCCTTTAAAACCTTTGTCAAACCGGGTTGTGCCTCATTTACCGCTTTTTGCTGCACCAAACGGGCAGCTCTTTCCGGATGTAATAACAAACCAAGTGTTAAGTTGCTTGCGGTTCCTGCCGCTCCCAAAGCGTCAAAAGCAACACCTGTATTGCTTTTAAAAGATTCCCTGGACCTGGAATATCCAAAAGCCCGTGGAGGGAATAGTTCCAGTTTAGTTTTGGGAATTGCCAGGTGCGCTGCATTTAAGGTTTGTAAAACCGAAGCTAAAGCTTCTTCCTGTGTTTTTGATGACAAGGTTTCTACTGGCTTTTGTTTTCCACCCTTCACTGCATAATTGTAATCCAGGCCGCCAATAAGTTTTACCGCAGCTTCGGTTTGATACCGGTGAAAGAAATAAAGCGGCGCAAAAACATCTTCCAAAACAGAATATGGCTCTCCCTCCCGGAAATTATCTTCAGAAAAATTGGAGATAGCCAGTTTCCTCACCTCCAAAACCCGGTTTAATTCTTCGGTAGCATTTTTTCCATTATCCCATAAATGTGCGTTTACATGAGCACCACCGGAGGCTCTTGCATCACTGTCACTAATAAACTGAAGTCCCTTTTTATTCGCTTCAGCCAACACAGCATTTAAAAATTCTTTTTCTGAAGAACTCTCCGGAATATCGGCATAGCTGTATTTAACTGTAATCTTGTCCCATGCTCCTATCCCTGAATCATAGGCATTATCAAGAGACATCTCACCATTTTCAATAGTGATCTTTGGGTGTGGATAATCCATTACTGAAGCATCTTCGCTTGTACTGGCAGCAAAATTATGGGTAAATCCTATGGTGTGACCAACCTCATGAGCAGAGAGTTGACGTATTCTTGAAACGGCCATATCCATCATTTTTTGATGGTCATCATCACCGCCTGCAAAAGGTTTATTCAATAAAGCCTGGGCGATCAAAAAATCCTGACGGATCCTTAAGCTTCCCAAACTTACATGCCCTTTAATAATTTCTCCTGTTCTGGGATCAACCACGCTTGCACCGTAACTCCAACCGCGTGTAGACCTGTGCACCCACTGAATAACATTGTACCTCACATCCAGCGGATCTGCCCCTTCCGGTAACATTTTTACCTGAAAGGCATTTTTATACCCAATAGCTTCATAGGCCTCATCCCACCATTTCGCCCCTGCCAGCAACGCGCTTTTAACAGGTTCCGGAGTTCCGGGATCCAAATAATATATAATAGGTTCTACTGCTTCACTTAGCGCAGCGGAAGGATCCTTTTTTTCGAGCCGGTGTCGAATGATATATCGCTTTTCTAAAGGTTCAAAAACCGGACTTGAATAATCATAATAAGAAATGTGAATAGCACCACTACGTGGGTCAAAAGCTCTTTTTTCATAGCCATCATCCGGCAATTGAACAAAGGAATGATGCTGATTCACCGTAATGCTTTTTGAATCTGGCAACACATTTCGAAGGGTTCCGGACTTAGCTTCCCCGTCAAAAGTCAACATGGCTTCAAATTCCACATTTTTAGGAAAAGCCTTTGTCCTTTCAAGAAATAAAGCACTTTTAGATTTATTTATACTGAAACTCCCATGATTGCCGCTTTGAAGTCTGCTGGAAACTCCGTGAGCATCCTCCATTAGGAATGGGGTGAAATCGATGATATAATTCCCGTTTTTTTCTTCCTTGATCTCAAAACCATATAAAACAGATTTTGCGAATGCTTCCTCAACACTTTTCTTTTCGAGGAGATTGTCTGTTTCTGCACGAAATTTCATATTAGGCTGCACCAAAAGCAATTTATTTCCGGCTTTTTGAAATTTAACCAGAGCTTCATTTCCTAATTGTCCCCGGTCCAGCCCTACATCGTTGGATCCAATCCCGCTGCTTAAGAAGCGGACATATAAAAATTCAACATCAATTTTGTCAACTTCCAGGTAGATCTTATCTTCTTTTTCAGAATAATAGAAATCGAAAAAGCCTTCGTATTTTTTAAGATCATCTTTTTTGTCAAGGATTTGAGCTGTTGCGCCAACAGAAATACTGAGGAACAGGAACATAGAGAAAAGTACTTTCATCAAGGGTTTTTTTTAAGGAAGCCTAAATTATAAAATTATTGTAAAATAGTTTTAGGTCCGGGGGTTTAATTCTATTTTTACGTCAAATTAAATTAAAATATGATCAATTCAGAACATATAAAGGATCTCAGAGATCGCCTGGTAGCGTTAAGGAGGTATCTTTGACGTTGATGCCAAACAAATAGAAATTTCCAATCTGGAAGAAAAAACCTATTCTCCTAATTTTTGGGACAATCCCAGGGAAGCAGAAGAACTAATGCGTGGGTTGAATTCTGAAAAGAAATGGGTAGACCAATATCTCAAAGCCGAGACTTTGGTGGATGACCTGGAAATTATCTACGAATTTTATAAGGAAAAAGAAGCTTCTGCTGAAGATGTGGATGCCAGGAACGAACAGGCAGTTAATCTTATTGAAGAACTGGAGTTTAAAAACATGCTTTCTGATGAAGGAGATAGTTTAAGCGCGGTACTTCAAATTACAGCCGGTGCCGGTGGTACCGAAAGTTGCGATTGGGCAGAAATGCTTATGAGGATGTATATGCGATGGGCAGAAAAAAGGGGATTCAACCTTAAGGAGCTCAATTATCAAGCTGGAGAAACTGCTGGTATAAAAACCGTAACCCTTGAAATTGAAGGGGAGTATGCTTTTGGTTGGTTAAAGAGTGAAAATGGGGTGCACAGATTGGTACGAATTTCTCCTTTTGACAGCAATGCAAAACGTCATACTTCATTTGCTTCGGTATATGTCTATCCTTTGGTAGATGATTCCATAGAGATCGATATCAACCCAGCAGATATTTCCTGGGAAACCATGAGATCCTCGGGTGCCGGTGGGCAAAATGTGAACAAGGTGGAAACCGCTGTGCGTTTACGCCACGCTCCTTCAGGTATTGTAGTGGAAAATTCGGAAACCCGCTCTCAGTTGGAAAACAAAACCAAGGCTATGCAGTTGCTAAAAAGTCAGTTGTATGAAATAGAACTTCAAAAACAACAGGCGCAGCGAAGGGAAATTGAGGATTCTAAAATGAAAATTGAATGGGGTTCCCAAATTAGGAATTATGTCATGCATCCCTATAAACTTGTAAAGGATGTTCGAACTGCTGAAGAAACAGGAAATGTAGAAGCCGTTATGGATGGCGATATAGACAGGTTTTTAAAAGCATTTCTAATGATGATGGGACAAAAACATGAAGATTGATCAAAACCTGAAAGAAAGTTTTGAGATTGAGATATATTGCTTATTTTCAATATGCAAAGTGAAAAACCAGCTATGATTACGATTTACCACAATACAAGATGTAAAAAATCCAGGGAAGGATTGGAAATACTGGAAAATTCCGGGAAAGAATTTCAGATAAGGGAATATTTAAAAGAACCCTTATCAGAAAAGGAGTTGAGTGATTTGCTGGAAAAGTTAAGTATGACCCCTATTCAATTAATACGCACAAAGGAAAGTATCTGGAAAGAAAAATTTCAGGATAAAGATCTCAGCGATCAGGAGTTGATAACAGTAATGGCAAAATATCCAAAGTTAATAGAACGACCGATTTTAGAAAACAAAAACGCTGCGGTAATTGGAAGACCTACTGTCAATATTGAAAATTTTTTAAAGAGATTTTCCGAATAAAAATTATAAATGACTACGTATGAAATGAGCATAACAGAAATACGATACAAACACCGATGAAGATATGCAAATTACATATGACTGATAAAAATCAATAACAAGCTACATATGAAACTTAAAAATAGAATTTTACTTTTAGGATTATCTTCTATTATGGTTGGAGGTTTTGTGTATTCTCAAATATTCATTCATAACAGAAACCGAAAGGAATTACTGGACATTGCCAGGGAAATAGCTTTCAACTGGAAGGAAAAGTTAGGATTAAATGCGGAGCAGACTTCAAGGCTGGAAGACATCATCATTGAATTTACAATCTTCAAGAATGAAATCATAAATTCTGATAGTCCAGAAAGTGAAAAGATAACTAAACTGCAAAAAATCCAACGCAGAGAACACAAAAATCTGCAAAAAATATTAAGTGAGTTCCAGTTTGAAAATTATATCGGAATAAATAAAAAAATTCCCAATAAGATTATGGATTCACAATCAGTGTGATGCCTTTCCTTCATTCTATACATATTTTTCCTTAACTGTTTTTTAACATCTTGGGATTAAACCATTTTGCCTTATAGTGGTCAAAGAAAAAAAGATTGCTATGACCATCAAAAAGTGCCTTTCCTTCAGTTTTTTACTGATTATAATCTTCTCCATTAATTTATCAGCTTCCGCTCAATCCCGTGATTTTACGATTTCAGGAAAAGTTATTGACGATGATTTAGGTATTCCGTTGGAATATGCTACAATTTCCATTACAAAACCCAATGATCCCAATTTTATCGATGGTGGAGTTACGGATGTGGATGGGGATTTTTCAATCCCGGTGCCTTCCGGAACTTATAATATCAAAGTAGAATTCATCTCTTTTGAGAGTAAAAATTTTAACAATCGCCAGGTAAATTCAAATCTTGATCTTGGTACTATTGTGCTGGGTTTTGCTTCAAACAGTCTGGATGAAGTTTTAGTTAGGGCAGAAACTACCGAGGTTGAAGTACGTTTGGATAAAAAAATCTATAATATAGGGAAGGATCTCACCACTGCCGGAGGTACGGTTTCCGATGCACTTAATAATGTTCCTTCTGTATCTGTAGATCTGGATGGTGGAATAAGCCTTAGGGGAAATCAAAACGTACGTATTCTTATCAACGGAAAACCTTCTGCCCTTGCAGGATTTGGGAGTTCCGATGTACTTGGACAATTACCTGCAGAAGCTATTGAACGTGTGGAGGTTATCACATCTCCTTCTGCAAGATATGACGCCGAGGGAACTGCAGGGATTTTAAACATTATCCTCAGGAAGGAAAAAACCCTTGGATTTAATGGTTCTGTAACATTGAATGCAGGTTATCCGGATAACGCAGGAATTTCTGCCAATCTAAATTTCCGAACAGATAAATTTAATTTATTCAACACCTCCGGATTTCGATATTATGATGCTCCCGGAAATGGTTTTTTTGATACCCGGTATAATGAAAATAGCCGATCTGATTTTGACAGGATTGTTGAGGACAGGGAGATAACAAGGTTAAACCGTGGATTTAACACCAATTTTGGAGTAGAATATTATGTGACAGATAAATCCTCTCTTACTGCAAGTATATTTTTGAGAACGGGTGAAGATGAAGATCTCACCACAAATATTACCGACAATTACCTTGGCGGCTCTCAAGTTTATGGAACCACAAGAAAGGAAAATCAACTGGAGGAAGACAACAGCCTCCAGTTTGCTTTAAACTACATAAATAATCTTGATGACAACGGACATAAACTCACGGCTGATTTCCAGTATGAAAAAGACAAGGAAACCCAAACTACCGTGATAGGTGAAAATGAGAATTATAATACCATAAGTTATGAACGGTTTTTATTTGGAGAAAATATAAATCAAAAGGAAACCCAGGATGAGTTTTTACTCCAGGCAGATTATGTACTTCCTTTTGGCGAGGATTCTCAATTTGAAGCAGGATACCGTGGGAATTTTCAAAATGAGGTAACAGATTATGTGATAAGACAAGAATCTCAGGAAACCGGGGAATTGGTGCTCAATGAGAATTTGACAAACGTTTTTGATTACACAGAAAATGTACAGGCGCTTTATACACAATATGGAACTAAATTTGGGGAATTTTCCTTTCTATTAGGTTTAAGGCTCGAGAATACCAACCTAAAAGGAGAAATAGATTCAGAACTAACCGAAGCAGAACTTCAGGAAGAATTTGGTTTTCCTATTGATACCGATTTTGATAATAATTATTTAGGTTTGTTCCCAACAGTGAATCTTATCTATGAAATTGCAGATCGGGAAAATATCACCATCGGGTATAACCGAAGAATAAACAGGCCTCGTGGCTGGTATATCAATCCATTTCCATCCAGAAGCAGCACAAACAATGTTTTCCAGGGAAATCCAAATTTACAACCCGCGTTTTCCAATGCATTTGATCTTGGATATTTGAAACGATGGGAAAAATTGACCCTAACCTCTTCTGTATACTATCAAAATGAAACGGATAGTTTTGAACGTATAGAACAAAATATTGCCGGCACCAATGTCATTCGTACAATTCCTGTAAACCTTTCCAGCAATGAAAGGATTGGTGCTGAACTTGGGCTGCTTTATAATCCTGCCAAATGGCTTCGACTCAATGGTAGTTTCAATTTTTTCCAGTTTAATACTGAAGGAGAATTTAATGATATAGATTATAGCACCGAGAATACCAGTTATTTTGCGCGTTTTAGCTCTAAAGTAAGTCTTCCGGCAAATATAGACTGGCAAACAAATATGTTTTACCGTGGTGCTTCAGAAGGAGTTCAGGGAACCCAGGAAGGAATTTTATCAATAGACCTTGCCCTGAGCAAAGAATTATTTAATAAAAATGCCACCCTATCTTTTAATATAAGGGATTTGCTAAACAGCAGAAAAAGAGAATCCTTTACCTCTACCGCTACCTATGACAGGTTTAGTGAATTCCAGTGGAGACAACGATCTTTTAATGTAGCCTTTGTTTATAGATTCAATGAGCAAAAAAGAGATCAGGCTCGAAGAAACCGCCAGAATGGAGATGATGATGGTGGAGAGTACGAAGGATAGAACCCTGAGCACTTTCAATAAAAACCTCGATTCAATGAATCGGGGTTTTTCTTTTTAGTGGAATTTAAGTTATCCTAAAAGTGTGATTCCCGATAATTCCCGTTTAACAAAATCTTAACGATCCCTGAAAAACCGCCCCTTCTTTATTCGCGTATATTCAAGTGTAGTCCAATAATGGTCTATTAAATATTAAACCAATCCTTATGAAAAAGATTAAAATTTTTGCGGTTTTAGGAATACTATTGGCAGCGCCAATATTTATTGCCGCCGATCACATTGACGCACCAGGTGTAGCAGGAACTTCTGCCGATATCGCCGATTTTTATGCTTTTGAACCAACAACAGGTTCAGACAACACGGTTTTTATTGTAGATGTACAGTCTAATGTTTTGCCAGATTTAACGTATGGTGAATTCGACGAGGATGTATTGATCGAGATCAACATAGATCTGGATGGTGACCTGGTAGAAGATCAGGTTATTCAAGCAATTCCACGAGATGGAACTATGTATTTCTTCGGACCGTTTAGTCCAACATCAACTGGCCTTAACAGTCAGGTAGCAACCGGAAGTACTTTAGGGTCTGTAGAAATTTCTGCTACATCCGCTATTACAACTACTACAAGTAATGGAGTTTCATTATTTGCAGGACCAAGACAAGATGCTTTCTATTTCGACTTTATTCGATTTAATGAAGTAATTGCTCCATCTCCTTCAGACAATTCTGGATTTAATGTTCCCGGAACAGACACTTTTGATGGTGCCAATACATTATCTATAGCTTTAGAGGTACCAAACGCTTTATTGGGAACTCCAACTGCTGTTAATGTAATAGGTGTACCAGTATATAAAACCTGGGTAACTACAAACAGAAAACAATAAAATATCAATCTTAAAAACATAGAATTATGAAATTATATAATATAAAATTTTTATTCGCAGCATTTTGTGCCAGCTTCCTGGTAGTTGGATGTAGTAATGACGATGATAGTATGCGTCCAGTAAACCCTTCCACAGAAGTAGATTTCAGCGGATCTTTTAGTCAGGTGGACCATATGGGTAGACCAGGAATAAACACGGTTTTAAGCGGAAGTGCAGATATTAAGAACATGCATAACCTAACAATCCCTTCTATGATGCAAGCAACTTTTCAGGAAAGTTTTGAAGCGCAATTAGAAGGCTTGCATGATGCCTATGCTATTGCTTTAGGGCTTACAGCAGAAGATGTAGATTATCAACCAAACATTTTAGGAGATATTCTTAATGGCCCAGAACCAACCTCAGAAACTAATCCTAATCCGGTATCGGCTACGGTTTTAACAACGGTATTGGCTAATGATGTATTAGAAGTTGCGCCAAACGCGCCAACAACGTACTTTAATGCAGGAGCCGGAGCACCAACTTTCGATGGAGCAATAGGTTTTACAGGGAGAAAACTTCAGGATGATGTGATAGATATTTCCCTTATTTTATTATTTGGTGGGGAAACCGGAGCCAGATTTAATGGTCAGGATGGACTTCCACAATTAGTTACAGATGGAGTTTCTATTACTGCAGATAATATTTCTACCAGCTTTCCTTACATAGGCGCACCGGAATAAATTATAATTAACCTTATTAAAAAGCCCTGTAAAAAGGGCTTTTTTTAACCAAAAGTATCAACCATGAAAATCCATCTATTTTTATTGCTAAGTTTTTTACTTATAATAGGTTGTAAAGAATCAACTTCTGAACAAGAAAGTAAGATTACTAATTCTGAAGATTATAACAACTATTTAGCTATTCAGAAAGCACGCACCACATCTCCTTATTTCGAACTTTGGAATTCAAAAATAACAACAGATAGTGTTGAATTGCCAAGTTTTGCGGCAGTAGCAGGTCAATATAATATGTTTTTCGAATCTACCGGAAATATCGCTTACCTTAAAAAAGCAGAGCAATCACTGGAAAAGGCTGTGAAAGTTGCCAATATCGATAAAGAAATTTATTACAGATCCTTAGCTAGAAACTATATTTCTCAGCATAAATTTAAAGAGGCCTTGGTATATGCCGATTCTGCTGCTCAATTATCTAAAAACATCCCTGCAACTCAACATTTACTTTTTGATGTATATATGGAATTGGGAAATTATACCAAAGCAGACAGCATCAAAAAACTTTTTGCAGATCCGCAGGATTTCAATTATATAATCAGAGCTGCCAAATGGAATGATTACAAAGGAAAGTTGGACATGACCATTATGTTCATGGAAAGAGCGAAGGAAAAGGCAGAAGCCAGTAAAAACAGGGCCATGCTTCTATGGGTATATTCCAATATAGCCGATTATTATGGCCACGACGGAAGAATAGAGGATAGTTACGAGCACTATTTAAAGACATTGGAAATAGATAGTTCCAATGCCTATGCTAAAAAAGGAATTGCCTGGATAGCGTATTCTAAAGACAATAATAGTGTTGAGGCACAACGCATACTTGATTCTGTGTTAAAAGCACATGTTTCGCCAGATTATTATTTGCTAAAAGCTGAAATAGCAGAATTTCAAAATGATGAAAAAGCTAAAAAAGATGCGATGGATTCCTTTTGGAAATTGTCAAATAACCCAGGTTACGGGAATATGTACAACACTTATAAGATAGCGTTGTTTGCCGGAGACCCTGCAACTAAAAAGGAAGCCCTGGCTTTAGCTGAACAAGAAATTAAGAATCGGGCAACTCCAGAAACCTACCAATTACTTGCCCTTGCTAATTTAGTAAATGGCAATAAAGAAAAAGCTTTGAAAATAATCAATGATCATGTGATCGATAAAACCTTTGAGCCTACGGCCCTGCTTACGATAGCGAAAATTTACAAGGCTAACATGATGCCGGATATGGTGAAAGATATAAAGGAAGAATTGTTAGAAGCCGGTTATGAGATGGGGCCTGTGAAATTAAGAGAAATTCATTCCCTCTAGATTTAAGAAATCGATTTAAAAACCAGAAAAAGGTTGCCCAATTGGACAACCTTTTTATTTTGGAGGTAATTTTAAATTAAATACCTTTTATTAAAAGTGAATTTGAGTTAAAAGATTAAAAGGAAAACTTTTATTGTCTTTTAGCCTCTTTTTCCAAACGTTTTTTCTCTTTCTTTTCTTTAAGCAATTCCATAACAGAGCCACCTATCCAATAAGGAACTATGGCAACTAAAAAGATCATCAGCCAGAAACCGATAGTTAAAATTGTAAGAAATGCTATAAAGCCGAGGTATTGATCAAATTCAAACATAAGTACAGTTGGTTTTCAAGTATTGGCAAAGATACTAACTCTAACTATTTTCTACCAATAAAAAATTAATTTTTACGGTATAAATTAAGTTTCAGGCTTATTCAGAAGATTTTAATTCAATCTATTTAAAAAAGATTGAAAATTTGTACAAATTTTAAAGATTAAAAAAACCCTAACCTGTAAATTTGTAATCTAATTTAAAGCAACCATGGACTATAGAATAGAGAAAGACACAATGGGCGATGTAAAGGTACCATCAGATAAATTATGGGCTGCCCAGACCGAACGTTCAAAAAATAATTTTAAAATTGGGGCTCCGGGAAGTATGCCACTGGAAATAATATACGGCTTTGCCTACCTCAAAAAGGCAGCGGCATTTACAAACTGCGAACTTGGTGCCCTTCCGGTTGAAAAGCGGGATTTCATCGCACAGGTGTGTGATGAGATCCTCGCCGGAAAACACGACGACCAGTTTCCATTGGTTATTTGGCAAACAGGGAGTGGAACGCAAAGCAATATGAACCTTAACGAGGTAATTGCCAATCGCGCCCATCAATTGGCAGGAAAGATTATAGGAGAGGGTGAAAAAACGCTTCAGCCAAATGATGACGTTAATAAATCACAGTCTTCCAATGACACATTCCCAACAGGAATGCATATTGCTGCCTACAAGAAAATACATGAAGTTACCATTCCCGGGGTAAAAAAGCTCCGAAACACGTTAAAGAAAAAATCGGAAGAGTTTAAGGATGTGGTTAAAATAGGTCGTACCCATTTTATGGATGCCACTCCCCTAACCCTGGGGCAAGAATTTAGTGGGTATGTAGCCCAACTGGATCACGGAATAAGAGCCCTTGAAAACACGTTGCCGCATTTATCTGAATTGGCTTTAGGTGGAACAGCAGTAGGA
Organism: Gillisia xinjiangensis; assembly: GCF_046298265.1. NCBI lineage: Bacteria > Pseudomonadati > Bacteroidota > Flavobacteriia > Flavobacteriales > Flavobacteriaceae > Gillisia > Gillisia xinjiangensis. The sequence goes on along the minus strand of NZ_JBKAHK010000005.1, from coordinate 173,470 downwards.
ACCGGAATGAATACTCCCAAAGGCTATTCAAAACGCGTAGCAGAGTTTATTACAAAATTCACCGATCTTCCATTCATCTCTGCCCCAAATAAGTTCGAGGCACTTGCTGCCCACGATGCTTTTGTGGAATCTCACGGTGCACTTAAACAACTGGCAGTTTCTTTGAATAAAATTGCCAATGACATTAGGATGCTTTCTTCCGGCCCACGAAGTGGAATTGGGGAAATCAATATCCCGGCGAATGAGCCTGGTTCTTCAATTATGCCTGGCAAAGTAAACCCTACCCAGGTCGAAGCCTTAACTATGGTTTGTGCGCAGGTAATGGGGAATGATGTTGCTATAAGTGTTGGAGGAATGCAGGGACAATTTGAACTTAATGTCTTCAAACCTGTAATGGCCGCTAATTTTCTTCAAAGTGCCCAGCTTCTTGGAGATGCCTGTACTTCTTTTGAAGAGCATTGCGCCAGTGGAATTGAACCCAATCACAAAAGAATAAAAGAGCTGGTGGATAATTCGCTAATGCTTGTAACTGCCTTAAACACTAAAATAGGCTATTACAAGGCTGCAGAAATTGCCAATACTGCCCATAAAAACGGAACTACTTTAAAAGAAGAAGCTGTTAATCTTGGATATGTAACTCCTGAAGAGTTTGATGAGTGGGTAAAACCAAAAGATATGGTTGGCGGATTGAAATAGTCCTAAACCAAAACATTTATAAAAAAATCCTGCTGAATCAGCAGGATTTTTTTTTATGAAGGGAAACAACTTTTAAAAATTCGAGGCAAGCCCGTCTGAATGATTCGGGCAGGCCTCGGGGAATTAAACCCTCAATGAGGGAAAAATTTATTTAGTACCGCTTTTAGATCCCTTGCTGTAATATTTCTGGAATTTCCAATAAGATAAAGCCCCAAGAACAGCAACTGCTGCAATAGAATAATAGATAAATGTAGGCGTGATTACTTTATCCCCGCTGGCATAGGAATGCAATCCGGCGAGATAAAAGTTCACTCCAAAGTAGGTCATCATAATACTCGCAAAGGCCACAATAGCCATAAGGTTAAAGAACCACCTGCTGCGCAATCCGGGAACCAGGCGCATATGGATCACGAAAGCATATATCATAATGCTTATAAGTGCCCAGGTTTCTTTTGGATCCCAACCCCAGTAACGTCCCCAGCTTTCATTGGCCCATTGACCTCCAAGGAAGTTTCCAATGGTTAACATTACTAATCCAACGGTAAGAGCCATTTCAGTAATTATGGTGATTTCTTTAATATTCAAATCCATTTTAACCTTATTCTTCTCGGTGGTCATAATCATAAGCAACAACGAGACTGCCCCCAGAATTAATCCAAGTGTAAAAGGCCCGTAACTGCCCACAATTACCGATACATGGATCATCAACCAGTAAGAATCCAGCACAGGTACAAGGTTGGCTATGGAAGGATCCATCCAGTTCCAGTGTGCTATCATAAGGATCATCGCTGTCACAAATGAAGTTGAGGCAATAGTAAGATCGCTTTTTCTCCCAAAGGCAAGACCAAAGAACATAGTCGCCCAGGCAACATAGATCATGGATTCATAGGCATCACTCCAGGGCGCGTGTCCGGAAATATACCATCTGGCAGCAAGTCCCAGTGTATGCACTATAAACATGAGCAAAATTGAAACTGCACTTATTTTTATTAGAATTTCAATCGGTTTAGAATCTTTAAAAATTTGTACGATCACAAATACCATCATCAGTAAACCAGCCAACATATACCATATATACAGGTTTTTGAATATATCGTATTTGTTATAAAGGACCTCCGCTTCTATTTTGCGGTCTGAAGGCATTACTTCACCCCCAAATTTTTTCTGAAAACCTTTGATGCTCTCAAGCAGTTCAGTAGCCTGGGTATAATCTCCCGAAGATCTTGCTTCCCGGAGCGTATTCATATAAATAGGCAGGATTTGCCTCGCATAAACAGAATCCATTCCCTTAAAGTTCGCTTCCGGAACTTCGGGAAAAGAAACCCATTTATTGTTTTCATCGCCCGGAATAGGAAAAACACGAAGTACATTACCCTGCAGGGCATTAAACAAAAGATTCACTTTCCTGTCGGTTTCAATAAAATCCTTCTGAAATTGATCCGGAACGGCTGCCTGATAAGCTTTCTCGAGATATGGTGATAATTTGTAAACCCCAGTATTGTCAAAGAAATCTGTCATGGCCAGATATTTCTGGTCTTCAGAAACTCCGGTTATATGCCTGATACTATCGTTGTTGGGTTTTACATAAATAAAGGGAACATTGTACCATACCGCAGGGTTTTCGGTCATTGACACAAGGATCTGGTCGGCATTAAAACCTTCGTAACTATCCTTTTTACTTAGTTTCCGAAGTAATTCCGAAGAAAAGGTATTCGCAGGTTTCATCCTTCCCCCTGCATCCTGGATTACAAGTTTCCCAAATTTTGCTGCATGTTCAGGATTTACCATAGTGCTTTGTAAAATGGAATCCACCTGTTCTTTTTTGGATTTTATATGGCCGTGATCCTGTTCCTGATCTTCCTGGGCAAATCCGGTCCCGCCCAACATAAACAAAGCTAAAAGGATACTCAATTTCGCTTTTTTCGCCTTTACCTTGTCCAGCATTTCTTTCAGTTTTCCAAATCGACTTCCTTTATCAAATAAAATAAGCATCAAACCAAGGTATAAAAGGAAATATCCTATATACGTGATCCAGGTTCCCCAAAAATCGTGATTTACCGATAGGACAGTCCCTTTTTCATCGGCATCAAAAGATGCCTGGAAAAACCTGAAACCATCTTTATCCAAAACATGATTCATAAAGATCTCATATGGAAAGGAATTTCCATCCTCCTCGATTACCTCCACCTTGCTTTTAAAAGAGGCATAACTTGGTGTTGGATTGCTTTCTGTCCCTGGATATTTTTCAGCAATAAAATCAGTCAATTTAATGGAAAACGGCAATTCCATCTCTTTGGAACCATAATTAACAAAAAGGTCAAGTCCGCCAACACTAACATTTTTTGGTGGATTCACATGGCCTTTTCCGCCCAGCATACTTAAAGTTTTTGATTCTCCTCCGGAAGTAACTTTCAGGGTAACTGCATCAGACTGGCTCATATCCTTTTCTTCTGTGGGAATAATATCATAAGTTCCCCGTGCCATTGGTTCGGGAAGCACGAACTGCATTCCGCCTAAATTATACAAGGATCGTAACATCAGGGTTTGCGTGCTGTCGGATATCACTTCGCCTTCCAACTGGTCTGACATTCGTAAAAAAGTTCCTTCAAAAGGAGTGTTGATTTTATAAATCCCTTCAGCTTCATCTACCGTGATATTCACCGCTCCATCGGTTGGGACATTCAATGCAAAAAGGATGTTATGGATATTGGCCACTTCGCCTTCCTTCAGGAAATGCTCATGCCGGACTCCATCCCCGGCTTCTACAATTTGAAGGTGATTTTCCCCAGATTCGCTCAAAACAAGCCCCTCTTTTGCTCCGTGAATAAAATTAACAACTTCAATTTTTACAGGTTGCCCATTAAAATCGGTGTTGATACTTTCATCATTTTCTGTTTCGGGAGCCAGAAGAACCGGTTTTTCGATCACCCTTCTTCGGGGTGTTCCATCGATTTCCCCATCGATATAGGCTATGAGATAAGTTTGTTCTGAAAGGAAAGTATTGGTTGTTTCCCCTTCACGAATGGGCATAATTCCTTCATAACTTATGTATCGGGTCACAAAAGCACCCAAAAGAATAAGAACAAAGGAAAGATGAATTAAAAGGGAAGACCATTTATCCCGTTTATGAAGTTTATACCGGTAAATATTTCCTGCGAAATTTATCACGAAAAACACCATGATAGCCTCAAACCACCAGGCATTATAGATCATAACCCTTGCGGTTTCAATCGTATAAAAACTTTCTATGAAGGTCCCCAAAGCCATTGCGATGGAGAAAACAATGAACAAGACGGCCATAATCCGGGTTGAGAATATAACAGACGCTATTTTATTTTGCATTTAAGACTACTTTAAAACGCTGCAAATTTAACTAAACTTAACCACTTAGACCTTGTGAAATATGATGAATTACTAAAAAACGAATGTTAATTTAAAACGCGGAATTTTTGGTAATTTAGCCGAATGAAGAGCATCGTACTTTTTGGAACCGGGAATGTAGCTTTCCATCTTTTCAGGGCTTTTTCCAATTCGGAAAAATTTAAGGTCATTCAGGTCTATAATCATAGTTCCGAAAGTCTGAGCACTTTTAAAAATAAAATTCCAACCACCACTAAATTCTCTGAAGTTTTTCCTGCAGATATTTACCTGCTTGCGGTAAAGGATGACGCTATTGGTGAAATTGCATCGAACATTAAAAATCCTGAAGCGCTTATTCTTCACACCTCGGGCGCGGTTCCTTTAACTGTATTTCAAAATTTTGAACATGCAGGGGTCTTTTACCCGCTGCAAACCTTTTCAAAAAACAAACCGGTGGATTTTAAAAATATCCCGATTTGTATAGAGGCCAAAAACAAACCCGATCTTGAATTGCTGGAGCAATTGGCCGGAAGCATTTCAAATAAGGTTTTTCATATCTCATCTGCACAACGTAAATCCCTTCACGTTGCCGCGGTTTTTGTAAGCAATTTCGTGAATTATCTTTATACCGAAGGGGAAACTATTTGTAAAAAGAATGAGATCCCTTTTGAAATTTTACATCCGCTCATTCACGAAACTGCTTTAAAAATTGAAAGCATAAGTCCTAAAGAAGCTCAAACAGGACCCGCAATGCGAAATGATCTCGAGGTAATAAATTCGCATTTACCGCTTTTAAATTCGGAACAACAAAAAATATATCAAATCTTAACCAGTTCAATTCAAAACCTTCATGGAAAAGAATTATAAAGAATATTTAAACCACGTAGACACCTTCATATTCGACGTAGATGGCGTTTTAACCGATGGCTCCATACAGGTGAGCACACAGGGGGATTTGCTAAGAACCATGAATATTAAGGATGGATACGCTTTAAAAACAGCCCAACTCGCAGGATATAACGTTTGCATTATTTCCGGCGGCAAAAATGAAGGTGTTCGCTTAAGACTACGGGATCTTGGAATCACCAATATTTTCCTGGGAATTCAGGACAAGGTCGAGAAACTGGATGAATTTTTCGATGTTTATGAAATCGATCCTGAAAATGTAGTTTATATGGGAGATGACATTCCCGATCTTTATGCGATGAAAATGGTGGGATTGCCTTGCTGCCCTCAGGACGCTGTTCAGGAAATTAAAGCTGCAAGTCGCTATATATCTCATAAAAAGGGCGGAAAAGGATGTGTGCGTGATGTGATAGAACAAGTGTTGAAAGTTCAGGGAAAATGGATGCAAAATCATGATGCATTATGAACTGGATCTTCCTCGTAATTGCAGGATTATTTGAAGTTGCCTTTGCTTTTTGTCTTGGAAAAGCAAAATTCTCTTCAGGGAGTACCGCACTATGGTGGCTCACAGGATTTCTTGTTTCCCTTATTATAAGCATGATCTTTCTTTATAAGGCAACCCAAACCCTTCCCATTGGAACTGCCTATGCAGTTTGGACCGGGATTGGAGCAGTAGGAACAGTGCTTTTGGGAATTTTTATTTTTAAGGAACCCGCTCATTTCTGGAGGTTATTTTTTCTTACAACGCTTATTATTTCCCTGATAGGTTTAAAATTTGTTTCAGAATAACACAAAATCCTATGCTGCTACCAATTCTAAAACTGGTTCGATATAAAAACTTATTGCTCATTATCCTCACACAGGTTCTAATTAAATATGCCTTGTTTGAACCTTTTGGAATTGCAATCACGCTAAGCGATTTCGGATTTTTTCTTTTATGTTTTTCTACTGTTTGCATCGCCGCCGCAGGAAATATCATAAACGATGTTTATGATATGGAAACCGACAGGATTAACCGACAGGAAAAACAAGTTCTGGGGAGGAATATTTCAGAAAAAAAAGCTTTAACGGCTTATATCGTATTGACCATCCTAGGGGTGGGGATTGGATTTTATCTATCCAATTTAATTGGAAGACCTGGATTTTCCGCTATTTTTATTATTATTTCAGCCTTATTATATCTTTATGCAACCTATCTGAAAAACGTGCTGATCATAGGAAATTTAGTGATAAGCAGCCTGGTGGCAATGGTTATAATAATCATGGGATTGTTTGATCTCTTGCCCGCTATAACCCCTGCAAATAAACTCACGCAATCGATAATTTTTTCTATCCTTCTTGATTATTCCTTGTTTGCATTTTTGATAAATTGGCTTAGGGAAATGATAAAAGATCAGCAGGATATGAATGGAGATTATAATTCCGGGAGAAACTCCCTCACGATCTCCCTGGGAAAAGAACGAACCAATAAGTTCATATTTCTGATAGGATTAATTCCTTTGATATTGATCCTTTTTTATATCTATGATTATTTATTTGAAAATATTTATGCGGTACTTTATGCTCTTTTACTAATTGTTGCCCCACTACTCTATTTTCTTATCCAACTTCTTTTAGCAAAAACAAAAAGGCAATTTTCTTCCTTGAGTGATATATTAAAAGTAATTATGCTCACAGGCTTGCTTTCAATAGGATTATATCAATTTATTTTACTCTAAAGCTATGTTAAAGGAAATTTTAAAAGATCATCATATTATTCTTGCTTCAGGTTCCCCAAGAAGACATCAATTTTTAAAAGAACTGGGAATACCTTTTATAGTAGAACATAAATCTGTTAAGGAAGAATATCCGGAAGAGCTGAAGTCTTCAGAAATAACAGATTATTTGGCAGAACTTAAAGCGAAAGTTTTTCTTAGAAAATTAAAAGATCGCGAAATACTTATCACCAGCGACACTATCGTGTGGCATAACGATACGGCTTTAGGGAAGCCGGGAACTTCTTCTGAAGCCTTTAAAATGCTGGAATCGCTCTCCGGAAAAACTCATGAAGTGATCACTTCTGTAACTTTTACCACCAATGAAAAGCAAAAAACGGTAAACGCAACCACCAGGGTTACTTTTAAGGATTTGACTAAAGATGAAATCGATTATTACATCCTGAATTATCATCCCCTGGATAAGGCCGGCGCATATGGGATTCAGGAATGGATAGGTCTTATTGGTATCACCAGGGTAGAAGGAAGTTATTTTAATGTTGTTGGCTTGCCTACCCATTTGGTTTATGATACACTTCTGGAAATAGCTTCCGGTTAATTTTTTGTAATTTTATTTTTATTCATTTTACGAATTTGCTCGCTTTTTTTAATGATAATAAGTTGTCTCTATGAAATACAGGATCTTTTTGCTGGGATTAATGATCTTCAGCCTGAGTTGTGAAAAAAAACCGGATGGGAAATCACTTTTGCAGGAAAGAAATTTGTCCCAAAATTTTAAAAACTATTGGTTTTCCGGCGAAGCCGAGATCACTTCCTATAAGCTTGACCAAACCCGTTATGGTGAATCCCGCCCAGGAACAGCAGTCCTGATTTTTGTGACCGAAGATTTCCTTCCCGAATCCCAGGTTAAAGCCAATTCTCAGAGCCCAGGCAACATTCCTGTTTTAAAACTGAATACCACCAAAAATTTCATCACCGGAATTTACCCCTATTCCATTATGCAAAGCACCTTCTTCCCGCTGGAGGGAAATTCACACGCTTTAAAAATTTCTGCCTCCATTCAGGAATGGTGTGGACAGGTTTATATGCAGTTGAATAACAGGTCCGACTTTGAAATTAAATCTCACTCTTATTTTGCAGGCGAAGCAGATCACGAACTGAATTTAGATAAAACCTTTCTGGAAAATGAGATCTGGATGCTGCTTAGGGTAGATCCTGAACAACTTCCAACCGGAACAATCCAAATGATTCCTTCCTTTGAGTATATTCGCCTGGATCATACTGAAATAAAGCCGTACCAGGCTATGGCAGAATTTTATCAAGACAAGGAACTCAGTGTTTACAAGATCACATATCCCGATTTGAAAAGGGAATTAAAGATCTATTACCACAACAGTTTTCCCTTTAGTATTGAAAAATGGGAAGAAACCACAGAGAAAGATGGTAAAAAAAGTATCACTACAGCAACAAAAATGACAGAGATAAAATCGGCATACTGGACTGAAAATTCCAATAATCACTTACATTTGCGCGACACTCTTAACCTGAATTAATGTACGAAGTTTTAATTACTTACCGGAATGAAATTGCCCGTACCATTGCAATAGCGATTATATTGGGCATTTTTCAGCTTATTCTTAGAAAAGCAGCTCATAAAGTTGGTAAACACAGCGAGATCAATATTACAAGAACCCGGTTAATGTTTAAGTACATCAACATCCTGATGCTTCTAATCGCTTTCTTCCTGTTTTCATTTGCCTGGGGAATGGGATTGGATAAACTGGCCATTGTTTTTTCATCTGCATTCGCAGTAATTGGAGTTGCCTTATTTGCCATTTGGTCTATCCTCAGCAATATTACCTCAGGAATCATCATGTTTTTTTCATTTCCATACCGAATTGGTGATAAAATATTGATTCACGACAAGGATATGCCTATTGAAGCAGTTATAGAAGACATTAAGGCATTTCACCTTCACCTAAGGACAGATCATGGGGAACTTACCACCTACCCAAACAACCTGATCCTGCAAAAGGCAGTCACCCTTATCAAAAAAGATGTATATCTGGATGAAGGAAAGGACAGCTTGTAAAAGTTAATGCCTTTAAAAATAGTTCCAGAACAGCTGAAAGTTTATATATTTGAGACAGTTGAAATTAAATCTTTCAAATGCGTAAAATTATATTCTTAATACTCTGTTTGGTTTTTTCATTTTCCAATGCCCAAACTCCACAAAAATTAAATTCTGTAGAAATACATGATGCCATAAAAAAACTGAACTTTCTAGGTTCTGTTTTGTATTTAGCTGCCCATCCGGACGATGAAAACACCCGGTTAATTTCCTATTTTTCCAATGAAATAAAAGCCCGAACCGGATATTTATCTATTACCCGAGGGGATGGTGGACAGAATTTAATAGGCCCGGAACTTAAAGAACTTCTGGGTATTATAAGAACTCAGGAACTTTTGGCCGCCAGAAGAATTGATGGAGGGGAACAATTGTTTAGCCGTGCCATTGATTTTGGATATACAAAAACCCCGGAAGAAGCCCTTAAATTTTGGGGAAAAGAGGAAATTCTCAGCGATATTGTATGGGCGCTTAGAACTTTTAAACCCGATGTTATCATCAACAGGTTTGATCACCGAACTTCAGGGGAAACCCACGGACAGCACACCGCGTCTGCCATTTTAAGCATTGGCGCTTTTAATCTTGCAAAAGATCCTACGGCATTTCCAGAGCAATTGGAATATACCGAAACCTTTGAACCCAAAAGGTTGTTTTTTAATACTTCTCCCTGGTTTTACGGAAGTGATGAGGAATTTGAAAAAGCCGATAAATCGAATTTTTTACAATTTGACACCGGGGTTTATTTTCCCTCAAAAGGTCTTTCCAATCCTGAAATTGCTGCATTAAGCAGAAGTGAGCACCAGTCGCAGGGTTTTGGATCTACCGGAAGCCGTGGAGAACAAATAGAATATCTGGAGTTTATTGAAGGAAGCTTCCCCGAAGATCAATCTGATCTGTTCGCTGGAATTGATACTTCCTGGAACCGAGTTCAAAACGGTGCTGAAATAGGGGAAATTCTTGCTGAAGTTGAAAAACACTATGATTTTAAAAATCCGTCAGCAAGTTTACCCAAACTTGTTGAAGCCTATAAACTGATACAGGATCTAAAAGATGTTCATTGGAGAAAAATAAAATCCAAAGAAATTAAAAATATTATATCGGCTGCTGCCGGTTTATATCTGGAAGCAAATGCTGTAAATTCAAGTGCTACTCCTTTTGAGGAGCTTACTGTTAATTTGGAAGCCATCAACCGTAGCAATGCAGAAATAAGCCTGGTATCGGTAGAACTGGAACCAAATAATTCAAAATTGGAACCCAATAAGGTTCTTCTGAATAATGTAACCTGGAAAGAAAAAACCCGGTTAAAGATCAATGGAAAAACGGGATTTACGAGCCCGTATTGGTTAAAAAATAAGGGTAGCCTGGGATTGTATGAAGTTGAAGTACAAAAGCTGATTGGTTTACCGGAAGCCCCCAACAGTGTTATAGCAAGATTTAAGGTTAAAATCAATGGAGAAGAGATCTTGTTTGAAAGGCCGGTAGTTTTTAAATATAATGATCCGGTAAAAGGGGAAGTATATCAGCCATTCGAAATCCTTCCGCCGGTATCGGTTAAATTCAGGGAAAAGGTTTTGATTTTTGCTGAAGCAACCTCTAAAACTGTTCCGGTGATTATTACTGCAGGAAAAGATTCCATTTCAGGAAAGATCTCTTTAAAATCTAATGGAAACTGGGAAGTAAAACCGGAAGAAACCAGTTTCAACATCCTTAAAAAAGGAGAATCGGTAACGATGAATTTCAAGATAACTCCGCCCGAAAATCAGGATGAAATAATATTAAGCCCAATACTTACTGTAAATGGCAAGGAGTATTCCGGAGAAATAATTAAAATCGATTATAATCATATTCCCCTGCAAACACTGGTTGTTCCCGCTGAGACCAAATTGGTCAAGCTAAACATCAGGAAAAAGGGTGAGAACATAGGTTATATTGATGGTGCAGGTGATGTAATCCCGGAAAGCCTTGAACAAATTGGTTATAAGGTTAGCAGGCTAGATGCAGGAAAAATTTCGGCAGCCTCACTTTCTGGATTTGACGCGGTAGTTCTGGGAGTTCGGGCATATAATACGGTGGAAGGTTTAAAATTCAAACAACCGGCACTCTTGAAATATGTTGAAAACGGCGGAACTGTTATCGTGCAATACAACGTGAACCGTGGTCTTGTTGTAGATTCCATTGCACCTTATAAACTTAATATTTCCCGTGACAGAGTGACCGAGGAAGATGCAGAAGTACGTTTTCTAGCCCCAAATCATCCTATTCTCAATTCTCCCAACAAAATAAGCAGTGCCGATTTTAATGGATGGGTGCAGGAACGCGGCTTATATTTCCCCAATAGCTGGGCGCCGGAATTTACCCCGGTTTTATCTATGAATGATAGGAATGAAACTCCAAAAGACGGTAGCCTCCTGGTTTCAAAATATGGAAAAGGCTATTTTATCTATACCGGGATAAGCTTTTTTAGACAATTCCCGGAAGGTGTTCCCGGCGCTTACCGCTTGTTCGCAAATATGATTTCAATTGGAAAATAGATGGATAAACCCAAAAAATATATCTGGAAAAAATCATACACCTTTGTACTGCTGGCAAATGCCTTTTATATTTTAATATTCTACTTCATCATGAAAATTTTCTCCTAAATGCAATTAATAGACTGGATTGTACTTATTGGAACATTGATTTTTATTGCAGGTTACGGGGTATATAAAACCCGAGGCAGCAAAAATGTGAAAGATTACATCGGGGGTGGAAATGACGCCCAGTGGTGGACCATTGGCTTATCTGTAATGGCAACCCAGGCAAGTGCCATCACCTTTCTCTCTACTCCGGGACAAGCTTATCACGATGGGATGGGCTTTGTACAGTTCTATTTCGGACTTCCAATTGCGATGGTTATCATTTGTTTGGTCTTTATTCCAATCTATCATAAATTAAAAGTTTATACCGCCTACGAATATCTCGAAACCAGGTTCGATCTTAAGACCAGAACTTTAACCGCACTATTATTTTTGGTTCAACGCGGTCTTGCGGCCGGGATCACCATTTTTGCGCCAGCTATTATTTTGTCGGCAGTATTGGGCTGGAACCTTAACACACTTACCATTTTAATTGGTGTTGTGGTCATCATTTACACCGTTTCCGGAGGGACAAAAGCGGTAAATGTTACCCAAAAACAACAAATGGCAGTGATCTTTGCAGGGATGTTCACCGCGTTCTTTTTAATAGTTAGTTATCTCCCGGAAAACATCAGTTTCAGCAATGCATTACAAATTGCCGGCGCCAATGGCAAAATGGATATACTTGACTTTTCATTTGACCTGAGTAATCGCTACACATTTTGGAGCGGAATTATTGGTGGAACCTTCCTCGCCCTCTCCTATTTTGGAACAGATCAAAGCCAGGTTCAACGGTATCTTACCGGAAAATCGGTTAAGGAGATGCAACTGGGACTTATTTTTAACGGACTTCTGAAAGTTCCAATGCAGTTCTTTATTCTACTTACCGGGGTGATGGTTTTCGTTTTTTATCAGTTCAATCAGGCCCCGCTAAACTTTAATCCGGCAGCGCAGGAAGCGGTTTTAAATTCTGAATATTCCGGGGAATACCGGGATTTGATGGAAAGTAATGAAGCCCTTCAGGTAGAAAAACATTCTACAGCAATCCGGTATGGGGAAAGTTTGGAAATCCCCTCTTCCTTTGAAAATTTGCAGTACCGAAACAAAATGAAGGAGCTGGATGCTGCAGAAATCGGCAACCGGGAACGCGCAAGGGAACTTATCCTGGCTTCAAATGATGCCATGGAAACCAATGATAAGGATTATGTGTTTATCCATTTTATTCTGAATAATCTGCCAAGAGGATTGATAGGATTATTGCTGGCCGTGATCCTTTCTGCGGCGATGTCTTCAACCGCCTCCGAATTAAATGCGCTTGGTTCAACCACAACCATAGATTTATATAAACGGAATGTGCGGGAGGAAAAATCAGATGAACACTATGTTAAGGCTTCCAAATTATTCACTTTGGTATGGGGAATAATCGCTATTATATTTGCGAGTTTCGCCAATTTATTTGATAATCTCATTCAACTGGTAAACATCATAGGTTCTATTTTCTACGGAAATGTACTTGGAATATTTTTGCTGGCATTTTTCATCAAGTATGTGCAAAGCAACGCTGTTTTTGTAGCAGCCCTAATTACCCAGGCAATTATAGTTTTATTGTGGCTCTTTGACATAATGCCTTTTTTATGGCTCAATTTAGTAGGTTGCGCCCTGGTTATGCTTATCGCATTTTTACTGCAAACAAGCATCCACTCACCTGAAAAAATAACTTTAGATGACGACAACGAGAACCTTTAAATGGGGCATTATAGGCCCGGGAAAGATAGCCGGGAAATTTGCAACAGACCTGGCTATGGTCCCTGGAGCAGAATTATATGCAGTTGCCAGCCGGGATATTGAAAAAGCAAGGGCCTTTAGCACTGAATACCATTTTAAAAAAAGTTATGGTAGCTATGAAGAACTGGCTCTGGATACTGAAGTGGATATCATTTATATAGCTACTCCTCATGTATTTCATCATGAACATACGCTGCTTTGCCTTAAAAACAAAAAAGCGGTTTTATGTGAAAAACCCTTTGCGATTAACTCCCGCCAGGTTGAAGAAATGATACATGCTGCTGAAGAAAACAAGGTGTTTCTAATGGAAGCCATGTGGACTTATTTTCTCCCGCATTACCAATACCTGCTGGATCTTGTAAAATCCAAAAAATTCGGAACAATTAAAATCCTTGAAGCAGATTTCGGTTTTGCGGCGCCCTATTTGCCGGAAAAACGATTGTACAACAAAGTCCTTGGTGGCGGAAGTTTACTTGATATAGGTATCTACCCTTTGTTTGCAGCTTTAAGCTTAATGGGAGTTCCCACCACTATAAAAGCTCAGGCAAAAATGAGCAATACCGGTGTTGATGAAAGTTGTGACATAAATCTTACTTATAATAATGGGGCTGTAGCCGTTCTTTCCAGTGCAATCAATATTAAAACCCCTACCATTGCAACAATTAAATTTGAACACGCCATCGTTACACTGCAAAATAGGTTTCACGAACCTACATCTATAATCATTAATAGTGATGGGGAACAGGAAGAAATCAATTTTGAGGTAACTTCCCTTGGATATAATTATGAAGCGATCCATGTGCAGCAAATGCTCGCTGAGGGACGTACGGAAAGTACGATCATGACCTTTCAGAAAAGCCGTGAATTAATAGCACTGCTTGATACAGTAAGAGAAAAAATAGGGTTAATTTATTGAGGCTTTTACTCTCTGGTAAAGAGTCAGGATCGTTCCGTCTTTAGCGTAACTGCAAGATTCAAGAACCAAGACTTGATTTTAATTAACTAAAAAAAGCTCCCTTGGTAAAGAGAGCCTTTGAACTTTTCAATTTTGAACTTTGAACTTTGAATTTTTTCAATTCGCTCCCCATTCTTTAAGGTAATCTTTGTTCATTTTAACGTAATCGGCGTTTCCTGCTTTTTCAGCCGCAGCCAATGAAAGTTTTGCAGTTGCAATAGCCTCTTTCTTCATACCAAGATCGGCTTGAATAAGGGATTTTCTACGTAATATCCAGTATGGAGCATCCCCATTCTGCATTTCAAGCGCTTTATTAACCCATTCCAAAGCCTTCTTATTATCGATTTTTGCATCATGATAATAGGAGCCCGCTGCAAAAAAATCATTGGCAGAAGGTCCGCTCATTACTTTTTCAATGCTGGCAAGGGTTTTCGCATCTGTCGGGAATTTAATTGGCAGTGATGCCACGGTATTTTCCCAAACAATACTCAATACTGCAGCATCATTTTTTAAATCGTTCAAAAAGATGCTAAATGTTTCCATTGCAAAAGGAAGTTCAGAAACTTCGGCAGTAGCGGTAAGAGCCACTTTGCTGTCATCCCAGTTTGCAGGAGTTCCCCAGTTCGTAGCATCCGAATAGAACATCACCTCCCAGGAATCCTTTCCAGGTTTGGTAAATAAGGCATAAGTTCCCTTTTTTAGGGACTTTCCTGCTATTTCAACATCATCGCTAAAAGTAATTTTGGTGTTTTCGTTTGCACCGGTGCGCCATATTTTGCCAAAGGGAACCAGATTTCCAAAGATCACACGATCCCGCATTCCAGGTCTTGAATACTCGATTGTAACATCGGTAAGCCCAACTTTTTGCTCAAGTTTAGAAAATGGACTTGGTTGTGGTGCCTGAATTTGGGCGCTTGCTCCAAGAATGAACATTCCTGTACATAAAAAAAATAATAGTTTTTTCATAAAATAATATGTTTGTTTTCTCAAAGATACATAATTGAAGGTTTTATCAGCTTATTTTTTTACCACTAAAAATTAATTTTTGTTTAACTTTTTATTATTTTTATTAAACAAAATATGTTTTAGATTTGTAGAATAATTTGAAAGACATGAAAATATACACGCTTCATACAAAACAAAAACTTCCCATTAGTGTAAACGAAGCCTGGGAATTTTTATCAGATCCTAAAAATTTAAAGACTATTACCCCGGAATATATGGGCTTTAATATACTTTCAGGTGCAGATAGGGGTATGTATCCCGGGCAACTTATTCAATATATCGTTACACCTGTTGCCGGGATAAAAACCAAATGGGTGACAGAGATCACCCACGTAAAAGAAGGTGAATATTTTGTGGACGAACAGCGGTTTGGGCCTTATGCACTTTGGCATCACAAACATTTTATCCATCCTATTGAAGGTGGAGTGGAAATGGAGGATATTGTAGATTATAAACTTCCTTTCGGAATTTTAGGTCAGCTGGTGCACCCTTTACTGGTTGCCCCAAAACTTCAGGAAATCTTTAATTACCGAAGAAAAAAATTAACCGCTTTATTCGGGGAATATTCCTCTCAGGATGTTAAACCCACAACCCTGAAACAAGACATCTTAAATTAATTAAAAAAAATAGGCATGAAAAAAAATATAATTTTAATAGGAGGTTCCCACGGAATAGGTCTGGAAACAGCCAAAAATCTTGCTGAAGATCATAATGTGTTTATCGCATCCCGCACTTCGGAACAATTAGCCGATTTGAATGTTACGCATCTTGAGTTTGATGTGACACAAGACAAAATCGAAGATCTGGATCTTCCCGATACCATAGATGGTTTGGTATACTTCCCCGGAAGTATTAATTTAAAACCGTTCAAAATGCTGAAACCGGAGGCATTTCAGGAAGATATGAATCTTAATTTCATGTCCCTCGTCAAGGTTGTTCAGGGCTTATTACCAAAGTTGAAAAATTCTGAACAGGCAAGCCTGGTGTTTTTTAGCACTGTTGCAGTAAAAGTTGGAATGCCTTTTCACACCAGTGTTGCAGCAGCCAAAGGAGCTATAGAAGGTTTTTCAAAGGCTTTGGCAGCTGAATATGCACCGAGTTTCAGGGTCAATGTGATTGCCCCTTCCCTCACCAATACTCCGCTGGCTGAAAAATTGCTTTCCAACGATGACAAAAAGAAAAAGATGGACGAACGTCATCCCTTAAAACGCGTTGGAGAAGCTGAAGATATTGCCAATTTAGTAGTATTTTTACTTTCGGAAAAAAGCAGCTGGATGACCGGACAGGTTCTTGGTATGGACGGCGGTCTTTCTACTATAAATTTAAATTAATGAGCGAAAAAGTATCGGTATTCTGGTTTAGAAGAGATTTGAGATTAGATGATAATGTGGGCTTTCTGGAGGCGCTAAAAAGTGATTTTCCGGTGTTACCCATTTTTATATTCGACACAGAGATTCTTGAAAAATTACCCAAAGACGATGCCCGGGTTTCTTTTATACATGAGAACCTTCAGAAAATGCGAAAGGAATTACAAGAAAATGAAAGTTCCCTGGCTATATATCAGGGAAAACCCTCGCAGGTGTTTAAAGATCTTTTGAAAAATTATAAAATTCAACAGGTTTTCACAAACCGGGATTACGAGCCTTATTCTAAGGAACGGGATTCCGAAATAGAAAAATTGCTCGAATCAGAAAATGTCCAATTTCATACATTTAAAGATCAGGTGATCTTTGAGAAGGATGAAGTGGTAAAAAAAGATGGCGATCCTTATGTGGTTTACACGCCTTATATGCGAATTTGGAAAGAGGAATTTAAGAAAATCGACCTTAAAATTCATTATACTAGTCAGCACATAGATAATATGGTCAAAAATTCCCGCTTGCCCAATTTGAGTTTATCGGATATCGAATTTAAAGCATCAAAAATAAAAGTTCCCGACTATGAAGTTACCCCAGGCCTTATTCAGGAATATGAGGCAAAGCGGAATTATCCTGCCCTGGATGCGACATCACATTTAGGACCTCATTTAAGATTTGGAACAGTAGGAATTCGGAAAATGATTAAAAAAGCTATTTCTGAAAAAAATGAGATCTTCTGGAATGAGCTTATTTGGAGGGAGTTTTTTATGCAAATCCTGTATCACTTTCCGCGGATAGAAAATGAATCTTTTAAAAAGAAATATGACCGGATACCCTGGCGCAATAATGAAGCTGAATTTGAGCTTTGGAAAACTGGAAAAACGGGATATCCGCTGGTTGATGCAGGAATGCGGCAACTCAATGAAACAGGATTTATGCACAACCGGGTACGGATGCTGGTAGGCAGTTTTTTATGCAAGCATTTGTTGATAGACTGGCGATGGGGAGAAACATATTTCGCCGAAAAATTACTCGATTATGAAATGGCTTCCAATGTAGGGAACTGGCAATGGGTAGCAGGCTGTGGCGTAGATGCAGCTCCTTACTTCAGGATTTTTAATCCAACAACACAAATTAAGGATTACGATAAAGATCATACATATATTAAGAAATATGTAAAGGAATTTGACACGGATGACTATCCGGAGATGATGGTAGATCATAAAGAAGCCCGGGAACGGGCATTACGGGTTTACAAAGAGGCGGTTTCAGAATAATCTTTTAAAAAAATCACTTGTAATGAGTAAAGCACTCTGGTAAGATTAAAAAATGAGCAGCATTTAAAAAACTTACGTTTCTGCTTTGATTATTCTTTATAACCGACTTTATTTGCAATCGTTACCAGAATCGGGATGTGGTGCAGTCCGGTAGCATGCACGGCTGGGGGCCGTGTGGTCGCAGGTTCAAATCCTGTCATCCCGACAAGCACAAAAAGTGATGCGAGAGTATCACTTTTCTTGTTTTTGAAACCCGTGCAAAGGAACTTTGCATACGGGGAGGAAAAACAAGAAAAGTTGCAGGTGGCAGCCTGCAATACTTTTTGTATTTCCAGCGATGGATGTAATTAGGATTATCTAAATCCTGTTGTCTCGTAAAGTTCCCTTTGCATACGGGAGAAAAAACAAGAAAAGTTGCAGGTGGCAGCCTGCAATACTTTTTGTATTTCCAGCGATGGATGTAATTAGGATTATCTAAATCCTGTTGTCTCGTAAAGTTCCCTTTGCATACGGGAGAAAAAACAAGAAAAGTTGCAGGTGGCAGCCTGCAATACTTTTTGTATTTCCAGCGATGGATGTAATTAGGATTATCTAAATCCTGTTGTCCCGTAAAGTTCACTTTGCTAGCGGGGAGGAAAAAACAAGAAAAGTTGCAGGCGAAAGCACGCAATACCTTTTGTATTTCCAGCGACGGATGTAATTAGGATTCTTTAAATCTTCAAAGATCTAAAATTTTCTCAAATCTCGACTTCCGTGAAGTACACGTACAATTCGAATGTGATTTTTAAAAATCCGGTAGAAAATAATATGCGAAGCATAAGGAAAGCTGAAAAGCCCTTCCTTTATTTCATCACGGTGCTTACCTATATTAATATTTTTCAGGAGAAGTTCAAAATAAGATCTCAGTTCAATCAAATAATTTAAAGCCTGGTCTTTTCCAAATTTCTGACGCCCACAATCATAAATGGAATCAATATCTTCCTAAGTTTTTTCTGATAGATTATAATAATCCATCAAGACTTTTTCCTGGTTTCAATAATTTGATCCATAGTCAAAGAACTATCCGGGCCGTCCCAACCCATTTCAATTTCTCTTCTTAAATCCTGAATGACTTTTTCGCGATAGATGCCGTGAAGCCGTAAAGCATCTCTTATAACTTCGCTGTTATTCTGGTATTCTCCGGAAGCTACTTGCCTGGAGATATATTCTTCCTGCTTTTTTGTGAAACTTATATTCATGACTTTTGTCTATATCTATCAAATATAGACATATTTATGAAAAATAGGAAAAACCGTTTTTGATTTTTTCGAATCAGAGATCTCAGGTCGACTCCCGGTTGTTTCAATTTAATAAATGTCGCAAATACCGCTAGAGCGCATTATAAATTATCAAACCGCCAAATAAAAATGCAAATGGCGCAATCAATCGGAAATAAAATGGCTTAAGTATAGCTGCGCTTTTCGTTGAATAATTATGATGTATGCTTCTCGGTACGCCAAAAAGTATCACAGAAGTTATTAACATAAACCATCCTAAAATATAAAACGCCTCGGGAAATTTGGAAAAATCGGAATATAAAATAATTACAATAGCCAGAATTAATCTGATTGTAATTTCTGTATAGTTTATAAAATTGGTACTGCCGGCTTTTCTTAAAATCCTTACTGCTTTTTTTGGGGCAAAAAGCATAAGGAATCCAGCAAAAATAACATGTATCCCAAACAGGATTACGATGTATTTTCCAATTATAATCATCCTGTTTTCTGTTCAGTTTTAAAAAATGTTAGCCCCGGAAATTTATTAATTCCTACATAACCAATAATACCAAATCCCCCTGTTAAAGCCCTGATTTTCATTTATAAATAAGCTTGAGTTTTTTCACGGCATTTTCGGGCAGTCCAAAACTGACTTTTGAGAGCAATTTTCTTAAGAATCATTTTACTTTGCAAACTATTCTTTGATCATGATCAAAAGCATTTTGAAACGTTCAGTAGCTGTTAAAGAATGTGGCACATTAGCTGGCATAATTATCATCTCTCCTTCTTTAAGCTGATACTCGACACCCTTTATAGTTATCTGACATTCTCCGTCAATGATGATGGCTGTTGCATCAAAAGGAGCGGTATGTTCACTAAGTTCTTGCTCTTTATCAAATGCAAAAAGAGTGGTATTCCCGTTTGAATTTTTGGATAGTATCTTACTCACAGTTGATGCGTCCGAATAAGATATAAGCTCTTTCAGATTGAAGGTTTTTGCTGTTTCTAAGTGTTTTTTCATGATATAATCATAGTTGACCTTGATTCAACGTTCCAACCTTTTTGGGTTGTCCCTTAGAGGAACCCGGAACTTCACGTGGCAGCTGTTGCATCGCTGGATCAGTTCCGTCGTCCGGTTGACAATCTGATCCAACTTCTTATCGTCGGCCGCCTGGGCAAGCTACTTAGCTTTATTATGCAAGTTTTTATCTGCGGTTACGAAATTTTTTAACCCCTCTTTGCCCAGAATTACCGCTAAGAATTACCGCTAAATGAAAATGTGCTTGATTCAAATTTATTAAATTTTAAAATTATACAGTAACGCCAAAGATATATCCTACTAAAGCCGATAGTCCCATTGCAATTGTGCCCCATATTGTAATTCGTAAAATTGCTATTTTTACACCTGAACCTCCTGTTTTTGCAGAGGTTGCTCCTAAAATAATAAGAAATATAGTTGTGAAACCGTAAAGCCAATATTCCATTCCTTTTAATGGTGTAAAAAGCACTACCAAAAGTGGCAATACGCCACCAACAGTAAATGACGCACCTGATGCTATGGCTGCTTGTATTGGGTTGGCCTGACTTATCTCATTTATTCCCAATTCATCTCTAATATGGGTCCCCAATGCATCGTATTCAGTCATTTCAAGAGCTACTTGCTTTGCTGTTTCCTTTTTTAGTCCCCTATTCTCATAGATTTGAGCTAACATATTCAACTCTGTTTCCGGCATTTCTTCAATCTCTAATTTTTCTCTTTCAATATCTGCTTTTTCGGTGTCTGTTTGCGAACTTACAGAAACATATTCTCCAGCGGCCATAGATAATGCACCAGCAACAAGTCCTGCTACGGTTGCTAAAAGAATAGGTTCTCTTGTTGAACTTGCAGCAGCAACACCAATTGCAAGACTTGCAACAGATATTATTCCATCGTTTGCACCCAAAACAGCAGCTCTTAACCAATTGCTTCGGTTTATGTAATGGGGATCTAAGTAATTGTCTATCGTTACCTTTTTCATTTATTTTCTGTCTGTTGTTTCAAATTGCGCCCAATCTAGTTTTCCCTTATAAATATAAGGGAAAATCATTGTTTTTTATGGTCATTTTAAATTTATAAGTAGAGCGTTATTGTAAAGTTGAGGTTGGTGATAGTTTAGATTTTGAGTGAAATCATTTCAGCGAAGAGAAGCCAGTGAGACTTCTATTATTTGCCTGAAGAAACAAAGGTGATTTGGATTAAAGTGGGGAGTCATTGTCTGCTGGATGTTTAATATGCTTAATTTGATAAAATATGATCCAGACCATCTTCAATTGGCTAAAACCTTAAGGTTTCAGTCATTATTCCAAAACGAATGACACTTATTTGATGCTGAAAATAGATATTATAATAGTCCATTCCGTGATAAAATTGGACAAACAGGCCAATATCTTCCAGGAATTTTGGATGATAATAAAATCTCAAACTTGCATTAAGTCTGTTTAAATCAAAAGTTTCCCAGTCATTCACATTGTCCATCATCCAACTGGTTTCAGCCTTTACAGAGAAATTGGCTTTGCTGTTCCCTGAATAATTGCCGTTCAAAGGAAGCTTATATGCTAAAAAGGTGTTATGCCAGCGCAATCCACTGTATTTTCCCTGCATTTCATCGAGCATCCAGGTTTTTGGATGAAACTCAACAGAACTTTTAAAAAACCTGAAAGCATTATGCTTATTGTTATAAAATGCTTTGAGGAATCCCAGCTCGATGAAATTAGTGGCAAAATTTCCGGATATCAAATTGATAGTTCCATTTTTATCATAAAAATCTCCATTCTGCCCATTGGAATGATGCGCTATTTTCCCAAATAAACTAAGTTTATTTATGGATCGTTCACTTCCAGTTAAAAAATAAAATGTAATATTAGGCATATAGCTGGGTGTTCTTACCGGGTAGGAGAATTCGTCATACATCCTGACGATAATTTGCGGGGTAAGAACCGCCATTAATCTTGAATCTTTCCGCTCGCGAATTTTAAACCCGGGGCTTACATTGGCCTCAAAAATAAGTGGCTCTAAATTCCCAATGTCGGTGGGAAAGGTAATATAGCTATCACCCTGATTTACCAATGCAATTTGATCTAAGCTAAGATTTGATGTTGTTTCTGCAACTGACTGTGCAAAAGCAAGGTTTGAGATAAAACAAACAAATAAAAACAGGTAATCGCGTGGTTTCATAAGCACATTCATTTTGTTCTGTATACTCCTTACAGATAATTCAGGAATAATATCCTAACAATAATTTTTGTGTGAAGGATTTTCTTCTCTTTTATATTTCATTACATATAAATAATTTTAACATCCATTGTCATATTTGAATCTACCGGGAAGCTGGCCTTAGAAAAGTTGGGACGATTTGAAAATCCGATGGATTGATAATTTGAGATACCAACACCTTCATTTGGTATGGGCAAAAGAAATTTCTTGTCTATTTTTCCATTTTCATTTTCATCGTGTAAAATAGATATGGCATACTTTCCTTCCGGCAAGTCATTAAAAGTTAGTGTGGATCTGTCATTGCTTATTTCCGCGATCTCTTTTCTATAGTATCTTTCATATTTTTCGTCGGGAATGGATCCATCCCTGTTATATAAAGCGTATTGCACCACCCCTTTTGAATTCCTTAAATTCTCAACATTAATAATAACTGAATAGAGGTTTTCCTGAGGTGCTTGTGCCATTGAGGATCCAAATGTAAAAATGCCCAGCAGGACCAGTAAGGTCTTTATGTTTGTTTTCATTTTTTATTTTTTATAAGGTCTTTTTTAAATGCAAAGAAGGCAAGAGTCCCGGTAATAGCTATTCGAAAGGAAAGCGCCTTCAGGGTTTCTGTTTCGTAATTTTCTCCATTTATCAGGAAGAAAATAAAAACAATAAGGTTGACAATAAGAATTATCAGGATTCCCAGTAAAAGCTGCAAAGTCCATTTTTTGGAATATTTAAACCCTATAGCGACCAACAGATATAGCAGGCCGGTAATAAGATTCCCCCACAGAACGAATGAAGGGTAATTTCCCTCTTTTCCCAATATGTCTGAATACCCGAATAGAACAGAACTACTGGCAAATAAGGTTATTACTCCCAATATTGCGACAGCTAAACTCAAGAGGTTTTCCGATTTAAATATGCCCATTTCTTTGTTTTATTGAATGATGTGCCTAATCTTAATTTGTTTTTTTATAACTCCAAACAGCCAGCGCATTCATAATAAGGGCATACCCTGAAATGATCGCTAACTGCGGAATAATATCTTTAAAGCCAGATCCTTTGAGCATTACCATTCTGATTATTTCCACAAAATACCTGATAGGATTCAACAGGGTTATTTTTTGAGCCCAATCTGGCATACTCTCTATTGGCGTGAAGAGGCCACTCATCAGAATAAAAATAACAATAAAGAACCAGGCAATAAACATAGCCTGCTGTTGCGTATCGGTGTAATTGGATATAAACAAGCCCATACCCAAAACCACCAGGAGATAAACAGAGGTAAACAGATAAATAAGCGGAATGCTTCCTATCATTGGCACTGCAAAAATGATCTTCGAAATAAGAAGACCTACCGTCATAATAAGTAGTCCCAACGCCCAGAATGGAAATAATTTTCCAATTATGAACTGGTACTTCTTTATTGGGGTAACATTGATTTGCTCCAGGGTTCCTATTTCCTTTTCCCGCACAATGTTCATTCCCGATAGAAAAAGAGTTAGCATAGTAACCAGTAGCACCAGGATTCCCGGTACCATAAATATTTTGTAGTTCAGCGTATTATTGTACCAGAAGGAAGGGACGTTTAAAACTTCAATTTTCTGATTTTGTTGGGGATTAAAACCGATGGCGCTAATGGCAATATTCCTGTTAAATTTTTTGATGATCTGATTGACATAAACACTTTCTACTCCTGCTTTTGAACCATCTATGGCATTGATGTATACACCCAGATCAGCCTGCTGCTCGCGAATAAGGTCCGTGTGAAAATTTGAAGGGATCTCAAGGATAACATCTACTTCTCCTTTTTCCATGGCCTCATAAGCCAGCCTGTGGGAAGGGAAGGATTGAAGCACATTAAAATAGGTGGAGGCCTCAAAATTCTTAACAAGGGATCTGGAAGTTGAGCTTCTGTCCTGGTCTACATAGGAGAATTTAATATTTTCAATATCGAAGGTGGCTGCATTCGATAAAACTATCAACTGCAGTAAGGGAAGAACAAAGATAATGGGTAACATCCCTTTGTTCCTGAATATTTGCCGGAACTCCTTCTGTATGATATATCCAATTGTCTTCATTATTCTAATCTTATTTTATATTTTTTAATACTCAGGACAATCAGAAAAACAGCCATAACAATCAGGATCACTGTTTCCTTCCATAGATAAACAAGTCCAACTCCTTTAAGCAGGATACCTTTCAGAATTATTATAAACCATTTTGCAGGAATAAAGTGGCTGATATATTGCAGCGGAGCAGGCATACTGGAAATAGGAAAGATGAATTCAGATAAAAGGATCACGGGCAACATCAATCCCATAAGTGAGATCATCATTGCTGCCTGCTGGGTTTCAGCAATTGTCGAGATCAAAATTCCCAGGGAGAGCGCAGTAATAATGAACAATACGGTTTCAAAAGCCAGGAGGATCAAACTGCCTTCTATGGGCATTCCAAAAACTGTTACACCCAGAATAAGAATGACCAAAGCATTTATAATGGAAAGGAAGATATAAGGGAATACTTTCCCTATAATCACCTGGAAAGGTTTCAATGGAGATACCAGTAAGATTTCCATAGTTCCCAATTCTTTTTCCCGTGTAATTGAAATGGAGGTCATCATAGCAGATACCAGCATGAGTATAACTGTCATGACCCCTGGCAGAAAATTGAATACACTTTTAAGCTCCGCATTATAGAACATCCGAGTCTGAATATCTATTTGAACACCCGGAGCGGATGTACTGTTCAGTTCCTGCTGATAATGTTGAATTATGGACTGCACGTAATTAACGATGGTGTTCGCCGTATTGGGTTCTGTAGCATCGGTTATTACCTGGATCTTTCCAAGATGGAGCGCATGTAGATTTTCAGCGAATCCTTCTTCAAAGACCAGGAAAGCTTTAACTTCCCCTTTTTTGAAAACAGCTTCTAATTCATTTTCATTTTCCACAACATTATCTATCGTGAAATATTCTGAGGCATTTATTTTGTTGATTATTTTTAGGGTCTCATTATCTTTTGACTTATCCAGGATCCCAATTTCTACATTATTGATTTCATTGGTTATGGCAAAACCGAAGAGCAGGATCTGGGCTACAGGCATTCCAAATAAAATAAACATGGATCTTCTATCACGAAAAATGTGATAAAACTCCTTTTTTACAAATCCTATAAAACGTTTCATATGTAGATACTTATTGTTTTTTATTGGTCATATGTAATTCGCATATCTTCATTGGTGTTTGCATCGAGTTTCCGTTATGCTCATTTCATAAGTTTATTAAATTATTCGATATTTCTTGCCAGCTTAAGGAAAACGCCATCCATGGAATCGACCTTATACTCCTTTTTCAAATTTTCAGGGGTGTCCAGCGCCTCAATTTTTCCTTCTACCATGATGGAAACCCGGTCACAATATTCGGCTTCATCCATATAATGTGTGGTAACAAATACAGTTGTTCCTTGTGAAGCCTGTTTATAAATCAATTCCCAGAATTGCCTTCGGGTTATGGGATCTACACCCCCTGTGGGCTCATCCAGAAAAACGATCTTGGGGTCATGGATTAAAGCTACCGAAAAAGCCAGTTTCTGCTTCCAGCCCAATGGAAGTGCCCCAACCAGTTTATTGGCTACATCTTCCAATCCCAAACTTTCAATTATTTCCTGAATTTTTGTTTTTATTGTTTTTCGGTCAAGCCCATATATCCCCCCGAAAAAGGTGATGTTCTCTTTTATGGTGAGATCATCATACATAGAGAATCTCTGACTCATATAACCTATATTCCTCTTGATCTGGTCCGTTTGCGAATAAACATCCAAACCTGTGACAGATGCCTCTCCTGAAGTTGGTTTTGAGATCCCGATGAGCATTTTCATCGCTGTGGTTTTACCCGCACCATTTGCTCCCAGGAAACCAAAAATCTCTCCTTTATACGTTTTAAAGGCAATTTCATTTACTGCGGTGAATTCACCAAATTTCTTGGTAAGGTTCTCCACCTCTATAACTGTTTCTTCAGACTTCATTTGCTGCAGGTTTTAAGTCCTTAGTCCTTGCCAGATCCATGAAAACATCTTCAATTCCCGGAGTGGTTGGCTCAATACGAATATCCTTATGACCTTTTTCTGATAAATATCTTTTAAGGTTTTCAGGTGAAAAGTCTGAATTTGAATGGGTGTAATGGACAAATTCTCCAAAAGCATAAATACTCTCATTCCCCGGAAATTCCTTTAAATCTGTAATAACCGCATGCATATCATGGGCTTTTACATTGAAGATTTGCTTCTCATGCTGATCAATAATATTTGAGGGAGAATCGATTTTAAGTATTTTCCCGGCCTGGATAAGCGCGATCCGGTCGCAAAGAGACGCTTCGTCCATATATGGAGTTGAAACCAAAGTCGTAATTCCTTTGTCATTCAGTCTTTTCAACATATCCCAGAATTCCTTTCGGGAAACCGGGTCTACTCCGGTAGTGGGCTCATCCAGGAATAAAACCTTGGGCTTATGAATAAGGGCACAGGAAAGTGCCAGCTTTTGTTTCATTCCTCCTGAGAGTTTTCCGGCCCTTCTTTTTTTGAAAGGTTCAATCTGGACATAAATATCTTTGATCAAATCGTAATTCTCTTCTACGGTAGTACCGAAAATTGTAGCAAAAAACTCCAGGTTTTCTTCAACAGTCAGATCCTGGTAGAGGGAAAATTTCCCAGGCATATACCCTACCGAATTTCGGATTTTCGTATAATCCTTCACTACATCATAGCCTGCAACTGTAGCTTGTCCTTTATCAGCGAAAAGCAGCGTGGTAAGTATCCTGAAAAGGGTTGTTTTTCCTGCGCCATCCGGGCCAATAAGCCCAAACAGTTCCCCCTGTTTCACATCAAAGGAGATGTTCTCCACAGCCGTGACCTTTTTGTAAGATTTGGTAATATTATTTAATGTGATGCTCATGCTGCTGTTTTTATTGATCTACTCTGATGCTGACAACCACATTTCAGCAGGCATTCCTATTTTAAGGGAACCGTCATTCGCTACTTTTACGTCTACTGCATAGACTAGATTGGCTCTTTCTTCCTTGGTTTGAATCGTTTTAGGGGTGAATTCCGCCGAGGAGGAGATCCATGTAATTCTCCCGGGATAAGATTTCATATCTTCCTTTTTTGAATCAATTTTCACCTGTACATCCTGTCCCACTTGAATATCTGAAAGCTGGGTTTCACTTATGTACACGCGCAGGGTCAAAATCTCCATATCGGCAATCTTGTATAATGGTCTCCCAAAACTGGTAACTTCGCCGGCCTCCGCATACTGGGCTAATACGGTTCCTTTTAATGGATTCTCCACCATACTTTTTTCTATCAAATCATCGATCTTTGCAATTTGAGCTTCAATCGATTGAACCTCATTCACAATAGGCGAGTTTTTAGTTTTAACATTATTTATCTCTTCCCTTATTACGTTAACTTCACCTTCAGCCTGGTCTACCTGCCTTTGTGTTGCAGCCTTTTCGGCAAAAAGATTCTTCATTCTCCTTTCCTCCCGTTCAACCAGTTTTAATTTTTGATTTAAAACTTCTATCTGAGAAAAAACACCCTGGGATTTAGATGCTACTGTTTTTTTAGAAGCCAATAACTGCTGTTTTTCCAAATGAAGCTGGGTAGTATCAATAAGAGCCACCTGAATTCCTGCTTCAATTTCATCCCCTTCCTGAATATTGAAATGTTTTATTTTCCCCTGGGCTTCTGAAGAAATTGTGATTTCTGTGGCCTCAAAGTTTCCATACCCGTCTGCCCTGTCCTCATCACTGCAGGATGTAAAGCCGAAAATTGAAAATGATATCAGTATTGCTATTCTTTTTTTCATCGTGGTTTATTTTTCAGAATTTCCTTTGATCACCTTGTAATTTGCTTTCGCCATTTCAAGATCGATCTCGTGAAGTTGTTGGTTTATTTTTGCTTCGTATAAATTGTTGAATTCGGTTAAATAATCTGAAGGAGTGATAATTCCATTGTTTAGTTGTGAATTTGAGGTTTCTACGATATCCTCACGTAAAACTATGATTTCCCTGTCCCTGATCAGCAATTTTTGAATCTTGTCAATTCTCATCTGCGCCTCCTCCAGTTCAATATTGTTATTGAAATTGAAGGTTTCTCTTTCTGCATTGATCAGATCCTTTGAAATATCAATTGATTTTTTCTGTTCTTTAACCTTTCCCCAGTCAAAAACATTCCAGTTCAGTTTCACTCCGACCATGTAAAAATCCTGAAATGAATTATCAAGGAAATTATAACCCGGTTTACCATAGCCTCCCTGCGCAAATCCATAGATATTTGGAAAAAGGCTTTTTGAGAGCAGGTCTTTGTTTTGATCGAGCTCTTCTTCTTTGAGTTTGAAAAATGCAGTTTCGGGCCGTAATCCCCCGGCCTCAAAAGCCATTTCCTGTTCAGGTAACTCCAGGATAGTAGTAGTGTCTACAGGTTTGGCAATATAAGCCGAGAGGGTTTTTAGTGCGGTATGCAGCTGGGATTCCAATTCATCCTGTTGTTGATTAACTTTTAATTTTTCAGCCTTTAAAACGTTCTCTGAAGCAGGTAAAGCTGTTCCATATTTAACCTGGGTTTCCAGTTCCTTGGTCCGTTCGGCCAGCACATTTGCTTTGGAGTCCAATAGTTCCATTTGCTCCCGAAGCTGCAGGACACCAAAATAGTAGCTGTTGATCCTTTTCTTTATTTGGTAAAGAGTAATCCTTACTTCCTGTAACTGCGACTGTAATTCAATATCAGTAAGTTTCTTTCGTGCATTTATGCGACCTCCATTAAATATCAATTGTTCAACATCCAGGCTGGCCCGGTATTGATCCTTATCAACCGATTCGAAACTCTGTTCGCCAAAATCTATCGGAATTTCCGTAACATCCGATTGATAACTTGCTTTTGCATTGAGGTTGAGTTTTGGCAAATAATCCTTTTGTATCGCTTCCTGTTCCCTGACGGCTTTTTCTTCCAGCAGTGAGATTTGACTAACCAATGGATAATTTTTTTCTGCCAGATCATAACATTCTCCAAGAGTCAGGATTTCCTGAGCAGGAGAAGCCATAGAGAACAAAAGCAGCATTAAAACATGTATCTTTTTCATTCCTTAACTTGTATGTAATTGATTAAAATTCCTGTAATCTCTTCTTTTCGCTCTTCCATAAGATGTTTGTATTCTGAATCATCAATTTTCAGAAAACCTTTGATCAATGGAGCAGCCAGGAAGGGAAAAATATTGAGTGACAGGAGATGAATAAAAAGCTGCTCGGCCTTTATAGGTTTAATAGTTCCATCCTGCACTTCTTTTTCTACCTGGGCCTGAAATTTCCGGAAATCGGGAAAGCCTTTTTTGGCCTGCAGGACCTTGATGAAATCTGCATCCCGGTTAAGCTCCTGGATAACAAAATTTGGCAGGTAAGGATGCTTTTGCATAAAAGTAATGTAGCTATGAGTGAAGTTTTCAATCTTTTGAAAAAGGCCGGTATCCTCATTCAATACACGGTTGATCTCAGGAGCAATCAGGGAAAAGGCCTTTGTAAAAACGGCCTCAAACAAAAAGCGTTTGCTTCGGTAATAGTAATGGAGCATAGCTTTATTTATTCCTGCTTCATCAGCGATCTCCTGCATTCTTGCCCCATCCATTCCCTTGCGCTGAAACACATTTTCAGCAGCATTTAAGATATGATCTTCTGTATTTTCGTCTTTCGTTTTCATCAACTAAATTGTTTAACCAAATGAATTAACCAAATGGTTGACAAATATAACTATTTTTATAAACTTTTTCTAATTCTTCTTCTTTTTTAATTCTGGTCGGCCATTTTTGGTTTTGAGAAACCAAAAATATTCACGGGGATAGTCAATAAATCGGGTAATGGAAATAATTCACTCCTGCAATAAAAACGCATCGGGAAAAAAAAGGAAATACTTAAAGTGAGTTTTTTATTCAGGATTTATTGGTCAGGAAACCCGGGGTTTTTTGACCTCATTTTAAATTTAAAACTGTAAGGAAAGCAATAATTTTAATTCAAAGGAAAGCTGAACACTTCACCAATTGGAACAAATATTCCGTTTACAAGCCAAGGAACCTATTTATCATAGTACCGTAAAAAAGTGTTTATATTCCTAAGATACCTGAATAGAGCTAATACTTAAAATATCCAATTGTTCCGAATTCAGATTTACAAAATCTAAAATTTGTTGTTTTCTAGTGAATTCATGAACTTTTAATGCTTTTTTCAAGTTACTTATTCGCTTTTGAATTATTATTTATGGATATAATCTTAAATATGTGGCCTTTTTTGTTGTGCTGTTTGATGGTTAAAATATCACGTTTACATTATAAAAGCTGTTCGATATTAACGGGTGATATCTAATAGGCCGATCTAAATTTCAGACAATAAATCAACCTCCAAAAAGAATTAATACATCTTCTTACTCTCCTATCAATCTAAAGCTTCCGCGGGTGAGGAAACGTGCACCCGCTTCAAAGTCGGCTGCATTCCCTATTGCTTTATAGCCGTTATAAGTCCCGGAGGTTACCACTTCCTTCTTTTTGAAAATATAATCCCCTCCTTCTTCCCGCTCCAGTTGCAGGACATATGAAAAACCTTCCTGGCTTATTACAGCTTCTTCCGGGAGTGCCTGTTGTTCTGTTTTGCTGGTAATGATCCCGGCTTCCACAAACATTCCTACGGTAAAACCATCCACCACGCTATCCGGTAAATGTCCGTGTATGGTAATGGTTCTGGTCTCCCTGTCTATGACTGTGCCCACCAGGTAAACTTCTGCAGGAAAGGAATTTGAGACTGCTTCGGGAGTTCTAAAAATGATCTCCTGACCCTTTTTCAGCTGCATAACGTCCTTCTCAAAAGCTATAAGTTCCAGGTGCATATGGTCCTTTTGCACGATCTCCATGATACGGTCCTCTGGGGAAACAAACATTCCCTTGCTCACATCTACAGCAGTGATATTCCCACTTATAGGAGCGTAAATGGTGATTTCTGAAGTGATCCTACCCTGTTCCACAGCTGCGGGATCTATATTCAGCATTCGCAGTTTTTGCCTAAATCCATTATACATCGCCAGGTTCCTGCGGTATTCACTTTCTGCCTGCAGGAATTTTTTTTCTGAAGTCACTTTTTCTTCGAAAAGGGTTTCCTGCCGTTCAAATTCAGATTTTAAATACCTCAACTGCTCTGTTACTTCCAGGTACTCCTGCTGCATCGTTATATATTCCGGGTTTTCCAGCGTGACCAGGGCCTGACCTTTTTTCACGGCATCACCAACCAGCAAGGGATTTCTTTTAATATAGCCCCCTACAAAAGCATTTATAACCGCTCTATTTTCCGGCGGAACATCTATTTCACCGGTGGTTCTAACGATTTGCGGGAATTCAAGGGTTTCCAGGGTGCCCAATTCCATACCGCTGCTCTCAAACTGCGCGCTGGAAATGATAATTTCATTGGATTTAGCTTGTGGTTCCTCCGGATCTTCTTCTGCTTCTTTACATGAATATATCGAGAACATTAAAACAGGAAGGAGTATATAATTGATTTTTTTCATTAGTCAAGGATTAAGTAATTTATGGCAATCACTGTTTGGTTATAAGCATTCAGGCTATCCAGGTATGAAAGTATAATCTCATTGGCACTCTCCAGGCTTTGAATATACTGGAAGAAATCTATTTCCCCATGCTTGTATCCCAGGTTCGCAGTTTTTAATATTTCTTCTGAAAGTTCCCTGCCCTCTTCTTCAAAATATGACAGGGTTTCCCCGTGTTTCCGCAATTGCGACTGAAGCTGAAGGTATCTCGCCTGCAGATTATTTCTGAGATCTTTGGCTTCTTCGGCAACCCGTTCTTCTGCGATGGAAAAGGCCCTGATCCTGGCAGATTTCGCAGTGAACAAAATCGGGATCTTCAGTCCCACCTGGTATCCATATAAATTGACATCAAGTCCGGAATTGCTTCCATTGAAATAATCAAAAGTAATATCCGGTAGCAACCGGTTCCGACTTAATTTCTTTTCTTCATTTTGAAAATCGATCTGTGCTTCCGCATAGCCCAGCAGCGCATTATTTTCAAAACCAAGATCCCGCACCTCCAGTTTAGGCAGCGGGAACTGTGCCACGTTAAAAGGCTGAGTTGCCTGCACCAACCTTAACAATTCCTCTCGGGCGGTAATAATATCTTCCCCGGCCTGCCTGTACCGGGTTTGCAACTCCCTTTGTTTGGCCTGAGCGGTGATCATTTCCAGATAATTGGTCTCCCCCAGTTCAAACCTACGCCTGGCAGAATAGGAAAAGCTTTCGTAGAGGCTATCCAAATATGTATATACCTGCTCCCGCTCCAGTTCATACTGCAACCGGTAATAGGCAGATGCCACGGCGCCCTCCAGCCGTAAACTTTCCAGGTCATAACGACTGGACTCTACCTCAACCCCGGCGAGATTCCTTCTGCGGGTAGCGGTATAAACCGTGGGAAAAGAAAATTCCTGCCGAACGCCATAAACCTCTAAGGGTTTATCATTTAGTGTCAGATTATTCTGGTCATAATGATAGTAAACTTCCGTATTGGCAAAATCAAAGGCCGAATTTACTAAAGCCTCAGATTCCCGCACCTCCAGGGAAGAAGCTTTTAATCCGGCATTGTTTTCCCTTGCCAGCTGCTTTATCTCCTCAAAATTAAGTGGTTGTTCCTGGGCAAATCCCGGAACACTAAAAAGCAGCAGTAAAAACAGCAATTTTTTGCCCTTTTTCTTTATCCTTGGTTTTAGCCCGGTATCTCCAAAAATAGAATACAAGATCGGCACAACCACCAGGGTCAATATAGTGGCCGTTACCAAACCTCCAATAACAACTGTTGCCAGGGGCCTTTGCACTTCTGCCCCTGCATTGGTAGAAATCGCCATAGGCAGAAATCCAAATGCGGCTGCAGAAGCGGTAAGAAGTACCGCCCTTAGCCTGTCTTTTGCTCCTTTAATCACCAGGTCATCATTATGCTTCATTCCCTCCTTTTTTAGATCTTTAAAATGTTCTATAAGAACAATTCCATTGAGCACCGCGATTCCAAAAAGGGCTATAAACCCAACCCCGGCTGAGATACTGAACGGCATATCCCGAAGCCATAAGAGCAGGACACCTCCCACCGCCGCCAGTGGAATAGCCGAATAAATAATCAAGGCTTCCTTTACCGATTTGAATGCGAAATACAGCAAGATAAAAATGAGTACCAAGGCTACCGGAACTGCAATTATCAACCTGGCCTTGGCACTCTGGAGATTTTCAAACTGACCTCCATAGGTGATGCTGTATCCTACTGGCAGCTGGATATTCTTATCGATGAGATCCTGCATATCGTCTACCACACTCTGGAGGTCACGATTTCGGACATTGACACCCACCACAATCCTGCGGCGGGTGTCATCACGTGAGATCTTGGCTGCTCCGGTCTGGTAGGTGATCTCTGCCAGTTCCCGCAGCGGAATTTTGCCACCCGCAGGTAGGTCCACATATAGGTTCTCGAGACTGGCGATGTCACGACGCCCACTTTCATCTAATCGTACAACGAGGTCAAAACGTTTTTCACCTTCAAAGACACTTCCCACGGTTCGGCCGGAAAAACCCATGCTTATAAATTCATTGAGATCGGTAATATTCAAGCCGTACCTGGCGATCTTTTTTCGGTTATATTTCACGTTCATTTGCGGCAATCCTTCCACTTTTTCAACAGTGATATCCGCAGCACCTTCCACATTCCGAATCAATTGCTCAATTTTAAAAGCCTGGTTGCTCAGGACAGAGAGGTCTTCCCCAAATATTTTTATGGCAATATCTGCCCGTACTCCGGTAATCAATTCATTAAATCTCATTTCAATGGGCTGGGTAAACTCTACTTCCATTCCCGGGATTACACGCATGGCTTCCTTAAATTTATCTGCCAGCTCATCCTTAGTTTCCGCACTAACCCATTCTCCCTTGGGTTTTAGGGTGATTATCACATCACTCTCTTCCATGGACATGGGATCTGTAGGAACCTCTGCAGCTCCAATACGGGTAACGATCTGGTCCACCTCCGGAAAATTTTCCAACAGGATGGTCTCAATCTGTGTCGTGATTTTAATGGTCTCGCTAAGGGAAGTACCTGTTTTAAGTATGGGTTGAATTACAAAATCCCCTTCATCCAGGGTTGGGACAAATTCCCCGCCCATAGTTGTAAAGATGTAGATGGAAATGGCAAGGAGTAAACCGGAAAGCCCCAGCACAAATGATTTTGCTGAAAGTGCGAATTTTATGGAAGGTTCATAGGCACGGGTAACAGCCCTCATAAGTCTTACCGATATATTTTTATCTGAAAGGTTCGTAGGTTTCAGAAAAAGAGAGGACATCACCGGAACATAGGTAAAGCAAAGGATCATAGCCCCTATCAATGCAAAACTGAAGGTAAGGGCCATTGGTTTAAACATTTTTCCTTCCACCCCGCTTAAGGAAAGGATCGGGATAAAAACGATGAGAATAATAAGCTGTCCAAAAACGGCAGAATTCATCATTTTTGTTGCCCCTGCATAAGTAATCCTGTCCTGTGCCAGCCTTCTTTCAGCTTTATCAAGATTGACCAGTTCATCTTTTTGGGTTGTAATCCTGAAGGCGATAAATTCCACAATAATTACTGCTCCATCTATAATGATCCCAAAATCGATGGCTCCCAGGCTCATTAAATTTGCATCCACTCCAAAAATATACATCATCGAAAGCGCGAACAGTAAACACAATGGGATCACTGAAGCAACTACCAGCCCGGAGCGAAAATTCCCTAACAGCAGCACAACAACAAAGATCACGATGAGGCATCCCAAAAGAAGGTTTTCTATGATGGTAAAAGTGGTTTTTCCTATAAGGACGCTTCTGTCAAGAAAACCATTAATATAGACTCCCTCTGGCAGGCTTTGGGAAATAAAAGCTACCCGCTCCTGAACAGCTTCAATTACTTTTTTACTGTTTCCGTCCTTGATCATCATCACCTGGCCCAGCACCTTTTCCCCTTCCCCATTCCCGGTAATGGCTCCATAGCGGGTGGCAAAGCCAAAACCAACTTCAGCTATATCCTTTATGTAAACAGGATTGGCTCCTAAATTGGTTACCACGATATTTTCTATGTCCTCCAGGGAGCCCACCAAACCTTCTCCCCTAATGAAATAAGCCTGATTGACCCTTTCAATATATCCACCGCCAGCAACACTGTTATTTTTTTCCAACGCAGTGAAAACATCGGTAGCAGAAATGTTCATCGCCATCAATTTTTCAGTATTGATTGCAACTTCATATTGCTTTAGTTTTCCACCCCAGCTGTTTACCTCCACCACACCGGGGATACCAGATAACTGCCGTTTTACGATCCAGTCCTGGATAGTACGCAATTCTGTTGCAGAATACCTGTTCTCATAGCCCGGTTTTGTATCAAGGATATACTGGTAAATTTCACCAAGGCCTGTGGTGATGGGACCCATTTCCGGAGTTCCGAAGCCTTCAGGGATGTTTTGTGATGCCGATTTGATCTTTTCGGCAATCAGTTGCCTAGGAAGATATGTGCCCAAAGCATCTTCAAAAACAATGGTAACCACGGAAAGTCCAAATTTCGATACAGAACGTATCTCGAGTACTCCCGGTAAATTTGCCATTTCCAGTTCTACAGGATAGGTAATAAATTGCTCCATATCCTGCGTAGAAAGATTTTGGGAAGTGGTGATTACCTGTACCTGGTTGTTGGTGACATCTGGTACTGCCCCAATTGGAATTTGGGTTAGGGAATAGAAACCGTAGCCTACCATAAATAGTGTGAACAGCAGAACGATCAGCTTATTCTCCAAGCTGAATTTAATGATCTTTGAAAGCATAGATAAAATTCAATTCTAGATGATCCACAAGGATGAATTCCCTGTGGTTAAAATATTACCTGAAGTATCTATGCCAGGCGCGGAGGCTGAAATATTCCTGATTCTCCCGGGGACGAATAGGAATCTTCATAAAAGTAAATTGAACTGGAATTTGATATTCGGGAAAATTTCAGCGAGTTAAAGTAAGCCGGGGTAAGAACAAAAACTGTAGAGTTATGAGTAACCTGTTTATTAAAAGGCAATTTTTCGTGCTCTTCTTCCTCTTCCTGATGTTCCCTTTCGTGCTGAACCTTTAATTCTCCGTAATGTTTGGAAAGGAAGACTGTAAAACTGTCTCCATAACTAGCTGCATGGAAATTTGCGTGTTCCAGCAAATCACCCAACTTTATAAGATCGGGAAGGCCAAAATTAAAACCCTGGAGTAATAATAATGCAGAAAGTGTTATGGAAATAAGGAAACTCATATACAAATTTAAATTTATCAAAAAAACCTTATTCCACCAAATTATATTTTTAATGTTTCAAAATGAAAAAAAATTGGGATTCAGAAATAATTTTGAGTGCAGCCGGCTAAAACACTTGCAAAAAGTATAATAAAGGGCATTTCTATCCACAATCCCTGTTTTTATGATTTTAGTCATATTCCAGGTTCTCTAAGGCCCTTTACTTTGCAAGGCAAATTAATGGAGTCTATTCCAAGGGAATTTTAAATGAATATTGTTTAGAATAACCTAAACAGATAAATTTTTAAACTATGCAAAACAAAAGAATATACGGGATGCAAGCAGATATTTGTAAAGCGCTCGCCCATCCTTTAAGAATGGAGATCATTCATATTTTACAAGAGAAAGCTATTTGCTTTACCGATATCCTTGAAACTACCGGCGGGTTGAAATCCAATCTCTCCCAGCATCTCAAGGTAATGACAGCCAGTGGCATCATCAAAACCTGGCGTGACGGGCAGTCCAGCTATTTCTCCCTAAGCTCTCCCAAAGTAGCGCTGGCCTGCCATACCATGCGGGAAGTACTTATGGAAAACCTACAGGAGAAACAGGAAATTTTAAATAAATCTGAAATTTAGCTCAGGTTTTATAACATAGCAATAAACAACCAAATGAAAAATAGCATTTTACATAAAATAAAAGAACAAATGAAAGCGGTTTGGGAGGATATCAAAAGTCCCGCGCCTTACCAACAGGGAACTACCTGCTGTTCTTTTAGACCAACTCCGTTCAAACCTGAATTGAGACCTGAACCTATTCGTATAAAAGACAATTTTAACAACAATAAAAATTCCAACATATGAAATGAGCATAACGGAAACATGATAGAAAAACCGATAAAAATATGCGAATTACATATTACCAATAAAAAACAATAAAATCTAAATATGAAATGAGCATAACGGAAACATGATAGAAAAACCGATAAAAATATGCGAATTACATATTACCAATAAAAAACAATAAAATCTAAATATGAAATGAGCATAACGGAAACATGATAGAAAAACCGATAAAAATATGCGAATTACATATTACCAATAAAAAACATAAAAATTTAAATATGAAAACGATTTTAGTATTAGGTGCCGGAACAGGCGGAATAATTACTGCCAGGGAATTAAGCAGAACCAGCGGAAATGAAGAGGATATCAACCTTGTAAAAATACTTGTATTTGAAAAAGAAGAAACCAGTGTGTTCGCTCCTTCTCTTCCCTGGCTGATGGTTGGTAAGAGGAAAAAGGAAGAAGTCACCGAAAGAACCAACAAGCTCGATGCCTCCGGACTGGAAATAATAAAAGGGGAAATTGAAGCCATAGATCCTGAAAATATTGCAATAACGGTAAACGGAAAGAAGTATAACGGAGACTATATGGTAGTTTCCCTGGGCGTAGAACAGGCAAATGCTCATAATCTTGGCCACTATGGCCATAATTTTTTCACTTTAAAGGGTGCAACCGATTTCCATGAAGAGTTAGAAAAATTCAGCGGAGGCGAAATTGCAATCCTGGTTTCTTCCCTTCCATTTAAAAGTCCGGCCGCACCTTATGAAGCTGCAATGCTTATTGAAGCCTTTGTTAGAACAAACAACCTCAGCCATAACACCAATGTTTCTCTTTATACTCCTGAAGCGGGCCCCATGGAATTCGCTGGGCCCGAAGCTGCTGAAGAATTAAGGAAGCTGCTGGAAAAAAAGGGGATAAAGTATTATCCAAACTACGAACTGACTTCTGTTTCCAGAAATCAGCTGGAATTCAGTAATGGAAAAAGCTATGCATATAATCTTTTGGCCTACACTCCAAAACATCAGGTACCACAGATCATTAGAGAGAGTGCATTAGCCGGAAGCTCAGGTTGGGTTGAAGTTGATAGAAACACCCTGGAAACCGCATTTAAAAATGTGTATGCCATTGGGGACATCACCAGCATAACAACAGAAACCGGTGCAATACTTCCAAAAATAGGAATTTTTGCAAGGCAACAGGGAGCCATTGTAGCACATAATATTAGCAGAAAAATGGCCAACCTTGAACCGGATCAAACTTTTGTACCCGAAGGAACGTATTTTATCGCAGCAGGAGAAGGAAAGGCCAGCGAAACCAGAGGAAATTTTTCTGACTCCACAAACCCGGAAGTAAAGATGAAAGCACCTGCACAATGGGGGCATTTATCAAAATGGTGGGATGAAAAATTCTGGTTTTTCAAGAACTTTTAAATCATAAATAAAGATTGTAATGATGAAAATCAGAATTATAACACTAATAGGCGTTCTATTTTCCGGGCTGTGGTTACACGCCCAGGAAATAAAACCCATTAGCAGGCAAGATGCCATACAAATGGTAAAGGAAAACAACAGGGACATAAAAATTTCTCAACAGGAATTTTTGGAATCCCGCGGAGATTTCCGGCAGACCAATTCCATTTTTTTACCAAACCTTGCGGTATCACATTCAGGTATAACAACTACCAATCCTTTAATGGCATTTGGCTCTAAACTCAATCAGGGAATAGTTACTCAAAATGATTTTAATCCCGAGATGTTAAACAATCCCGACCGGATCACAAATTTTGCCACCAAAATTGAAGTGGAGCAGCCGCTTATAAATTTAGATGGGATCTACCAGCGAAAGGCAGCTAAAAGAAAGATGGATGCCACTGCACTAAAAACCGAACGAACCATTGATTATATGGTCCTGGAGGTAGAAAAATCTTATATGCAGCTGCAACTGGCATATCAGGCTGTTGCGGTACTGGAAAACTCCAAAAAAGCAGCTCTTGCCAATAAAAAACTGGCAGACGACAGTTTTAAACAAGGATATCTGCAAAGATCGGATGTCCTGGCTGTGGAGATAAGGGTTTCTGAAGTTAATAATCAGCTGCAGTATGCCAAAAGCAATGTGGTGAATGCATCCGATTATCTTGCATACCTAGTCAACGAACCTGTAAATACAATATTTCAGCCTACAGATTCTCTTGAAATTTCCTTGCTTACACCGGATGAGCTGGAAACGGTGCCATTAGAAAGAGCTGATATTCGCGCCATGAAACTGGCTACAGAGGCTTATGGAGAAATCCTGCAGGCAGATAAAATGTCTTTCCTGCCAAACCTAAATGCTTTTGGAAGTTATGAACTTTATGATGATGAGATCTTTGCCGGAAGTGCCAGTGGATATCTTGCCGGTATTCAATTGAAATGGGATGTCTTTGAAGGTTACAAGCGCTTTGGAAAACTTCAGAAAAGTCAGGCTACTTACGAAAAAGCAAAACTTCAATATGATTCCTATGTCTCCCAAAGCAAGATGGAAAAGAACCGTGCGAGCCGTGCTGTTAAGGATGCCGAGAACAACCTTTCCCTTACCCGTTTAGCGCTGGAACAGGCTGAAGAATCCCTGAGAATAAGAACCAATAGATTTCAGCAGGGACTGGAGAAAACCAGTGACCTGTTAACGGCAGAAGCACAACTTTCCCAAAAGCAACTTGAGTATGCGCAAACAATTTTTGAATACAATTTTGCACAGGCACAACTTCAATTTTTAACTAAAAAATAGATTCTTTATGAAAACCAAATTATATATCCTGAGTCTACTGGGAGCAACATCTTTATTCCTGAGTTGTGGAGATTCTCAAGAACAAAAAAAATCTGATAAAACAGTTCCGCTAAAGGTAACCGTAGCTACTCCGGCAAGTTCAGATACGGCATTTCTCACTTTTAGCGGAAAAATAGAAGCTGTTGAAAATGCCACTTTAAGCACCCGAAACATGGGCTATGTCACTAAAATAAATGCCAAAGTTGGAGATAAGGTAAATAAAGGCCAATTACTGATTGAGATCAACAATGCAGATTTGCAGGCAAAAAGAGCACAGGTAAATGCCGGGATCACAGAAGCCACAGCGGCGTTCCAAAATGCAGAAAAGGATTACGAGCGTTATAAATCCTTATTTGCTGATAACAGCGCTACCCAAAAGGAAATGGATGACATCACCGCAAGGTATGAAATGGCCAAAGCCAGGCTAGAAGGCGTCAGGCAACAAAAGAATGAGATCAATGCCCAGTTTGCTTATTCCAATATCGTAGCTCCCTTTAGCGGTGTGGTTACAGGCAAATTCGTAGAAGCTGGCGATATGGCCAATCCGGGAATGTCACTTCTTAACCTCGAAGTTCCCGGGAACTTTGAAGTCAGGGCAAGTGTGCCTGAATCGGAGATCGCTTCAGTAGAACAAGGGAAAGAAGTAGATGTATTGGTTAAATCTTCAGGGAAATCTCTAAAAGGAATTGTTTCAGAAATAAGTACTTCTGCTATAAACTCAGGCGGACAGTACACTATGAAAATCGCTTTAGTTGAAACTGATGGTGAAATTTATTCCGGCATGTATGCCAGTGTACAGTATCCCACCACGGTCAGAGCGAACCGGGAAGTGATATTAATACCCCTTACGGCTATAGTTAACCGAGGTGATTTGCACGGTATTTATACCCCAAGCGAACAGAACACGGCTATCCTGAGATGGATTCGGCTGGGCCGGACTGTTGGTGATGAGGTGGAAGTGCTTTCAGGACTTAGTGCCGGGGAATCCTATATCACTTCAGCACAAGGAAAATTATACAACGGAGCCAGGCTAAGTATTGAGGAAAGCCTTCAGAATTAAAATTACTACAAAATGAAAGAAGGATTAGCAGGCAAAATTGCCAAAGGCTTTATGGATTCAAAACTTACAGTGTTACTTATGATCGTTTTTATGGTCATTGGAGTGTACAGTTCGTTTTTGATCCCCAGGGAAGAAGAACCCCAAATTGACGTGCCCATGGCCGACATCTTTGTTGGTTATCCCGGTGCCAGTCCCACAGAACTTGAATCGCGGGTTATTAAACCGCTGGAAAAAATGGTTTCCAATATTCCCGGGGTAGAATATATCTATTCTACCTCAATGAAAGAACAGGGAATGGTTACCGTACAATTCCTGGTGGGCCAGGATATTGAACGCTCCTATGTGAAGCTTTATAATGAACTTATGAAGCATATGGACCAGATGCCGCAGGGCGCCACGATGCCTTTGGTGAAAACCCGGGCCATTGATGACGTTCCTGTTCTTGGCCTTACCCTGTGGAGTGAGAATTATGATGATTACCAGCTTAGAAAGATCGCGAATGAGCTTACCCACGAAATTGAAAAAGTACCCGATGTTTCCATCACCAATAAAATTGGAGGCAGAAGCCGGCAGGTTAGGATAGTACTGGACAAGGAAAAAATGGCCGCCAGCGGAGTGGATTTCCTTGGTGTTACTGAAAAGATCCAGGCCAGCAATCAGCAGCTTTCTTCGGGGAGTTTTAACCGAAATGACACAGAATTTCTGGTGACCACGGGAAGTTTCCTGGAGTCTGCCAAAGATGTGGAAAATCTTATCATCGGGATTCAGCAGCAACAGCCGGTTTACCTGTATCAAATCGCTGAAGTATTCGAAGGACCTGAATTGCCAAAAGAATATGTTTCTTTCGGTTATGGGCAAGGCTCTGTGGCCGGAAGTCAATTTTCTTCGGAATATCCCGCGGTGACCATCTCGGTAGCAAAGATCAAAGGCGCCGATGCTATGAAAGTCGCCGATGTTATTCTTGAAAAAGTGGAACATCTCAAAACCAACCTTATTCCCGATGATGTACACGTGGAGGTTACCCGAAATTACGGGGAGACTGCCTCACATAAAGTTTCAGAACTTCTGCTGCATTTAATTGGTGCAATCGTGGCGGTTACCTTCGTGGTGATGCTTGCGATGGGCTGGCGCGGGGGATTGGTGGTATTCCTTTCGGTACCTGTAACATTCGCTCTTACGCTGCTAAGTTATTATTTACTGGATTACACACTTAACCGAATTACCCTTTTTGCATTGGTATTCGTAACAGGGATCGTGGTGGATGATTCCATTATCATAGCCGAAAATATGCACCGGCATTTCAAGATGAAACGGCTGCCGTTTAAACAGGCGGCTATATATGCCATCAATGAAGTAGGGAACCCAACCATCCTGGCAACATTTACGGTGATTGCTTCGGTATTGCCGATGGCTTTCGTAAGCGGGTTGATGGGTCCTTATATGAGTCCTATGCCCATTGGAGCTTCTATTGCCATGATACTCTCCTTGTTTGTTGCCCTTACAATTACTCCTTACCTGGGACTGATCTTCCTAAGGGAGAAAACCAAAGGGAAGGGGAAAAAGGAAGAAGAACCTGTAGAACAAATCGAGGATACCCGCATTTACAAGATCTATAACAAGCTGGAAAAGCCTCTTTTAGACAGTTCCAGAACTAGATGGATCTTCCTGGGCACTACCTTGCTTTTGTTACTGGCCTCTGTAGCGTTGTTCTTTACAAAATCGGTTGCTGTAAAAATGCTGCCTTTTGATAATAAAAATGAATTCCAGGTGGTGATAGATATGCCCGAAGGAACAACCCTGGAGCGTACTGCTAATGTAACACGGGAAATTGGGCAGTACCTGTCTCAAAGACCCGAGATTATGAACTACCAGAGTTATGTAGGAACCTCTGCCCCTATTACTTTTAACGGACTTGTAAGGCATTATGATCTTAGAGGAGCGAGTAATACGGCCGATATCCAGGTAAACCTGAAAGATAAGGGCGAAAGAAGTGAACAAAGCCACGACATCGCGAAATTATTAAGGCCTGAAATTCAGAAGATCGCCAAAAAATTTAATGCAAATGTGAAGTTGGTGGAAGTACCGCCTGGTCCTCCTGTTATGTCAACCATTGTTGCTGAAGTTTATGGCCCCGATTATGAACGGCAAAAACAAATTGCCAACGAGCTCCAGGGTATCCTGAAACAAACACCCGATGTGGTGGATGTAGACTGGACGGTGGAAGCAGACCAACCTGAAATCCATTTCGAAATTGACAAGGAAAAAGCAATGCGCTACGGAATTGCTCCACAGCAAATTGTACATACCATGAACGCAGCTTTGGGAGAAAGGGCTATAGCCTATCTGTATGATGAAAATGCCACGCAAAGGGTAGAGATCATCCTGGCTTTGGCAGAACAGGAAAAATCAACTCCTGTAGATATTTCCCAAATAAAGATCGTTTCCCAAAATGGGCAAATGGTAAGTATTGCAGATCTTGTTCAAATTGAAGAAAAGACAAAGGAAAATAGTATTTTCAGAAAGAACCAGAAACGGGTGGTTTATGTGATGGCCGATATGGCCGGAGAACTGGAGAGTCCCGTTTATGCCATCTTAGGAATGGAAGAAAAATTAAAAGAAATTGATCTTCCAAAGGGTTACGAGCTTGATGAACTTTACCTGCAGCAACCACAAACGGAGGATGATTATGCCGTAAAATGGGATGGAGAATGGCAAATTACCCTTGAGGTTTTCCGAGATCTTGGAATCGCTTTTCTGGGGGTGATTTTTATAATCTACATCCTTATTGTTGGCTGGTTCCAGAATTACAGGGTGCCAATAGTAATGATGGTAGCTATTCCGCTTTCGCTTATTGGGATAATCCTGGGACACTGGATCATGGGAGCATTTTTTACAGCTACCTCATTTATTGGAACGATAGCCCTTGCCGGGATCATGGTAAGGAATTCAGTGTTGCTCATCGATTTTGTGAACCTGCGCCTGGAAGACGGAATTCCGTTAAAACAGGCAGTGATTGAAGCAGGTGCAGTACGTACTACCCCAATCCTTTTAACTGCGGGAACGGTGGTGATAGGAGCTTTTGTTATCCTCTTCGATCCAATTTTTCAAGGGCTGGCAATTTCCCTAATGGGCGGAACCATTGTCTCTACCATACTCACCTTGCTGGTAGTGCCACTGGTCTATTATATGATAGAAAAGAAAAATCATGAGTAAAAACCCAGTTGGATAAAAGCTGATAAAGGAATCCAAAACCTTATCAGCTTTTATCTGACATCTAAAGAACAAAAAATGAAATTACTAATTGTAACAAGTGTTTCGGAGTTCCAGAAGGATATCCTTAACATATTTAAGAAGGCAAAGATCGAAGCCTTTAGCCGAACAGAAATAGACGGGTATAAAAGTTCGAACTCGGTTATTGCCACACTCAGCTGGTTTCCGGGAGAAAAAGGTGGGAATGAATCTCTTATGTTCTTTTCCTTCACGGAAAAAGATAAGATCGACCTGCTGTTTGAACTGGTTTTGGAATTCAATCAAAACCTGGAAACCAACAACCCTATACGGGTGATAGTAGTCAATATTGAAAATTATATCTA
Organism: Gillisia xinjiangensis; assembly: GCF_046298265.1. Taxonomy (NCBI): domain Bacteria; kingdom Pseudomonadati; phylum Bacteroidota; class Flavobacteriia; order Flavobacteriales; family Flavobacteriaceae; genus Gillisia; species Gillisia xinjiangensis. The sequence goes on along the minus strand of NZ_JBKAHK010000005.1, from coordinate 128,508 downwards.
ATCTAAAAATCTTTAAAAAATGAAAAACAGAATTGTACGCGGGATTGCAGGAACTTTTATTTTAATAAGCCTTATTTTGGCGATTTATGTAAATATAAACTGGTTGTGGTTTACGGGATTTGTGGGAGCTAACTTATTGCAATCCTCCATAACACATTGGTGCCTTATGGATAAGATCCTTGCCAAATTTGGAGTGACAGATGAGTTGAAGCCCGGCCAAAAATGCTAGAATAACTCTTAGGTCAGTGTTCGTTTTCTGCAACTCCCGGGATCGATTATAATTTTCAGAAAAAGAGCCCAACTTATATTATAAAACCTCACAAGGCTTTAGCTCCTGTGAGGTTTTATATTAAATTACATTGATGTCCGATAACATTTTGTTAAAGCTGAAGACACACCTCCAGTGGGCATTCTAAGAAGTGTTCTAAAAAAATTGGAATATAACTAAATGTTTTTCAGTTAATTGATAACAAGTCTTTGTTCCTGATTCTTGCAGTTACGCCAAAGGCGGAACGATCTTGATTCTTTACCGGAAATTGCTGATTTTATTATTTAAAGAATTTTATCGTATTAAATTTGATCTTCAAGGAATTCCTTGAAATCCTTCGTATTATAATCTCCCATTCCCATATGTGTAAGGACAAGATTTCCTTCGGAGTCAATTACATAAGTGGTAGGGATACTTTGTGAATGGTACATTTGTGGCATTCCTCCCACTGCTTCATATACTTCAAAGTCGTAGCCCTTCCTGTTATTATAATCTATAGCCTTTTGAAAATCCTGATCTACAGATAACATTATAAACGCTACGTTCTCTTTATCCACATCTTTGTAAAGCTTGTTGATTCCAGGCATTTCAGCAACACAGGGAGGACACCAGGTGGCCCATATGTTCATAAATATAACTTTCCCCCTTAATTCCTCCATGGCAACTTGTTCCCCTTTGGAATTTATAAGCTTCATAGAAAAATCTGCCTGTGGATTGTTTTCAATAACAGCGGGGTCGTCTTTTTTATCAAGGTCGGGATTCATGATTCCTGTTGCAAGTATCCCCCGTTGAAGGAACCCCAATACTTCTGTATGTAAGCCTGTGATATAAAGGCCACCAAAAATGGCTATTATAATCCCATATTCTATTAAACTTTTTTTGGTCTTTTTCTTCATTTTATTGGTTTGGTGATTATTTATACTGAAATGCTCTTTTTAAGATCTACATTCCGGCTTTATGTGTTGATAAGCAGCGATTTCATTTAAGTGTTACAAATATAAGGGGCTAATTTAGCTTTTTTTCTGTGCCACAAATCTTATTACCCAGCCTTTCCCTTTATGGAATTCCCCTTCATTCAGGTCAATTTCGCCTTCATAAAATTCCAGAAAATCCAAATCAGCAAAAGCCTCTTTGATCTCTTTTTCTGAAAAAAGCATTCTCTCCTCTTTTGGTCCACCTACATTAGGATATTTAGCCTGGTATTCAAGATGTTTTTTACTGAAACCTTCAAAGATTATTTTTCCGTTGTTTTTAAGAATTTGAGTGAAAAACCCGAAATAATCCTTTCGCTCATCCGGTTGCAAATGTGCGTAGATGAGGGCTATGGCATCAAATTGATTTTTGCAATATCCAAGGCTGCTTAGTGGCGTGGTGTGATAATTAATTTCCACACCCTCTTCTTCTGCCAGTCTTAGCGCCTTTTTTTTACCTTCTGCACTTATATCAAAAGCTGAAACTTTCCAACCTTTTTTGGCTGCAAAAACCGAATTACGTCCTTCCCCTTCGGCAGGAAAAAGGATCACGCCCGGCTCAAAATCTTCAAGCTTACTTTTCAGGTACTCATTTGGGTTTTTCCCGTAGGCATAATCATTCTGTTTATATCGTTCATCCCAAAAATCTTTCATAGTTTTCTTATTTATTTTCTGTTATAATAAACAGTAAAATAGGCGCAAAAGTAACTTATGATCTCTTCCTGCGCAGTAACAAAAGTTACAGACTTATAAGTTATAATTAGTTCCCACAATAGATTTATTTTGAGTTGGTTATAATTGATAATCGCTTACCTATATTCATTAAAATATCCCTTCAAAACTGACCTTAATCATTTTTGAAAAGCTTCAAAAGCTTATCTTTGCGGAAAAATTAACCTGGTGAAAAACCTTTTCAAAATTTGTGCCCTTGGAATGTTTTTGATGGCTACCTTGTTTTATAATATCAGGTTCAGTTATTTGGTTGTATATCATTCTGCAAATAACCAAAGCTTCACTGAACTTTACTGTGAAAACAAGGATAAACCGGAACTGGAATGCAATGGTCAGTGCGAACTTTCCAAGGCATTTGCAGAAACAAATTCTGAATCAAATCCTTTGGCGCTTCAAAATTTTCAGCGGGAGATCACCCTGTTTTTTAACTCCTCCGTTTTGGAGGAAATTCAGCTTAATAAAACCTACTACATTCCGGTATTTTTTTACCAAAACCAATATTCTTTTCTGTTTACCAAACCTATTCCGCATCCACCTGCCGGGCTATCCTGATTTCTTAAGATAATACAAACAAAATGGACGCTCCTTTCGATTTAAATTCAAGTCGAAAGAGGGATACCCCTACCTAATTTTAAATCTCAAAAAATGAAAATCATACACTATATAAGTCTTTTACTCCTGGTAATATTCACTTCATGTTCCTCAGATTCCGATGAAATTATGCCAGTAAATGAAGTTGCCGATTTAGTGAAAATTCAAACCATGGAAAATGAAACCCACCAGGTTGAATTATACTCATCCTCCGGACAACTAGAGCAGGGTTACAACAAAATATTTCTTCGAATTAAAGATAAAAGCGACCAGAAATTTGTGACCAATGCCCACATTGATTGGAAACCCGTCATGCACATGGAAACAAAACAACATTCCTCCCCAATTTCTGAAGTGACTAAAACACCCGCTACAGAAAGCCTTTATCAAGGATTTATCGTTTTTCAAATGGCAGAAAATCCAACTGAATACTGGTCTTTAACCCTGGATTATTCCGTTAACGGGATGAATTATACCGTTACTGCCAGGATAACTGTGCCCGCATCTCAAAGAAGAAGGGTTTCTGTATTTACAGGGACAGACGGCATAAAATATATTCTTGCCATAATAGATCCCGCTACACCAAAAGTTGCAACGAACGAGATAAGCATGGGAGTTTTTAAAATGGAAAACATGATGACTTTCCCGTTGGTAAATGGCTACAGGGTGAAGATCGACCCCAGAATGCCCAGTATGGGTAACCACAGTTCGCCTAATAATGTAGATCTAATACAATCCCCGGAAGACCACCTTTACTATGGAAAGTTAAATCTAACCATGACCGGGTATTGGAAAATCAATCTTCAATTAGAAAATGATTTGGGAGAAATTGTAAAAGGCGAATCTGTTACAGATTCGAATGAAGCAAGCACCATCTTTATGGAACTGGAATTTTAAATACACTAATTATAAGCTGTCCTAAATATTTCTCTTCTGAAGTGATTCATTTTAGAACCATTATTTCGGGCAGCTGCTATAAAAACAGCACCATGAAATGAGCATAACAGAAACGCAATATAAACACCGATAAAGATATGCGAATTACTCCCGATAGCTATCGGGAGACCAATAAAAAAACAATAAAAGTCTACATATGAAAAAGTTCATCTATTCAACCGTTTTATTACTGCTGATGACTCCGATGCTTCACGCACAGGAAAAATATACCGATACCCTAGCCCCGGTTTCCCTGAAGGAAATTATCCTAATTGGCCAAAAACCTAAAGTGTCTCAAAAAATCTCCAAACCACTTGCCTCCATCGATGAATATTTAGAATCCTCTTCCAAAGTAACGATGATAAAAAGGGGTGCGTACGCCTGGGAACCTATGATCAATGGGATGGCCACAGAGCGCACAGTGATCACCATTGACGGGATGCGAATTTTTGGCGCCTGTACAGACAAAATGGACCCTATAACATCCTACGTTGAGATTTCAAACTTATCTGAAGCTTCTATTTCCAGTGGACAGCAAGGCGCTGAAAATGGGGCGACTATTGGAGGAAGTATCGACTTAAAACGACGGAAAACCGGTTTTAAAGAAACAGGCTGGAAAGTTGGCGTAAACACAGGGGGAGAATCCAATGGAGAACAAAAAATTGCTGGAACAGAACTACAGTATGCAAACGATTCCTTCTATATCAATACCGATTTTATGTATCGCGATGCCGAAAACTACAAGGCTGGGGGAAATAAGGAAGTGTTGTATTCACAGTTTACAAAGTATAATTTCTCAGCCATCAGTGGGTTTAAACTTACAGAAAATCAATCTATAGAAGGCTCGTTTATTTATGATGAAGCGAATGATGTTGGATACCCGGCTTTGCCAATGGATGTTTCCCTGGCAAGAGCCTTTATAGGTTCTTTAAAGTATGAGGTTCATCAACCCCTGGAATTTATAACGCATTGGGAATCCAAACTTTATTTCAACACTATTACCCATCAAATGGATGATTCCAAACGCCCCGATGTCCCCATACGCATGGATATGCCAGGTTGGAGCGATACCTATGGTTTTTATTCCAAAGCAAATATGTCGCTGGATAAACACAGGTTAACCGCAAACATAAATTCATTTTACAATAAATCATTGGCAGAGATGACTATGTTCCCCGATGATCCAAATGAAAGAGATATGTTTATGCTCACCTGGCCATTTGTAAGAACCCTTTATACTGGTGTTTATCTCGAGGATTTAATCGCTTTAAACGATCATTATTCCTTACAATTCACCACAAGCCTGGGAAGACATAACAATGAGGTTACAAGTGCTTTTGGGTTGCAAAGCCTTCAAATATTTTATCCGGAAATGACCGATACTAAGGAGCGTTATTTAAGGAGTTTCTCCTCACAAGTACAACTTCATCATAAAAATATGGACTATACCCTGGGAACAGCTTATGGAGAGCGTGCTCCTTCGGTTTCCGAAGGCTATGGCTTTTATCTTTTTAATAGTTTTGATGGTTTTGATTACATTGGAAACCCTCATATGAGCAATGAAAAATCTTTTGAAATAAATTCTTCGGTAGGTTTTGAAAATGAAAAATGGAATGCAATGCTTACCGGATCGTACTTTCATATCCTGGATTATATCATTGGAAAACCAGATCCCTTGCTAAGTCCAATGACCATTGGTGCAAACGGGATCAAAATTTATGAACAGCTGGAATATGCTTCGCTTTTCAATGCCGACTTATCTCTAGGGTATGCTTTGCATAAAAACTGGAACTGGAACGGTAAATTAATGTTTAGTTATGGACGGGACAACAAAAACAGAAATTTACCCCTGGTACAACCCTTGAGCTATCAAACCTCCTTACGGTATAGAAAGGGATCGTTCGCCATAGAAACCTCCTTCCTGGGAGCCACAAAACAAAGGGATTTTAGTCCCGAATTTGGGGAGAATGAAACTGCAGCTTATTCAATTGTTAATCTATCAGCTTCAAAAACAGGCTTGCTCAACAGCCAGAATCTGATCGTTAAATTAGGAGCTGAAAATTTATTCGACACTTATTACTCCAGCTTTTCCGATTGGAATAATATTCCAAGGAGAGGGCGTAATGTATTTGTGAATTTGAATTATACAATTCAATAACAAGGAATTAATAAAAAATAAATTTTTAATTACCAATCACCGGCTCCTTCCCAGCTTTTAAAATTGCTGGGAAGAAGTCTTTAGGTTCGTGGGGGTTTCCGATAGCCATTTTATAATATTTCGATCCTACCAAAATCATGATCCCCCTAATCTTAATGGCGTCCAGTTTCTGCAATAAGTCTTCTATATCTGGCTAAACAGAAAAAAGGTCTGATTAATAATGATTTATATCATTTCAAAGACCATAAATTTCAGATAATTTTAAGCTGAAAGCTGATATTCAATTTTCACAGAATGCCATCTCCCCCGATAGATTTTCAGCAATAAAAATAAGCATCATCTTTTAAAATTTCTGAAGCTTATTGAAACAATTTAGATTCCGGAAAAATGAAAGAACGCGAAACCAAGGATACCAAACCTGAAACTCCCAAAAAAAAAGAGCCAAAAATGCCACTTGGGGGTACTGGGATTAGTTGGTTTTATGCTTTGATGTTAATCTTCATCCTGATGTTCACCATCTTTAACCCCTTCACAGATAGCAAGGAAATAACCTGGTTAGAGTTTGAGAGGGATCTCCTGAAGGAACAGCAGATTGAAAAATTAGTGGTGGTTAATAAAGAAGTAGCCGAGATCTACATTAAAGAAGAAATTCTTCAGTATCCTAAATATGAGCACATATCGCCTTCTGAGTTCGAGCCTCATTATACTATGACTTTGGGTTCCGTAGAGAGTTTTGAAAATAAACTTGAAAAAGCCCAGCAGGATTTCTTGCCGGAAGAAAAAATAGATGTTCAATATACAAGCCGGACAAACTTTGGAGATATATTTCCCTGGCTGCTTCCACTTGGGCTATTGCTGCTATTCTGGATATTCATGGTGCGCAGAATGAGCTCTGGTGGAGCCTCAAATCCATTTTCCAGCTTCGGAAAGTCAACCGCCAGGATTTCGGAGGTAGGCAGGAAAAACCCGGTTTCCTTTAAAGATGTCGCAGGTTTAAATGAAGCGAAATCGGAAGTTATGGAGGTGGTAGATTTTCTTAAAAATCCGTTGACCTACACCAAATTGGGAGCAAAAATTCCCAAAGGAGTTTTGCTGGTAGGCCCGCCTGGAACCGGAAAAACCCTTATTGCAAAAGCGATGGCCGGGGAAGCGAACGTCCCTTTTTTCTCCTTATCCGGGTCGGAATTCGTAGAGATGTTTGTAGGTGTAGGTGCTTCCAGAGTTCGGGATCTCTTCAAAAAGGCAAAAGAAAAGGCACCCAGCATTATTTTTATCGATGAGATAGATGCTGTGGGACGTTCCCGGGAAAAGGTAAATGCAATGCAAACCAATGATGAACGGGAAAATACCCTGAATCAATTATTGACAGAATTGGATGGTTTTGGCGAAAATACAGGCGTCATTGTACTTGCCGCCACCAACAGGCCCGACATTCTGGATAAAGCACTGCTACGTCCCGGCAGGTTCGACAGGCATATTTACCTTGAACTCCCTAACAGGTCTGATCGAATGGAGATCTTTTGGGTCCATATGCGCAATCTCAAACTGGGAAAAGATATCGATGTAGAGGAACTTGCATCATTAAGCCCGGGATTCTCGGGGGCCGACATTGCAAATATCTGCAATGAAGCAGCGCTCACCGCAGCCCGTAAGAAAAAGGAAATTGTAGAACAACAGGATTTTATAGATGCCAGAGACCGTGTGATTGGCGGACTTGAACGAAAAGGAAATATCATATCACCGGTGGAGAAGAATATTGTTGCCTTTCACGAAGCAGGGCATGCAGTTGCCAGTTGGTATTTAAAAAATGTGGATCCACTGGTCAAAGTGTCTATAATTCCAAGGGGGAAATCCCTGGGATCGGCATGGTATCTTCCCGAGGAACGAAAAATTGTGACCAGGGCACAGTTCTTGGATCAAATTTGCGCCTCGCTTGGCGGACGTGCTTCAGAAGATGTGATTTTTAACGAGATCTCCTCCGGTGCCTTAGATGACCTTGAAAAAGTAACAAAACAGGCCTATACCATGATTGCTTTTTATGGCCTGGACCAGGAAATTGGCCCCTTGAGCTATTATGATTCCACCGGACAGAATGAGCGGATCCTTTCAAAACCTTACAGTGAAAATATGGCGGAACTAATAGATAAGAAAGTTCGTGATTTGATAGGCACAGCCTATGAAAGAACCAAACAAATTCTGGTGGATCATAAAGCCGAACTAAAAGTGCTTGCCCAACTCCTGCTTAAAAAAGAAGTGGTGGATAAAACTGATTTGGAAAAAATTTTAGGTGAAAGAAAAACTGAAATTTTGTTAGATGAGAAAGATTAGAAAATAAAAAAATTGATTTAAAACCCTGACAGCAGCAAATTTAATGAACCAAATTATTCTTGGAAATAGCAAATCAAAATCATAAATTTTCCTAGTCAAATTATCTTCTGCTCTGTAACATATGTTACACGTATTTTACAAACAACAGATTATCTTTGAATTGCAAATGAATTTAAAAGTCTTAAACGCTGAATTTTAAATTGCTTTTCTACAGAATATTAAATGCCCTAAACTTCAAAATTCCTGAGGTAACTTTACACACCCTAAAATAAACATATATCAAATTATTAACAAAAAATATGATGATAGTCATATTTAAACCTGTAAATATTTGATAATTTTGTTTAATAATTAATTATTTACCCAATAATATTATTGATTTAAATAGACATTTCGGATTAAAATAGTTGACTAAAAAATATTACAAATGAAAAATTTACTGATTTTAGGTGCAGGAACTGCAGGAACGATGATGGCAAACCATCTTAGATCCAAATTAAAAAAGGATCAATGGAATATCAACATTGTAGACCAATATAAAACTCATTATTACCAACCGGGATTTTTATTTCTGCCTTTTGATATTTACACGGAAGACCAGGTAAAAAAGGAGGGTAAAAAATTCATCCCCAAGGGTGTGAATTACATTCAGAAAAAGATCGAACAAATTTTTCCTGATGAAAACAAAGTCCAGTTGGAAGACCAAACTATAAATTATGACCTCTTAATTATAGCCACGGGTTCTAAAATTGCGCCGCAAGAAACAGAGGGAATGAAAGGCAAAAACTGGCACAAGAATGTTTTCGATTTTTACACTTATGAGGGCGCTTTAGCCCTGAGAAATAAACTAAGGGAGTTTAAAGGCGGAAAAATGATTGTCCATTTTACTGAAATGCCAATTAAATGTCCAGTTGCACCTTTAGAATTTGTTTTCCTGGCGGATGATTATTTCACAAAAAAAGGAATTCGGGACAAAGTAGACTTAACCTATGTTACACCTCTTGGTGGTGCATTTACAAAACCCAAAGCAACAGCTGCATTAGGTCATTTATTAAGTGAGAAAAACATCAAGGTTGTAACCGATTTCGCTATTGAAAAAGTTGATAATGAAACAAATCAAATTGTTGATTATGGAGGACAAATAGTTGATTTCGATTTATTGGTCACTGTTCCAACAAATATGGGGGACGAATTAATTGCACGTTCAGGAATGGGTGACGATTTAAATTTTGTTCCTACACATCATCACACCTTACAATCCATTGGTCACGAAAATGTATTTGTAATTGGGGATGCAACCAACGTTCCGGCATCAAAAGCGGGTTCTGTCGCACACTTTGCTTCAGAGACTTTGACAGATAATATACTGTTGTATCTAGATGGAAAACCATTAAAGGAGGAATTTGACGGCCATGCCAATTGTTTTATTGAAACAGGAAAAAACAAAGCTCTTTTAATTGATTTCAATTATACCCAGGAACCCGTAGAAGGTACCTTCCCTATTCCCGGAATTGGACCATTAAAACTTTTAAAAGAAAGCATCTTTAACCACTGGGGGAAACTGGCTTTTAGATGGATCTATTGGAATATGCTCTTGAAAGGAATTTCAATTCCATTGGTTAGCAGAAATATGAGCACAAAAGGAAAAAAAATATAATAACTATTAATAATTTAAAATAAATAAAATGGAAACAGTAGTAGCAGGACACAAAGTGAATTTAACTGAAGAAGGATATTTAACCGATTTTTCTCAATGGACAAAAGAAATTGGAAATGAGATCGCAAAAAAGGAAGGGATTGAAATGACCGATCGCCATTGGGAAGTGATTAAATGGCTTCAGGAACAGGTTCAGGCAGATAAGGCTTTATCTGTTAGAGGAATCAAAAATAGTGGTGTTCTTGATATTAAAGAGTTTTATGCTCTTTTCCCAGGCGGACCCTTAAAAATATCAACTAAGATAGCCGGGGTACCAAAACCTAAAAGCTGTATTTAAAAATTTATAAAATCTAAATAATGGGAAAGACAGTAGTAAAAAAGATGCTTTTCATTTTATCAAAAGCAACTCTTGAAAATGTGTACGCAGCTTTTGTTATGGCTAATGGTGCACGAATGGAAGGTATTGAGTCGGAAATATTCTTTACTTTCTTCGGATTGGAAGCAATCCAAACCAAAAAGTTGAATAAGTTAAGTGTTGCCACAGTGGGAAATCCCGCGATGCATATTCCAACCATGGTAGGAGGTTTACCGGGAATGGAAGCCTTTGCATCCAATATGATGAAAAAGGAAATGGAAAAACTGGATATGCCACCGGTAGATGAATTCCTGGAAATTTTATCGGCTTCTGGCGTTAAACTCTGGGCATGCAAATTGGCTGTTGATATGTTCCACATTAGCGAGAAAGATTTAATTGAAGATCTGGATGGAGTATTGACTATAGGCGATTTTTACAACAGGGCAGATCAGGAAGGAACACAATTGTTATTTATATAAGCTCTTAATTTATAAATTGCAATATCTGAACCCAACAAAAAATTCCAAATTTAGTTGCGAATTTATTGTTGGGTTCTTTGTTGTTAATTTTCAAATTGTATTTCGGCAAATTGAATACTGAATGATTTTTCTTTCAAATTATTCTCCGGAAATAGCATGCAGGTTATTTTTTTTGAACGGCTTTTTAAATCAAAATGTCTCCGGGAGAGAGGAATTGTATCTGACTAAGAAAACCTGTACCAAACTGCTTATAACTTAAAGATTCATTGCACATAAGTGATTTTAATAAAAGGTTATCGGGAATATAATTTCTACTTTAGCCCAAATGCAAAAAACCTGGATCCTCACAGCCTTAATCAATTTTCTTCTCGCAGCCCTGCTGGGACTTTTGTTGCGTTACCAGTTTGTAAATACGCTGGATATCAATTTCCGGTTTATAACCCACGCCCATTCGCATGTTGCAATGTTGGGGTGGATATATCTAATGCTTTACAGCCTGATCACCTATTATTTTGTTCCAGAAAAAAAGCAAGTTTACACCAGGCTTTTCTGGATTACACAATTTGCAGTAACCGGAATGTTGATAAGTTTCCCTTTCCAGGGATATGCGGCTATTTCAATTAGCTTTTCTACCCTGCATATTTTCTGCAGCTATTATTTTGTAAAATTGCTTTGGAAAGATCTTCAAATAGAGGAATTATCAGAAAGGTTATTGGTGAAGGCTTCTTTATTATTTATGCTGCTTTCCACAATTGGTGTTTGGTTGCTTGGTCCGGCCGTCGCCACCCTTGGAAACCAATCTGCTTTTTACCATATAGCTATTCAGTTCTTTTTGCATTTTCAGTTTAATGGTTGGTTTCTATTTGCGGTTTTAGCAGTCCTGTTCAAAATTTTTAGCCTTTCAGGAATTAAAATAAATTCGAAAAATTTTAAACTGTTTTTCAGTTTTCTCATTGCAGCCACGGTTTTGACTTTCGCCCTACCTGTTAGCTGGTATATTTCCCATCCGGTTTTTATATGGATCAACGCATTTGGAATCCTGTTGCAACTGGTTGCTGCAATATTCTTTATCAAGTTGATAAAATCTCAATGGACACTTTTCTGGTCTAAAACATCCGGCCTGGGGAAATTGATGTTCGGCTTCGCTTTTATTTGCCTGGCTTTAAAAACAGGCATGCAAAGTACATCCCTTCTGCCCGAAGTCGCTGAGCTTTCATCTCAAATTCGCAACTTCGTGATTGGATTTATACATTTGTTGATGCTGGGGGTAGTAAGCGGGTTTTTATTGGCTTACCTCTTTGAAAGTAAACTGGTTAATTTGAAAAGCACCTGGATTAAATACGGAACAGGTTCGTTTCTTCTTGGATTTATAACCACCGAAATATTGCTCTTTATTCAGGGAGGAATGTTTTATTATGGAAGCGGAATCATCCCAAATTATTATACGGCATTATTCGTTTTTAGTGGCTTTCTGGTTTTAGGAATTTTATTTATCGCGATAAGTGTTCTTAAAACTCGTAATCCCAATACTGTTGTTGAAGATTCCCTTTAAAGAATTATAATTCAGAAATTTATGTTTTTACTTCGAGGTTGAAAACACTTGCGAATTAAAATCTCATTTTTATCAATATTGGTCATAATGGGAGCGGTTTCCGCAAGCCCTGATATTTTGAGCCGAAAATTTAAGCTGAAGCTTTTCATTAGAAAAAATTCAGCTTTAACCTGGAAGGCTAAGACACCAAAAAAGTTGTATTCTGGTCTTGATCTAAAAGGGTTTTGTATATATTTCTGAATTCAAAACGGGGCCTTAGCTAAAGGGAAACATCAAATTCCCGGGCGATAGCGGGTATGCCTGCCATCATAACGATATGCAGGATTAGCATCTTTTTATTTTAAAATTGTACTTACTTTTCACTTACGGTTTCTTTAATACTTTTAATAGTATTATCGGAATTTACTCCCAATCCTTCCTGTTGAAAAACCAACTCCCCCTGCCTGTTAAAGACACTTATTATATTGGAATGTGAGAAATCCATCGGGGTGATCTGTTTATAATTTACAGCTAGCACCGCTGCGAATTCCCGGGTGTTTTCTATTGAAGATCTCAGAAATATCCAGGGATCCTCGTCCATGAAATTTTCCTTTGCGAAGGCTTTTAAACGTTCGGGAGTATCGGTTTCAGGATCTATGCTCACAAAGATCATTTTCACCTCATCTTTAACATCATCCGGCAATTTTTCTTCAATATTCCGCATATCGGCAACCAATCTGGGACAAGCAGCTTGACAGGAAGTATAGATCATCACCATCACGAGAACATCTCCCTCCAAATCCTTGAGCTGTATATCTTCATTATCCTGATTGGTCCAGGTAGATGGTAGGTTGTAAACAGACATTTCAGAAATTCCTTCAGAACTTTTCTGAGCGATCTCTTCGGTATCCCTATCTGCAGATTGTTTGCAGGAGCTCACCAGGAACATTATTCCTAAAGCAAAATATATTATTTTTTTCATGGGTGAAGTTTTTAATGTATTTGAGGGTCATCCGAAATTTTCAGGTGCAATAAACCTTGCTTTATGCCTTTCCGGTTAACCCAGAGGCTATAAATTTTGGCTATCGCGGGCACATCTAAAACCAAGATTTTTAATGGAATAACGTGCTTTAATGCTTCCTCGGAATGCGTAACGCATAAAAGCAGCATAGTTCATGAGATCTGTGGCGCCCACTGCTGAGCTTCCGCAGAAAAGATTCCGGTCTCCACTGTCATTTCTTGATTCTCCGGAAAGTAATACCGTATTAAAATCCAGGGTCCATTCCCATACAAGTCCGTGAAGATCGTAGACACCCCAGTAATTTTTAAAAGTACTACCGATGTTGTTTTCAAAGGTTTTTGGAGTTTCATACCAGGAAAGAATCTTTTGATTGTAACTTTCCTTAACACGGGCATCGGGAGTGTCTTCATCGGCCATCGCGGCATATTCCCATTCATCTAAGGTTGGTAATCTTTTTCCCTGACATTCACAGAATCTTTTGGCCGCAAACCAAGAAACATTGGTTACCGGCGATCTTTCAGAAACATTCTCACCAAGGGAATAATCATCTTCCCAGTTATATAAGTATCGTTCATCTGCAAAGAGTTTTTTTACTCCGGACTTTTTCCATTCAGGATTTTCCTTTACAAAATTCAAAAACGCTGCATTGGTGACCGGATACGGATCCAAAAGAAAATCATCTACCTTAACCCAGGCAGAATCGGCTCCGTAAAGGGGAATATAGGATCCCCCTTTAACATAAGCCATCTCTTCCTTTTGATCCTGAGCAAAGATTTGCGTGCCTGGAAAACATATAACTATTAGCAGTCCTATCTTTAATTTCAAATTGAGCATCCTGATGTTTTTTAAAATTTACCTTCTTTGCTCCTTTACCATCGCGGGAGTTACTTTTGTCTTGTTGTTACCCCAATTATTATAAACATAGGTTAAAACATCGGCAACTTCTTCGTCGGTAAGATTCTGACTGGTCATTACAGAATTGTATTTATCGCCATTTACAGTAATCTCTCCGGTTAATCCGTGAAGAACAGCATTAATGCTTCTACCTACATCCGCATTTAAATAATCTGATTTGGCAAGCGGAGGGAAAGCACCTGCAATTCCTTGTCCTGCAGCCTGGTGACAGGCAAAACAGGTTTGAGCATAGAGTTGTTTTCCGTGGGTCATTTGCTCTGCCAGAGTTTTATCCTGAACATTTTCAGGCTCTTCGCTCTTTTCAGCCACCGGCATGGACTGGATCACACTACCCTCTGGCAGGTATGTTTTTTCTAATTGGGTTCCTGAATATACGGTCTCATTTTCATCTCCACCAACTTTCAACATTCCCAAAGCTCCTTTATTAAAGGCACGGAAAATAGAATGGTCTACAAGGATAAAAGTACCTGGAACTTCCACTTTAAATTCTACTATAGCAGCGCCTCCTGCAGGAATTAAGGTAGTTTGAACATTCTCATTCACCAAACTTCCTCCTTCAACATATACTTTATCAAAGATTTCACCTATCAAGTGAAAGGATGATACCAGATTTGGTCCGCCATTCCCAACAAACAACCGAACCGTTTCACCTACTTCAGCGGTTAAAGCATTGTCACCGCTAATTGCACCTACGGCTCCGTTGAACACAACATAATCTGCATGCTCATCGATAGCTTTTTGCATACTAAATGGCTGAAGCCCTGGTTTTCCATAATCCCCTTCGGTATAAAAATCACCCTGCATCACATAATATTCCTTATCTACCGGAGGCAAACCTCCTTGTGGTTCTACCAGGATAAGGCCGTACATTCCGTTTGCTATATGCATTCCCACAGGCGCTGTTGCACAATGGTAAACATACAAGCCCGGATTTAAGGTTTTAAATGAAAACACCTTTTCCTGTCCTGGAGCAACGAAAGAAGATTCTGCCCCACCTCCTGGACCAGTAACCGCATGAAGATCTATATTATGCGGAAGTTTGTTATCCGGGTGATTTTTTAAATGGAACTCTACTTCATCCCCTACTCTGGTACGAATAAAGCTTCCTGGAACGGAACCTCCAAATGTCCAGTAAACATATTTAACACCTCCGGTCATTTCCCCTTCCATTTCTAAAATCTCCATATCAACCACAAGCTTCGCTGCCTTTCTTGCTCCAACAGGGGCAGGAACAAAGGGAGGGGAAGTAAGTTGAGCCTGGATCTTTGATTCTACCCGAATATCTTCAGCTTTGGTTTCTTCTGGCTTGCAGGAAAAAAACGTTAGTAGCACTGCAGTAAGTGCCAAAAAGGACAAGAATGATTTTTTTTTAAGCTGCTTTATACTTTTCATTGGTTTGGGTTTTAATATTGGTTTGGGTTTTAATTATGACACAAAAAAATACAAATTTGTCCGATTAAAATATGATTAAGGTCAGTTTTTGGATCAAATTAATTTTCTTCTATTTTTCAAAAAGTTAAATTATAATTTCGCCAATTTAACTTTTCAGAATTTTCTTGCAAGGGATTAAAAAATTTTTATCTTTATTTTTTATTGAAGTAGCTTTTATCTGAATACCCTTTACACCGGGTCAACCCCTAATCTCTATTTGTGATACCTACACACCGCCTCCTGTTAAATAGAAAATATATTTTCTATTTTTTATTTTTTGTAACATCTCTTTCTCTGCAAACGCTTCAGGCTCAGGAAAATTTAACCTCAGATGAACTTTTTATAAATGCAAGAAAGGCTGCTTTTGATGAAGATAATTATCCTAAAGCAATTTCCTTAGCAAAAGCTGCTCTTGAAAAAAGCCCGGATTATGCAGGTATCAGAATCTTTTTAGGCAGGGTCTACACCTGGACAAATAAAGTAGATAGTGCTCGTGTTGAATTTCAAAAAGTTCTCGAAAAGAACAAAGGCCATGAAGATGGTTCTTTTGCATATGCAAGTTTAGAATACTGGAATGATAATTCAGAAAAAGCAAAGTTTCTGGTCAATGAAGGACTGGAATTTCATCCGGAATCCAAAGATCTATTGTTTCTGAAGGCAAAAATTCATAACGATTTAAAGGAATTTTCAGAAGCAAATGTAGCAATAGACAAATTATTAAAATTGAAGCCAAATCTTTCTGAAGCTAGGGCATTCAAGGAAAAAATTAAAAATTCTTCATCGGTAAATCAAATAGGAGTTACCTATGATTTTGTTTATTTTGATAAACGTTTTGATGATCCATGGCACCTTTCAAGTATTAATTACGGCCGGCAAACCAAATTTGGATCGGTTACAGCAAGATTTAATTATGCCAACCGCTTCAATTCAAATGGAGCACAGTTTGAACTTGATGCATATCCACGTATTTCTGATGTGTTCTATGCATATATAAGCGGTGGATTTTCCAATAAGGATGGAATATTTCCCAAATATCGTGCAGGCTTCTCCCTTTATGCAAATTTGCCTTGGGCTTTGGAAGCTGAAGCTGGATTCCGAATGCTGAAATTTTCAGATGAGACCTGGATCTACACAGCTTCATTAGGGAAATATTACAGCAATTTCTGGTTTAATTTCAGGACTTATTTAACTCCTTCCAACAGTTCAGTCTCACAATCTTTTTCCTTAAATGTGAGGTATTATTTAGCCGGAGCAGATGATTTTTTGAGTTTTGGAATTGGTACTGGATTATCTCCTGATAACCAAACAAACAACATTCTTTTTAACAACGGGGAAACTTATAAATTAAAATCCAATAATATCTTTCTTGGTTACCGGAAATCGTTTAATACTACCAATATAATTTTTATTGAAGCGGCAATGGAAAGACAAGAATATCTTCAGGATACAAAAGGAAATCAATATACTTTAGGAATTGGATATAACAAGAGATTTTAGTGGCACGCAAAATCATTTTTTCAACCCTTGCTCTCATAATATTCATTCCGTTTTTAATGTGGTTAACATGGTTTGTTTCTCCAAACACAATATTGGTAGCCGCAATAATTGATAAAACAGTTTTAAATTCAGAAAGTCAGGGACATAGTTCCCTTCACTGGGTTCTCAATCAGGAAAAATTCACAAAGACATCAACCAAACCATACAGGATCGCTGAAGATTATTATGGTTTCTTTCCATTAGAAAATGAAAAATTTCAGTTGAAAGGCCTGGAAAGATTTACCGCTGTTCAGTTGGAGCAATTAAGTAAAGATGCAGATCTGGTTTACTTCACAGATACTTATGGTATTTATAACAGTGAGTGGTTTACACAAGGAAATATTAATGAGCGCTCCGGAATGTTATATGGCGGCCTGAGCCTTAATGATATTGAATTCCTTAAATTGATGAAGGAAAAGCATAAACTTATTATAACCGAATTTAATACGATAGGCTCTCCAACCACTCAAAATACCAGGAAAGTATTTGAAAAAATGTTTAAAATGAAATGGACGGGGTGGACTGCCAGATACTTTGAAATCCTTGACCCAAACATAAATAAAGAACTTCCGCCGTGGCTAATCAATAATTACAAAAAGAACCACAACAACCAATGGCCCTTTAAAAAATCCGGGATTGCTTTTGTAAATGATAATGAACAGGTTTTAATACTTGAAGAAGGCACACATCTTATCGATCCTTTGCCCTACATTGTTACCGGGGAATTTGGAACTTCAAGATTTTCCCTTCCTGAAAAGATCAAATATCCATTTTGGTTTGATGTAATTATTTCTGATCAAAGTGCCAATGAGACTATTTCTTCCTTTGAAATAAATACTACAGCAGAAGGATTGATGGAAATGAAGAAATTTGGTATTCCCACAAAATTTCCAGCGGTAACGAGAAATAAAAGTAAAGATTACAGTTTCTACTACTTTTCAGGAGATTTCAGTGATAATCCTGTCAATTTAACTTTATCTTACTTTAAGGGTATTGACTTCTTCCGGGGATTATTTTATGATGAAGGAATTCCTTTGGAACGGGAAAGTTTCTTTTGGAAATTTTACAGGCCGTTACTGAGCGAAATCCTTAATGAGTATTCCGGTAGCCTTTAACTTCCCTTTGTTCAGAATATTTTAGCATTATAGAATCCGGAAGTAATTTTGCACCTTCTTCCATTTTTTTATTCTTTATTTTGAAGTCATTGAAAGCCTTTAACATTTGTTCCTTTTTCTCATTATTTATGATCCTGCTTTCTCCTAAATTTGAATTCAATTGATAAAGTTCTTTTCCGTTCAAATGATATTCTCCCATAACAAAATCAATAAATGCTGATTTTGTCTGCATCAGGGGAATTTTATGGATATTTTGAAAGCCTCTTGTAGTATCCAAGCCGTGTCCAATAAAACTGTTCACCTCTGGAAATTTTATATTGTAATTGCTTTTTAAAAAGGAAAACAAACTTGGAGCGACATCAAGATGTGAAGAAACAGAGGCAATTTCGGCAGTGCGCTTTAGCAAAGGGGAATAGATAATAAGAGGCACATGATACCTGTCAATTTTGGAACTCATAGGAATTTCGGGAATCCTGTGATCCCCTGTGATGATAAAAATAGTATTCGAAAAGTCCTTTCTTTTTTTATAAGATCTAAAAAAACTTCTCACAGCATCATCTGCATATAATACGCTTGAATATTGATCCTTATAATTTCTATATCTCTTTTTCCTTTCTTCATCAAATTGAAGCAATTCCATCCTATTTTCAAATAATGCTGAATATTTTTGCTTTTCATCTGTTACAAAAGGGCTGTGACTTGCAATGGTAAGCAGAATATTGAGTTCTGGTTTGCCAGTTGAATCATCAAGTTTGGTATTTAAATAATTTCGGAAGATCTCTTTATCATTATACCCCCAGGAAAACCCATTTTTTGCCGGAAGCTTTTTATAACCATTGGAAAATGATTCTAGATCCTGAATAACATCAATTTTATTCAGTTCAAGATATTCTCTCATATTGTCAAAATCTGAGTCTCCTCCATAATAAAATGAGGTTCTGTATCCATTGTAAGCCAGTAGATTTATGAGGGAGTGCTGTTGTGGCATTTTGCTGGAAAGAGCCATAAATCCATTCTCACCGAAGGGCAGGGAGCCTAAAATTGAAGGTAACACTGCAAAAGTTCTACCTCCATTACTCATGAAATTTTTCCAGTACAAACCTTTTGTTGAAAGAGAATCCAGAAACGGAGTAAAACTACCAAGATTAGCTCCTGAATTTGAAAAAGATCTGCCCAAACCTTCTACCAGTATTATTACAATATCAGGTTTTTTTTCTCCAGGTTCAAAGAAAGGAGTTAGAACGTCTTTCCCGACTACTTTGTGCAAAAACGGGAAGTTTTCTTCATCTACATATTCAAAAAAAATTGCTTCACTGTAATTGTTATGATAGGTTCCTATATATGAATTTGAATAAATATCAATTTCATAAACTTCCGGATTATAATGGGTGTAGACAGATTTATAGAAGTGACCGGATTTATTGGTGATAAGGTTTTCAGTAAAATCCGATTCCAGCATTGGCGTATTAGTTATTTCAAGGAAAAAGGCTCCCAGTGGGAAAAGAATTACCAAAACTGAAACATAAATATTCAATTTTATTTTCTTTGGAACCAGCATCAGGAACATTACAGTCAATAACAAAGTTCCCGAAAGAATAATGATGGAAAGAAAATTTACCCCCCCGGAAGCTCCTACTGTATGAATTATGTCGGCTCTTGAATAACTAAATAAATCACCCCCCAGCAATACCAAAGAAGTATTGAAGTAACTGATAAGCAAAATATGGGTAAAAATAAAAAGGCTTATTAAGACCTTGAAGAAAATTTTGGCTGCCTTTAATGACAGGAAACCAATCAGCAAAAATCCCGGTAAACAAATCAGTATATAATCTGCCCAAAATATAAAATCTGCATACCAGCTCCATCCCAATAATGATAGTAAATCTGATTGTACAGGGTGATTATATTGATTGATAACCAGTTCCAGTAAACGTACCGTGAGAATTAGCAATAACCAAAGAATTGATAAAAGTGCAAACGATCGAACTATTTCTTTGAGCCTGGTAGGGAAAAAGGCGGGGAAAACTATTTTCTTGTTCATTTAAATGGATGTTCGTTTAATCGGGACTTTTCTTAAATCGGTTTTCTTTTCCTTTATAGTTTATCCAATATTTTTGCATAGCCCAAATCATTTTGGCTTGATCCTAAAAAACACCTCCTAATCAAGAGGTGTTTTTTTACTAATTAATTTTGTTTGAAAATCAGACCGCTTCGGTTTCTTCTGATTTTTCTTCTTCTAATTTTTCAGAAGTATCTATCACCTTAAATTCCTCTAAGGGATCTTCTTCCCCAGAGAAATATGGAAATACGTCTAAAATGGGGGATTCTGTAATAGATGGAATCGTGTAATCTCCCATTGTACTTTGCATAGCTTCGGTGGTATTTTCAAAGGCCTCTTTAACATCATTGGCCTGCACCAGCAAATATACATTGGTTTTCTTTTCCTTCCCGCTTTCTTCATCCAGTGCTACCAGGGAAACCTTTGATTTAAACCAACGATCGGAATTTTCGAATGGATGAACCTCTGAAAAGTTAGCGACTTTTATATTCATGATCCTGAAATCTTCGCTTGTATAAGCAGTCATCTCTTCGCTAATTCTGGCTTCTGCTTCTGTATAAGATACCGCATCTAACAAATAGGTATCTGTTGTCACTTTTTGCTCGCCTGTTTCGTGTGTTTTTCTGTATTTCACCTTACATTCATACCAAGTTGCACTCATATCATTATTTTTTAGGGAGCCAAAAGTATGATTTTAAACAGGCCTGCTAGAATATCCGGCAAAAGGTTATTCACAAATTCAGTCAGAAGGGGATTTCTAATTCATGCCGAAATATTCTTAATATTATTTACACGTGTAACCACCATCTATAACTAATTCACTTCCGGTAACGAATTTTGATTCATCAGATACAAGATAAAGTATTCCGTATGCAATATCAATTGGTTCTCCAACATGTCCTATAGGATGAAGGCTATCCAGGTTTTCTCTGAAATCCGGAACATCTTTACCAAATTCTTCTACCAACGGGGTCCATATAAATCCCGGGTGTACCGAGTTCACTCTTATTTTATCTTTTGCATAAATCAATGCATCATTTTTAGACATCAATCTAACGGCACCTTTGGAAGCATGATAATGAGGGATATCCCCGGCCCCAATTATCCCATAGATTGAAGAAAGATTGACGATACTTCCTCCGCCTGTTTTTTGCATATGAGAAATTGCATGCTTGGTGCAGAAGAAAACGCCTTTTACGTTCACATCCATAACCGCATCCCATTCATTTTCAGTTAATTCATGAGTTGGTTTGTCCACACCTGCTATTCCCGCATTATTTATGGTTGCATCAAGTTTTCCAAATTCTTTGGCTACTTCAGCATACACCTTTTCAACTTCTTTTTCATCAGATACATCAAGGTGCCAGTATTTTGCAACTCCACCTGATTTTTTAATTTCTGCAACCAATTCCTCACCTTCCTGGTCAAGAATATCTGTTACTGCTACTTTTGCATTTTCTTTTGCCAGCAAGATACAGGTCTCGCGACCAATGCCTAATGCACCGCCGGTTACGATTACAACTTTGTTTTCTACTCTTTTCATGGTTTCTGTTTTTATTGTTAATAATATGAATTAGAGGGGGATTAATTTATATTTCTAAATGCAGCAGCAACTATTACGCGCAGGTACATTCAGTTAAAATCAAAATTGACATCAGGAACAAAAACCAGGTATTTGGTTATGTCCAAAGTGCCTCTTGTTATAATTTGGGGGTATTGTTAAAAATCCGGGAGTCAGAATTCTAAACAATTTTTCATTTCCTGTTTCATGAAAAACAGCCAAAAACCTCATCCTTTGCACTACCTTTTCATTTCAGTTTATATCTTAAAAGCTGGGCATTGACCGCTACGATTATTGTGCTTATACTCATTACTATTGCCCCAATGGCAGGATTCACCAAGATTCCCTGTTTATATAATACTCCTGCGGCCAAAGGTATGGCCACTATATTATATGCTGTGGCCCAAAACAGGTTTTGGATCATTTTGTTATAAGTGGCTTTCCCAAAAAGAATGAGTTTTACAATATCTTTTGGGTTGGAATTGGCCAGGATAATATCGGCCGTTTCGGCAGCAACATCGGTACCGGAACCTACTGCAATACCTACATCTGCCTGTGCCAGTGCAGGCGCGTCATTTACTCCGTCTCCCGTCATAGCCACTATTTTACCTTTTTTCTGGAACTCTTTTATCTTATCCTGTTTTTTTTCGGGCAGTACATTTGCAAAATATCCTTCTATCCCTAATTCCTCACTTACTTCTTTGGCAACCTGCTCGCTGTCTCCTGTGATCATATAAACTTCAATATCATTATCATGCAAGGTTTTTACAGCTTCTTTGGAATCTGCCCTAACCTCATCGGCTAAAGCGAGATATCCTTTAGGTTCATCATCTACTACCAGGTAAATTACCGTCCCCTTTATATCCGGTTTTGCATCGGTTGGTATGTTTTTTTCCTTTAAATAAGTACCGCCCGCAATGATTACTTTTTTCCCGTTTATTTTGGATCTTATTCCCTGCCCGGTAATATTTTCATAATCTTCAACATCGAGGAGTTCAAGGTCTTTTTCTTTTGCTTTTTTAAGAATACCCGCTGCTAAAGGATGTTCCGATTTTCTCTCTACACTGGCCACCCAGGTCAGCACCATTTCTTCATCCCATTCCTCATCCAGAGATTCTATTGTGGTTACTCCGAATTCTCCTTTTGTAAGGGTGCCGGTTTTATCAAAAAGGACAACATCCAGTTTCCTGCACATTTCAAACGCAGAACGGTTTCTTATCAACAAACCTTGTTTGGCCGATATTGAAGTGGAAATAGCAACCACTAAAGGGATTGCAAGGCCCAGAGCATGAGGACAGGCTATGATCATGACTGTTACGGCGCGTTCAATTGCAAAAACCAGTTCTCTTTCCATTACCAGGAACCAAACCAGAAAAGTAGCCAGTCCTCCTGTAAGTGCAACAATGGTGAGGATTAAAGCAGCCTTATCTGCCAGTCTTTGCGTTTTCGATTTTGATTTCTGGGCTTCCTTCACCATATCCACCATCTGGTTCAGGTAAGATTCCTCCCCGGTTCTTTCTATTTCTACGGTAAGAGAGCCTGATTCGTTTACAGCACCGCCGATTACTTCATCTCCTTTTTTCTTTTCCACAGGTTTTGATTCCCCTGTAAGCATGGATTCATTTACCGAAGATTTTCCTTCAACCACGGCGCCGTCTGCGGCGATCTTTTCCCCGGGTTTTATAAGGATTCTGTCACCATTTTTAAGTTCAGTAACCTTTACTTCTTCTGTGTCACCGTTTTCTTTTATTCTATGTGCCGTATCGGGCATTAATTCCATAAGCTCTTCCAGGGCCCGGGAAGCGCCAAGAATAGATTTCATTTCCAGCCAATGGCCAAGAAGCATTATAACCACAAGTGTTGCCAACTCCCAGTAAAAATCCACTCCTTCCATTCCAAGGGTTATGGCAAAACTATAAGCCCAGGCTACGGTAATTGCCACTGCAATAAGAGTCATCATCCCTGGGTAGCGATCCTGGATTTCTCGTTTCATTCCCTTAAGGAATGGCCATCCGCCATAAATATAGATAGCGAGCCCAAGCCCGCCCAATACATATTTAGATCCCGTGAATGCCAATTCATAGCCAAACCAGGTCTGGATCATTTCTGAAAGGGCTAAAATGGGAATGGCTATGATAAGAGAGAACCAAAATCTCTTTTTAAAATCTTTTAGCATATGTTTATGATGATGTTCCCCGTGTTCGCTTTTTTTTCCCTTATGGTCTTCTTCCTGGGCGGAATGATCATCGTGCTCTTTCTGCTTTTCTTCTTTCCCCGATGCTTTTTTATCTGAATGTTTTTCGTCTTCCTCAGGAGGTTTGCTCTCCTCATCTTGTTCAGGGTTTTCTTCTTTTTCTATCTCTTTTTTTTCTTCGGTTTCTTTTTCTGAATATTTTTGATTTTCTCCAGTAGATTTTTTTTGTCGTTTTTCCTGATTTCCTGAGTTTCCTTGTGAGGTTCCTTTTTTTAAATTGACATTTATTTTCACCTCATCAGGCTTATTATCTAAAGTAATATCCATATCCTTTTCTTCAGATACCTCTTTTATATTTTCCTGGCTTTGTGAAGTTTTATCCGATTGTTGTGTACTTTTGTCAGAAATTTTCCCAGATTTTTCTTCCCCGAATGTTTCTTTCGTGGGCTTTTGATTCGACTCCTTTTTTTCTATAGATCCTCCTCTGTTTTCAACAGATTCATTATCGGAAGTATTTCTATTTTCAAGCGGGTTTGTTTTTTCGGTTGTGCTTTTCGGGGAGCTATCACTTGTTTTATTTTTTTCCTCTTCCCGATCTTTTTTTCTGTCTTCGGCACCCATTATTTAAAAATTTTAAGATTTTCTGCTTACTGCCCAAATAAAATCTTTCATATAAAAGAAGATCGGGGTGTAAATCAAAAGTTGATAAAAAAGAAATTCCTGTATTGCAGTAACTTCTTTCTTAATTCAAATCCCTTTTTTTATCTTCATATTCCTTTTTATCTATTTCCCCACTGGCATATCTTTCTTTAAGAATATCCAGGGCTGATTTCTCTCCCAGACCTGACGGTCGAATACCCTGACCGACTACCCTCATAATTAACCATATCAAAAGGATCAGGATTATAAGACCGAGGAGCCAACCCCAGCCCATTCCCCATCCATGTCCAAAATCATCCATTTGTAAATTATTTTTTAATTATTTCTCATCATATGCTTGCCTTGCATCATTTGTTGCCTTCGGTTTTGCATCACAGTATCCCGTGCCATCATTCTCATCATATTCTCCAGCATTTGTTCCCGCATTTCGGGATTCATCCGGGTGGTATCCCGTTCCATCATTCTCATCATGTTTTGCATCATATTCTCACGCATCTCAGGATTCCGGCGCATCATATCCTGCATTTGCTTTCCACCGTAAAAGTTTTGCATCATAGGCCGGTTTTCACGCATCCATTGCATGGCCTGGCTATTTTCTCTCATTTTTCCGGTAAAATCATTGAACAGTTCCTCGTCGTTGAGAATCTGTTCAAAAACCCTTTCTTTTAGTTGTTCATTTCTTTTTAGATCAATCTCCTGAAATGAAGCCGTCTCAGAATTATTACATGCAATACATGTCATTAACAATAATCCGCTGAATGCAGTGATTATTAACTTGTTTAAATTTCTCATAAGTGACATTTTTAATACCCTTTTTTCCTTTATAAAATACCTGGCACTTTGCCTGTAACCGGCGAAACTGCATGAAGTTACACAATTTTCATGTGGATTACAATGATTTCCCTATACGATTAACTAATTGTTTGTTAATAGTTTAAGCGAACTATCAACTATGATTTAGCGGTGATTCCAATATTTAAAGGGAGGGGGGGGGGGAATTTCTAATTCTAATTTGTGACCGTGACAACGCATTCAATTCAATGCGTGTTTAAAGAAGTGGTGACACACAAAAAAAACGATGAGCATAAATAATAAAGAGCTGAATTTATTTTGTTGGGGTGGCGCAGATTTCTAATCCGTACCATTGACACATTACTACCATTTTTTCACCATAACCTGAAACAAAATTGATAAATTAGATATAAATACAACCAAAAAAAATCGATACTATGAAATTAGGAGCATTTTCGGTAAGCCTTAACGTTAAAGACATTAAGGCTTCAAAATCATTTTATGAAAACCTTGGCTTTACTGCCTTTGCAGGTGACATAAGTAAAAACTATCTGATTATGAAAAATGAAAATTCATTAATTGGACTGTTTCAGGGAATGTTTGAAGGAAATATCCTAACATTCAATCCGGGGTGGGACGAAAACGCACAAAACATTGAAAATTTTGAGGACGTTCGGGAAATCCAAAAACACCTTAAAAGCAAAAATATAAAGTTAACAGCCCAAGCCGACGAAAACACTTCCGGACCAGCAAGTCTTATGCTAAACGACCCAGACGGAAATATAATTTTAATCGACCAACATCGCTAGACTGGCGCAGATTTCTAATCCGTTCCGTGACAATTCTTAGATAAATAATAGATTTTCAGCCTGTTTTCGTACCTTCATGCTAGCCTGATATAAAGGAAATATTGAAACCATACATTTAAATCAGAAGCGATGTTTAGGGATAGAATTGAAGCGGGAAATCAACTGGCAGAAAAACTGCTGCATTACAAAAACAAGGAAGTCGTGGTACTGGCGATCCCTCGTGGCGGTTTACCTCTGGGGGCAATCGTGGCAAGGGCGTTAGATGCACCACTTAATGTAGCCCTTTCCAAAAAAATTGGTTATCCGGGCAACAAAGAATTTGCGATTGGAGCTGTGAGTATGGAAGATGTAGTTTTGGATAAAACCTTGCAGGTACCTGAAAATTATCTTGAAAGTGAAACTGCCCTCATTAGAAAGTCTCTGGCTAAAAAATATGAGCAATACTATAAAAATTTTGAACCGGAAAAGCTAGCGGGTAAAATAGTGATACTTATAGATGATGGCATTGCCACCGGCAATACTCTATTTGTAACAATTTCTCTTGTTGCTCATCAGGATCCTGCCGGAATCGTGGTGGCTATTCCGGTAGCACCGCCATCTGTTATTGAGAGGTTAAATAATTTTCCAGAAGTAGATGAAGTAATATGCCTGGAAACTCCTTTTGGTTTCAGAGCTGTAGGACAATTCTATGAAGATTTTAGCGCAATTAGCGATGAGGAAGCTATAAACCTACTGGAAAAAAGCAACCGGTAAAATAGTTCTTAAATTCTTTAAAATCCCTCGTTTAAAATTAATGTATTCCTATTCATAATCTCATCCCGATTTTATAAATTTGGAGAAATTCCAATTAATAGGAAATAATCCAAATAATGAAAACAAAATCTATCCTTCATCTGGATCTTGATACATTTTTTGTTTCAGTAGAGCGTCTGCTTAATTCTGAATTACAAAATAAACCACTTTTGGTAGGAGGCACAGGAGACAGGGGTGTTGTAGCAGCCTGTAGTTATGAGACCCGTAAGTTTGGTGTGCATTCGGGAATGGCGATGAAGGTGGCCCGGCATCTGTGCCCGGAAGCTACTGTTATTAAAGGAAATGCCAGCACCTATACCAAACATTCCAATACGGTTACCGAAATCATAAAAAGCAGAGTGCCAAATTTTGAAAAGGCCAGCGTAGATGAGTTTTATGCCGATCTAAGCGGAATGGATAAATTTTTCGGGATCCATAAGTTTGCCCACGAACTCAGGCAATGTATTATTAAAGAAAGTGGTCTGCCAATTTCTTTTGGCTTATCTCAAAATAAAGTGGTTTCCAAGATCGCCACCGGGGAAGCAAAACCCAATGCCGAAATTGTTATTCCCTTAGGAACTGAAAAACATTTTTTAGCACCTTTAAATGTCAATAAAATTCCGATGGTAGGAAATAAAACCTACCAAAAATTATTAAGCCTTGGGGTTCGCGAAATCAGGACCATCCAGGAAATGCCGGTAGAAATGCTCGAAAGTGTATTGGGAAAAGCCGGAAGGACGATTTGGAAACGTGCCAATGGTTTGGATAATACGCCCATTATCCCGTATCACGAACGAAAATCGATCTCTACCGAGCGTACCTTTGGCCGGGATACTATAGATATGGTAAGGCTTCACGCTACGCTGACAGCCATGGCAGAGAGCCTAGCTTACCAGTTGCGCCGCGGTAATAAACTCACCAGTGTGGTAAGTGTGAAGATCCGGTATTCCGATTATCAAACTTACTCAAAACAAGCCCGGATCTCTTATACCAGTGCAGATCATATCCTTATCCCAAAGGTGGAAGCGCTTTTTAAACAGCTCTACAGCCGGCGGTTATTGATTCGCTTAATCGGGGTGAAGTTTAGCGGGCTCGTGGGCGGAAATTACCAGATCAACCTCTTTGATGATTCCCAGGAAATGCTCAATTTATATAACTCCCTGGATAAAATAAGGGAACGTTTTGGGGAGCAAAGCGTTATGCGCGCTGTTACCCTGGGCACCAAAACCATTGGCCGCATGGGAAATCCATTTAATGGGGAACCGCCGGTAGTGCTCGCCCATAGAAAACAATAAATGTATTATTTAAACGCTCATACCTGGTATTCTTTGCGCTACGGAACATTTTCTGTAGAAAAGCTCTGTGCACTTGCTCAATCCCATAAAGTGAAACACCTGGCAGTTACCGATATCAATAATACTTCGGCCTGTTTAAATTTTTTAAACATCGCTTCTCAATATGGTATTAAACCCCTGGTAGGCATCGACTTTAGAAATGGGGCCCGGCAACAATATGTGGGAATTGCCAAAAACAATGAAGGTTTCCGGAAGTTGAATGAACACCTTTCACTGCATCTTCATCTAAAAAAAACATTTAAGCCCGAAGCTCCAGCTTTGCCGGATTGTTTTATAATTTATCCTTTTGATAAGGTAGTCGCAAATAAAAAAACGTTTTTTTTAGCAAATGAATTTATAGGAATTTCAGCTGAAAGCCTTCGGAAGCTTAAATTCTCCAGTTACCTGAACTATAAGGATAAACTGGTTTTATTACAAACAGTGACTTTTAGGAATAAACGCGATTACAATGCCCACCGGCTATTAAGGGCAATAGATAACAATACCCTGCTAAGCAAACTGCCAATAAGTGAACAGGGGAGTTTTTCCGATCAAATGATGCCGCCGGAAGTTATTGCTGAAGCTTTTGAAGATTATCCGCATATTTTGGAAAACACAAAAAAGTTGATAAGCAACTGCGAGGTGGATTTTCGCTTCGGAAAAACCCAAAACCGAAATTTACTGGTAGCAGGAGAAACCGCTGAAGCGGATATTCTTCGCCTAAAAAAATTATGTGAAGAAAAGCTTGAAAAACGCTACCCTCATGCAGAAAAAAAAGTTTTTGAGCGGATAGATAAGGAACTTAATGCTATTATAAAACTTGGGTTTGTCTCTTACTTTTTAATCAATTATGATATTGTAACCTATGCAAGGTTTAAAAAATTCCCTTTTATCGGACGAGGGAGCGGAGCAAATTCTATTATTGCTTACATCCTGGGAATTACCAATGTAGACCCCATTGAACTGGATTTATATTTTGAACGTTTTATCAACGAAAGTCGAAGTTCGCCTCCCGATTTTGATATTGATTTTTCCTGGAAAGACCGCAATGATGTGACCGCCCATATTTTTAGTACTTATAAAAACACAGCACTTATGGGGACTTATGTCACCTTTAAGCGACGTGCTGTAGCGCGGGAACTGGGGAAGGTTTTTGGATTGCCAAAAGAGAATATCGACAGGCTCTCTGCAGGGTTTTTCCATCTGGATCAGTTGGATAAAATGGAGAAGCTTGTTTTAAGATATAGCGCCCTAATTGAAGGATTCCCTAATTATTTAAGCGTGCATTCGGGCGGGATTTTGATTCTTAACGATAGTGTTTATAACTATGCTGCAACTTTTTTACCCCCAAAGGGATTTGAAACTATACAGATTGATATGAATATTGCAGAAGAAGTTGGGATCCATAAATTCGATATCCTTGCCCAGCGCGGTCTTTCAAAAATTACAGATGCCATAGAAATCATAAAGGAAAATCAGCCCGATGCCTATATAGAACCTATAGAAAATATCGCTGTTTTTAAGGAAGATCCTCAGATCAATGATTTATTGAAAACCGGGGATTGTATGGGGGTTTTTTATGTAGAATCCCCGGCGATGCGCGGCCTGCTTACCAAACTACAAACCGATAATTATTTGAACCTGGTAGCGGCAAGTTCAATTATCAGGCCCGGTATTTCCAGCGGAGGAATGAAAGAAGAGTACATAAAACGCCATCGAAACCCTGAACGAAGAAAACAAGGCCATCCTGTTATGTTGAAAATTATGGATGACACCTACGGGATTATGGTTTACCAGGAAGATGTGATGAAAGTAGCACATAAATTTGCCGGTCTTAGTTTTGAAGATGCCGATGTCTTGCGCCGGGGAATGAGCGGGAAGAAAACTTCAAAAGGGCAAATGGAACTGATTCAGGCTAAATTCAGGAGTAACTGCAGGGCCAAAGGTTATTCTGAAGAGATCATCAGTGAGGTTTGGGAGCAAATATCATCTTTTGCCGGGTATGCATTTCCAAAGGGACATTCAGCATCCTATGCCATTGAGAGTTATCAGAGCTTATATTTAAAAAAGTATTTTCCTCTAGAGTTTATGGTAGCTGCGCTTAATAATGGTGGCGGATTTTATAATGTAGAAACCTATATTCAGGAAATTAGAAAATGTGGGGGCAGCGTACACGCGCCTTGTATTAATAAAAGTGATCATCCCACTTCTATTTATGGGAAAGATATTTACCTGGGTTTAGGCTATATCAAAGAACTGGAAACTCAAACGGTAAAGCAAATCCTCGAAAACCGACAGTTCTTTAGAGAATTTACCTCTTTTGATGATTTTATAGATCGGGTGAATATTTCTATAGAACAACTAAGTATTTTACTGAAGATAAATGCCTTTAGGTTTACAGGATTGGATAAACACCATTTATTATGGAAAGCCCATTTTAAACTGAATGCCTCCAAGACATCCACCCGGCAGGAACGACTTTTTAATACGCCTCATAAAGATTTTGAATTACCGGAGTTTGAATTTTCAGACCTTATAGAAGCCTTCGATCAAATGGAGCTATTGGGGTTTCCGCTTTGTTCACATTTCAAATTGCTTAGACATGCTATAGAAGATGGGATAAAGGCCAAAGACTTAAGCAATTATGTGGGTCGCGAAATAATAATTTATGGAGACTTAATAACAGCTAAGAAAACTGGCACTTCCACTGGGAAGTATATGTATTTTGGAACTTTTTTTGATTCGGAAGCAAATGTTTTTGATACCGTGCAATTTTCAGCTGTTGCAGAGAAATATCCCCTTAGGAGCAAAGGAATTTATAAATGCTACGGAAAGGTAAACAATGAATTAGATTATATTTCTATCAAAATACACAAACTAGTGCGACAGGAAACACTTGGTGATCCAAGGTTATTGAATAGTTTGAGATAGTCTTAAAGCATTCTAGGTGAAATTTAAGAAAAGTCTCATTT
The DNA here is from genome assembly GCF_046298265.1 of Gillisia xinjiangensis. Classification (NCBI taxonomy): domain Bacteria; kingdom Pseudomonadati; phylum Bacteroidota; class Flavobacteriia; order Flavobacteriales; family Flavobacteriaceae; genus Gillisia; species Gillisia xinjiangensis. The sequence continues at coordinate 97,311 of NZ_JBKAHK010000005.1, read as the reverse complement.
TTTAGTGCCGGCCAATAAAAATTAATTCCTTCTGCAAATTCCCGATTATTTATCTACAGGGTACCGAACCCCTTTTGTTAGAAGTTTCTTGAAAAAATCGTAAATTAAAGCTTAAATCAAAAACCTCGAGGCGAGCCCGCATGAATGATTCGGGCAGGCCTCGTGGAATTAAACCCTCAATGAGGGATTAAAGCTTTAAAAAATCAACCAATCACTTCTTTTCCAGGAGGAATAAACCTTTTATAAAATGAAAAAAAGAATAATTACATTAATAGATTTTTCCTCATATTCTGAGAATCTGCTGGACTTTACAGATACCCTGGCCGATATTACAAAAGCCGATATTTTATTGATTCACCAGGTACCCGTAATGGTCCCTGCTCTTTCTGATGATAACAGCCGAAAAGAGATCATTGAGGTTGAAAAAAATGAAGCGCTTAAAAAACTAAAGGACCTGGCAAAGGAAAAAATTTCTTCACAAAAAAATATAAAATACCTGGTTACTCAAAAACCTCTCGTTATTCTCCTGCCTGAAATTGGAAGTAATGATTCAGACGATTTGGTACTTGCCGGCCTTAAAGGAACCGGAATCTTAAAAAAAATCTTTTTAGGAAGTACCATTTCAAAGATAATTGACGATTTAAACCTTGTTACCATCGCAGTTCCATTAAAGACAAAAGATTTCAAACCAGAAAAATTGATCATAGGAATAAATTACAGGTATCCTTTAAATAAATCGGGACTGGATTATCTTTTGAGAACGCTGGAAGGAAGTGTACAGGAACTGGAATTCATCTCGGTTGTAACCCCAGATGACAAAGAAAATGACACCCTAAAATACATTAAACAGCTTAGTGAAGATTATCGAGTGAAGGTCCCAAATACAAATTATAAAATCTTTTCCGGAAAAAATGCCTTTGACGAAATAAAGAAATTTATGCCCGGGGATAATAGAACTTTTCTTGTGTTACAAAAAGGGACCCGCAGCCTTAATGATCAGGTTTTTAGAAAATTTATAGTAAATGATCTCATTTATCACGGTGCAGTACCATTAATAATACTCCCATAATGTCGTGGTCTTCGCTACTTTTGGAAAATCCATTTTTTGAGCTAGCGCTCATTCTTTTTTTGGCGGCCGTTTTGGGAGCCCTGGGACAATTCCTGCGACAGCCACTTATTGTAATGTTTATTGCCCTTGGGATAATTGTTGGGCCCTCTTTTCTGGACATAGTACAATCTACAGAATATATTCACCTGCTTGCAGAAATAGGGATTGCCATTTTATTATTTATAGTAGGACTAAACCTTGATCTACGCATCATAAAATCTGTGGGAAGGATTGCATTGATGACCGGGCTCGGCCAGGTGTTTTTCACCTCCTTAATTGGATATTTTATCGCCATAGGCCTGGGATTTTCCAATTTGCATAGTTTCTATATTGCCGTTGCACTTACATTTTCCAGTACCATTATTATCATCAAATTACTTAGCGACAAAAAAGAGATCGATTCTTTACACGGCCAAATTGCCATTGGATTTCTAATTGTTCAGGACATTGTGGTAATCCTGGTAATGGTTGTTCTTTCTGCGCTTGGCCAGAGCTCGGATATTTCCCTGGCTTATAATATTGTTAGGACATTGCTGGCCGGTGGAATTCTCTTTGCTATTGCCCTTATAGCCATGAAATGGATAATTCCCAGACTGAGTTTCTTTCTGGCAAAATCTCAGGAAATGTTGATCCTGTTTGCCATTGCCTGGGCTGTTGCACTCGCATCAGCCGGGGAATTAATGGGTTTTAGCGGAGAAGTTGGTGCCTTTCTCGCGGGGGTTAGCCTGGCATCCTCACAATTTAAAGAAGTTATAAGTGGCCGGCTTATAAGTTTAAGGGATTTTATGCTCATATTCTTTTTCGTAAATCTTGGTGCAAATCTGGATCTATCTATCATCGGGAGCCAGGTTGCTCCTGCCCTGCTGTTTTCAGGCTTTGTATTAATAGGGAATCCCATTATTGTTTTGATCATAATGGGGATTATGGGATATAGAAAAAGAACGGCTTTTCTGGCAGGATTAACCGTTGCCCAAATAAGTGAATTCTCTCTTATTTTTGCCGGACTAGGACTTAGTATTGGTCATATCAATGATGAAATTCTGGCCTTGATTACCCTGGTAGGTTTAATTACCATAGGACTCTCCACCTACCTTATTCTCTACTCGCACCAAATCTATAATCTTATTGCTCCTATCCTGGGTGTTTTTGAAAAAAAACATCCGAACAATGAAATTGAAATGCATTCTTTGACCACAAATCAATATGATCTTATAATTTTTGGACTGGGAAGATTTGGAGGAAGACTCGCTAAATTACTGCAGGACTATACCAATGTGAAATTCCTGGGTGTAGATTTTGACCCCACAGTTGTAAAGAATTTTCAGAAAGAAAACCCCAACATTGTATATGGAGACATTGAGGATCCTGAGCTCCTGGAACGCATACCATTTCAAAATGCCAAAAATGTGATAAGTACCGTTTCCGATATGAATCATTCCATGCACCTTATTAAAACACTTGAAAGGACGGGGTATGAAGGTAAAGTATACCTTACCGCAATTCACGAAAAAGATTATAATGCTTTAAGTAAAATGGGACCATACCAGGTATTACTACCCCATCAAATGGCCGCAGAAAATTTCTATAATTCCTTTTTATCTGAAATTGAGGGAACAGGTTTGGAAGTGAAAAATTGACCAAAAATCGAGAAAAGTGGAAGTCAGCCTTTTATCGGTTTTGTAAATAATCCAAAAAAACAGCGTTTTCTGTATTGATATCAGGATTTTTTATCGGGCGCTTTTTTACTGAATAAAAACCCAAAAGGATATAAGGCCGGTACATTCAAAGAAATTATGGTTATAATGGCCATAACCGGGATAGCCAGAATCATTCCTATGATCCCCCAGGTTGCCCCTCCCAATATTACCGCCAAAATAACGAAAAAGGGGTGCAGGTCTACCTTGTCGCCAATTACAAATGGCTGAAGCACATAGTTCTCAAGCATCTGGGCTACACTAAATGTGATTATAACACCTATTAAAGCCGAAGTTTCCCCTGTAGTTAGATAGCCTAAGATCAATGCAAGGGAAAAACCAATAATGTTACCCACCACAGGAATTAGAGTTAGAAAAGCCGCAATAAAACTTACGAGTATAAAATTATCAATACCTGTTATGCCAAGCCCTATGGAATAAACTATCCCAAGAAAAAGCATTAAAAGCAAAGTCCCTACCAAATATTCCTGAACCACAGTTCCGGATTTACCCACGACTTTTTGGATCTCTTTTTTCTTTTCATCAGGGAAAAGCAGCACTATAAATCTCTTAAATTTGTTTCTATAATTAAGCAGAAAAAAGGTATAGATAAACACCAGTAAATAAGTCCCGAAAAAACCGAAGGTCTGACTAAAAAAACCTAGCGCCTTCTCACTCTTCTGGGATACTGCCGCTATCAAAGAGAACTCCCCGTCCTCTCCCGAAATATCCATATCTTCTTTGGATAAAGGGGTTTGTTCCATTACAAAGGATCTTAGTTGCTCCACTTTGGGTTTCATAGTTTCCTTTATTTCCGGCCAATCGTCTATAAAACTCTTTACCTGAAATGAAATAAGCCAAATTAAACCAAGAGAGAATAAAAATATTAAAAAGGTGGACAGCAAAGATGTAATGCCTCTTCCCATTCCTGCTTTTTCCATTTTCCGTGAAAGGGGAAGAACAACCAGTGCCAGGATAACCCCAGTTAATAACGGTGCCAAAAAACCCTTTGCTTCTACAAGACCTGTAAACAGAAAATATCCTCCTACAAACACTAAAGTGGAATAAAGCAGAATCCTTTTACCTTGTGACATTTTTAAAAATTTGAATTAAGTAAATTATCAATTTAACCAATGTGATTTATTTGTTTGAACTCCATTTCTTAATGATTTTAAATCAAATTTCTATCTCACCACAGCATTCTGTTGCATATTCTTTGCTAAAATTAGTGCCGGGGTTTTAGGTATGATTTCGGTTAAAAGCAGGATTAAAAATGAATCATTTTTTAGTTGTTTTTCACGAAATGCCTTGTAAATGTAAACTATAAAATCTTTATTAATATTCCTGATCTTTAAATGACAGTCCTTTAATGCGCTAAATTAAAAATAAACACCCTCAGAACAAAGCCATATTTAATCAATTACCTCGCACTGCAAGCTCAAAAGGCATGTTAAAAGCAGAAAGACCCCTAGGTCAAATCCCAGATCCGGAAAAAGATATTACCTGAAATTAAAAATTTGAAGGTTTTTAGATTGTTAAATCGATCCTAAAAAATAAAAAGGATTTAGAGAAAAAAACAATCACAAAAATAAGACACAAATACCTCATTATAAGTTTTCTGCAGGAAGATTTGACTTCCCTATAATCATCAATAATTGTTAATTTATTGGGTTTTTACAGCTTGTTTACCCCATTGGAAAAATTCATAAAAAACTTTGGACTTAAACTTGTATTCTTGCATTGCTATCAATTAAAACCAAGCTATGAAAGCATTGAAAAAATATTCTGAAATAAGAGAATTGAGTTCCCAATTTTCCGCAAATCGTGATATACTTTTTTTTAAAAGCCTCTTTGCGCTGTTTCATGTTTTATTAATTGGAGGGGTGGTTGGTGTCCTTATCTTCTATCTTTATTAAAATTTTGATAGCGCAGGGCCAGGCTTCATTCCTTTAGGATTTCAAAGAAATCACCTGTTAACCGATGGCCTTAAGAATATTTTTCACCGTTTTTTGTGTGCCTTCGTCAAGATCTTTTATATAGTATAAAAAATTCTCTACGTCCATTTGGCGGTGCTGTGTATCTTCTGAAATGAAATTTGCATCCTTAGCCTCGAAAAATGGTTTATCTACCTCTTTTTCAAAGATCATAATAATATTTTTGTGCCTTGTATCTTCCCTGATTATTTTAAAAAGATCCTTGATCTTAATTTCCGCACCTTCTATAACCTCAAAAAAATTACCGTCGGAATAAATAAGCAAGCCGTTTACTCCGTGTTTATTATTTCTGATTTGAGTTTCTTCCAGGATTTTCACAACTTCACTCTGCGGGAGATCTTTGGTTGCAGTACTAACATAGCATATCGCAAAACGCATATTTTCTAATCTATCTAATTATGTTACAATATAATGATTTATTATATTAATTCTGGATTGTAAGTAAACAGTAAACCTTTTTAGCACCATAGGAAACACACCTTTATTAATTTCTTGCAGCCAGGAAAATTTTAGGGCCAAACCCACGATGTGTGTCCCACAATATCAGGAGAAAAACACTTTAAAAATTCGAGGCCAGCCTCAATAGGGATCAAAGCACCAGCAGACCGTGATCTTTTAAAACTTTAATCGGTTTGGAGAACCAGAAAAGTTCGAAATCTTCAAAACGGGTTTCAAAATCTTTTTTTAAGTGGGAAAAAGTTAGTTGTTTTTCCTTATCAGGCATTAACTGCTCCAGAAAATTCAACAGCCACTCCCCTTCCTCTTTTTCCATAGTGATATTAAAGCTTTCAGTTATATCGTGGAAAGAGAGAGTTAGCTGCTGCCTTGTTATGCCTCTTTTTGTTTTAACCTGTTCAGTTATCAAAGGCATACCGCCTAACCAGATGATCTTTGCTGAAGGTTTTATATCGAAATTAAATTCAGGTGCTAAATAGGCCTGTATCAAATCTGATTTTATCTGTGTCTTCGGAATTTTAAAATCAAACCAATCCTGCAGCGGCATATCAAATCCAATTCCGTGCATAAAATTAAAGAGCGATTTTTTTAATCCGAAGCTAAATTTAGAGTGATCAATTCCTGTTTTATCCTTGAAATCTACATCGTTATTTGCAAATGTGATGTCATTGTAATGTGGCGTAATTCCATATTCTGAAGGATTTAAACCTATAGGACTATGTGCAGTAAGCGCAAACTGATGCCAGAACCCGGATTGCAAAATGCCCATTTCAAAAAGTTGACGCACCATTTCCAGACTATCCACAGTTTCCTGAACCGTTTGCGTGGGGTACCCATACATCAAATATGAATGCACCATAATATTGGCTTCGGTCAAATTTCGGGTTACCTGTGCAACCTGCTCTACCGTAACCCCTTTTTCGATCAATTTCAGCAGTCGGTCTGATGCCACCTCAAGTCCACCGGAGATAGCGATACAACCTGAAGCTTTCAGCAACAGACAAAGATCGCGGGTAAAGTTCTTTTCGAACCGAATGTTGGCCCACCAGGTAACCGTGATTTTTCGCTTAATAATTTCAAAAGCCATCGCTTTCATGAGAGCGGGAGGCGCTGCTTCATCTACAAAATGAAATCCGGTCTCTCCCGTTTGCGCGATCAATTGCTCCATGCGGTTCACCAGTAATTTCGCGGCTACGGGCTGGTAAATTTTTATATAATCCAGGGAGATATCACAGAAGGTACATTTTCCCCAATAACAGCCATGCGCCATCGTGAGTTTATTCCAACGGCCATCACTCCAAAGGCTGTGCATAGGATTGGCGATTTCTATAACCGAAATATAATCCTTGAGGAACAAATCTGAATAATCAGGAGTGCCTACCTCAGCCTGTTTATAGTCTGCTCTGGCTGAAGTGTTGTTATAGGTGACTTCCCCCTTTTCCATCAAAAAAGTCCTTTTGAACAGCCTGTAATCTAGATTTTCCGGAGTTGGATCCAGCACATTTGAGCGTACTAATTCTATGGGTAACTCCCCGTCATCGAGCGTGATGAAATCAAAGAATTCAAAAACCCGAACATCTGAAACCGAGCGGAGTTCCGTATTAGGAAATCCACCGCCCATAGCAATTTTTATTTCGGGATAATTGGCTTTTATATATTGGGCACATCTAAAAGCGCTGTATAAATTCCCAGGAAAAGGCACCGAAACACACACCAATTTTGGTTGTTCCAACTTTAATCTACCATCCAGGATTTTTAAAGTAATGTCATCTATAAAAGTAGTGGGCATTTGTAATTGAGCATAGATTTCATCAAAGGAATTGGCGCTTTGCCCCAGTCGCTCCGCATAGCGGCTAAAGCCAAAATTATCGTCTATACATTCAATAATAAAATCGGACAGATCTTCCAGATATAGCGTTGCAATATGCTTCGCCTTATCCTGCATTCCCATGGAACCAAATGCCCAGTCCATATCATCCAGTTGGTCAAACCGGGAGGAACGTGGTAAAAAATTATCTGTACAAATTTGTCTTGCAAAAGTGGGATTTTTGCCCTGAAAGAATCGGATAACTTCATCCAGAGGTTGCAAATAATGTTCTTTTAGCGCATATATACGTTCACAATTTTCAGAAACAATTGCATCCGTTTCAAAAGCGATATCAAACAATCTCCTGAAGGTTTTTTTAGAAAACAGTTCCAGAATAACTTCAATACCCAAATCCATTTGAAAAGCGTCTACATGTTTTGTCTTCAAAAAGCCTTTTAGATAAGCCGTTGCAGGGTACGGAGTATTTAATTGAGTAAAAGGCGGGGTAAGGAGTAACATATCTTTCAAAATTGAAGCTTAAAATCAAAAACCTCCCTCACAGAGGGATTAAATGCTTGCAAAGGTAGTTTATTGTTCGCTGTTAAATATTTCCCGCACGGCTTGTTTGTATGCAATCGCGTTATTGGCCTTTTTGATCTTCTTAAACGTTTTTTGCGGATTGGAAAATGACTGGGAAAAATAATCCCAAAAGCCCTGCATTTTCATTTTAATAGGAGTTGGTCCGGATAGGGCTGCATCGTACTGTTCGTAGATGGTATCATGAAACTCCCGGAATAGTTCCCATCTGTTTTTGGGATATTCGGTGGTATTATTTTTTATCATGCCGGGCAAAAAAGGATCGGCAATAAGGCCTCTTCCAATCATCCATTGATCAATACCAGGAAAACGCTCCTGCATACTTTGAAATCCGGTTACTGTAGTAATATCCCCATTGTAATACAGCGTATGTTTGGTATTATCTATACAGCGTTGAAAAGCATCCAGATCTACTCCCCCCTTATAAAGCTGTTTTCCAATCCGGGCGTGAATGGCTATATTTTTAAGCGGATATTTGTCCAGAATTGGGAATGTATCAAGAATCTCTTCACTATTTTCATAGCCCATTCGCATTTTCATAGACACCACAATATCGGTTTCTGAATGAACCCTGTCCAAAATATGATCAATTTTTGCGGGATTACAAATAAGTCCGGATCCCATCCCTCGCTTTGTAACCATAGGATATGGGCAACCCAAATTCCAGTTAAGCTCTTTATAACCAAACTGCTGAACATATTTTGCGACAAACAAAAATTCTTCGGCATCGTTTGTAATAACCTGCGGGATCAACTCCGGGGTGGCATTATTTTCAGGCAGTAGATCACGTTGGTAGGAAGCTTTAACAACGAGCTTCCCATCCAAACGGATGTAAGGCGCATAAAACGTGTCTATTCCTCCAAAGTAATGATGAAAGGCATTTCTAAATCTGAAATCTGTAAATCCCTGGAGTGGGGAGGAGAGCAGTGTAAATTTCATGGTGTTTTAATTCCGGCAAAGATAGCAGAAAAGCCTAATCCATCGGGTATTGGATTTGGGCTGAATTAATTTTTTTATCAGGTTATATAAGGAGTTAAAAATCTTGGTTATTGTTTGAAAATTCACTTTTTAAAAGTATCCCTTATTTTTAAATGGTAGAGTTGGTACCAAAAGCGAGGATAGATTAAAAATTCGTATCAAAATTACCGAAGGACTGTATTTTAATGATTAATAATTATACAGATAAAAAAGGCTTACTTTTAACACTATATTTGAATTGATTTTTTTAAATAAAAATAATTTTTTTTGAATTAATGCCCAAACCTTTAACTATACTACGTTACACTTTATTCTTCTTATTCGCCTTTTGCTATATTATGACTCTTGTTTGCCTGAGTTTTTCTGAGTCTTTTTCTAACCTATATTCCTATTTCTTTATTTCCGGTTCTGGGTTTTTACTGTTGTTGCTTCTATCCTTCGGAATTCAATACATCCCAATTAAAAATAAGAAAAAGTAGTCTTAGGAAAATCTTCCCCGGGAGATCCGGTTTTTTTCCGAATAATGACCAAAGCTATTGATTTAAATACCCGTGAATAAGCATTTACAAAAACTTCTTTATAAATTCAAAATATTTGAAAGGGGCATATTTAAATGGTATATCAATCCAGGTAGGCGAGTTTAAAACCGCTCTTTTATGGCTGAATGCGAGAAAACTATCTTTTCCATGATAAGTGCCAAAACCAGAATTTCCAACTCCACCAAAAGGCAGATGATGGTTGGCTACATGCATTAGGGTGTCGTTAATACAAACTCCTCCGGAGCTGGTTCCTTTTATAACTTCCTCAGCCTCTTTATTTTTTCCGAAATAATATAGAGCAAGTGGTTTTTCCCTGGAATTTATAAAAGAGATCGCCTCCGATAAATTTGTGAAGGTGATCACCGGCAATATTGGGCCAAATATTTCCTGTTGCATCAGGGAATCCGTCCCGGGTGAGATCTCGTCCACAATCGTTGGATGAAAAAACAATTCTTCCCGGTTAAAAGTTCCGCTGTAACGGATGTTTCCTTTGCTTTTATCCAATAATTCCACTAATCCATCAAAAGCTTTTTCATGTACGATCCGGGCATAAAATTCGCTTTTCTGAATATCTTTTCCGTACATCTCTTCAAGATAAACAGGTATTTTTTTAATTAATTCTTCCTTCACTGAATGATGAACGAGCAGGTAATCCGGAGCTATACAGGTTTGACCGGCATTGACGGTTTTCCCCCAGGCAATACGTTTGGCTGCCAAATCTATATCTGCACTCTCATCTACAATTCCCGGACTCTTACCTCCCAGTTCAAGTATTACAGGAGTGAGATTTTCTGCCGCGGCTTTCATCACAATTTTCCCAACTTTTGTACTTCCTGTAAAAAATATTTTATCGAAGCGCAGTTTTAGAAGATGCTCCCCAACCCTTTGATCGCCCTGAATTAAGGCTATATAATTTTCATCGAAGGTTGCTCCTATCATTTCATCCATGACGGCTGCTATATGTCCAGTGGATTCTGAAGGTTTTAAAATAGCACAGCAACCTGAAGCTATTGCACCAACAAGGGGATTCATAACCAGTTGAAAAGGATAATTCCAGGGGGCTATTATAAGTACAACTCCAAATGGCTCATAATAAATTCTGCCAGTCGATGGAAAGAGATGCACCGGATTAGACACTTTTTGTGGTTTAACCCAGTTTTTTAAATTCTTTATGTGAAAATCAATTTCCTGGTTAAGAATGCTGATTTCAGTGAGATAAGCTTCTTCCCCGGATTTATGAAGATCTTTCCAAAGTGCTTCTAAAATCCGATCTTCGTATTGAACAACCGCCGACTTTAATTTTTTGAGCATCTCAATCCTGAAATCCAAACTTTCAGTTTGGTGGGATGCCTGAAATGCTTTCTGAGCTTTATAAATATTTTCTATTTTGGTACTCGAAATTTCTATCATTTACTTTTTTTTAGAATTAGCGCCCAGCTTACTTTCTGCCTTCAAAATGATCCATCGTTTTGTACATCCCAAGAACCTTCCCTACAAACCAATCAAAGAACCAAACCGGAAATAGTCCCTGGCTTAACCTAACAATTCTCATACTCCAGGGCATTGTTAAAAATATTCGATTTCGTTCTATAGCTCGTATGACTTGTCGGGCAACTTTTTCCGGCTTTAAAACCGGGACTAAAGAGCGCACTCCTGAAAACATTCCGGTATCGATATAATAAGGATTGACAGTGGTAATATTTATATTCTTTTCCAATTGTTTTATCTCCAGCCTAAGACTATCGCTCCATCCAATAAGCGCCCATTTGCTTGCTGCATAAACCGACATTTTTGGATTGGAGATCAATCCTGCTGAGGAAGCTATATTACATATATGTCCCGAATTACGCCTCATCATTTGCGGCAAAAACTCCCGGGTTACATACATAGGGGCAATCGTATTAATATTAATGGTTCGCTCTATATCCAAAATTGAATGTTCGTGAAAATATTTCCCAACCACGATGCCCGCATTATTGATCAAAACATCCACCTCATTCTGTTCTTTTTCAACAAGTGAAGCCGCTTTTGCTGCCTCTTCAGGATTTGAAACATCCACCTGGTAACCGGATATTTTTCCCAATTTTGAAAATTCAGAGATTGTTGTTTTAAGATTTGCAGCATTGATATCAAAAATTATTAAGTTGCTTCCTTTCTCAAGAACCAGCTTTCCCATAAGTTTACCTATGCCCGAACCTCCTCCGGTAATTAAAACCGTTTTACCTTTAAGATCTTTCATGCGTTTCCAATTAAACAGAATGACTCTAAAAGTAGGAAAGTTAAAAGGCCTGGGCAACACCAGACCTTTAATTATATGTGCGGAATATTTAATCCCTTATTGAGGGCTGAATATCCCTAGGTTTTAATTTCTAAATTTTTTAAAGCAATTTTTGTCCTTTCTCCCTGAATATCATTTTCAGGAAAGTAACTTTTTTAGCTTTTTAATTGTTTAATCGCAAAGAGCTCTTCAACGGAAAAAATCCAGTGCCACCCCGAATATTGCAAATAAAACGGCAATGAAAATAAACGCGAGAACAAGCAGAACAAAAATCTTCCCTAAAAAATTAAAACCCTCTGTAGCGCTCTTGTAATTTTCGATAAAGAAATTAAGTGTTTTCATAACAATTGTTTTAGCGTTAATACCACGAAATGGAAATTGAAATTTCGCACCTGATACCAACCGGTTATATACCGAAAATTAAAAACTGTTATGGATAAGCTAAAAATTAGGGCTGGCCTCAAAGAGAGCATAAGCCGATTTAAAACCCTAAATGTTTTTTAATGTAATTTTATTACCATCCGTTCTGCTGAATTTAATTTCCGTACAATAATTTAAATCGCTTTTTGGCCAATTGCAAGTAGGGATTTCCGGTATTATTAATCTTGAATGTCCTATGGAGGTTGCCTTTTTTTAGTCTTTGCTTTTTATGTGATCGGTATTCCGTCAGCTAAAATTCCGAAATAAAGCACTAACTTTCTTTTATGAACAAACATTATAACATCATAATTGCCGGAGCCGGTGGTATAGCAGAAGCAGCAGGGCTAATGCTTATGGAATGGAGCAAAGTTACTCCTTCCCTGTTTATTGGAAACCGAACCCTTTCAAATGCGCAAAAACTGGCACTTTGGATCGAAGCGGGTACAGAAAAGGAATGTTCTGTTAAAGCTTTTCATCTTCAGGAAGAAGGAATTTCAGAAGAAATGAAAAGGATCCTGAGCGCGGGAGATATTATCCTGGACTGCCTTCCGGGCAGCCTGGCTCCAAAAATCGCAAGACTTGCAAAAGAATATCAGTTGCATTACGCCAACCTAACCGAATATGTGGCAGAAACCGATGAAATAATCGAAATGGCAAAGAACAGCAAAACAGGTTTTGTTCTTCAATCCGGGCTGGCTCCTGGCTATGTCGATATACTTGCGAATGGACTTTTTCAGCAATTCTGTGAGGATTTTAAAATTGATGAAGTAGATAAACTGGAATTTAAAGTTGGCGCACTTACACGGCACGTAGTTGCTCCGCATTATTATGGGTTTACCTGGAGTCCCGTGGGAGTAGCTACAGAATATGTAAAAACCGCATTGGCACTTCGGGATTTCAAAAAAACAGCGCTGCCAGCTTTGTCTGAAAGAGCTCATATTATTATAGATGGAATAACCTATGAAGAAGATCTCACTTCCGGTGGAGCTGCAGATCTTCCTGATGCCCTGGCAGGAAAAGTTCGGTCCCTGGACTACAAAACCCTAAGATATCCGGGACATTATTCCTGGGTGGAAAAACAGATTTCCGGGATTGAAAATTCGGATAAAATTTCGGTATTGCAGGAAAAAATGGAAGTTGTTGTTCCATATTGCGAAGACGATCAAATTGTTTTATATGCCGCCGTTGAAGGCAAAGATGCAGCAGGGACTTTACGCCGCCGGGAGATCGCTAAACGCATACTCCCTCAAAAAATAGGGAAATACAGGTTGCGCGCAATTCAAACCACAACCGCCGCACCCTTCCTGCAGGCAGCTCAACTTCTGCTTGAATCTAAAATGACAGGAGTTATATTGCAAAGCCAGATAGATCCAAAAAAGTTTTTAAATGGGAACTTTATCCTGCCGGTATATGGGGATTTTTAATCCCTCATTGGGGGTTTCACCCACCTGACGGACGGGCAGGTTCCCCAAGGCCTGCCCAAAATAAATTTCATTCAGGCGGGCCTGCCTCGCAATTTTTAAAAGTATTTTTCATTCATACCTTGTAGGCTTGCCTTGAGGTTTTTGATTATCTTTAGCCTACCCAAATTTAAAGGTGTCCCAATGCCTGAAAAAAAAGTCTATTCCTTATTCAATCTAACTACATCCATTCAAAATGTAATTAATACATATTGCAATAAAACAATATGGATAAAGGCTGAGATCGTTCGGCTTAATTACTATCCAAAAAGCGGCCACTGTTACCCAAGCCTGGTAGAGAAAAAAGATGGAAAAGTGATCGCGGAACTTCGGGGAAATATATGGAGTGGCAATTTTGAAATGATCAATGCCAAGTTCAAATCTGTGCTGAAGGAGGAACTTAAAGACAATATAACGGTGGTTGTCCAGGGAACTGTTTCCTATCATCCACTCCACGGGCTTGCCTTAAACATCGTCGATATAGATCCTGAATATACTCTGGGAGAACTTGCAAGGGAAAAAGCCCATACTATAGCAAAGCTGCGGGAAGCCGGAATTTTTAATGCAAATAAAAAAACACTTCTTTCCAGTTTACCTAAAACCATCGCGATCATTTCTGTTGAAACCAGTAAAGGTTACGGGGATTTTATAGATATCATACAAAATAATCCCTTGGCCTATAAATATCATTTCCTGCTATTTCCTGCTATTTTACAGGGAGAACGGGCGGTGAGTTCCATAAGTCAGCAGCTGGAACGAATTAAAAAACATTCAGAGATATTTGATGCGGTGGCAATAATTCGTGGCGGCGGCGGGGAAATTGGTTTAAGCAGTTTTGATAATTATTTGCTGGCAGAGAAAATAGCCACTTTTCCTATCCCAATCCTAACCGGGATTGGACATTCCGCAAATGAGACCGTAAGTGAACTGGTTAGCTATGAAAGCTTCATCACCCCAACTAAAATAGCCGAATTCCTGCTGCAAAAATTCAACGATTTTGCTGTTCCGGTGATAGATGCCGAACAAAAGATTCAGAATGAAGTGAACAGGATGTTTAAGAAGGAGAAAGTCAACCTAAAGGAAACAGCAAGGCTATTTAGTTCACTTACGGGAAGTGCCATGAATAACTCAAGAGCAAACCTCAACCAACTTGCAACTGTGCTTGACAACCGGAGTCAGGGATTGATAAATGAACAAAAAAACATGCTGGATCAGGCTAAACGTTCCATTTTGGCCAATGCTAAAAAAACCTTGAATGAAGCTGCGATAAATTTAAGTTTCACCGAAGAAAAAATTGGAATGTTGTCTCCGCTTAACATCCTGAAAAGAGGGTTTAGCATTACACGCCAAAATGGAAAAGTGATTCGGGATTCCGATGAAATTCAAGAGGACCTTCTGCTGGAAACGCAATTATATAAGGGAAACCTATTCAGCCGAATCGAAAAAATTGTAAAAAAATAAAAAAATGACTGAAGAAATTAACTATACCGATGCTCATAAGGAGCTTCAGGAGATTGTTTCAGAAATGGAAAATTCTGAGATTAGCATCGATGTACTGGACACCAAAATCAAACGCGCTTCTGAACTTTTAAAAATATGCAAGGATAAACTTTTCAAGACTGAAAAAAATGTTCAGGATATCCTGGAAGAAATCAGGAATTATTCTGTCGATAACGGGAAATAAGAATGGTTTACCCTCAAATTTGTCAGAAATTCTTCAAAAGTTAAGAAATTCCTTCTTAGAAACTTTCTGCTTATAATTTATTCAAATTGATTTAATTGTATAGAAAATAAGTATTTTTAGCCAATATATAATTATTTACCCTCAACTATTTAGTTCCCCAAAACTACAGCATGAAGGACAATGAAGTTTTAAACCTACAATCTGAGCCACGCTTTGATCTTAATCATTTTTTTGAGTTAACCGCAGACATTCTATGTATTGCGACCTATGACGGTTATATCAAAAAAGCCAATCCAGCTTTTTCGGAATTACTGGGTTACTCGACAGAAGAGATTATGGCGGGGCACGTGAGCGATTTTATTTACCCCGAAGACAAAACGATCACTTCCAAACTCAGGGAAAGTATAAATAAAGATAAACCCCTTTTAAATTTTGAAAACAGGTATGTAACCAAATCAGGAGAAATTGTTTGGCTCTCGTGGACTTCTGTTTCAGAACCTTCCAGAAGGTTAATTTATGCCATCGCAAAAAATGTTACCCATTTAAAAAACCTGGAGGAAGAACGGAATTTACTGCTTACCAACCTCACCAGCGTAAATGAGCAACTCAAACAATTCACCTATACAGTATCCCACGATTTGAGATCACCGGTTAATAATATGTTATCCTTGTTCAGATTATTAGATCTATCAAAAATTGAGGATCCAGAAACCCTGGAATACATGGATATGCTTAAATTATCCACCTTAAAGCTAAAAAGCACCCTGAATGAATATGTAGACAATTTAAGCCAGGAAGAAAAAATAAACGTAAAAATTGAAAAGGTGTTTTTGCCTGAAATCCTGCAAGTCACAATGAATTCAATTAAAACGCTGTTTAGTAATTCCAAAGCTACTTTGGAAATCGATTTTTCTGAAGCTGAGGCAGTAAAGTTTAATGCAGGGTATATGCAAAGTATCTTTCTCAACCTTATTTCAAACTCTATAAAATATTCCAACCCGAAAATTTATCCTGTTATTTCAATTTCTTCCAGAAAACTAAAGAATTCCACACAACTTATTTTCAGTGATAACGGAATAGGTTTTGAAATGAAGAATGTAAAAGATAAAATTTTTGGGTTACATCAAAAATTTCATAATCATATCGACAGTAAGGGAATTGGGTTATATTTAGTTCAGAAACAAATAACAAGCCTGGGAGGAACTATAAAAGTGAAAAGTCAGGTTAACCTGGGGACAACCTTTACCTTAACCTTCAAGGATTAGCCTTTTAGAAGCCTGCGTTTTTGTTCTTCAAACTCTTCCTGAGAAAGCACATTCTGATCCAGCAAATTTTTTAATTTAGATAATTCATCTGCCACACTGTAATTCCCACGTTGACTTTCAATCGCTTTGGTTAATGCCTCATTGCTGTTTTTTTTATTATTTGCTTCGATGTAAGTAGCACAAAGCTCTTTGATTTTTTGTGCCTCCTTTTTCCAAAAGCCACGAATTTGTATAGGATCATTTCCTGTACTCTTTATTGTAATTGTGGTTCCAAAAAGATGAGAATCTACCGTAATACCGGTGATATTTTTAAAATGCAGAGTTTCTGTGTCTTCAGAAATGAGATGCCAGTTCCTTCTTTTAAATTCGATATGCTCCTCATCTATCAGTACTATATTTGGAGTAAATGGGTTGAGATCCCTGTTAAGAGCTCTAAGAAAATAACTGGATTTAAATATAATCGGATCAGACATAGTTTATTTTTATTAGGAATACCAAGATATTGTTTTAAAACCAAATTACAGGTTTCTCTTTTTACGAATCACAGGCCCCAAAACCTCCCAAACATTTTTGGCAAGGATCTTTTGCCCCTGTGCGGTAGGATGAATTCCGTCTCCCTGGTTCAATTCAGGATTTCCGGCAACATCTTCCAGTAAAAAAGAAATAAGATGAACATCATTCTTTTCAGCCAGTGACGGAAAGATATTCCTGAATTCTGAAGTGTATTCCTGTCCCATATTTGGAGGGATCTGCATTCCGGCGAGAATAATCTCTGTATCCGGGTTTTTCTTCCGTACCGTATTGATAATCTCCTGCAGGTTTTTTCTGGTTTCTTCCAGAGGGATCCCACGTAAACCATCATTCGCGCCAAGTTCAAGGACAAAAACAGTCACGTCCTGATTCAAAACCCAGTTTATCCTGTTTTTTCCGGCTGCGGTGGTTTCTCCGCTTAATCCGGCATTAACCACTTCATAGGGAAGATCTAAAGAATCTATTTTTTGCTGAATAACAGCCGGGAAAGCTTCATTTGGATCCAGTCCCATTCCGGCGGTAAGGCTGTTTCCGAAGAAAAGGATCACTCCTGCCTCACTTTTTTCCTGGTTTTCATTTTCTGAAACTTTTTCTGACCGGGTTTCCTCCTCATTTTTTGGGGATTCCCCACAAGAGTTGAAAAAGATAAAACTAAACAAAGCACAAAATACCAACAAGTTTCTCATAGCACAGGGATTAAATCAAAATCTTTCTTTATTTTGTCTTAATTCAGAAAAAATAAGAGTCGAAAGATGACAAAGATATTAAACGTTCGCAACCTGGAGAAAACCTTCTCCAGTGGTTCAAAAAAAATAACAGTATTACACGACATCAATTTTGATATAGAAGCAGGTGAAACCTTTTCAATTGTAGGACCGTCGGGAAGTGGAAAAACCACTTTACTCGGACTTTGTGCCGGTTTGGATCAAGCCGATTCGGGCTCGATAAATCTTTGTGGAACACAATTGAACAGCCTTACCGAAGATGAGCGCGCTATTCTGCGAAATAAAAATATAGGTTTTGTTTTTCAGGATTTTCAATTATTACCAACACTTACCGCGCTGGAGAATGTTGCTGTTCCACTGGAATTACAGGGAGCAAAAAACGCTTCCAAAGTTGGCATGGAACTTCTTGATAAAGTAGGACTTGGCGATCGTTTTCATCATTATCCATCACAACTTTCAGGAGGTGAACAACAACGGGTCGCCGTAGCACGGGCATTTTCCAATACTCCTTCGGTTCTTTTTGCCGATGAGCCCACGGGAAACCTTGATGCTGAAACCGGAGAAAAAGTAATCGACTTGCTTTTTAATCTGAATAAGGAATCCGGCACTACCCTGGTAATCGTTACCCATGATTTAGAACTGGCACAAAAAACCCAACGCATCCTAAGGTTGAAAGGTGGGAGAATTCTTGAAAACCCCATAGATACGCTATAATGAAAGTAAATAAAACCATTAATTCCCGGACGAATTTTGGCTGGCTGTTAAAAATGGCCTGGCGGGACGGAAAAGCGAGCAGCCGTAAGCTTATCCTGTTTATGGCATCTATTGTGTTAGGAATTACTGCAGTTGTTTCCATACAGTCCTTTGGCGAAAATCTCAAGGAAAACATTTCCCTGCAATCAAAATCCTTAATGGGTGCTGATTTTAGAATAGACTCCAATAACCCACCAAATGAACGGGTTCTTGAACTAATGGATTCCCTGGGTGGTGCAGATGCCAGGGAAATCAGTTTTACGTCTATGGCTGCTTTTCCAAAAACCGATGTCACCAAACTAGTCCAGGTACGGGGAATTGAAGGGGGTTTCCCTTTTTACGGGGAGTTGGAAACAGAACCTGAAACAGCCGCAGGCCTTTATCAGGAACAGAATGCTGCTTTGGTAGATGCAACTGTGATGCTTCAGTTAGGGATACAGCCCGGCGATAGCATTAAAATAGGAAAGATAACCATACCTGTTACAGGGGCATTAAAGTCGGTTCCGGGGAGTACCGCAATTTTTAGTTCTGTGGCACCACCTGTTCTTATTCCCTACAGGTTGATTTCTGAAACAGGTCTGGTACAAACCGGAAGCCGCGTGGGTTATGATTATTATTTTGTGGCAAAGCAGGGTATGAGTATGGAACAACTCGATAAAAACCTTGGTCCACAGCTCGATACCCAGGATGCCGATCTTGACACGCATACCTCCACCAGCCAAAGATTGGGCCGCAGGTACGATAATTTTGGAAAGTTCCTTAACCTGGTAGCCTTTATTGCTCTTTTACTGGGTTGTGTTGGGATTGCCAGTGCTATAAATATTTACATCAAAGGGAAATTACGCTCAGTAGCCATACTTAAATGTATAGGTGCTACCAAAAGGCAAACCTTTCTAATCTATTTAATACAAATTGCTGTGATGGGGCTTTTAGGCGGCATTGCCGGTACCGGTCTGGGCTTAATTCTTCAGCAATTATTCCCATTGTTTTTAGGCGATCTCTTACCTGTAGATGTTCAAATGTCCTTTTCTCCTCAAGTGATCCTTATGGGATTATTGCTGGGGATTTTCATGTCCGTTTTGTTCGCTTTATATCCCCTGATGGGAACCTTATACATTTCGCCTTTACAAGCATTGCGGGTACAGAATGAGAGCAAATCCAAATCGGGCAAAGCAGGAATGCTGGTTTTGTTGGGAATTTTTCTGTTTATTTTACTCTTTTCTTATTGGTTGTTAAAAGATTGGCGGTATTCCTTCTCCTTTGTAGCAGGAATTATTTTCACCTTCTCCATTTTAGCAGGAGTCGCGAAAGCATTTATGAAATTAATAAAGAAATACTTTCCCCACTCCTGGGGATTCCCCGCAAGACAGAGTTTGCTGAATCTTTTTCGACCTCAAAACCAAACCCTCACTTTGGTATTGGCTATTGGAGTTGGAACTTTTCTAATAAGCACACTTTATTTCACCAAAGATGTTTTAATGGCCCAGGCAACTCTTGAAACAAAATCCAACAGTCCAAACATAATTCTTCTTGATATACAATCTCAACAAAAAGATGCTGTTGTGAAGACCATCACCGGAAAAGACCTTCCCGTTCTGGATGATATTCCAATTGTTACAATGAGGGTTCAAAGCATCGCTGGAAAATCGGTGAATGAATTGAGGGCAGATACAACCTCCAATGTGAACAGCTGGATACTCAATCATGAGTTTCGGGTTACTTACCGCGATTCTCTTATCGCTTCTGAAAGTCTTCAGGATGGGGAATGGATTTCCGAAGTGCAGGATAGCGAAATGGTGCCTATCTCAATAAGCGATAATTTTGCCGATGATGCAAAAGTTAAGGTTGGTGATAAAATAATTTTTAACGTTCAGGGAGTATTGTTAAATACCGCTATAGGAAGCATCAGGACCGTGGACTGGAGCAGGATGCAGATGAATTTTTCCATTGTTTTCCCAAAAGGTGTGCTGGAAGATGCGCCTCAGTTTCGAGTGCTTAGCTCTAATGTTCCCGATGAGGAAAGCTCGGCCAATTTGCAACAGGAGCTGGTGAAAAAATATCCAAATGTGACCATAATCGACCTTAAACAGGTACTTACAGTAATAGAAGGTCTCCTTGATAAAATTTCCTGGCTAATCAATTTTATGGCATTTTTCAGCATACTTACAGGGATTATCGTTCTCTTAGGCGCGGTTAGAACCAGTAAATATCAACGAATCAAGGAAAGTGTACTACTAAGAACTTTAGGAGCCAAAAGCGACCAGATCCTAAAAATCTTAGCCTTGGAATATTTGTACCTAGGGGTTTTAGGTGGCTTGTCGGGTATCCTTCTATCGCTTATAAGCAGCCAGATGTTGGCCTGGTTCTTATTCGATTCCCCATTCTTACCTTCCTGGATACCTTTTCTCGTATTGTTCCCGGGGATTGTGCTGTTGGTGTTGATAATTGGCTTATCGAATAGCAGAAGTGTTATTACAAGTCCGCCACTGGAAGTCTTGAGAAAGGCAATTTAAGAGACGCCCTACAAGGGCGTCTCTTAAATTGGCACACGGGCGTCTTAAACCGGCACGCCAAAAGACGAGACGCGTTTCTGAGACGCCCATATTGGGCGTCTCTAATGTGGTAATTTTTTCCGTACCAGGCCGTAGAGGAAGGTTCCTCCCAAAGCACCCACTAAAACCACTAAAATAGAAACGTATCCTGCTCCAATAAGGGTATAAATGGGTCCGGGACAAGATCCGGCCAGTGCCCAGCCAAGACCAAAAATGATTCCTCCATACATATACCTACTAAAACTTTTATCCTTTGGAGTAAACTTGATAGGCTCCCCATAAAAGGATTTCACATTATTCTTTTTGATAAGGAATACGCCCAATACTCCCAGGAACAGGGCTGATCCTATGATCCCGTACATATGAAATGATTCAAACTGAAACATTTCATAAATTCTAAACCAGGAAGCCGCTTCCGACTTGTACATCACTATTCCGAAAAATATACCTATAAATAAATATGCTGCTGTTCTTTTCATCTTAAAAAATTAAAGGGAATAAAAGATGGATCATCACCAATCCACCAATAAAAAATCCAATTACCGCTATAAGTGAGGGCAATTGTAAATTACTAAGGCCTGAAATAGCGTGTCCAGAGGTACAACCTCCGGCATATCTGGAACCAAAACCTATCATTAAACCTCCGCCTAACAAGATCAATAAGGATTTTATGCTGGAAAATGCTTCCAAACCAAATAACTGCTCCGGCAAAAAGGTGTCTCCTGCATTCTCAAAACCCAATCCTTCCAAGGTTGCTATAGTATCTGGATTAATGGCCACAGAGGGATCATTGGTTAAGACATGAGCACCCAGGAATCCGCCAATTATTGCTCCAAGGACTACTACCAGGTTCCATCGCTGTGATTTCCAGTCGAAGGCGAAAAAATCGGCTTTTTTACCTGCGCCACCAATGGTACACATGGTCCTTAAATTTGAAGACATTCCAAATTGTTTATCCACAAATAGCAGCAAAAACATTATTAAGGCAATTAATGGGCCTGAAACATACCAGGGCCAGGGTTCAAATATCCAATTCATAGAAGTTATTTTTTTTGAGATGCAAAGAACTCATTTAATATTAATTCCCACAGTAACAAAAGTTACATTATTATTTTTATAAAAAAAGAATTAGAATTCTAAATGAAACAGGTGTTTTTCTTTTAAACCCAATTTTCAGGAATTCCTCCTAGTTTCGGACACTCTAAAAATCGAAGTTTGTAACGAAGTTAAGCTGATTAAAATTGCTTTTATTAAAGATGCTTTGGGCATCTAAACTATTCTTATTTTCCCGATAAATCCAAAGAAAATCAAAGCTTAGGCCTTCCAGAAAGCCATGAATTTTATAAGTTAAATGCGTATTTAGCTGAAGAGATTCCGTTACATTATATTTATTGAACTCAAAAACAGCTGATTCGGGGCCTGTAAGTTGTTGAAACTCCAATCCTATATGCAGGTCCGGTTTTGGAATAGTGTACTCCCCTTTCAGGGTAAAAACATCTGTATTTCCAAGTCCTTCCAAGCGAGATCTGGAAATTGAAGTAAAAAAATGATCCCTTCCTAATTCCTTCGGGAATAAAAACCTTCCTGTATCGAAGGCATGGGTATACGCAATACCAAATTTCCATCCAGCCTGTTCCCAGCTTAATTGAGTACTTAATACCTGTGCATTTTCATCGGGTTGTATATATCGATGTTCATAAGGAAGCTCTTCAGAATAAGAAAAAGGAGACTGATATACATATTGCACTCCAAGGTTAAAGTTTTTATAGTCATATCCCGCTTCTGTCCAGAGGGTATTCATCATTTTATCCAAATAAAAATCATATACTTCTAAATGAAGGTTGTTTTTTTTGAAACGGTAATTAAAGATCCCAATTCCTGAAGAAGGGTAATATTCGTGATATTCAGCTAATTCCCCATTGGGTTGGAAACCATTATAAAAGAGTCCCATCCCTTCTTCAAAGTTAAACCACTCGGTAGTGGCCCTGGGGGAAACCCCGTTTAACCATCCAAGGTTAACCTGGTGCACAGTGTCAAAACGTAAATTTGCCCATGCTCCCCGATGTGCAAAAGGCTTCATGCGACCGTCGCTATGGTTTAACAAGGGTGTATATTCCGTTTCAATCTTTCCGTAGGTAATATAAGAATCCCCAAACCGGTACCGGATAAATAATTCCTCCAGCCTATCAAGATCCTTGAAATTCCCTTTATTTACAACATCATAAAGTTCATATTCCCATTTTGCGTTTTTCCCTGTAATAGGATCTTCAATTCCAAGATCACTGCCAAAGGTTTTATAGGTAAAAATACCCTTTACGCCAATTTCAAAACCCTTATAATTTCCGGTTGTAAATCCCACAGCACCTCCTGTTGCATTGGTATAATAATCCCTTAGGTCACCACGGTTTATGGTATTCATAAAATAATTTCGGAAATGTCCATGAAATTGGGCATCCCGAAAAATATCCTTTAGCTGTGAGATTTCCTTATTTCCAGATTCATTGTGTTCCTGTACCCCAGATTCGTTGTTTTCCTGAGCAAAAAGGGTGAAATTAAAACTTAACCATATAATTGTAAAATACCACTTAGCTAATTTCATTTGTATTATTTAAAGTAATTTTTTTGCAAAACTCTTTAAAAGCCTTCTTAATATCTGTAACAAGTGTTACGTTCTCTAAAAAGAAATCCTAAAGCCAATTTCTGAAATGAACTTACACCTCTATGTAACAAATGTCACATATAGAGTAGAGGTGAATACTTATATTTGGCGTCGAATGAATTTAAAGTCTTATATAGCTATATTTTTTATGGTGGTTTTTTTCGGAAAATCCCTGATGATGGATACCAATTTTTTGGCAAGCATTCTTGATACCAAAGAAATAGTATATATAAATCCGTTTTGTGAAAACAAGAAAGCTGAGTTATTTGAGAATGGAAGCACTCGGGACTTTAGCCCTGTTTCAAACGTATTAATCATTCCTATAGATTCCTATTGTAACGCTCCATTTCAGTTCCAGTTATCTGGATGGACACTTATCGAGGTAAAAACCAATTACCAGCGCTACAATTATACCTCTCCAGAATTTTTTGAAACCTTCAGCGATAAATTTTATCCTCCCCCACAAGTTTAACAGACTCTGAAATTTAATCAGCATTTTCTATACACAACACAGAAAGTAGCTGGCGGTTTATTAATTTTTCTTGTATTGATCAAAAATCTTTCAGAAAAAATGAATCAGTTACCCGGGAGCACACTCTTGAGGTATTTTAAAGGAAGAAATCTCCACATTTAATTAAATCACCAGTGGGATTAAATAATTCAATCTATTATATAGTTTATGACAGCCAAAATAATGGTTACACAACGATCAGTGATGATCTTCAGAATGATGTTAAGCGGAATTTTCCTTGTTGCAGGTTTCAATCATTTGATGAATGTGGAAGGAACTGTTGCCAAACTGGATCAGGCCAGTTTTAAAGGCATGGCCTATTTTATTGGGAATCCCGAATACTTAATTATTATCTCCGGAATAGTTATGCTCGTTGCCGGGATTAGCCTCTTTGCCGGTTTTAAAACCCGGTGGGTTGCTCTAATACTGGCTTTGGTATTAATTCCAATTACGATTACTGTTCAAATAGGACAGTTGAATTCCCTGGGGCCTCTTTTTAAGAATATAGCAATCCTGGGCGGACTTTTATTTTTTATATTAAACGATTTTAAAACAACAAAACAATGAAAACAGTATTTTTAAGCAGCCTTGCATTATTTTTGGCTTTAACCACCATACAGGTTAATGCGCAGGCACCGGAACACACTCATGATAAAAACAATTATGTTGTGCTCACCAAAAAAGTAGATCAGTTAAAACCCATAATACTAACCGCTGAAGCACTGGCGCTGGAAGACGGGGAACGCTTTGGGGATTTTCAGGTTATTGTTTGCGGGCAGGACATTTCACAATTAACCGATACAGATAAAATGAAAGGCTTTGTAGCTCAGGCTGAAAAAGCTGGAGTACATCTGGTAGCCTGCGGATTTTCCATGAACAAATTCAAGGTTGATCCTAAGGATATTCCGCAGGAAATGGAAATAGTTGAAAATGGTATTTTACACGATTTTCAGCTTCAGAAAAAAGGATATTACAGTTTAGGACTTTAAAAAAATGAAAATGAAAACACTTAAAACAACATTATTTGTAGGATTGGGAATCATTGGACTTGGATTACTAGGATCCTGTCAGGACATGAAATCTGATGAAAAACAAGGGGGTAATGCTCAGGATACCTTACGCATCACCATTTTACAAACAGCCGATATTCACGGGCAATTAGACCCACATCCCGAATTGTTCTGGGAAAATGACAGCATTGTGTTCAAAACACGTGGTGGGATGGCGAACATTAAAACCTTGTTTGATGAAGAACGTGCTAAAAACCCTAACCGGACCATTATTGTAGATGGTGGCGATCTTATCCAGGGAAGTGGATATGCAGCGCTTTCTAAAGGAGATATTTTTCCAGAGATTGTGAAAAACATGAATTATGATTTGCTTATTCCCGGTAATTGGGAGGTTGTATATGGCAAAACTTCTATGATGAATGTTTTAGATGCCTATGATACGCCTGTAATTGCGGAGAACATGTATCACGAAGAGTCTGGAAAGCGACTTTTCCCTCCCTATTGGATCAAGGAAATAGAAGGAGTGAAAATAGGATTTATTGGGGTTAATGATCCGGATGTTCCAATTCGTCAAAATCCGATATTTAGCGAGGGAATTAGTTTTAGCGGTTTGGATGACAATGTCCTGAAGCTTATTGACGAAGTTAAAAATGAAAAAAAGGTACAGGCACTCTTCCTGGTAACCCATATGGGAATTTTTAAGCAGGTGGAACTCGCCAATAACGAAATGACTAAAGATGTAGATTACATTTTAGGAAATGATACCCATGAAAGGGTACGCCAACCTATCGAAGGAAAATATGCAAAAGTAACCGAACCGGGTGCTTTTGGATCTTTTGTAGGGAAATTAAACCTGTATTTTGTAGATGGTAAAATAGTGAAAGACGATTATGAACTTATGGATGTAGATCCTGAGAAATATGCTGCAAATCCCAAGATCCAGGCACTTGTAGACAAGGCAAAAGCACCTTATAAAGAGCACCTGGAAGCTGTTGTAGGTTACACCACTACTCCAATTTATCGCTATTTAACCGTTGAAAATCCAATGGATAATATGATAACCGATGCAGCCCGCTGGAAAACAGGTGCAGATATCTCTATCTCCAACGGATTTCGATTTGGAAATCCAATAGTTCCGGTAGATGGAAAACCGGAGCCAATTACGCGAGCTAATTTATGGAACTTACTTCCGGTTAATGAAAAGGTAAAAACAGGAAAAGTTACCGGAAAACAAATTAAGGACTGGCTGGAGCGGGAAATGCACAATGCCTTTGCCCAAAATTCAACCGAACGATTTGGTGGTTGGTTGGTGCGTTTTTCCGGGATGGAAGTAGACTTTAACAGTCAGGCTCCAAAAGGAGAGCGCGTAAACTCTGTTATCGTGAAAGGCGAAGAAATGCAGGATGATGAATATTATACCATTTCTGCCTGTGTTCGTCCTGGTGATCCTGAAGACAATTTGTGTCGTATTCCCGGAGTGAAAGATGTAGAAGTAAAAGATTATACCATTCACGATGTGGTGGAGGAATACTTAAAAGTAAACTCCCCGGTATCACCAAAACTGGAAGGAAGAGCCTATTGCGATTATTTAGGTGAGTACTCATTCTCCACAGTCCCCGGGACAAATTATAAGTTTCAGTAAAAGCTGGAAATTTAGCATTGCCCTTAGGTAAAAAGCCCTGGAAAGTTTAAAACTTTACAGGGCTTTTCTATTAATGGAAAAGAGTGAGGATTCGTTTCGGTTTATATGCCCGCACCTAATGGCACGGAGGATTTTACCGTTATTTTGTCCTTGACTGGACAAAACATCGTGAGAAGGGTATTATCAAATAGTTTCAGAATCAAGCCTTATTCCTTAATAGCTATTCCAGCCTCTTTAAGACTTGCGAATCCTTTTTTAGAATTAAAAACACTTGAAAAACCCTCCTTTTTCATTATTTCTAAAGTTGCAGAACTTCTGCCCCCTACAGAACAATAGAGCAAATATTTTTGGCCTTTCCCCAATTTTTTTATCTCCAATAAGAAATTTTGATCATACATATCAATATTAATAGCATTTTCAACCATTCCTAATTCAAGTTCTTGTGGGGTTCTCACGTCTATAATAATTAAATCCGGATTATCCCGTATCAAATCCTTCACTTCTAAAGGGGTAAGGTTACCACCATTCTCTGTTGAAATGATATTTTGCTCATCGCTTTTGGTTTTGGAAGACAACTCTGGGCTATCTTTTGTATTTTGTTTACAGGAAACCAAAAGAAATAGCAGCATAATTAAAAAATATCGTGAGACGTATTGCATAGTATTAAATTTCAAAAGTTAAAAGAAAACCCCATAAATATAGCCAAGATAAAAGCATAAATCCAAAAAATAAAACACTTTAAATAAGTTTGTGAATTTTCATAGTATAACAAATCTGGTCTTAAAATTATAAAAACCTCAAAAACACCTTAATATTTTAAGACCTATAATTATTTGGTTTTTGCAATGTTATACTTCTTTTTATAAAATTCAATAATTGGAGGAAACGGGCCATATTTATGCTGTTCAGCAGAAAAGCTATCCTCCCAGGGGCCGTAAGGTGTGGAAACAGGTTTGAGCTTTTTATCAGGGAAATCATTTTCTGGCATAGATTTTAAAGGTCGATCAAAACTATTGATATAAGCCGCTACATGATAGGCTTCTTCGTCGGATAATTTGGGATTATCCCAGGTAGCTTCTCCAAATGGCATATTTCCTTTAATGAATTCCGCAGCAGTGACCACCCTATGCATTCCCGCTCCGTGGTTATAACTATCTTCTCCCCACAAAGGTGGGTATAAGTATCCCTGCGCAAAATCTGCAGCGCGCTGTCCCTCACCGTTTTCACCATGACAAACCATACACTGGTTATTATAAATGTCCTTTCCTGTAGTAACATTTGCAGCTACATTTGGTAATTTTATGGAAGGAAATCCTTTGTATTCCGCTTCTTTATCTTTAGGAACATCTTCACTAAGCCACTCCATATACGCTACAATGGCTTTCATAGGTTTTGAATCAACCGGCATTTTTTTCCCATTCATACTGCGCTCCAAACATCCATTCACCCTATCTTCTATAGTTCCTATCTTATTGCTCCGGCCACGAAATTGTGGAAATCGGTTTATAACTCCTACCCAGGAACCCGAACCGGCCTGAGTTCCGTTTTTTAGATGACAGTTCGTACACTTCAAATTATTTCCGGCATACCGCATAGAGGCATCGGGAGCCTGGGGACCCATTTGAGATGGGGATTCCGACACCAGGAGAAAACCGTACCGGACTTCCGGGTCGATGAAATTTCTTAAAGGATCATTTACGATGTCTTTTGGAGTCCAAAACTCATCAACCGACTTATCCGCCAAAAAATAAGTAGGATTAGAGTTAAAATAGAGCAATACGGAAAAAAGTACCACTACTAAAATAATAATCGTCCCAAATAAAAAATACAGCGACTTGATAAAATTTTTAAACCTCTCCATTGAAATCCCTTTTATTATAACAATTTCTGAAATATTCCTCTTGTAAAACTTAAATTTCGAGTGCAAAAGAGAACCTTCATTTTTTTCGTAAAGTATTCAGTTTATTTCAAATACTTAGTAACAATTGTTACACTATAACGATATAGCTTTAATAGTAAGCTTTACTGTTTTTATCTTTTTTTGAAGATCCAATTCAACTAAATTATAACCAAAACAAACGCCGGATCCGGTAATTAGTGCCATTAAAACCTAATTTAATAAAGGGAGCCACTTTAAAAAAAAGTGCTGCTTTTTTCGTTTATCCAATAAACATATTTTAAACAATGAAGCCAGGTAGCCTAAGAAAAACTAAAAAAAACAGGTCAATAGTTTAAAATTAACCTGTCAAAGTTTACCGGTAGCACAACTAATCATGGATTTTGCTTTGCTAACCATGTTATTCTTAGCTCCCACAGGTGGATATCCAATAGAAGTTAGTTTTTGTTCCACCAAAATAATACTTGCCTCATCGGTATAGCTGAAATCAACCTGTAACTGTGAGATATCAATTTCTATTTCTTCTATATTAGTGATTTCTGCCAATTTGGTTTTAATTGTACTGGCGCAACCACCACATTTAAGATTTTGTATTTTAATGCTTTTTCTCATTAGTTAAATTTTAACTAAATTATTTTTAAATCAAATAAAGGAAATCTTCCTTTCGAAGACTCCCTTTATTTTCAACCAATCATTTTATTAAACTCTTTATCGCTCTATTTCTCCATTCCATTCCAGCATACCACCTTGAAGATTGTAAGTGTTTTTAAATCCCTGGGAATCTAAAATCTGACAAGACTGTCCGCTTCTGTTCCCGCTTCGGCAATACATATAATAATTTTTATTTTTATCTAATTTTTTCACCGCATCCATAAAGGATTGTGGCTGCATAATATCTATAAGCTGAGCATTTTTAAGATATCCCGACTCAAATTCTTCCCGGGTTCTCACATCGATAATTACCGCATCCTTATCTTCAGCCAATAATTTTCTCCACTCCTCCTGTGCTATATTCTTCATATAAAGTTATTCTTGTTATTGGACTCCCGATAAGTTATCAGGAGTCCGTATTTTTTATAATTATTCAGAAATAACCAGATTTTCTTTCTCCAACCATTCTTCGGTTCCTCCGTAATAAACTTTCACATCTTTAACTCCGCGTTTTGCTAACATAGATTCAGCAATTGCAGCTCTGGCACCACTTTGGCAATGAATTACAACATGCTTATCGGTATCAATTTCATCGATATGATTTTGTATAGTACCTACAAAAATATTTTTAGTACCCTTGATATGGCCTTCTTTATATTCTGAAGCTCCACGAACATCGATCACCTCAGCATCCTCCTTATCCAAATAGGTTTTAAACTCATCTATAGCAATAACCTCGGTTTTCTCAAGAGGAATTCCGAAGGCATCAATATCTGAAATATACCCCTGAATATTATCAAGTCCTATCCGCATCAATTTACGGGTGAGGTCTTCCATTTGTTCATCGGCAGCAATCAGGATAAAAGACTCCTCGTAGTTTAAAAACCATCCTGCCCAGGTTGCAAAGGAATTGTTTCCCTGAATATGAATTGTATTTGGAAGATGTCCTTTCGCGAATTCTTCTTTTTCCCTTGCATCAATTACTTTTATGCCTTTATTGTATGCAGATTTAAATTCTGAAACAGATAGTTTTTTATGCTTAGGAACTTCAGTAAGCAAAGGGCGATCTACCTTATTCAGTTTTTTCATCATCGCGAAATACTTAGGAGGCTCAGGCTGTCCTTCCAGTAAATATTCCACAAAGCCTTTTTTATTATCCTGATATTGAAATGCCCAGTTACGGATCATTTCATAACCAACGGTGGTGCTTGGTACTGCACCCAGAGATTTTCCGCAGGCAGAACCGGCACCGTGCCCAGGCCATACCTGTAAATATGGAGGTAAATCACTGAATTTTTTTATAGAGGTATACATATCCTCAGCCCCTTTATCCTGGGTACCCTTTAATCCCGCTGCCTTTTCCAAAAGATCCGGCCGTCCTATATCACCTACAAATACAAAATCCCCAGTAAATAACATCACCGGTTCTTTGGTGGCAGGATTATCTGTCAAAAGAAAACTGATGCTTTCCGGAGTGTGTCCTGGAGTATGCATTACTTCTAAAGAAAGATTTCCTACTTTAATAGAATCACCATCCTTAAGACCGATGTGGTCAAATTCATAACCCCAATCCGGACCTCCTTCATCTGAAAGATACATTTTGGCACCGGTTACGGCAGCCAGTTCCCTTGTCCCTGCAAGGAAATCGGCATGAATATGAGTCTCGGTTACATGGGTGATTTTTAGATTGTTTTGATTGGCAATATCCAAATAGGTGTCGATATCGCGTTTTGCATCAATTACAATAGCTTCTCCTGTTTTTTGACATCCTATTACATAGCTTGCCTGTGCCAGGGTTTTATCATATACGTGTTGAAAAAACATACTTTTTAATTTTAAAGTTAATTTTATTTTAATTTCACCGGTATTTTTTTTCGAAAGTCCGGAAATCTATTCCTTTTTCATAGTTCAGGAACTTGTCCAGAACTAATTAATTTCAGCTGCAAAATTACTATGCTTCTGGCTTATCTACAGTAACAAAAGTTACAGTAGAATTTTATTTAGTAAAGTTCTTTCCAGATAATATAAATCCCCATTACCAATACAAACCAACCAAAAACTCTTTTCAACTTTTTACCATCTATAAATTTATTAAGATAGATACCTAGAAAGATTCCTATTACAGAAAGCGTGGTAAAGATCAATAAGAACACCCAGTCTATTTCCAGATTTTGAACATCCCCCAAAAACCCAATCAAAGATTTAATTGCAATTATTAAAAGCGAAGTAGCCACCGCTTTTTTCATTGGCAGTTTAGCCAGGAGGACCAGTGCCGGAATAATTAGAAATCCACCACCTGCACCCACAATACCTGTTAAAATACCCACTACTACACCTTCTATAATAATAAGAGGATAATTGAATTTTATTTTTTCTTCAGTTTCAATCTTGTTCTTTTTCTCCCGGATCATCGAAATGGAAGCAGCTACCATTACAATAGCAAAAAACAACATTATCCCTATGTTTTTGGTCACTTCAAAACCAAACAGGGTAAAAATATGATCCGGAATTGCCGGCACAATATACATACGGGTTATGTAAACAGCTATAAAAGCAGGAACGGAGAAAACAGCAGCAGTTTTAAAATCCACCAGCTTTTTCTGCATATTTTTGAACGCTCCTACCAAAGAGGTAGTCCCCACAATAAAAAGTGAATATGCGGTAGCAGTTACCGGGTTTATCATCAATAAATAAACCAATACGGGAACCGTGAGTATAGAACCACCGCCACCTATTAAACCTAAAACCAGCCCAATAATTAATGCGCCTATATAACCTAAAATATCAACTACTTCCATTTAATAATAATTATAATTTTTTTGGCAAAAGTAGCGGGTTAAGGCAGCCAACACAGTAACAATAGTTACATAGAAGGTTAATTTCCATAAATAAATACGATTTTTAAATTGATCTGGTTGTTTATGGTATTTAATACATCTATTAAAAAAATTATAAAAAAAATAATCTGATTTGTGAATATATGATTAAAGTCATAAATCCCCTGCCATTTTCATCTTTTCTTTGTCTTATTACATTCAGAAATACAAAAATCAAAAAACATCCATCGATTTTAGTTTAATCTTTCTTAAACAAATAAACAATGGATAAAAAGAAATTCGAATTGCAGGCAGAAGCATGCAAAGCACTTGCACACCCTTTAAGAATGGAGGTTCTCCATTTGCTTAAGGAAAGGGAATATTGCTTCGCCGAAATTATTGAAGTTACAGGCGGACTTAAATCCAATCTCTCCCAACATTTAAAAGTTATGACCAAGAAAGGGATGCTTAAGGTAAGACGGGATGGGCAATGCAGTCACTTTTCTCTTAGTTCAAGCAAGGTGTCTCAGGCCTGTGAGTTAATGCGCGAGGTACTAATTGAAAATTTGCAGGAACAACAGAAACTATTTAATAAAGTCAAATCATGAGTTATGCCAATTAAGTAATACATGAAACTTTTTGTCAAATAGAATTATAGAATATCATTAAATATTCAATATAATGAGCATAACAGAAACTCGAAGCAAGCATCAGTGAAGAAATGTAAATTACATATAACCAATAGAAAACAATAAATATCTGGATATGAAAACAATCTTAATCTTAGGCGCCGGAACAGGTGGTATTATAACCGCAAGAGAAATAAGCCGGTACAGTGGAAATGAAGAAGATATTACCCTTGTTAAGATACTTGTATTTGAGAAGGAAGAAAAAAGTGTTTTTTCCCCTTCCCTGCCATGGTTAATGGTGGGCGACAGAAAGCCAAAACAGCTATATGAAAATATTAAGAAACTGAATGCTGCCGGACTGGAAGTAATCAACGGAGAAATTGAGGAAGTAGATCCAAAAAACATCTCGGTAAAAGTCAACGGAAAAGAATATAAAGGGGATTATATGGTTGTTTCTCTTGGTGTAGAGCAAGTTATAGACCATAATCTGGACAAATTCGGTTATAATTTTTTCACTCTTGAAGGTGCGACACAATTCAATAAAAAACTGGAGAATTTTTCCGGCGGAAAAATTGCCATCCTGGTTTCTTCCCTCCCCTTTAAAAGTCCGGCAGCACCTTATGAAGCAGCAATGTTGATAGAAGATTATGTTCGCCGTCACGATTTGAGCAAGAATACCGAAGTTTCAATCTATACTCCGGAAAAAGGACCTATGGAATTTGCCGGAAAAGAAATGTCAGAGGAACTACAGGCATTACTCAAAGGAAAAGGAATCCATTATTTCCCGGATCATCAGGTGACTTCCGTTACAGAAAATACGCTGAAGTTCAGTAATAATAACAGCTATGAGTATGATCTTTTGGCCTTCACTCCCACTCATCGAAGTCCGGCTGTAATCAGAAATAGTCCTTTGGCAGGAGAATCCGGCTGGGTAGATGTAAACAGGAATACCATGGAAACCAATTTTCCAGATGTCTATGCTATTGGTGATATTACCGACATTCCACTGGATACAGGAATTTCCCTTCCAAAAATTGGAGTATTCGCACGGCATCAGGCAGAGATCGTGGCACACAATATAGGTCGTAAAATGGATCATAAAGTCCCGGATCAAACCTTTACCGGTGAAGGTGAGTATTTTATTGAATATGGAAAAGGATTGGCAAGTCAGGCCGAAGTTCATTTATACGATCCCTCCGGGCCCGATTCAAAAATGAAAGATCCTCAACATTTAGGGCACTGGTCTAAATGGTGGGCTGAAAAATATTGGTTCTTTAAAAATTTTTAAATCCTGTTAATTCACAAACTTCGCTCTTAAGATGTATAAATGCTTCTGAAAAATATATAAAAGAAAATATAATCAATTCAATAACTAAGACTGTTTCTTTAAATAAAGACAACTCTTTACTTAAAATCATTAAAATGAGAAAAATAGGATTAATAGGCGGAACATCCTGGCACTCTACGATAGTTTATTATCGTTTGATCAATGAGTTGGTAGGGGAAAAAATAGGAGCTCAGGCTAACCCAGAGCTAATCCTTTACAGTTTGAACATTGAACTTATGCGGGAACAAAACAAGGAAAAGATCAATAATAAATATCTTGAAGTTGCCAGGACACTTCAGGAGGCCGGTGCCGAAGCTATAGTTATCTGCGCAAATACACCTCATATGGTTTTCCCCTTTGTTCAACCCGAAATAGATATTCCCATACTTCACATTGCAGACGCAATAGGGAAGGAAGCTTCCAAAAAAGAATTGAAAACACTGGGGTTATTGGGAAACCGGCCAACTATGAAAGGTAATTTTATTTCTTCTCATCTTTCTGAAAAATATGATATCGACACTTTAATTCCGGTTGACGAATATATTGATAAATGCCACCATTTTGTTTCCAATGAACTCACCCAGGGAATCTTCAGCACGGAAGCTAAGATTTTCTTTATAAAACAAATGCAAAAGTTGCGGGAAAAAGGCGCCGAAGGTATTATTTTAGGCTGTACAGAACTTCCTATGCTCTTAAGCGAACATGATTTTGATTTACCAATGATTGCCACCACAACACTACACGCTCAAATGGCCGCCGATTTTATTCTTGGAAATTAAAAACGTTCCAGAATATACATTTCTTCAGGAGCGAATATTTTCGGAATATGCTTAGAGCTACAAAATTTTTCAATCTCTTTTTTTATTAGGATTCACCTTTGAAAAGGGATCTGGCTACCTGATGGGATTTTTTTATTTTCTGAACATCTTATCATTTTCCAAACAATCAGAATAAAATTCAATAAAAAAATCTAAGTTTTGAACTATTTGTCTGCAATATTGCTAGTAAATCCTATAAAAAGCACATAAATAATCAACTTTCCTGTAATGGTTTAACTAAATTTTAATAGATTTACAAGTGAAATTACTATTTAAACTTTATTTTTATTTTAAAAATGAGGTAAATATTGATATAAAAATATTTGTTACATCTTAAAATTTATAATAGCGTCATGAAAGGATTGACCATCCAAAGTCGAAAATGTGCAAGTGAATCTCGACATAAAATAAAAAGTAGCTGACAGGCTAATTTGCCGTGCTGAAAATCAAAAGAGTAAGCAACCAATCAAAACCCAAAAAAAATGAAAAATACCTACAAAATTATTTCGGGAATATTATTACTAACCATCGGCCTATATTCGTGCAGTACCGATAATAATGAAGTTCCCACAGAAAATGCTCTGGAAAACGAGCTGGCATTTGAAAATAAAGGAGTGTTTGAGATAGAATCGAACACTTATATTTTTAAAGAAGCAGGTGAAACAGTTAAATTTATTGCTGAAGACAAAGCTTTTGATTTCTCGTTTTTAAATGAATTGAATTATGATATCGAAAAATTTGAGACAAAACATGCCGGTGAGCAAGTAGTTATAACCAATCCTGAAACATCCGAATTTATAAGGCTTTTTCACTTTAAGGAATTAAATAGCACAAGCCTGAAATTTGATGTTGAATTAAGCAACGGACAGATTTTTAGATCTGTGATCTATAAGTTCAATAAGAATGTAACTCAAAAATGGCACGATGAGTTTACTGTTGCCGTTAACCAAGGTGTTATAGGGGCGGTAATAGAAATCTCTCAGTTTGAGATGGGTGACGAATGCGGTGCTGCTATCGCCCATTGTTCAGAAAGCGGCGGAAGACCAAAAGTAACAATGAACAAATCAAACGGCTGGTTCGCAGCTCCTGATACCTGCCAGGTAGAGTGCAAATAATATCAGGAAAAATTAAACATAAAAGGCAGAGACTCAGTCCCTGCCTTTTTCTTTGCCCTTTTCAAAAATCAATAAAAAAGTCAAGATGACTTCCTTAAATGAAAAGTCTTTATTTAACCCTTTCCCATATTTGAGTTCTGTAGAAAAAGGCGATATAACCCCTAACATTTAATAGATCGGGATTATCTTTATCAAGCCAGATTTTGCATTTATATTCCTTCCCCGATTTGGGGTCTGTAACAATGCCACCAACGTATTGATCGCCGTCTTTCTCAAGACCTTGCATAATCACCAATCCTTCAATAGGCTTATTTTTAAGATTTCCGTCACAGTTGGAGCATAAGCTATTCCTATCCTCCTCCTTCATAATCTTTAATAATTTTCCGTGCAGTTCGCCCCCTTCTTTCTCATAAATTTCAACAATGGAATTGGTTTTACCTGTTTCGTCATTAATGGTTTTCCACTTGCCAAAAACTGTTTGCGCGTGACAATTCATACCTGTAAAAACAAGACATAAGAACAATATGGTCAATTTTTTCATATGAATTTCTTAAATTAAGTCAATTCCAACAGCCTAGGGGATTCTCATATTTGAGTTTATTTACCCAACATCCCTTGTTTCAGTTTTTTATCTGCTGGCTTGTCAGATAACCAGATTCCAAAAAGAGCCTTTTTAAATTCCATGCCCTTAATTGAACCTTTCTCTTTACCGTTTTTATAAACCAGCACTCCTTTTGAAGGAATGTAAACAATGTCAAAAACATCCTCTTTATTGATCTCCTCGCTGAAAAAAGCCTTGAATTTAGATATTTCTGAAGAGATCCCGGAAGTCTTCCCATTGGTAGCATTTTCAAAACCTTCATTTACAGCGTCAATCATTTTATCACTTGTGATTAAAGATGAAACCATGTGCAATTTTATTGCCATTGGGTCATTTGCTTTTATAATGGCTTTAGCATCTGAAGATTTAGAACTTAAATACAAAGCTCCTGCATACATATCCATCCAGAATTTCTCTCTGACACCAACTCCGTTTAAAACCAATTTTTCACCTTCAAAACTCACATTATTAGGAATGATGACACCGGCTGCTTTTGTTTGTGCAGAGGTAGTTCCGATAGAAACTACAGCGAATAATAAAAATAGAATTTTTTTCATTTTTGTTTAATTTTTAGATACTGGTTTTAAAATTTTTTTTCATTTTAATTAAAGATGCATTTAATTCAAATCCCAATAAAAGTACATTTGAATTGAGCCAAATATATATCATCAATACCAATAATGCACCTATCGAGCCATACAATTCATTATACTGTGAGAAATTCTCTATATAAAGACCAAAGAAATAAGTTGTTACCAAAATAAGCAAAGTTGTAAAAGTTGCTCCTATTGAAAAGAATTTTGCCAGCTTTCCTTCCTTTGTTCCAAAATAATATAATGTGGCTACTGTTAAATAGATCAACACAATAAAAATGCTATACTTAACCAGAGGGGCCGAAATCCCCCGGTCTCCCATGATCTTCAATTCATTCAAATCTACTATGGCATAGGTGAGGTAAACCGCTACTATCACTGTAATTAGCAATAACAATGCCATTAAAACAGATATTCCAAGCGCGATTATATATTGCCTGATTATGGATCTGTTTGCTTTTATATGGTAGGAAAATTCAAATCCGGTAAAGATTGCATTCACACCGTTGGCCATTAAAAAAATAGATAGTAAAAAAGATATTGAAAGTAAACCTGCCCTTGGGGTATTGGCTATATCCAAAAAAACATCATTAAAAAATTCAGAGGTGGTAGGTGGCAAAAGGGAGTCCATAAAGACGAGGAACTGCAATTGAAAATCGTCGATAAAATTAATATATGGAATTAAATTCAACACGAAAAGCAAAAAAGGGAATAGGGCCATAAAAAAACTGAAGGCCACAGCACTTGCCCTGGTAGAAAAGGTTCCATTAATTATTCCGCCTGAATAAATTATCCAGAGATCATAAGCGGTAAGGCCATCCAAACCCGGAAGTACGATTTTGCTGGTTTTCTTTTTCCAGAAATTCGCTATTCTTTGCGGAAAAGATTTAATCCTTTTTAATGGCATTAATTAAACAGCTTTTAAACTTAAATCCATATTATAAACCGAATGTGTCAAGGCACCACTTGATACAAAATCCACACCGCACTCGGCATATTTCCGTACGCTCTCTAGAGTGATTCCTCCGCTGGACTCGGTTAAGAATCTGTTGTTGATCAATTCTACCGCACTTCTGGTATCATTATAACTAAAGTTATCGATTAATATCCTGTAAACACCTTCGCATTTTAAAATTTCCTTGATTTCATCAAAATCCCGTGCTTCCACAACTATTTTTAAATCAAGGTTTTTTTCCTGAAGGTAACTTTTGGCTTTGTTAATCGCCTGGGTAATACCCCCTGCAAAATCTATATGATTGTCCTTTAACATGATCATATCGTACAGCGCAAAACGGTGATTTACTCCCCCTCCTATTTTTACGGCCCATTTTTCCAGTGCCCGTATACCAGGGGTCGTTTTACGTGTATCCAGGATTTTCGTATTGGTCCCTTCCAGTTTTTTTACAAATTCATTTGTTTTTGTGGCAATTGCACTCATTCTTTGCATTGCATTAAGCACAAGTCTTTCTGCTTTTAAAATTGATTGGGAAGAGCCTTCTACGTAGAAAACAATGTCCCTCTTTTTAACTTCACTTCCATCTTCTATCAAAGTTTCCACTTTAAGGTCCTTGTCAATATAATGAAATACCTGTTTTGCGAATTCCACCCCGGCAATCAACCCGTTATCCTTTACCAGGAGTTTGGCCCTTCCTTTGGCCGATGCAGGAATACACGCAAGTGAGCTGTGGTCACCTTCCCCTACATCTTCCCTTACAGCGTTGGCTATAATTATTTCAATTTCCTTGTCAAATTGTGCTTGTGAGATCATCGCAATGATTATTTTTGTAAATGTAGCAAAGTCTTAGTGAAATGACCATAAAATTACTTGGGATAGGAAAAACTGATGATCCCGCTCTTCAGGATTTAACCGAGATGTATATAAAACGTCTCGGATTTTATATTAGATTTGAATTTGAACTTATCCCGGATATTAAAAATGCAAAGAATCTGGATGAAAATCAGCAGAAACAAAAAGAAGGGGAATTGTTATTAAATAAAGTCGCTGCATCAGACTTTGTAGTGCTTTTAGATGAAAACGGAAAACAATATTCCTCGGAAGCATTTTCTGAATTCATTCAAAAAAGATTAAACAGCGGACTCAAACAACTGGTTTTTATTATTGGCGGACCATACGGTTTTTCTGAAGATATTTATAAACGTGCTGACGCAAAACTTTCTTTATCAAAAATGACCTTTTCACATCAAATGATTCGTTTGTTTTTTGTGGAACAACTCTATCGTGCATTTACAATCTTAAAAAATGAACCCTATCACCATAAATAATTATGAAGCTGATATTTGCCACCCACAACAAAAACAAGCTATTGGAAATTTCTGCTATGATGCCGCCCAATTTTGAATTATTATCCCTGGACGATATAGGCTGCAATGAAGATATTCCGGAAACTTCCGATACTATTGAAGGAAATGCCATTTTAAAAGCAGATTACGTCAAACAACATTATAACCTTGACTGTTTTGCCGATGATACCGGTTTGGAAGTTGATAGTTTAAAAGGAGAACCGGGGGTTCATTCTGCAAGATATGCGGGTAACAGGAAAAATGACGATGCCAATATATC
Source organism: Gillisia xinjiangensis (assembly GCF_046298265.1). Taxonomy (NCBI): domain Bacteria; kingdom Pseudomonadati; phylum Bacteroidota; class Flavobacteriia; order Flavobacteriales; family Flavobacteriaceae; genus Gillisia; species Gillisia xinjiangensis. The sequence goes on along the minus strand of NZ_JBKAHK010000005.1, from coordinate 57,620 downwards.
TAAGTTACTGGACAATTTAAAAGACAAATCCAATAGGAAAGCGCAATTTAAAACCGTGATTGCCTTAAATCTTAATGAACACCAAATATTGTTTATTGGAATTTGTAAAGGTGAAATAACCAGGGCGCGAAGGGGAGATTTCGGTTTTGGGTATGATTCTGTTTTTCTACCGGATGGAAGTGATAAAACATTCGGGGAAATGACACTTGAAGAAAAATCTGGCTTTAGTCATCGCGGAAAAGCTTTACGCGAGTTGCTTGATTACCTGAGTAGTTAGCATATTTTATTCATTTAAAAATTTTTGTAATAAGCTATAAACTAATGCTTACCTTTGCAACTTATTAAAATTTTATATGAATAAATTTGAACAATTAGGATTAAATCCTGCAATACTCAAAGCAATTGAAGATATGGGCTTTGAAAGCCCGAGTGAAGTACAGGAAAAAGCAATCCCCATTTTATTGGAAAAAGACACCGACATGGTGGCTCTTGCACAAACCGGTACCGGGAAAACCGCAGCTTTTGGTTTTCCGCTCATTCAAAAGATCAATGCTAACAGTAAGCAAACGCAAGGATTGATTCTTTCCCCAACCAGGGAATTGTGTTTACAAATTACAAATGAGCTTAAAAATTACGCGAAACATACCCCGGGATTAAACACCGTTGCAATTTACGGAGGAGCAAGTATTACAGATCAATCCAGACAAATCCAGCGGGGTGCACAAATTATTGTGGCCACTCCCGGTAGAATGCAGGATATGATCAACAGGAAATTGGTGGATATTTCAAAAATAGAATTTTGTATTCTTGATGAAGCCGATGAAATGTTGAATATGGGATTCTTTGAGGACATCACTGCGATTCTCTCCCATACTCCAAAAGAAAAGAATACCTGGTTATTTTCGGCTACCATGCCTAAAGAGGTATCAACAATCGCTAAAAAGTTCATGCGAACTCCAGTTGAGATTACCGTTGGTACAAAAAACCAGGGAACTTCAAATGTTTCGCACGAATACTACATGGTAAATTCAAGGGATCGTTATGCTGCGCTTAAACGTCTGGCAGATGCAAATCCTGATATTTTCTCTGTAGTTTTTTGTAGAACTAAACGGGATACTCAAAAAGTTGCCGAACAACTTATTGAAGATGGCTATAATGCTGCTGCATTGCACGGCGATTTAAGTCAGAATCAAAGGGATTTGGTGATGAAAAGTTTCAGAAGCCGTCAAATCCAGATGTTGGTTGCCACCGATGTTGCCGCAAGGGGAATTGATGTAGATGATATCACTCACGTAATTAACTATCAGTTACCAGATGAACCTGAAATTTATACGCACCGAAGCGGTAGAACAGGACGTGCCGGGAAAAGCGGAGTTTCTATGGTAATCGTTTCCAAAAGCGAATTACGAAAAATAAAAAGCATAGAGCGAATTATAAAGCAACCTTTTGAACAAAAAGATATTCCCGATGGGATGGAAATTTGCAAGGTTCAGCTCTTTCATTTGGCCAATGACATAAAAAACACTAAGATCAATAACGATATTGAGCCTTATTTACCTGGTATAGAAGAGGTTCTTAATGATTTTTCTAAAGAAGAACTTATACAGAAAGTATTTTCTGTCGAATTTACCAGATTCTTTAATTACTACAAAAATTCATCCGATCTTAATTCTAAGGTTTCCGGAACAAGAGCAGAAAGCTCTGGTGGTGGAGACAGTACCAGGTTCTTTATAAACGTTGGTACTAAAGATGATTTTGACTGGATGACCCTGAAAGATTTCTTAAAAGCAACTTTAGACCTTGGAAGAGACGATGTTTCCAGAGTAGATGTGAAAGAAAGTTTCTCTTTCTTCAACACCAATTCTGAACTTGCTGAAAAAGTGATCTCTACATTCCAGGATTTCCAACATCACGGAAGACGCATAAGTGTTGAGATTTCTCAGGATACCGGTGGCGGAAGGTCTTCAGGACGAAGCAGAAGCAGCAAACCCCGTGGTGATTTTAAACCCAGAGGCGGCGGCGGTTCAAGATCTTCAGATTCCGGAGACGGAGGAGGAAGGAGAAGATCCTCTAAACCTTCTGAAGGTGGTGAAAGCAGATCTTCAGGAAAAGGCGGAAGTCGTAAAAAAAACATTGAAAGTTCTGTGAACCGAAGAAAATCCAGACGTTCATAAAATAAATCAAGGCAGCGGGGGTAAGTTTGGTATAATATTTACTATACTTACCCCTCACTGCATTTATACTTTTATGAGATTATTACTACCCCTTACATTTTTATTTTTATTGGTCTTTAACGCAAATGCGCAGGACCAGGACATCGTAACCGGAAAAGTTTTAAATGCCTCCAATGATCTTCCATTGGAAAACGTGAATATTGTAAATCTCAATCAGGTTAAAGGAACCATTTCAAACTCTGAAGGAGATTTTGAAATCGCAGCTACCGTTAATGATACCCTCTATTTTTCTTATTTAGGTTTCAGGACTATACAGGTACGGGTTACCAATGACTGGTTAAAATACGGGTCGGTTAAGGTTAAGATGACAGATATTGGTATTGCCCTGGAAGAAGTGATAGTGAGACCAATTCAATTAACCGGATACCTTGAGATCGATGCCAAAAACATCCCTATTTACGAGAATAATCGGTACAGTATTTCAGGACTGAATTCTGCTTATGAAGGCGGAGGTTCTTCCTCCAGTGCTGTTGGAAAGGCTTTTGGCGCGATTTTTAATCCCGCAGATGCACTCTATAATATTTTCGGAAAGAAGCCCCAACAAATGAAAAAGCTTCGTCAAATGAAAGATGACGCGGAGATAAGAACGCTGCTCCAATCTAAATTTGACCGGCAAACTTTGGCTGCAGTTCTTCAAATAAATGAAGTTGACATTGAAGAAATTCTGGCAAGGTGCAATTATTCCAAGGATTTTATTCGAAGTGCAAACGATCTTCAAATACTGGATGCTATAAGTGGTTGTTATGAGGAATACAAAGTGTTGAAGAGATAATTAAATATTCAGAATAACCTTCGATCAATAATTAAAATGTTATACTATTTACTTTTCCGAAGGAAAAACTTTTAAGCTGCTTTTTTCATTTTTGGTCTCCATAAAGACTTTAAGATTTTTTAAACCTTCCTCCAGTTTTTCACCATAGGCTTTATCTACCGGATAAATAAGAGCCATTACAGATAAAGGAAAAGCAAGCCCTCCCTTTATTCCCCAAACGATCTTGGTTTTATTTTCGTCGATCTCCTTCAATCCCTTATACTCTATCAATACCATTCTCACGGGTTTTACAACTAAAATTTTGGTTTCGATTATTTTACCCTGGTTGATCTTGGTTATTTTCTGGGTGCCCTCGTAAAATGTTTTATGTCCTTTCCAGTAGAGCAAGGCATCCATTTTCCCATCTTCTCCACTATATTTAAGATTTCCGTTAAAATCATTTTTAAACCAGGGAATCCATAAATGCTCTTTTCGCAACTGCCTTACAATATTGAACACCTCATCTTTTGGCCTGTTTATCACCACCGTTCTGTTTATTTCAAATTCTTTACCGGCCCAAGCGTGCAGAAATGCAATAAAAGTTATAATACCGATAATGATATAAAAAAATAAGGTCATAGGGGATAGTTATCAGCTTTAAATGTAAAAAATTATTCGGTATTAGAATAACTTTTGATCATTTCATCACAATTTTTAAATGTTTTTCTTAACCACTCAAATTTAACCGCATTTTTCTCATTTTCTGTTAATTCCCAATTTATTTTACTTTTCCTTAACTCCTGTGTAATGTGCTGCAAAATAATAGCCGCTGATACAGAGATATTTAAGCTTTCCGTAAAGCCTACCATTGGAATTTTTAAAAAAGTATCGGAATTGTCCATAACCTCCTGTGAAAGGCCATGTTTTTCGGTTCCAAAGAATATTGCCGATGGTTTGGAAATATCAAAATCTGATAAATTTTCAGAATTTCCGTAAGGCGTTGTTGCAACAATCTGATATCCTTTTTCACGTAATGCCTCTACACAATCCTTACTGCCTTTATGCCTGTTTAGGCTCACCCACTTCTGGGCACCCATCGCGATCTCCCTGTCTATTCTTTTTAGATTTCTTTCTTCGATCACATGGATATTCTGTATTCCGAATACATCACAACTTCGCATTACCGCGCTGGTATTATGAAGCTGATATACATCCTCCGTTGCCACAGTAAAGTGATTCGTTCTTGAATTCACCACTTTTTCAAATAAGGATTTCCTCTTTGGGGTAAGAAAACTTTCTAAATATTTTATAAGGCCGGGTTCAACAGTCATTTATTTGTTTTGATTTATAAAAAGGGGCTGTTCAAATTGAACAGCCCCTTGATTAACAAAAATGATAAAATTTATTTTTCAAACGTTTTTAAAGTTTTTATGATAATTTGAACACAGTCCAGTAATTCCTCTTCATTCATTACCAGGGGAGGTGCAAATCTAATGATATTCCCGTGAGTAGGCTTGGCCAGCAATCCGTTCTCCTTTAATGCCATACAAATATCCCAGGCGGTAGAGCTCTCTTCAGAATCATTAACCACAATAGCATTTAGTAACCCACGACCTCGTACCAGGCTTACCAAATCACTGTTCGTTATATATTTATTTAATTCATCTCTGAATAATTTTCCCAGTTTTCTCGCATTTTGAGCCAGATGCTCATCTTTCACCACTTCTAAAGCAGCAACACCTACGGCACTTGCCACTGGGTTTCCTCCAAAGGTAGAACCGTGTTGTCCCGGCTGTATCACATTCATCACGGCATCATCTGCCAACACCGCCGAAACAGGATAATTCCCTCCGGACAATGCTTTTCCTAATATAAGAATATCAGGCCTGCTATAAGTCTCCTGACGTTCACAATGACCTTCACAGGTGCAGTTTCCGCAAACAGCAAGCAAAGCTCCTGTTCGTGCGATACCTGTCTGGATTTCATCTGCAATAAACAAAGCATTGTATTTTTCACACAAAGCCTTGGATTTTTTCATGAAATCATCTTCAGGAGTAAAAACTCCCGCTTCTCCCTGAATAGGTTCTACCAGGAATCCCGCGATATTATCATTGCTTTTTAAAGCCGCTTCAAGGGCTTCTGTATCATTGTATGGAATTTTTATGAATCCCGGGGTATAAGGTCCAAAATTTTTCCTTGCATTTTCATCGTTTGAAAAAGAAATTACGGTAGTGGTTCTTCCGTGAAAATTATTTTCACAAACAATGATTTGGGCCTCCTGCTCCTTCACACCCTTTTTTTCGTATGCCCATTTCCGGGCGATTTTGATGGCTGTTTCAACTGCTTCTGCACCGGTATTCATCGGCAAAACCTTATCGAATTTGAAATATTCCGTAATATATTTTTCATAAGGTCCCAGAACATCATTATAAAATGCTCTGGATGTTAACGAAAGGGTTGATGCCTGATCGTGCATAGCGCCAATTATCCTTGGATGACAATGCCCCTGATTAACTGCGGAATAAGCCGATAAAAAATCGTAATATTTTTTCCCCTCAACGTCCCAAACGTGGACTCCTTCTCCTTTTTTCAAAACCACAGGTAGCGGATGATAATTATGCGCTCCGTGCTTTTCTTCCATTTTAATAGCTTGTTCTGAAGAAGTGATTTTTTCTAAATGCATGACAGTATTTTTTATGATTTATGTTTAAATAATTCCTTCTTTTCTGTTTCTGAAAAAGTAAATAAACAAGAGGAGAGAAATCATCCAAATGCAACCAGCGCAAATTACTAAATCTTATCTGAAATTTATAATTCCAGCATTAATAAATCTTTACAATTATCCTATTTTTGCGCTATGGGTAGAAAGAAACAAAACATCATATTCGAGAAACTGGAAATAACCGATGCCGGCGCAAAAGGTAAAAGCATCGCAAAGGCGCCCGACGGAAAAGTAATATTTATAAACAACACTGTTCCAGGAGATATTGCCGATATCCAAACCACCAAAAAGAAAAGGTCGTTTTATGAAGGGACCGCAATTGAATTCCATAAGCTTTCAGAAAAGCGCGTCGACCCCGTTTGTCAGCACTTTGGGACATGTGGAGGCTGTAAATGGCAATTTATGGGCTATGAGCATCAATTATTCTACAAACAACAGGAGATCGAAAATAATTTAATCCGAATAGGGAAAATAGAATTACCAGATGTTACCCCAATTTTGGGAAGCAAGGATATTTATTTTTACCGGAACAAAATGGAATTCTCCTTTAGTGACAGCCGATGGCTAACTCTGGATGAAATTAACAGCGGGAAAGAGTTTGAAGATAAAAATGCACTTGGATTTCACATTCCCGGCATGTGGGATAAGATCCTGGATATTAAAAAATGTCACCTGCAGGCAGACCCCAGTAATGATATCCGGAATTTTGTGAAGGACTTTGCAAATAACAATGACCTGGCTTTTTTCAATACCCGAGAACAAACCGGCCTTTTGCGAACCTTGATGATACGAACTTCCTCCAATGGAGAGATTATGGTTGTTGTTCAGTTTTTTAAAGAAAAAAAAGAGAAGCGGGAGTTATTGATGGATCATTTAGCTGAAAAATTTCCGGAAATAACTTCTTTGCAATATGTGGTCAATTCAAAGGGGAATGATACGATTTATGATCAGGAAGTGATATGTTATAAAGGGAGGGACCATATTTTTGAAGAAATGGAAGGTCTGAAATTCAAGATCAATGCAAAATCCTTTTACCAAACAAATTCAGAACAGGCGTATGAGTTATACAAGATAACCCGAGACTTTGCCCAGCTTACCGGCAACGAGCTTGTATACGACCTATATACAGGGACTGGTACTATCGCTCAATTTGTGGCTAAAAATGCCAAAAAAGTGGTAGGAATAGAAGCTGTTCCTGTTGCCATTGAAGATGCCCGTGAAAATGCAAAACGCAACAATATTGAAAATACCGAATTTCATGCAGGGGATATGAAAAAGGTATTCACAACCGGATTTATCGAAAAACATGGACATCCGGATGTGATTATTACAGATCCTCCCCGTGATGGAATGCATAAGGATGTAATTGCTCAAATAATTGGTATCTTGCCTCAGCGCATCGTCTATGTAAGCTGTAACTCGGCCACACAGGCAAGGGATCTGGCTTTACTGGATGAACATTATAAAGTCACCCGGGTACAACCTGTAGATATGTTTCCACAAACTTTTCATGTAGAAAATGTAGTATGCTTAGAAAAACGATAATCAAATATGCATTCTTTTCGCTGGCATTTGGTTTGGTGCTTCTTACCTCCTGCCAGCGGGATGATATTTGCCCGCAATCTACGGTTACCACGCCTCAGCTTAGAATCTCATTTTTTGATTTTGAGGAACGCGATATTCCGAAACCTCCGGCAAATCTAAGGGTGAAACTCTCTGAGACTGATTCCATTCTATTAAACAGGGTGAATATTCCGGACATACGGATCCCGTTAAGAACCAATCAAAATTTTACCGAATACGACTTCATCCTAAATGCTGCTGTTCTTGATTCTACCGGAGTAGATACTACGGGAAATCCGGACAGGCTGCTTTTCGCATATGCGCGAAATGAAATTTATATCAACCGGGCCTGTAGTTATAAGGTGAATTATATAGATTTGAATGCAAATTTACAACCTGAGCAGGATGCTAATAGCTTTTGGATAAAAGAAATAAACATTACAGAAGAAATCATCGAAAATGAAACCAATACGCATATTTTTATTTACCATTAGCCTTCTCTTTTTTTTCAGCACTGCGCTACATGCTCAAACAGCTACAGATAGCATTCAGTTCGAGGAAAAATTTGGGATACGTGTGGGAATAGACCTTAGTAAACCTCTTCGCACTTTACTGGACGAGGATTATAGCGGATTTGAAATTTTAGGCGATTACAGGGTCTATAAGGATTATTATCTGGCAGCGGAGATTGGAAATGAAAAAATGGACTATAGTGAGGATAATTTAAGTGTTACTTCCAATGGCAGTTATATAAAACTTGGAGTTGACTATAATGCCTATGAAAACTGGGCCGGAATGGAAAATTTGATCTTTGTGGGCCTGAGATACGGATTCGCAACCTTTTCTCAAACCTTGAATGAATATGCCATTTATACCGATACCCAGTTTTTTCCTCCGAATATTGTTCAGGGGCCCTTTGAAACAAGTGGTCTTACCGCCAGTTGGGTAGAACTTATGGTTGGAATGAAGGTGGAACTTTTTAATAATATATTCCTGGGCGCGAATCTTCAGTTAAAAAGAAGGGTTACTCAAAGCACACCTTCAAATTTTGACAATCTCACCATTCCCGGTTTTAACCGCAGCTATGACGATAGTTCATTTGGGGTTGGCTACGGTTATACTATCTCCTATTTGATTCCGCTGTATAAAAAATCAAAGAATTAATCCTGCAGATCTTTTATTTTATGAAGCTTTTTGGTTCCTTCATAAACTTCATATTTCAGAAATTTAGATTCCAAAGCACCGTTGAATAATTTGATCTTTCTGGAGGGACGAAGTCCTACGTGTTTAATTGCTTCGAGATTTGAGGTGATAAACCAGGCTTCGGTCCCTGGATAATTTTGTTTCAGGGTATCCCCTATCCGCTTATAAAAAACAGGCATATCAATATCAAGACGTTCGCCATAAGGAGGATTAAAAACCATATGAAGATATCTTTCACGCTCCTTTTCACTCTCGAAAAAATCCTGCTGTCTTACCTTGATAAATTCTGAAAGGTTTGCATTTTCAATATTATCTGTTGCTTTCATAATAGCAGAAGGAGCAGTATCATATCCTGTTATGGTGAAATGAAAATCTTTTACTTTTCTCAATACCGAAGCCTCAATTTGCTCGAAAAGATCAACATCCCAGTCTTTCCATTTTTCAAAAGCAAATTCCTTTCTATTTAAATTCGGCGGAATATTGGAAGCGATCATGGCTGCTTCAATTAAAATAGTTCCGCTCCCACACATAGGGTCCAAAAAGTCACATTGCCCTTCCCATCCTGAAAGCAACAGCAAACCTGCCGCAAGAACTTCATTGATTGGGGCGATATTGGTGGCAGTTTTATAGCCTCTTTTATGAAGGGATTGCCCGGAACTGTCCAGGGACAAATTACAATATTCATTTTCTATATGCACATTGATCCTAAGGGTTGGAAAATCAAGATCCACATCCGGTCTTTGACCGAATTTCTCCCTAAACCTGTCAACAATAGCATCTTTGGTCTTTTGAGCTATATATTTGGAGTGTGTAAATTTTTCTGAATGTACCGTGGCATCAATAGCCAGGGTGTCTGTAAACTCCATGAATTCTTCCCAGGCAATATTATTTACTTCCCGGTAAAGATCTTCTTCTGAAGTAATTTTAAAGGATTTAAAGGGCTTTAAGATTTTAATAGCGGTACGCAGACACAAATTTGCCTTGTACATAAACCCCTTATCTCCGGAAAAACGAACATTCCTGGTGCCTTCCTTTATATCCATTGCACCTAAGGCTCTTAATTCCTTAGCTAATATTGGTTCAAACCCGAAGAGGGTTTTTGCTACCATTTCAAAATTATTTCCCATTTTCTTCAATTCTATAACCGCAAAAATACATTAATTTTGTCCCAAATAATAATTACAGCCTAACCAGATAAACCCGATTTCAGGCTTATTTGGATTATCCATCAATGATGGATTAAAAGAATTTCAGCCTAATTGGCGTATAAAGTTTAAAGCATTATAAATTCATGATCTATATTTTACCGTTACTTGCCGTACTCATCGGTTTTATAATTTCTTTATTTCTAAAACCCTCCTCCTCCAAAAGGTTTCAGTTTTTACTTTCTTTCAGCGGTGCCTATCTCCTTTCGGTTACTGTATTTGAACTTTTTCCCGAGGTATATCGATCTGGAAACGAACAGGTAGGAATTTTTATAATGATGGGGCTTTTATTACAGATAGTTCTGGAATTCATTTCAAAAGGTGTTGAGCACGGACATATGCATCTGGATAAACAAACCAATAAATTTCCATTGCTGCTTTTGATAAGCTTAAGTATTCATTCGCTCCTGGAAGGTTTCCCGCTGGAGCAAAGCGAACATTTACTTCATGGCGTGGTAATTCACAAAATACCGGTAGCAGCAATTTTATCTGCTTTTCTTTTAAATTCAAAAATTGGCAAACCAAAAGCCATCATTTTTCTGGGAATATTTGCTTTGATGACTCCGCTGGGTAGTTGGTTGCAGGCAAATATTTTGGAAATCAGTGCCTACGGAACCTATATCAATGCAATAGTAATAGGAATTTTTCTTCACGTTTCCACAACTATTTTATTTGAAGCCTCTAAAAATCACTCCTTCAATGCTGCCAAACTTGGGGTAATCATTTTCGGGATCGCTTTGGCTTATTTTTTATAAGAATGTTCAGCAAGGAAGAATCAAAAAATATCAGGGAGGAATTCTGGACTGGTTTTGGAAAACAATATTCCAGAAAATGGATCCTCTATGATACAAAGATGAAAGAGCTTCAGCTTAAATTTAGCTTTGACAATAAAACGGCAAAGGTATCTATGGACATTTCTTCCAGGGATGCCCTTATACGCACTTATTATTTTGAAAAAATCATTGCATTAAAAAGTATCCTGCTTACCGATTATTTGCCGGATGCCACTTTTGAAGAATCTTTTCTGCTTCCTGAAGGGAAAACAATTTCAAGCATTTTTGTGGAACTGGAAAATGTGAATATTCATAACAGAAAGGACTGGCTCACCGTGTTTGAATTCTTTTATGACAAGATGAACCTCATGGAGGCCTTTTTTCTGGAATATGAACCTTGTATAAATGATTAAGACCTTGCCAGATTCGTAGTTAAACTATGAAAGGTCTGCCCTTTTTCAGAACAAACCTTTCAACAACCAACCAAAAAAATCAAATAACAATAAAAACCTGATCAGTGAATATTGGGGCAGAAAAGATCTTCATATTTGATTTTGGCTAAAAAAACAAATCAAACCTTTTTACAATAAATTTTTCACTTAAAAGCCTAATAGTGAATGCTACATACTTATTTACGGAAAATAAAGCGGTACGGTTTTTATTCTTTTGATATTTAACATTTTCTACTTAAAAATGGAAGTTACTTCTAAAGATTTTTTAGGGAAATTTATAGCTGCGGATAGCTTTTATATGTTTTCTATGACTTTTTCTGATTGTTCTCCATTGCAATTTTAAAGCCTTTAAAAGGCCTTATAATAAGTCTTGCCGCTTTATCATAATTGATATAATTGTATACCCAATTAAAGAAAGTGACAAACCTGTTTCGGAATCCTATTAAAAACCATAAATGGATGAACATCCAGATATACCAGGCAAAAAATCCACCAAATTTAAATTTTCCGATATCCACCACAGCACGGTTTCTTCCAACGGTGGCCATAGATCCTTTATCAAAATATTCAAAAGCTTTTAGTTGCTCTCCTTTCAGAAGTCGGGAAAAGTTTTTGGCAAGATGGCTTCCCTGCTGAATTGCGGGTTGTGCAACCATAGGATGTCCTCTGGGGTAGTCTTCACTTTGCATAATAGCTATATCCCCAATGGCGAAAATATTCTCATAGCCATGAACCTGGTTGAATTCGTTCACTTGATACCTGTTTGCCTTTTCAATCATTGCTGAAGCATTCAATCCCGCTACCGGCGCCCCGGTAACCCCGGCAGACCAGATAAAGGTTTCAGATCTCAGTTCAAGATCGGTATTGGTTTTTACCAGGTGACCATCATAACTTTCAACCATGGTATTAAGGTGGATATGAACCCCCAATTCCTCAAGGAATTTATGTGCATTTTCGGATGCTTTCACACTCATAGGAGGCAAAACCCGGTCAAGACCTTCCAGTAAATGGATTTGCATCTCATCAGCAGCAATATCAGGATAATCCTTAGGAACTACTTGGTTCCGCAATTCGGCAATAGCACCGCTTAATTCTACACCGGTAGGACCGGCACCGGCAAGCACAAAATTAAGGAGCGCCCTTCTCTTTTCTGGATCTTCTGTAATTACAGCCTGTTCCAGGTTCTCAAGAATCAAACTCCTGATATTTAAAGCCTGTGGAACGGTTTTCATCCACATTGCATTTTCTTCGATGCTTTTATTTCCGAAGAAATTGGTTTTAGAACCTGTGGCGATTACTAAATAATCATAATTTAAATCACCAATATCTGAATGAACGATATTGCTTTCCGCATCAATTCCAGTTACTTCCCCCATTCTGAAATAACCACCGGAATGAAGCCTTGTAATTTTTCGCAACGGATAGGCTATGGAGTCCGGTTCAAGGCCGGAGGTAGAAACCTGGTATAACAATGGCTGAAACGTATGGTAATTGTGCCTGTCCAGCAATACGGTTTGCAGCGGTAGTTTTAATAATTTTTGGGCAAGGGATATACCCGCAAATCCACCTCCTATAATGACAACACGCGGCAACTTTGTTTCAGGAATGTTCATTTTTCTTTTTTTATAAAGTTAACACTTCGATGTCACAGCGGAAACATTAATGTAAGTTTAAATATCAAACGAAAGAGTTATAACCGCTTCTTTTAGCACAGCCTTAAATCCATATTTTACATATTTAAAAACAACCAACATATTTTTCGCACATTTGTAACATCTTTATAGAAGTTAAGACTAATGATTTACTAGCCAAATTTAGTGGATAAAGAACTCGAACATCAGTTTGTTACCAATCTGGAAACGCATCAGAATATCGTGCACAAAATTTGCCGGATCTACACAAATGATCAGGCCGAGCATAACGATTTGTTTCAGGAGATTACCATTCAACTATGGAAAGCCTATCCAAAGTTCAGGGGGGAGGCTAAATTCAGCACCTGGATGTATCGGGTTGCTTTAAATACGGCAATTACCCTGTACCGAAAGAAAAAACGGGGAATACAAACAACAGATTATGATTCTGTTCATTTCAGGATTCAAGCCGAAGAATATGATGGGGAAGCAGAAAAACAGTTAACCTTATTATACAGTGCTGTAAAGGAATTAAATGATATCGACAAAGCACTGGTCTTTTTATATCTGGAAGACAAAAATTATAAGGAAATCTCAGAAACCCTTGGTATAAGCGAAGTAAATGCAAGAGTGAAAATGAACAGAGTTAAGACAAAGCTTAAAAAAATATTAAATCCCTAAGCATGGATGAATTAGAACTTTTAAAACAAGACTGGAAAAAACAGGAAGAGAATTATCCCAGGCTTAGTTATGAAGCTATAAACAAAATGATTTGGAAACGATCCTCTTCTATTGTAAAATGGATCTTTGTAATAAGCATTCTGGAATTTCTGTTCTGGGCAATTTTAAACATTTTTCTTGCCGATGAAGCATATTGGAAGGAAATGGAACTTCTTAACCTGAAGGAATTTACTATAGGTGTATATATCATTGGCTATGCGATTACATTCTTTTTTATATGGCAATTTTACAGAAATTATATTAAAATCTCATCTACGGATGATTCCGCGACATTGATGAAAAACATATTAAAAACTCGAAAAACGGTTAAATATTATATTGGTTATGTTATTATTTCCACAGCCATAACCTCCCTTGTTTACTTATATTTCACCTTTAATTATCATATGAGCAATGCTGTTCCCGAAGCAGCAGTGTCCTATGAATTTAATTTTAATCAATGGCTTTTGTTTATTGGAATGACAACTATATTAATACTTGTTTTCCTGGGTATTATATGGTTGTTCTACAGGCTTCTTTATGGCATTCTTTTGAAGCGTCTTTCCAAAAATTATAAGGAATTGATGAAACTGCAGGTTTAAGTACTATGTGCCATCAGTTCAAAAATAGTTTTAAATTTTGATGCAAAAGGTTAAAATCGAAATCATAATATTCAATTATAATCAATAAAATATTTTACTTGCTCTTTATTGATTAGTTTTGTAAAAAAGCCAAGATTGCTGGCATTAAAATAAAAGAAAAATGGATTTCACAAATCCCCTCGTGTATGGGGTGCCTTGTTTTTTAGGACTAATCCTATTAGAACTTACCTATAGCAAAACCCATCATAATAAAGATCTTTATAACTGGAAAGATTTAATATCAAGTCTTTCTCTTGGAATAGGTTCTGCTGTTATCGCAGCACTTATTAAAACGGTATCCGCAATACTTATCTTCAATTTTGTTTATGAGCTTTTTAATCCGATAGTTGCAGGTGTACGCACCAATATTATGGGATGGGAATCTTTTGGATATGTATGGTATGTTTGGATATTCTGCATGCTTTTAGACGATTATACCTATTACTGGTTTCACCGTCAAAATCATATGGTGCGGTTTCTTTGGGCAGCTCATATTGTGCACCATTCTTCCGATAATTTTAACCTTGGGACCGCAGTTCGAAATGGTTGGTTTACCATATTATATAAACCATTTTTTTATGTTTGGATCGTGATGATAGGCTTTCCGCCAGAAATGCTTGTGGTATGCCTGGGAATTGAAGCTTTATGGCAATTTCAATTACACAGCAAATACATTCCGAAACTGGGGATTGTAGAGCGCTTTTTAAATACGCATACCATGCACCAGGTACACCACGCCAAAAACCTGGAATATATGGATAAAAACCACGGTGGATTCCTAAATGTTTTCGATAGAGCTTTTGGAACCTGGAAGGAACTCGATCCTGAAATAGATATAGAATATGGAGTTTCAACACCGCCAAACTCCTACAACCTTTGGATTATCCTAACCCACGAGTATAAAAATATATGGGAGGATACCAAAAAATCAAAAAATTGGGGACATAAATTTATGTATGTTTTTGGCGCACCAGGATGGAGTCATGATGGAAGTTCCCTTACGGTAAAGCAAATGCGAAAAGCACAGAAAGAGGAAGCCGCATAACTGCTGGTTTAAAATTTCAGTGCTAAGCAAATTTTTAGTCGAATTTCCACCGCTATTTGAATCCAGGTGTATTTAATATTCCCATTTCCGTTCTTTATTAAGATCTTCCATATCTTCAATGATTTCCGGCGAAATAACCTTTAAAAATGAAGGATGTTGCTCTATGGCGTATTCCAGTTTCTCCACGATTTCTTCAACAGTCTCATTTTCATAATCTATATCAAGAGGAGGTTTGATTTGAAAAGATTGGAGGATACCCCGTTTCTTTATCCGAATGCCTTTTTTATCAAAAGAGCGACGAAAACCATCTATAACAATAGGAATTACAATGGGTTTATGATTTTTTATGATGTGTGCGGTACCCTTTCTAATGGGTTTAAAAGGCTTTGTTGTTCCCTGCGGAAAAGTGATTACCCAACCATCTTTTAATGCAATTCCTATATTTTCAGTATCATTTAAATTAACCTCCCTGTGAACATCTTTCCCCTTAGACCTCCAGGAACGTTCTACGCTTACCGCTCCTGCATAGGCCATTATTCTTGTAAGCAAGCCTGCTTGCATTGTTTCTTTGGCAGCAACATAATAAATATTCAATTTTGGATGCCATATATAGCCAATATTTTTGATCGAATCCACGCGGCCGCTCAAACTCGCATTAAAAACATGAAACATCGCGGTAACATCGGCAAAATAGGTTTGATGGTTGGAGACAAAAAGCACATTGGTTTCCGGGAGATTTTTAATGATTTCCGATCCTTCAATGTGCAATTCATTGAAGCCACGGAAACGACGATGCGTCAATAATCCAAAAAACCGGATTAGCCACTTTTTAAGAATAAGAATATGTCCAAACGGATTTCTTTTTAACAATCCCATTTACAGTTGTTTTAATCAAAAACCTCGGGGCAAGCCCAAAGGGTATGAATTGGAAAATACTTTTAAAAATTTGAGAAGCCCGACTGAATGATTCGGGAACCTGCCGGTCCGTCATACGGGTTAAAACCCTCAATGAGCGATTAAAATTGAATAGCTCTCAAAAAAAGAGCCAATATAAATAAATTCTCATTCAAAAACCTCGGCAAGCCCACAAGGTTTTTTCCGATATTTTCGGGAGGCCCGCCTGAACGATTCGGGCAGGACTCGGGGAACATGCCCGTCCGTCAAGGCCGGTTAAACCCTCAATAAGGGATTAAAGAACTTCCTTAAGCAATACTTTCAATTCATTTAGCATCATCGCCGTTGCGCCCCAAACTATATGCCCGTTTAAATTAAAGGCGGGAACCAGTATATTTTTGGCATAAGAGGTATTCAGGGTTTCAGTGATCATATTTTTCTCATCCAGAAAATGATCAATATCAACCTCCAGTATCTGTTCCACTTCGCTTTCCTGCGGAACCAGATATGGGGTTTTATTCACCAATCCCACATAAGGATGGACCCAGAAATTGCTGGGTGGGATATATAACTTTGTCAGTTTTTTTATCACCTCGACCTCCTGCTTTGGTATACCTACTTCTTCTTCGGTTTCTCTAAGTGCAGTATGTTTTAAATTCTTATCAAAAAGCTCTACCCTTCCGCCCGGGAAACCAACCTGATTGGAATGTACCCCTTTATAGGTTCTCCTTAAAATCAAAACAAGCTTTGTGTTTTCTTTCTGGTCCGGATAAAAAACAGCCATTACACCAGCCTTATTTGGCTTTCTGGATTCAATATCCAGGTTTTCCAATTCCTTCACCCTAATTATTGGCGCCAATTTATAGTGAGCTTCCTCTCCCGGAAGATCAATTTTTTTTAAATTTGGCATATTAGACCTAAAATCAGAGAATTTCATGAGCAAACATATTTTACTCCTTTCGAGTTTACTATTTCTGTTTTTTGCAAGTTGTGAAGATACGCAAAAATCGAAGAATATTAATGTCAAAACAACTACAAACAGTACCAAAACCGATAAGGATTCTTCTTTAATTAAGAAGATCCGGGAAGAAAAAAAGGAAGAAAAGAAACTCGTGATCAATGAGGAACCTATGCTGGTCCAGGAAGAATTAATTCCTTTTTTACTTGAATACGGAAAGGAGAATCCAGAAAACCGGATAAGGATAAAAACGCGTTTTGGAGATATTGAAGTTACTCTGTATCGGGATACTCCCTTACATAGGGGTAATTTCTTGTTTTTGACAAAACAGGGTTATTTTAACGGTACTTATTTTCACAGGGTAGCTGAAGGTTTTGTCATTCAGGGAGGAAATTCAGATAACCGTGAAACCAGTATCAAAAGAAACAACATTGGGTCTTTTCTTATTCCAAGTGAATTTGAAGCCGGACATCGCCATACCAGGGGCGCTTTTTCGGCAGCAAAATATGCCGAGCAAAATGTGAGTAAGGCTTCTTCCCCTTTTGAATTTTTTATAGTGCAAAGCGAGCGGGGCGCTCATCACCTTGATAATGACCATACCGTTTTTGGAAGGGTTACAAAAGGTATGGATGTTGTGGACAGCATTAACAAACAACCTGTGGGCGAAGGAGAATGGCCAATGCAAAATGTGAAAATGGAGGTTGAAATAATCGACTAACTTATTGCTGAGTGTAATAATTAAAATCCCTGAGGATGGTCTTCACAAAATTAGATGGAGTCTCCTGTGGTTCAACTTCCAGTAACTCTGAAATTTTTTTTGAAAGGGATAAAATCACCTTATGATTTCCGTCCCTTCTGGCATTTTGATATAAACTCTTAATGTTCTGAATATCTTTATCTTTTAACAGGGCAACCTGAGGGTATTTCGGGATATAATTTTCAGGGAGATCAACCATTAAAGTTTGTGATAAACCAAGCTGTTTTTTTTCAGAAATTACCGTGGTACCGGCTGCCATATCTCCCAGTCTCTGACCTTTTCCATTTAAAAGAATAGTTACCACAGCAATGCTTCCACTTGCCAGGGTGACATCGATTAATCTCAATAACCACCGGACTAAAAATTGACTAAACCGTGGACGTGAACCATCCAGTTTTACAACTCGTATGTTTAACGCAGCCTTTCCAGGCGTCCTTCCATTGTTAAAGGATTCAAACAATAAATAATATAAAAATATGGGCAAACCTATTATTAAATAGTAAACCCAAAGGTCTCCGCCCTCCATCCCAAGGCCTGCAATAGCCAAAGATGATAAAATTCCATAGGCGATGAGCAAAAAAGTATCCACCAAAAAAGCTAATATTCTCTCGCCTATTCCTGCAACCTTTTGTTGAATCCCAATATTTTGGGCGGTTTCTATTTGAAAATTGTCCATTAAATACGTTTCTTTGAGAGATATTAAAAACTACCAATGCGCGAGGCGGCTTTCGTGAAGCAAAATAAGGATAAATGGTTGGAATTTGAAAGGGAGCTTGGCACAAAAACCACCATTCCTCCTAAAAAAATTTCTGAACTCTATCTTGAAGTTACAGATGATCTTAGTTATGCTCAAACATACTATCCAAAAAGTAATACCGCTATTTATTTAAATGATCTCGCTGCACAGGCGCATCAAAAGATTTATACCACTAAAAAGGAATCCGGGAACTTCCTGTGGAAATTTTATGTTGAAGATTTCCCGCGAATGTTTTTTCATTTTCAGAAGCAATTACTCTTAAGCTTTATAATATTTGCTGTTTTTGTTACTGTTGGCGCCTTTTCGGCCTCCAGTGATGCTTCCTTTGTCCGTGCTATATTAGGAGATGCCTACATCAATATGACGATGGAAAACATCGAAAAGAATGATCCAATGGCGGTTTATAAACAAATGGGAGAACTGGATATGTTCCTTGGTATCACTATCAATAATATTCGGGTTGCTTTAATGGCCTTTACGTTGGGGATTTTAGCAGGAATAGGCACCGTTTTTGTTTTGATGCAGAATGCTATCATGTTAGGTTCTTTTCAGTATTTCTTTTACCAAAACGGAATGCTGTGGGAATCTGCCAGAACAATTTGGATTCATGGAACCATAGAGATCTCCGTAATCATTATCGCGGGATGTGCCGGCCTGGCAGTTGGAAAAAGCATCCTCTTCCCGCAAACATTTACCAGGCTTACTTCCTTTGTTCAGGGAGTAAAAAACGGATTGAAAATCGTGATTAGCACTATTCCGTTTTTTATTGTAGCAGGGTTTCTGGAAGGATTTGTAACCAGGTTAACCTGGATGCCGGATTGGTTGGCAATTTTAATTATTAGTCTATCATTTCTTAGCATTCTGTTCTATTATGTATATTATCCAATTTATTTGAACAAAAAAGAAAATTTAAATGCAAAACAATTACATTCAGTTTAAACAAAAAAGGGAGCTGGGAGAAATCATCAATGCTACTTTTAAATTTATCAGGGAAAATTATAAAACGCTTTTTAATTATTTGGTAAGCCTGGTAGGCCCCTCTTTTATTTTGCTTGTTGCAGCCTTGTCCTATTACACCTATTCGGTTCCCTCAAGTATATTACAATCAATGGATTTCTCCTCCGGTGACTTCATCATTGCATTCTCCGTACTTGCTTTAACCTTATTGATTTATTACTCTTACCTGTACGCAACCATTTATCATTATATAAAATCCTATATGAGGCATGATGGAGAAACAGTGGAAGCTGAGATCACTACTGGGGTAAAAAACGACTTTGGAAGGCTGCTCATGCTCTTTCTTGTTTCTGCTATCATAATGTTTGCAGGATTTGTCCTGTTTGTGATCCCGGGGATTTACCTTTTTGTACCGCTTAGCCTTGTGGGAGCTATCATGATCTTTAAACAAACCAATTTAACCGATTCTATTTCGTATTCTTTTACCCTCATAAAAGATAATTGGTGGATGACGTTTATAACGCTTATTGTAACAGGATTGCTGGTTTATATTATTGGCCTGGTATTTCAAATTCCGCTAATTATTTACACTTTAGTAAAAATGATGACCATGGTGCAGGAAGGATCTGCAGCAGATATGGCTTTGGATTCAGATTGGGTTTTAATCGTGCTTCAGGTTTTAGCATCTCTTATTCAATATATACTTTACTCCATCAGCGTTATTGTAATTGCTTTTATTTATTTCCACTTAAACGAGGAAAAAAATCTTACCGGTACCTTTGAACAAATCGACAACCTGGGAAAATAATCTTATGCAATTTTCTTTGGTCTTATTCCTACTACTATTCTTTTGTTCATCCTTTGGCTGGACACAGGATACTATTTCCCAAAGTCCGAAAAAGATCAGCTATGACACCAATGGCAGCATTGAGTCTTTAAAATTTGAAGAGCAGCAAATTAAGGAATATAAAACCGAGAAAGCTTTTGATTATCTAAATGCTGCAGAAAAAGACAATTGGTGGACCCGGTTTAAAGAATGGGTGACCATGAGGTATCATCAAATTTTAGATTGGTTATTTGGCGATTATGAAGCAAACACTATCCTCGCTTTTTTCCTGAAGTTACTGCCATATTTATTGCTCATGGCAATTGTAGCTTTTGCAGTCTGGCTTTTTATCCGGTTGAATCCCGGAAATTATCTTTTAGCAGCTAAAGAAGAACCTGAAGTATTTCTTACCGAAGAGGAAAAAATCATCAAATCTGAAAATATTTCCGATCTCATTGAACAGGCGATCCGTGATGGAGATTACAGGCTCGCAGTTCGTTATTATTACCTGCAACTCCTGCGGCAACTAAATGCGAAGGAATTGATACAATATGAATTTCAAAAAACTGATACCGAATATTTAAATGAACTGAAAAAGGAACATTTCAGGCCGGAACTTAAAAAGCTCATGCGGATTTATGATTTTATTTGGTACGGTAGTTTTCCAATTTCTGAAGATGACTTCAAAAAGACGCAGGGATTTTTTCAGGATTTTCAAACTTCACTAAAAACCCTTCAAAATGAGTAGAGGTTTGAAGTTAGCGTTTGGAGCTTTCCTCCTTTTGGTGCTTTTCTTAACTTACCTGGAAGCCACTCAGCCAGAACCGGTAAATTGGAACCCAAGCTACCTCGAAACCGATAAAATTGCCCTGGGGAGTTTTGTGCTTTTCGATTCCTGGACCAAAAATAAGGAAACACCCCTTGAAAAAGTAAAAATTCCCCCTTATGAGTTTTTGAATGAAGCTCCAAAGGGAACCTATTTCTTTCTGAATAACACTGTGGCATTTGATGACAGTGAACTCAAAAAAGTCTTAAACTGGGTATCCCAGGGAAATTCGGTTTTCATTTCTGCAGGATATATTGGAAAGAATTTACTGGATACGCTCAACATGAAAGCCACAACTTACAGCGGAATGGAAAATTTCATTTCCAGGCCAGGGCTTAATTTTGTGCATCCCAAATTAAAAAGAGATACCGCTTATAAATTTACCTATGACGTGGAATCACTTTATTTCAGTGAAATAGACACTTTAAATCAAATGGTTTTAGGTATTGCCAACTATACCGACGATGCTTCCGAAGAAAAGAAAATAAATTTTATAAAGTCCCAATTTGGAGATGGTGAGATTTTTTTACATTCCAATCCACAGGCATTGGCAAATTACTTTTTACTTTCCAACGATAACTATCACTATGCCGAAGGGGTTTTGGCATATATAAACCGCGATGAAAAGGTTTATTGGGATTCCTACTACAAATCAGGTAAAGCCTATGCTTCCTCTCCCCTGTATATTTTACTTGGGAACAAAGCTTTAAAGTGGGCTTACTATCTTGCAATAGCAGGCTGTATTTTATTTATAATTTTTGAAGGTAAAAGAAAACAACGTGCCATTCCGGTGGTAGCGCCATTAAAAAATCAAACCTATGAATATTCTAAAACCATAGCCAATCTTTACCTTGAACAAAAAGAATTTAAGGCACTTGCCCAAAAACAAATCAAACATTTTTATGATTATATTCGAACGAGGTACAGAATTGATACTTCCGTGGAATCTGATCATTTTTATTCGGAATTAGCCATAAAAAGCGAACATAGCCAAACCGAAACAGCAAATCTTTTTGAAAAATTCAGGGAGCTATCCAATAAAATTCAACTAACAAAACAGGAATTACAGGATCTTAATACTATGATTCAATCCTATAAAAACTCAAATAATGAATAACGAAACCTTTGAAAATCCTGAACTAAATTTTGACAACCGAATTCCGCTGGAAGATCTTAAAAAAGCGGTAATAGATTTAAAGTCTCAATTGGGGAAAGTCATCATAGGACAGGAAAATTTTATAGAACTGTTAATAGCCGCACTTTTGGCAAACGGACATGTCCTAATCGAAGGCGTTCCCGGAGTGGCAAAAACCATTACCGCGAAACTTTTTGCCAAAACCCTGGAAACAGATTTTAGCAGGATCCAGTTTACACCAGATCTCATGCCCAGTGATGTTTTGGGAACTTCGGTACTTAGTTCGAAATCTTCCGATTTTGAATTTAAACCGGGGCCAATTTTTTCCAATATTGTGCTAATAGATGAGATCAACCGCGCCCCGGCAAAAACTCAGGCTGCATTATTTGAAGTGATGGAAGAGCGGCAAATCACCATAGATGGAAAAAAATACCTGATGCCACCACCATTTATGGTTCTGGCAACTCAAAACCCCATAGAACAGGAAGGAACCTATGCCCTGCCAGAGGCGCAACTGGACAGATTCCTCTTTAAAATAAAAGTGGATTATCCTACTCCTTTGGAAGAAGTGGAAATCCTGCAATCTCATCATGATAGAAAGGGAGCTGCACCCGAAGAAGGAATCATCGCGGTACTGACTCCTGAAAAACTTCTGGAACTTCAAAAACAAATTCAGGGTGTTTTGGTGGAAGAAAAATTGCTTAATTACATTGCGCAGCTGGTTATTAAAACCAGGAATCATCCGCATTTATACCTGGGAGCTTCTCCAAGGGCTTCCATTGCAGTGATGAATTCTTCCAAAGCTATGGCAGCAATCCAGGGAAGGGATTTTGTGATTCCGGAAGACATTAAAAAAGTACTGGTTCCCGTTCTTGCCCACCGGGTGATTCTTTCTCCGGAAAAAGAAATGGAAGGAATCACTCCAGAAAACGTGATCGATCTTATTGCCAATACTATAGAAATCCCCAGATAAGTGCACTTTATAAAAGCTATCTATTTTCAGCAACGGGTATTTTGGGCCATTTTTGGAATTGCGGGATTGTTCTTGTTTTCCTTCTGGATCCCGGTATTGTATGCCATTACCTGGATATTATTAATTTTATTGCTTTTTGCTATCCTTCTGGATACCGTGATTTTGTTTTCCAGAAATGGCATAAATGCACAAAGAATACTTTTTGAAAAATTCTCAAATTCAGATCAAAACCCGGTGATTATTCAAATTCAGAATAAATACAGGTATAAGGTTTATCTTGAAATAATAGATGAACTCCCGGTTCAATTTCAAAAACGCGATTTTCTGAAGAAAACTGAAGTTGATTCTAATTCCCAAACAGAGTTTCAATATTTTGTTCGTCCTGTGGAGCGCGGGGAATACTATTTTGGAAAACTAAACCTTTTTGTTTCCAACAAATTGAAATTGGTGAAGAAACGACTGATTTTTGATGAAGACCAAATGGTTAAAGTTTATCCATCCATTATTCAGATGCGGAAATATGATTTCCTGGCTATTGATAAAAGATTAAAGCAACCTGGTTTAAAGAAAATAAGACGGATAGGACATACCCAGGATTTTGAACAGATAAAGGAATATGTCCCGGGAGATGATATAAGAAGTATCAACTGGAAGGCAACCGCCAAACAAGCCGGATTGATGGTAAATCAATTTCAGGATGAAAAAGCCCAGCCGGTTTATTCGGTAATAGATACCGGCAGACTGATGAAAATGCCTTTTAACAGCCTTAGTTTACTTGATTATTCTATAAACAGCAGTCTTGCATTTTCCAATGTCGCTTTGCAAAAAAAGGATAAAGTAGGCCTGCTTTCTTTTTCAAACAAGATAGGAAGCCTGCTTCCCGCCAACGCTAAAAAAACCCAGCTCAATTTAATCCTTCACAATCTCTATAATATTACAACTGAATTTCGCGATTCAGATTTTGGGTTGCTGTATACCACGGTTAAAAGACAACTTACCCATCGCAGTTTGCTCATGCTGTATACCAATTTTGAACATATGAATGCTTTGAACAGGCAACTTCCCTATTTGAAAGCACTTTCTAAAAAGCATATCGTGGTGGTGGTACTTTTTGAAAACACCGAGCTGGAAAAAGCTATCCAAAATGAAACCTACCAAGTACCGGAACTGGCCCATCAAATTATTGCAGAAGATTTCCACTACGAAAAAAGGTTGATTGTTAAAACACTTCAACAACACGGAATTCAAACCGTTTTAACCCGTCCGGAAGAACTTACGGTTAACACTATTAATAAATATCTCGAGATAAAAGCCCGGGGGATATTGTAGGTATAATTTTAAGTCGCTTTACTCTCAAATAAGTCACAATTAAGAATATTTTGTATATAATCCAGTTTCACTGTGTTAGATTTGACTTTCTCAAAACCTGATTCTTATGAAATATTTGATTCTATTTATAACATTGTTTGTTTCTACATTTGCCTTTTCTCAATCTGAAAACACCTCCACAGTTACCGTGAGTGTAAATAATCTGTCCAGTAATGAAGGTTGTTTGCTAATGGGTATTTATACTGAAATGATCTTTATGAAATCCGCTCCTAAATATACAGCCAAAGGGGATATTAAAAACGGAAGCGCCACGATAACCTTTGAAGGAGTTCCTCCCGGAACCTATGCAATATCTGGTTTTCATGATCTGAACGGCAATAATAAAATGGATTTTGAACCTGGCGGGAAACCAGGGGAACCTTATGGAATATCAAATAACAAGGTAAACCCTAATGGCCCTCCTGTTTGGGAAGACTCAAAATTTGAAGTTTCCCGAGAGCCGTTGAAGATGGAAATTATATTTCTGAACTAAACTATAGATGAATTGTTTATTTTTTAACAATCAAATAGAAATAATCAATACATTTGTATTTGATTATTAAATTTGATTTATGACAATTACCCAATTACAGTATGTATTAGCAGTTGCTGAATATCAAAATTTTACCAAAGCAGCTCAAAAAGTCTTTGTAACCCAGCCTACCTTGAGTATGCAAATTCAAAAACTTGAAGATGAATTGGGAGTTCGTATTTTTGACCGGAGTAAAAAACCTATTCAGCTTACCGAAACCGGGCGAAAAATTGTTAATCAGGCTCGAAATATTGTAAATGAAAGCGATAGAATTCAGGATATTGTAGATCAGCAGAAAGGTTTTATAGGCGGCACTTTCAGGATTGGCATAATTCCTACCATAATGCCAACGCTTTTGCCTATGTTTCTAAATAATTTCATCAAAAAATATCCAAAGGTCAAACTTAAAATCGAAGAACTCAATACAGATACTATTATTGAGCGACTCAAGGAAGGCCATTTGGATGCTGCAATTGCCGCTACTCCCCTGGAAACGGAAAACATCAAGGAACAGATTTTATATTATGAACCTTTTGTGGCCTATATTCCCCAAAGTCACCGTCTTTCAAAACTTGAAAAGCTAAAAGTAGAAGATCTTGATATCGATGATATTTTATTGCTTGAGGATGGTCATTGTTTCAAGGATGGAATTCTAAATTTATGTAAAACACCCAAAAATTTAAATGGTGACCATTTCCAATTGGAAAGTGGAAGTTTTGAAACTTTGGTTAAACTCGCCAATGAAGGTTTGGGAATGACATTACTTCCTTATTTGCACACCCTGGATTTGAATGAAAACGAAAGTAAAAATTTAAAAATGTTTCAAGATCCTGTACCTGCAAGGGAGGTAAGCCTTATCTACAATAAAAGTGAACTTAAAATACACATCATAGAGGCGCTTAAAAGTACAATCTCCGGAGTTGTAAAAGGTGCTATCGCCTTTCAAAATGTGAAGATCATAAGTCCTTTAAGCAAGAGTAAAAAGAAGCTGCAGTTTAAAAAGTCTAATTAGATTTTCTGAATAAAAAATTGGCTGTCTGAAAATAATTTCATCAGACAGCTTTTTTATAAATAAGAAACAGTGAACTTTAGTATTCCACTGCCGTCCAGGTTCCCTGATGATTAGGATAATTGAAAACACCACTCATTTGTTCTACTTCTATAGGACCGGTATATGTAACATTGCCTGGGTTTGAGCTATCAAAATCATAAAAAAGATCATTACCTGTTAAAGTCCAGGTACCATTAGTAAGATAAGTCCCCGGAGAAGTAGGCTCATCATAAACAGCTGTTCCATCGGCATTGAATACCACATCTCCGTGCCAGGAAGTATTTTGGTCGTAAACTACATGAAAATCCCAGGTAGTCCCTCCTAAAGAATTCGTGGTGATCGATTTTTCATTACTGTAGGCTGTACCTTCTGCGTTTGTCGCATAAGTTTTAAAATAATAGCTAGTATTTGCTTCAAGACCTTCAATTTCACTGGTAAAGTTTGCTGAAGATTCTGTGGTGAAATTATCACTTAAGCTTGGATTAGTGACGGTGCTCCATACCGTTCCACGGGCTACAACAGGATCTCCCCCGTCATCATCAACCAACCCGCTGATTTCGATAGTGGTATAGGTTTTTTCTACATCTGCAGCTGTTGACTCCAAAGTAACAGTAGGAGTAGTGGCTGTTAAAATTGTAGGATTATTATCTGTTGAACAACTTGCAAACAACAAGCTTAAACTAAATAAAGAAAAGATTTTAAAAATAATTCTCATATTGAATGATTTAATTTTTTCTACTTCGGAATTGATTTGGCTTTTCGGAATGTTCCCAAAATTTGTATAACTGAATTAAAACTCAGTTTAAGCAGAAATGCTAGCGATAAATTCAAGAGAATATCGAAATTGGACATATAATTCAGTTAAAGAGGGGTAATCTACAAAATAAATAAGAATATGTTAAATTTTATATCAAAGTATTGAATACAAATACTTCAAATGAACTATAGCATGAAAGAAAGATTAGGAAAGTATAAATTCTTTAGCAGATGAAATTAAAAGTTTTCAATTATAAAGAGCAAAAACTTTTTCGAAACCTAATTTCATAGCCTTTTCAAAAAAAATAAGCGGCTTTGAGGCCGCTTATTTTTTAGTTTAAATATATTAGACATTGATTTAATTCCGGGTTCTGTCTGGTTAATGAAATAATCCAGATTTTTAATTCCTCGATTTCATGAGGAAGTAAACGCTGAATTGCTTTTTTTACTTCTTTGCAGAAAAGAACCGCATCAAAACTAACCTTATGCAAGATAGTTTTGGTGTATTCAAACATCGCTCTCGCCATAATTTGAAATTTTTTAGGTTATTGAATGATTAGCTTAAAAGAGTAGAAATAAATCAATAGGCTTTAAATTTTAATACTTTTTAAATATAGTGAAAAATTCCTGATCTTCTCCCTTTTTAACCAGCAATTATGAAATCCTTTAGTCATTATTTTAGTTAAGGAAGCTCAAATTCCATACAAATCGTGAAATTAAACCTTCTGTCTCCCTAACTACATCACCCATGCCTGAACAAGACAATAATGAATTTCGTGCTTATTTCTTCCTGATCGTCCATTCAAATTCAAAAGTAGAAACTTCAATTCCTTCCTCATTAGTTCCAACAGACTTCATCCAGAATGTTTGTCCGTCGCCCGTAGAGATTGTTTTGTCTATGGCATCCTTGATCAATTTCCCATCACTGCATACGAAGCGTATTTTTCCGGTTGCCTTTTTGGTGAAAACCGCCTTATTTTGAGCTACCAGCATGGAAATCTTTCCCCCGCTTTCGCGAATATGGCCCATTACCAAAGCTCCTGTACTTAATTCGGCTGCCATGGCCTGGACCGCGAAATAAAGTGAATTGAAAGGGTTCTGATTGATCCATCTGTGTTTTACACCAACCTCGCAGCGCTCTTCACTGATTTCTTTCACACGTACCCCACTAATCCAGGCACTTGGCAATTTGAACATTAAAAATTTATTGAGTTTTCCCGGCGTTAAATCCATAAGTATGATCGTATTTTTTCTAAAAGTATTCAAATTTTAGAACATACCGAAATGTTAAACTTTTCATAAAATTTAAATATATACAGTACTTTGCTTTGCATAATACCTTCTTTAAGACATATATTTGTATTATAAAAATAAAAACGATGAACTCACAATCCACAAATCCCGATAAAACTATAGCAGCACTCATCCATGTTTCTGCATTTTCAAAATATATTATTCCCCTTGGGAATTTTATACTTCCACTAATTTTATGGACTGCAAAAAAGAATGATCCATTTGTGGACGACCACGGAAAACAGGCACTGAATTTCCAGATAAGTATTTTTCTGTATTTCATTTTACTGGTTTGTCTAGGAATAGCGGGAATCGTTTTTCTGGGAGTAAATTTCACTTTTCAGGAACCTTTTATTTTTTCACCAGATTTAATTCATATTGGAGATCTGGGAAAAGCTCTGCCTCTTTTATTTTTTATAGGCTTTATAGGAATCCTTTTACTGGCATTGTTCATCCTGGAAATTGTTTGCGTCATCACCGCAACGGTTAAAGCCAGTGAAGGACATTTATACAAATATCCTTTAACCATTAATTTCATCACTCCAACTCCGCTTGGGGATCATCAATCAAAAAATGAACAGTTTAACAACACTCAAAACCAAACGCTATGAACATTGAAAACACCAAGGCGCAAATGCGTAAAGGCGTACTGGAATACTGCATCCTCTCTGTGTTAAGAGATAATGATGCCTATGTTGCAGAAATCCTCGAAACGCTTAAAGACGCAAAATTACTGGTAGTGGAAGGCACTATTTATCCACTGCTCACTAGATTAAAAAACGCCGGTTTGCTTAACTATCGCTGGGAAGAATCTACCGGTGGGCCACCAAGAAAATATTACGGATTAACAGATACCGGAAAGGATTTTCTCAAAGAGCTTACCCATACCTGGGATGAATTGCAAACCGCTGTAGCTATAGTAACCACACAAAAAAACAAGAATCATGAATAAGACAGTCAATATAAATCTTGCAGGCATTTTCTTTCATATTGATGAAGATGCTTTTATAAAATTGCAACATTATCTGGATGCAATTAAACGCTCCTTAAGTAATGCCCAGGGCCGGGAGGAAATCCTGGCTGATATTGAAGCCCGTATTGCTGAATTATTTAGTGAAAAAACAAAAACCGATCGCCAGGTAATAAGCATCCGGGAAGTAGAAGAAGTGATAGCTATTATGGGACAGCCGGAAGACTATATGCTCGATGAGGAAATCTTTGAGGATGAACCAACCTATGCCCGCTCTAAACCATCCGGAAAGCAACTTTTCCGCGATACCGATCATTCTTACGTGGGCGGGGTTTCTTCAGGACTGGGCCACTATCTTGGAATCCAGTCTATCTGGGTACGATTGCTTTGGATCATACTTACCCTGGCTTCAAGCGGCGCCTTTATCCTTATCTATATCGCACTCTGGATCTTCGTTCCCGAAGCTAAAACCACAGCCGATAAACTTTCTATGCGCGGCGAAGCGGTGAACATCACCAATATTGAAAGAAAAATAAGGGAGGGTTTTGATGATGTTAGCGGAAAAGTTCGAAATGTGGATTATGAAAAATACGGAAATCAGGCCAGGACCGGAGCTTCTTCGGCAGCCAAGGGTGTTGGATCCGGAATTCTGTTTTTACTGAATATCTTTGTGAAATTAATAGGAATTCTTATCCTTCTAATAGCTGGAACAACCTTAATTGGACTTTTTATCGCTCTTTTCACGGTAGGAACCTTCGGAATTATAGATGCGCCATGGACAGATTATATTGAGATGGCAGGAATAGGTGCTCCACTTTGGACAATATCCCTGTTAACATTCTTCGCTGTTGGGATACCATTTTTCTTCCTGTTCATCCTGGGGTTGAAAATTTTGGTCAGAAAATTAAAATCGATTGGAACTCCTGCAAAACTGGTTTTGTTGGGGCTTTGGTTACTTTCCATAATAGGACTTGCTGTTCTGGGGATTAAACAGGCAACTCAGCGGGCTTTTGAGGGGGAAGTGGTAACCACCGAAGTCTTGCCTATTACACCGCAAGACACACTTTATCTGGCGATGAAATATAATCCCGATTATTCTTCCGGAGCCTATAAAACCGATTTAAAACTGAAATTTGATGAGAAAGATAACAAGATAATGTATTCAACCGATGTTCGACTGGTTGTTAAATCTACCAAGGATTCTACAGGAAGGATCGAGATCATAAAAACCGCTGATGGAAGTGATTACAAAGATGCCAAACAGCGCGGTGAAAATATTAGGTACAATACCAATTTTTTAGGAAATGAGCTATTCCTCGATTCTTATTTCACCGCCAATCTCAAGGATCACTACAGAGATCAGGAGGTTAGGGTCGTAGTATATCTACCGGAAGGCTCTACCCTTTATACCGATAAAAATATAGCCTCCTTTCACCGGTCTTCTGATTATTATGGCAATATTTTAAATTATGACCAGGAAGGAAATTATTTAAAAATCGCTGAGAATTCCATCCTCTGTGCAAGCTGTCCTCAATCTGAAAGAGACAACTGGGAAGAGGACTCCTGGGATAATGAAGATGAATTTGATGGAACCATAGATTTTGAAGGAGGAGATTCAACAGATAATGTGAAAATCAGAATCAATGGGAAAGGAATAAATATAAATAAGGATGAAACCAATAAAATACGGATCTCCCGGGACGGAATAGAAATTCAAAACAATTAAAAAATGACCGCTCTAACCAATTTCCTAATCGCGACGCTGGTAAGTATATTTGGTGCCTTAACAGGACATGATTTAATACCTGAGATTTCAGATACCAAAAGATCATTTTCTTATGAAGAAAATACTGGCTGTAATCCAGCTGATTATGATAATTGTATAAGTTTTAACGAAAAAACATGTATAGTGTTAAAAATATAACTGCGTACATTCCTATAGAATAGATTTGTCCCCGATAACCAATTAATTCACGAAATTATGAAACGATTTTTTAAAGTAAGTTTATTATTATTTGCAATGAGTATATCTCTTGTAGCTTGCAGGGAAACCAACGAAGCCGATGACTTAACTGAAGACGCTGAAGTTAAAGTAAGCGAAGACGGGCAAAAAATAAAAATAAAAACTGACGATAAGAAAATAAAAATAAAAACCGATGATGATGGTAATGTAAAGAAAAAGGTTAAAATTGATGGTGACGATAACTAGGAAATCCTAAAGTCAAAAAAAGTCCCGAAATTCGGGACTTTTTTATTTTAAACTATTTTGTACTGAGATTATTTAATTGGCAGTAACCTCTTTTTCTTCTGTCTTTTCAATAGTACTCAAATAGCGTTCGGCATCCAAAGCGGCCATACAACCTGTACCAGCAGCGGTAACTGCCTGCCGGTATTCCTTATCCTGAACATCTCCGGAAGCAAAAACCCCCGGAAGGTTGGTTTTAGTGGACTTACCTTCGGTAACTAAATATCCCATAGAATCCATATCCAGCTGGCCCTTAAAAATATCGGTATTTGGCTTATGCCCAATAGCGATAAATAAACCTGTAATTTCAATTGTTTCCTTTTCCCCAGATTTGTTATTCACCATTTGTAAACCTTCTACAACCTGTTCGCCTAAAACCTCATCAACCTGGGTGTTATATCGAAGATCTATATTTTTGGTGCTTGTCACCCGGTGCTGCATCGCTTTGGAAGCCCGCATTTCATCACCTCTAACCAGCATAGTCACTTTTTTACAAATATTTGCAAGATAAGTAGCTTCCTCGGCGGCGGTATCTCCCCCACCAACGATGGCAACTTCCTGATTTTTATAGAAAAAACCATCACAAACCGCACAGGCAGATACCCCGCCTCCTCGTAAACGCTGTTCACTTGGAAGTCCTAAATATTTTGCCGTTGCTCCTGTAGAAATAATAACTGTTTCAGCTTCTACCCAGGTAGCATTATCTACACAGGCTTTATGGATCCCTCCGGGTTCTTTGCTAAATTCAACTTCCGTTACCATCCCAATCCTCACCTTTGTTCCAAATCGCTCAGCTTGCCTTTGCATGTCAATCATCATTGCAGGCCCATCTATTCCATCTGGATATCCGGGAAAATTGTCAACTTCAGTAGTAGTTGTTAGTTGCCCTCCTGGCTCCATTCCTGTATATAACACAGGATGCATGTCTGCACGGGCTGCATATATCGCCGCAGTGTAACCCGCAGGACCCGAGCCTATTATCAAACATTTTATTCTTTCGATTGTATCGGTCATTTCATCTGTTTTTATTATTGTTTTAGCGGTCTCCCGATAGCTATCGGAAGTAACATCCAAATAATCATTCTCCTGTGTGAGAAATTTTACTCTCATGGATGTTTCATATAAATTTAATACTGTAAAAGTAGGAACTTTAGCCTTAACCTTACAGTAATTTCTGGTTAGTTTTGACTTTTGATTAAGATTAACAAAGTTCAATTTATGCCATAATTTCTAAAAACTCAAATGTTTGCTTTAAAATATACCTTTAAAAAGTACCTTTGCCTTGAAAATGGAAATATCTCTCTTTAACATACTCGATTTACTGGGAACCATGGCTTTTGCTATTTCTGGAGCTTTAGCCGCGATGCACCGAAAACTTGATCTTTTCGGAATTTTCATAATAGCTTTTGTGACCTCTATTGGAGGTGGAACGCTTAGGGATATACTGCTGGGTAACACCCCTGTTATGTGGATGGAAAACACCATTTATATGTACTTAATAGGACTCGTAACAATTCTTGCAATCATCTTTAGAAATAAGATCAATTATCTAAAAACCTCACTTTTTCTGTTCGATACCATTGGACTCGGAATTTTCACTATAACAGGAGTGGAAACGGGAATTCAAAATGGCCTTAGTCCAATAGTTTCTATAGCTATTGGAGCTATGACAGGAACTTTTGGAGGAGTGATACGTGATATTTTATGTAACGAGATCCCGGTGATCTTCAGGAAGGAAATTTACGCAACAGCTTCCATTCTTGGTGCGCTGACATTCGTGATCCTGTATGATTTAGGGGTCAATACAGATGTAATCTATATAGTTACCTCGCTTATTGTTATAAGTATACGACTGGTAGTTGTAAAATATAAAATTTCACTGCCCTCTTTTACACTTTCTTCTGAAAATAAACAATCTTAAAAATTATTGAATTTATCATTCCTTCGCAGAAAACTCACGTGATTTGTCAAAGAAAGAAATATCCCGGAATACCGACCGATGAAATCTCACCCGGACGGAATAGTATCTATAAAAACGGGTTTAAAATTAAACCCCGTCAGGATTTAAATCAAGACGGGGTACCTGAAACTTTTACCTTGATAATTTATAGCGGAATATTCCCGTGTTTCCTGTCTGCCCGTAACACCTTTTTATTTTCCAGCATACTAAAGGCTTTTAGTAATTTTCTTCGTGTATCCTTAGGCATAATCACCTCATCTATAAATCCTCGTTGTGCCGCTTCAAATGGAGTGGCAAATTTTTCGGCATATTCGGTTTCTTTTTCAGATAATTTCAACTCCGGATTCTCAGCTTCCTGAATCTCTTTCCTGAAAATAATCTCACTGGCACCTTTTGCTCCCATTACTGCAATTTCAGCAGTTGGCCAGGCAAAATTAAGATCGGCTCCTATGTGTTTGGAATTCATCACATCATAAGCACCTCCATAAGCTTTCCTCGTGATAACCGTAACCCGCGGCACAGTGGCTTCGCTAAGTGCATAAAGCAGTTTGGCGCCGTGAAGGATGATACCGTTCCATTCCTGATCTGTACCCGGTAAAAATCCCGGAACATCCACCAGTACCAAAAGAGGAATATTAAAACAATCACAAAAACGTGTAAATCTTGCCGCTTTTTTAGAGGAATCAACATCCAATACCCCGGCAAGGCTCATGGGTTGATTTGCCACAATTCCAATACTTCGCCCGCCTAATCTTGCAAACCCAACAATAATATTTTCGGCATAATTCTTATGGATCTCAAAAAAGGAATCTGCGTCGATAATACCCTTGATAACCTCATGCATGTCATAAGGCTTATTAGAGCTGTCCGGCACAATATTATCGAGCTTTTCCCGGTGTTCATCCTCAAATACAAAGGGCAGCTTTTCAGTGGTTTCCTTATTGTTCTGCGGAAGGTAACTCAGCAGTTTTTTAATATCTTCCAAACAGGCGATATCACTCACAGAAGTGAGATGCGTTACGCCAGATTTAGTAGAATGTGTACTTGCACCTCCCAGCTCTTCAGAAGTTACATTTTCATTGGTCACCGTTTTTACCACATTTGGCCCGGTAACAAACATATAACTGGTATCCTGTACCATCAAAGTAAAATCTGTCATCGCAGGGGAATAAACCGCACCTCCTGCACAGGGGCCCATAATTGCAGATATTTGCGGAATAACTCCGGAAGCCTGCACATTTCTGTAAAAAATATCGGCATAACCACCCAAAGAACGCACTCCTTCCTGGATCCTTGCACCGCCAGAATCATTCAAACCAATTATAGGAGCTCCCACCTTCATCGCATGATCCATTACTTTGCATATTTTTTCGGCGTGAGTTTCAGATAAAGATCCTCCAAAAACCGTGAAATCCTGAGCAAAAACATAAACCAGCCGGCTGTTAATAGTTCCATAACCGGTTACAACACCATCCCCGTAGAACTTTTGGTTTTCCATTCCAAAATCGGTTGTACGGTGCGTAACCAGAATTCCAATCTCTTCAAAAGAACCTTCATCCAGTAAATAATCCACCCGTTCCCTGGCGGTTAATTTCTTTTGATGGTGCTGTTTGGCGATCCGTTTTTCACCGCCGCCTAAATGTGCCTCCGCAATTTTATTCTTTAATTCCTCTTTATTTTGGCTCATAGTATCTCTTTAATTCGGTAAACGCAACAATTCCTGATCCTTCAAATACTGTTGTAACGCAACAAGAGAAGCGAGTTTTGCTTCCTCTTCAATCTCAGAATGCAGTTTATCTGCAGAATAATAATTCTTCACAAAGTGGGTATCGAAATTTCCGCTTCGGAAGGCTTCATGCTCAAAGACAAATTTTCCAAACGGAAGGGTGGTCATCACTCCTTTTACCTCATAGTTTTTGATCGCTTTCAGCATTAACTGTATAGCTTCTTCCCTGCTCTTCCCGTAGGTGATGAGTTTAGCAAGCATCGGGTCGTAATAAATGGGCACTTCCATTCCTTCCTCAAATCCGTCGTCGAGACGAATTCCTTCGCCACTCGGAGTTCTGTAACGCTCCAGGGTTCCCACACTGGGCATAAAATCATCCAAAGGGTCTTCGGCATAAATTCGCAGTTCAACAGCGTGTCCGGAGATCTTCAAATCCTGTTGTGAAAAGGCGAGAGTTTCACCCCACGCTACTTTTATTTGTTGTTCTACCAGATCTATCCCGGTTATAAATTCGGTCACCGGATGTTCCACCTGTAACCTTGTATTCATTTCCAGAAAATAAAAATTCTTGTTTTCATCCAGCAAAAACTCAACAGTTCCCGCTCCTACATAATCACAGGCCTGAGCGACTTTAATTGCCGCATCCCCCATTTTTTTACGGATTTCTTCCGTTAAAACCACAGAAGGTGCTTCTTCCACCACTTTTTGATGTCTCCTTTGTATGCTGCATTCCCGTTCAAAAAGATGAAGTGTATTTCCGTGAGTATCGGCCAGGATCTGAATCTCAATATGCCGCGGAGAGGAAATATATTTTTCGATAAAAACAGCTCCATCTCCAAAGGCGGATACCGCCTCACTGATGGCACGTTTCATTTGGTCTTCCAGATCCATCTCCTGTTCCACTATCCGCATCCCTTTTCCGCCACCTCCTGCAGAGGCTTTTATCAAAATTGGAAAACCAATTTCATTTGCGATTTTCTTGGCCTTTTCAACATCTGTAATTGCCTCATCAATTCCGGGAACCATAGGTATTCCAAAGTTTTTTACAGCATCTTTTGCTGCAAGTTTACTTCCCATAATCCGGATCGCTTTGGAACCCGGGCCAATCCAGGTGATACCATTTTTCTCCACTTTTTCAGCAAAATCGGCATTTTCAGAGAGAAAACCATATCCGGGATGTATTCCATCCACCTTTAATTCCTTTGCGACTTCTATTATTTTATCGCCCAATAAATACGATTCATTTGAAGGAGCTTCGCCAATGCAAACAGCTTCATCTGCAAATTTAACGTGAGGTGCATTCCTGTCGGCAGTAGAAAAAACAGCAACTGTCTTGATGCCCATTTTTTGAGCCGTTTTCATAACCCTTAAGGCAATCTCCCCGCGATTGGCTATTAATATTTTTTTCATTTATTCAATTTAATTTTCACCAGAAAACATCAATTCTATTTGATGATCTTCATAGCCAATTATTTATACCATATTCATGTAAATGGAATTTTTTATTACTCCCCCTTCGGATGCTGGGGGGCGTCCATCTCTATCAATAACTGATTTTTTTCAACCGTTTCTCCTTTTTTAACAGAAATTGATTTCACTACCCCGTCCCTGGGTGCGGTTAAGGTGTTTTCCATTTTCATCGCTTCCAGAACAAGCAAATAATCTCCCTCTTTTACGGCATCCCCTTCTTTTATATTTACATCCAGGATCAATCCCGGCATAGGTGCCTTAATATCGTTCACAACTACCGCCTCGCCCAAAGACAAGCCCATTTCTTCGATAAGAAGATCGAGTTCATTGGAGATAACCACTTCATAAATATTGGAATTGATCTTAACCGAATACGTTTTTTTATTGAAGGCAGCTTCTAAAATTTCAGCCTTGAAAGAACGACCTTCCTTTAAAACGTGAAATTTAGTTGGAGCGATTTTTTGTGTATCTAAAGAGGATATTTCTTCATTTCCGAAATTGTATTCCAGCGAATCATTTACGATGACCTTATATCTGTTTTGCATATTATTAATTTTTAAACCCTGCTTTTCAGCAAATGCTGTAAATATAGAAAATTATGAATGCTATTTATAGGATAATCTCAGGAAAATGCTATAAAAAGCAGTCTATGAATTCTTTCAGATGCCTCTATTTAATTTATAATATTTCAGGTTTTGAGATTTTTTAAAAACAAACGAAAAAACCCCACAGTTTGTAAAATCTGTGGGGTTAATATATGTTTATTACTTTATTATTAAGCCTGTTTTGAAATTTCCTGTTGGGAAGCTTTGGCTTTTTTTCTGAAGGGAAAAATCAGCTGATTTTTGAAATCTTCGGGAAAATCCTCATCTCCATGAAATCCCAGTTCAATATTCTTTCCATCGCTGGGGACATAAGCCGTTCCGAATAAATAATCCCAGATACTTAAAGAAAGTCCGTAGTTCATTCCGTAGGGATGTTCTTTCGGAAGCTCTTTTGAATGGTGCCAGATATGCATTTTTGGATTGTTAAAGATATATCCAAAAGCTCCGTAATTCCATCCCACATTTGCATGATTCAAATGCCCCACAAAAACAGAAAACATATGCACCACAAAGAATTCCTGGATGCCAAAACCAATCATAGCCAGCGGAATATATTGTACGGTTTTGTAGACGATGGTTTCCATAAAATGAAACCTGAACTGTGCAGCAAAACCCATTTCTTTCACGCTGTGATGCACTTTATGAAATTCCCATAACCACGGCTGCCGGTGTAATTGGCGGTGAATGTTCCACTGAATAAAATCGGCAATGAAAAACATCACTAATAACTGACTCCATGCAGGCCAGGTTTGCACCTTAAAAGCCACGATATTCTCTATCCCAAACAGGCCTAAAAAATCATTAAAAAGCTCCACTCCCACGTTGGAAATCGCATTAAATCCTATCAGAGAAAAGAGGAAGAAATTAAAAAGAATATAAAAACTGTCGAGCCAGAAACCTTTTCGGAAGATCTTCTGGTTAGTTCTCCATGGAATAAGAATTTCAACAAACCAAACCAACAAGGACACCGCAATAAGCCAGTAGAAGTAATTATTCCAGGATGGATTGGAAATCTCCTGAACCAGATAATTGAAATAGCCAGTGAAAGATTCCAGTATTATATTAAGGTACTTTTCCAACGATTGTCAAATTTTAAAAAATTATGTTACACCTTAGACGTAAGATGCAAAAATACATAACAGGTTATAAGTGCATAGTAACAATTGTTACATATTATGGGATTAAAGTTCATCTGTGATCAAGAAAAACCTTCGCTTTAACAGCATCTTTCTGATTTTTCAATTCGTTGATCTTTGCTTCCGAAACCCGCTCGATTTTTGGAGTGACAAGGATTTTTGCTTTAAAGGCATCTTTCAGTAAGAGCACATAATCTGTAGAAAAAGTATCGGGAATTTTCACAATGACTTCATCCACGCCGGCAATTCCTTTTTTGGCTTCAATCACAAAATTCTTTATTTCATCCAATCCATTCAATACTTCAATGATGTTTTGAGGATATACAGTTGTTCCCTTTAGTTTTATCATCTGGCTTTTTCGGCCAATCAAGGAACTTAGCCTAAGCGTGTTCCTTCCGCATTCACAGGGTTTTTCAGAATATGTGAGTATATCACCGGTTGCAAAACGCAGCAAGGGCATCGTTTGATTTTGCAAAGTTGTAATTACCAACTCCCCGGGTTCTCCTTCTTTTACGTGTCCTCCTGCTTTATTGAGTATTTCAGTAAATATAAGATCCGGCTGGATGTGATTTCCATTGTGAAATTTGCATTCGGTAAAAGCAGTGGCCATTTCTGTAGAGGCATAGGTGGAAAACAATTCAATATTCCACAGATCTGCGATTTTTGTTCCTAAGGCATTCAATGAATTATCCAGGTTCCGGATGGGTTCTCCAATGCAAACCGCAGCCTTTAGTATTGAGTTTTTATAATCTATTTTATGTTCTATGGCATATTCAATCATTTTAAGCAGAAAGGAAGGAACCGCTACCAGATAATTGGGTTTGAAACGCTCTATGGAATCCCATTGCAATTGTGGCAATCCGCTGCCGGTACGCACAATTCCCGCACCGAGTTTCCGCAGGCCCAAAAAATAAGCCATCCCGGCCATAAAGCGCCTGTCCAGAGTAGTGGTTATTTGTACAACATCTTCTTTTTTTACACCTACCAATTCAAAAGATCGCATTTCATTTAAGGCAAGACGTTCCAAATCGGGTTCATTCAGCGCCAAATTGACCGGTTTTCCCAAAGTGCCGGAAGTCGTTACAAAATCGATAATTTCGGTTTTTGGGACACAAATAAAATCTTCATTGAAACGCTGGAGATCTTCTTTGGAGGTAATTGGGATTCGACGTAAATCTTCATAAGTGACTATATTATTCACGTCGATATCAAATTCTTTGAATTTTTGCTGATAAAATTTACTGTTCCACTGAAGATAAAGAAGTTGCTTTTGCAGCTCCAACCATTGAATTTGCTTTATATTTTGAATTGATGTTCTTGATTGGTCCAACATATACTATAGTTTTCTATAACTTTTTTTGATCATTTTTTCAAGATATTGTTCATCAAGACTTGTGGGTACTTCCCTATGCAATGCCTGTTTAAAATAAATGACAGCCTTCCTAAAATTCCTTTTCTGAAAATAATACTGCCCGGCCATAGAATAGGCTTTCCAGTAATATGGATTTAAAAGTATCAATTGATCCAGCTTTTTTTCTGAAATGTTTTCTTCCGAAGAAATGGCGTACTTAATTTCTTCATTTAACTTCCTGAATTTTTCATAGTCCCTGAACTCTTTAGAATTCACAAAATCGGCTTCCGGAATACTTTCAGCAATATCTGCAACACTTTCAGCCACATTTCCCTGCTCGAATTTTTGGAAAGCAGCTACCAGATCATAAGCTACAAATGCTCCCAATTGATATGGATTGGCAGAAACCCATACTTTTCGTGCATCTGGCTTAAATAGGATCCCATGATGCGCCAGCAATTGATTTATGGCTTTCTCATTTCCATACCCCAATTTTGAACCTTCTAAACCTTCCGTATTTCTTAAGATCGCTGCAGCTTTATCGGGAGTGAGCTTATCATTTTGTGACAGCAATTCCTCCATTCTATCAAACCTGTATTGGGTATGACTTTCTTCAATGGTTTTTAAATTCCTTCTATCTCCTGTATATTCAGCGCTTTGAAAATGGTTGCTGCATATTAGCTCATCAGCATTTTCAACTTCATAAACTCCAAAATTCCTTGGAGAAACTTCTATTAACAGTGCTTTTTGTTCCCTGGCGCTTCCTATCATAATGGCTTCAGAAACAAAAACCTCTTTTTTTTTGGCGATCTCAATCGCTTCAACAGTGGTTTCTGCATATTGAAGTATTTCCCTGGCAACCAGTGAAATTGGCGTTTTTGCCATTAATGGTATATTCGATTTTCCGGCATTTATGGTAACCGAAAGGCCTTTTTCATTCATTCCGCTTACTGCTCCTATCATTCCGCCCCAGGTATACATCATGAATTTATGGCCCTTTTCGGGATTGATAAAAGCTACTATCTTTTCCCGGGCGAATTCATCGTTTACGTAAAAATCGAAATTCCGTCCTAGCATTAACTGTCCGTCCTGAGTTTTAGAATCCCAGGCAGCGAAAGAAGTACATCCAACCAACATCAAATCCTGTAATGCATGTCCAATATCATGCGCCCCATGAAGATAAAGGGATTGCAAATAAGAAGATGCAAAATTATCATCTTTTTCAAGTGCAAACCTGGAAACTCCATAGATCTCAGCTTTATACTCTTCAGTAACATGCAGGTACAGTTTTCGGTTAAAAAAAGCCACAACTTTTTTTAGAAATTTCTGATATCCTTCTTTAGGCACCAGGCTTTGGATTTTGCTCATAATTGCTTCTTCCTGGATGTGCATTAATTCACGGGTAAGACTTCCGCCCTTTAGCCCACGTTCCAGGGCATTTCCTTCCAAATACAATTCCCATATCCCATACTCGTTTTTAAGGAGTGTGTTCTTTCCAATGGAAAACAGGCTATCATTATGTTGAACCCGAAGGGTATCAATATTCTCAATTCCGGTAAGATCTGGAAAGGTTTTAAATGGTTTTTGAATACTACAGGAACTTATCAGTACAGTACTAAAAAGGAATATCAATATGTTTGAAAGCCTGTACATCATTTATCATTCCTTGTGATTACTCCATTTTTCGCAAAACTACAATGTCATTTTGCCTGTAACTTATTTCAAAATCAAGATCGAGTATCCACCTGTAAACATATTCGGGATCTAAAATGATCACGGTTTTGGCCTGTTTTGAAATCAGATCTCTAATTTCCCCATTCATATGATAAAGTGGTGCTTTTGAAAGAATAAAAACTTTAAAATCCTTTATTTCTGAAGGAATTGAATCTGAAAAATCTAGCCGTTCTGTCTTTGCAGCAAAACAATTTTTGGCGATCACTAATTTCTCCGGATCTGGCTCTATTCCTACGATCTCAATTCCTGGTTTTTTGTAATTCAAATAGACAGGAAGTATTCCCAGTCCCGAATAAAAATGGATCACCTTATCACTTTCCTCCATAAATGCTGAAAGTTTTAAATAACGCTCTTTTTCTTTCTGAAACTGTCGCCTGACTTCCTTAAAAACCGACTTGAAACGGTAATTATCATAAACCGCGCTTTTAAAATACAATTTATCACCTTTATACCGGTTGCCTGAATTGCTAAAAATCTGGTTGATGCTCAGCGCTGGTTTTCCCTTTTTAATCCTATTCAGAAAAAGCAAAGCAAATAAATATCCCTGTAAAATAAATGCCACTAAAACCGCTGAAACAACCCCTATAATTGAAACCATGGAAATAGATCTAAGCGCAGGATGTTCGGCAAAAAATAAAGCCCCAATACCCAGTAACGTAGTGATTACAGAAAGCAAAATGGAAGTACGATAGGTCTTTAAAACCCTTATCCCGGTTTCATATTCCCTCAAAAATCCGTTGGTGATAAAAATGCTGTAATCCAGGCCTAAACCAAAGATGAAGGTAGAAATGATGATATTCAAAATATTGAACTGTATATTTAAAACCGCCATAATCCCCAGGGCGATAATCCAGGTGATAACAATAGGCAACAGGGTAAAAATACTCAGTTCAAAAGATCGGTATGAAAATAATAAAATAATAAAAACCGCGATAAGCGAATAGGCAATAAGGGAATTGAAATCCTCCCGAAGGTTTCCTAAAAAACTCTCATTTATTTGCTGCCGATCTATAACCATCAGGTTTTCTTTCCCCTTAAATTTTTCGACAAGCAGCTCAAGATCATCTTTTTCAACATCTACTGAAGTTGTTACCGTGGCGAAATCTTCCCTGGAAGAAATAAAATCGTCTAAATAAAGGTTTGTGGTTTCCCTGTAATCATTTAAAAGAATTGGATTGAAATCTTTTGAGAGCAAATTGTAAAAACTCTCAAAGCTTTCAGCTCTAAATCCAAAAGTTTCTGATTCGTCAATGAGATCACTTTTTACGCTGTTTCTTTTCTCCGGTGTCCAGAAATCTTTCCATCGTGCTATTTTTTCCACCTGTGTACTGGTAGACAGTACCACTCCTCCAAGACTGCTGAAACTGCTGATTTTTTCCTGATTCTTTAGCTCCTTTAATTCCTTGTATAGATCATTATTGCTTTCTAAAGACTCATCGATGCTATTTCCGTAGGTTATGATATGTACAGATTTTGATGCCCTTCCTGCAATATCCTGAATTCGGTTCTCTTTCTGCTTAATTTCTTTCGGTTCAAAATTGATGGCAGATAGATCTTTATTGAATTCAACTTTCGTGAAAAAGAACAAGCCGCCAATAAATAAAAGGAGCATCGCTATTATAAGGATGTGTTTTTTATGAAAATCTATTCCGGCGATAGAATCCAGAAAAGTATTTCTATCCTCAGAAACCCCTTCCGGAACCTGGTAGAACAGCGGGATTAGAATAAGTGCAAAAACCGAAGCCACCGCTACACTTATGGCAGCAAAAATACCCAGATCGTTCAAAGCTTCACTTCTTACAAAAAGCAAACATAAAAAAGCGACGGCGGTGGTACTGCTGCTCATAAAAACCGGAATGGTTACCTCCTTATACAGCTTTTGAATATTGCGGTTTTTCTTGTAGTGAGTTAAAATATGCAGGGAATAATCTATGCTTATTCCCAGTAAAATAGCGCCAATCCCGATAGAAATAGCCGAAATATTTCCTTTTAAAAGATATAAAATCGCAATGGCGGTAATCCCCCCTAACAATCCCGGAATAAATAGAAGCAGAGGAACATAGATCCTGCGGTAATAATAAATCAGCAGTAATAACAGAATTCCCACAGCAATTCCTATCGTGATCTTAATATCTTTTTTAATTTGACCGGCATTGGCCACTGAATATAGAACACCACCAAAAAAGTCTCCTTCAACCCCTTCAAATTTTTGATTTAATCCTTTCTGAATTGTTTTCAACTTCCCTAAAAAAAAGCTGTTCTTATCGGTTTCCGAAGATGGTAGGGAAGGCGTTAAAAAAAGCAATACATGGTGTTGATCTTTAGTGATAAGGAAATTATTATAAATCTCAAAATCATCTCCTACCTGCAATTCCTTCAGCTTTTCTAAACCCAGGGAAGTAATTGAGAGCGGATCCTTAAAAAGGTATTCTTTGGTAACCAGCCCGGTGGGGGAAATCAGGTTTTTGTAGTTGTTCTTTAATCGTTCCTGAATAAGTTCCTGGCCAAGCCGGGATTCAATATCCTGATAATCGGCTTCATTCAGGAAAAGCGGTAAATTGTTATAAATAAAGTCATAGATCTCCCGGACTCCTTCCTCCGGAACTTTTCCCTGAATATTTTTAACATATTCCGGAAGCTGAATGTTAACCGAATCTATAAATTGCTGTGCATATTGAGTGAGGGCTTCAGGATTCGCTTCCCCTGAAGTTGAAGAAACAGAAACGATGATCTTATCGGAAAACCTGGTTTGATCCAGAACTTTTTTTAGAATATTTTGTTGTTCCCCGGATGGGATCAGGCTGGAAACATCTTCCTCCAGCGTTATTCTGGATGCAAGAAAAAGAACGATCGCCAGGAATGAAAAACCAAGTACAAACCCGATAGCTTTATTCTGACGTAAAAAGGTATATATTCTTAACATCTATGATTTCACAACCTGCTTTGGGTTAAAAACCGAAAATAAGAAATAAAAGACAACCCACAGTGAAGATGCAAGGATTCCTGCAAGGGCAATACTTCCTAAAAGATACTTCCAGAGACCCTGAAAAACTTCTGTAGAAGAATCGAAATCGGTTAAATTCACTTCCCAGCTAATTCCATTTCCTGTGATTAGAGAACCAAGTTGATAACTGGCATAAATTATCACCGGGATAAGCGGAGGAATACTGATATTTGAAAACAAAAAGGCGATCACTTTATTCAATTTAAAAACCGCAGCCAGCAAAAATACCAGCAGCGTATGCAATCCCCAAAGAGGTAAAATCCCTACAAAAATACCTAAAGCCACCGCAGCTGCTTTTTTATGGGCCGGCTCCTGACTTTTAAGAATATCTTCATTCCAAAACCGTTTGAATCCTTTTTCCCTTAAATCCCTGTATTTGTTGCGTGGATGTATATAAAAGAAACTGGCCATTACAAACCAAATATATAATAA
Organism: Gillisia xinjiangensis; assembly: GCF_046298265.1. Taxonomy (NCBI): domain Bacteria; kingdom Pseudomonadati; phylum Bacteroidota; class Flavobacteriia; order Flavobacteriales; family Flavobacteriaceae; genus Gillisia; species Gillisia xinjiangensis. The sequence continues at coordinate 12,964 of NZ_JBKAHK010000005.1, read as the reverse complement.
CACGATACGCACAATATCTTTGAACGGCCGGAAATGGGAAACCCGGTTCTCCTTATCGTAAAAAACCTTTATAGGAATATTTCTGACCTCCACATTTCGCCAGGCTGCTTTAACTATAACCTCTATCTCCAGCTCGAATTTTTTGGTGAACAATTTAATTCCATTTACCGCTTTCAGAGGGTAAAGCCTGTATCCGCTTTGGGTATCGTGTAATTCGGTTCCGGTAACAACCAAAAACCAAAAATTGGAAAATTTATTTCCGGTGGAACTTTTCCCCGGAATTCCATCCTGATTCATATTCCGGTCTCCCACCAGTAAGAGCTCAGGATCCACTGCTTTTTTTGATTCCAGTTCGCTTAAAAATATATCAAGGTCATCCGGATAATGCTGCCCGTCTGAATCTATCGTGATCGCATACTCATAACCCAGTTTTTCTGCCAGTTTGAATCCCTGCTTTAAAGCTTCCCCTTTTCCCTGGTTTTTTTCAAAATGAATAAGTTCCACTTGAGGAAATTGCTCTAAAATAGCAGAAGTGCCATCTGTAGAACCATCATTGATGATAACCAGGTTATTTGTGTAAAGAAAAAGATCCTGAATAACGATAGGCAGTGTTCCTTCATTATTGTAAGTGGGCATTAGGATACAACACTTTAAGGAATCGAAGCGGGATTGAAATATGGGTGATTTGCTCAAAATTCAGCTGGATTTTAATGCAAAGATATTATTTATATTCGGCTTGGGGCAGCAGGCTTTTCTTTCAATTAAAAAATCAAATGACAATCTTATATTCCGAACTTATTTTTAATGAAATATTCCCCTTGTGCTTAGCGATTCCTTTAAGTTTTACAACATCCTGTTCCTGAAATATTTCAGAATAAAGAAAAAAATGATCATCGGTGTTTGGATCCACGACCGCCATAAATTTAACATTACTTGCCTTCTTAAGCTGAAGTTTTCTATTGGTTTGTCTTTCTGCTTCCTCCTTGAAAAGTTGCATCAGGATTACGCCGGGAGTAACCGGAAGTCCCGGAAAATGGCCGTCGTAAATAGCATGATCCTTATTGATTCGGATCTCTGTAACAAACTCATTTTCTATTTTTTCTGAATGTACTACCGAATAGAATTCCTTTAGAAGCATTTCCATTTGAATTATTAATTAGCTACTAAAATAGACAGAAAATTAACCTTTGGAGGTAAATGGAAAGGTATTTTTATATAATTGTGACTCCAAAAGAATCAATCCTTAAAGATTGCAGGATCTATAGGCTGATTGATTTGAACGTTTTTAAAATAAATCTCTGTGAAATCCCCGGAATCTTCTACCAGTTTCACGGAATTCACCAGGTTCTTGCTATTGAAGATTAAAACTATTTGAGCAAACATTTGCCGCAGGGAAGGATCCCGTGGAATAAGCACAACCATTTTATCATTATTTACCCGAACGTACGTGAAATCGAAGTTTTTTGTATCGGCCAGTAATTTCCCATTCATACTTCCGGAAATAAGGCTGAACAGTTTTTCAAAAAGTTTATTGGATCCCAAATCGGTAACACTTTTTTCACCTTCATCGTCAATATGAAGCTGTGCATCTTTGAAAAGAATCTTAAAATTATAGGGTTTATAATACTCCCACTTAAGGATATCTGGAGATTTAAAATACAACTTTCCGGAACTTACCGCTTCAGCCTGCATCATCTGTATATATTTCACCTGAAGGAAATCACCGGACATGGTTTCAATCTCATCTGCCTGTCGCTCCACATGTTCCCTGAAATCTTTAACTGCTGAAACTGAAATAGGAGTTTGCTGTGCAAATACAGAAACAGAAAATAAAAAAATAAGGATCTTAATAATACGCATCTATTTGAAATAAATCATCTACCCGAACCGGGGAATAATTGTTATCCTGCAGGAATACCAACAACTGTTCCAGTATTTCTACCGATGCAGAATTGTTATCGTGCAGCAGGATTACATCCCCCAAACGGACCTTTTTTAATATTCTTTTTAAAATATATGTCTTCGAACTCAATATTGCATCATACGACCGCACATTCCATCCAATCACCTTATGACCCGAAATTTCAAGTGCTCTTTTTGTTTTCGGATTAATTATACCGAATGGCGGACGGAAAGTCCTGAGTTTCACCCAACCTGTTTTTTCGGCAATCTCATCACATCTCCGAATTTCCTCTAAAATTTTGGAGGAGGACAAAAATCCCATTTTTCGGGTATGCGAATAGGTATGATTCCCAACAAAATGACCATTTTCCAGAATTTTTTTAAATATATCAGGATTTTCTTCAATATTCTTACCAATACAGAAAAAACTTGCCTTTACCTGATATTTTTCCAAAATCTCCAGAATTCTCAAGGTGTTTTCAACAGGACCATCATCAAAAGTGATCGCTATTTTTTTATCTGAAACAAACCTGTTATTGTTAAATGCTTTTACAAAAAAGTTGAATTGAACATTCGTGGACACAATTAGCAAAAACAACAAATATCCGGCAGCAAATCCCAGAAGCAGCCAAAAAAAAGCAATATTGAAAGAAACAAGCAGCACTCCCAAGAAGAAGAGAAAAACAACAATGTTATTGATCAATTTGTAATTCACCGGGAGCTTAGTAAAATAATACTGTGATTTTCACCAAGGTATTGATTATAAATCAAAATATTCTTTGGAGTCTTAACCGGAACCGAATTGAGTTTTAATATCCCTGGAATTACACCATTTTTAAGGATGTTGCAAGCCAGCCAAACCGCATATCCGGAAACGGTATTATAATCTCCAACCAGGTGTTTATAGCCTAACTGGGTTCTATTTCTGAAAATCCCAGCTTGCAAATCAGCATAAAAATGGTCATACCCGGAATCCCCATTATTTCCAAAAATTACCAGTTCGATTGCTTCTTCTGTTAAACTATTTTCCTTCAGAAAACTATGTATTCTTTCTGAAACATCTTCAGAAGTATGTGAATTGAAAACAAGTACATTAAGCAATTCTGCATAAGTTCCTAAAGTTTTCGTAGATGAAATCGAAAAGAAATGAGCTCCTTCTGAAGTGATGGTCCCGGGAGATTCGGTTTTAAAAAGATCAAGATTGCGGGTTTCGTCCTGCTTCAATTGCCCGTCTAAATATAGAAATGGCGTGATTTTTTTTGAAACCTCATCCACTCCCCCAACCAAAACAGTATCCAGTTCCGGTTGTTCCAAAAACTGTAGCTGAGCATCCATAAATGCAGATTCCAACGAACCGGAATTTTGTGTATAGGTCACGTTATAGGCTTTACACTTCAAGTTAAGCGCAATTTGCCCTCCCACCGTGTTATGGGTAGATTGAATAAAAGCAGTTGGTGAAAGGAATTCTTCATGCTGTTCCAGCAGGGTTTCCAGAAATTTTTCTGTATCCTGCTGGCATCCCTGACCTGTGCCCGTGATAATTGCGCCAGGCATTGAGATTTCTGCATCTTTCAAAGCAATTTTCGTCGCCGTGAGTCCCATTTTTATCGCTCCTGACATTCTCCTTAATGCAGATGCAGGAATAAATTCTTTATAATCGGGAGTGATTGCGGGGATGATATTTTGATGATATTCTGCAATAGAACCTGAAAAAACAGCATTTCCCGCCTGGGCTGAAATACTCGCGATCCCATTGATATAAAGCTTATTTTTCATCCCTGCTAAAAATTAAGGAAGTACAATTCCCGCCAAAACCAAAGGAATTGGAAAGCACATACTTCAGGTTTTTGGATGTTAGCTCTAAAACAGGTTGAATCCCTGTTTTCTCCATTTTAGAAGAAAAATTGAGATTGGGAAATATCTGATTATTTTGTAAGCTCAGCAAACTATAAACTGCTTCTATCGCCCCTGCAGCAGCCAGTGTATGTCCTGTAAAAGCCTTGGTAGAGCTAAGTTCGGGTATTACTACCCCAAAAACCCGTTGGATTGCCATGCTCTCTGAAAAGTCATTATTATTTGTGGCCGTTCCGTGAGCATTGATGTAATCTATTTTATTTGAAGAAATCCCCGCACTTTTTAGTGCTTTTTGCATCGCCAGAAAAGCACCTTCCCCGGTTTCAGAAGAAGCGGTTTGATGGAAGGCATCGTTAGCATTTCCATACCCTGTAATCCTTCCCAGAACCTGCTTCCCTGCCAAATATTCATCTGCTTCCAGAACAAGATAGGCAGCTCCTTCCCCTAAATTTAAACCATTTCGGTATTCATCAAAAGGTTTGCAATTTTCAGAAGAAAGGATCATCAGGGAGTTAAAACCGTTCAGGGTGAATTTTGTTAAGCAATCTGTTCCTCCTACCAGTACCCGCTTTAATTTCCCGGCCTTGATCATACGGGCCCCCAGCATGATAGCATTTGCCGAGGAGGAACAGGCAGTGCTTATCGTGGTAACAAATCCCTGAGTTTTTAAATAATCGGAAATCCGGCCAGTAGTGAAGCCAGGATGTTGCGCCTTAATAAACCTTCTTATTTCAGCATTTTCGGCGAATTCCTGAAAATATTCCTCGGTTTTGTCCATTCCCCCAACACTACTTCCGGATATAAATCCGGTTTCATTTAGTTCAGTTTCAGTAATTCCGGCCTGGGAAATTGCTTCTTTTCCTGCAATGCAGGCTAAAAGAGCAGCCCGGGTAAACGTATGATTTTCAGGTAATTTTAATTTTTTGACAAGAACTTCATTTGAGTTTTTGATCTCACCAACCGGTAAATTTGTATGTCGGGTCTTAAGGATTTCAGGAAAAGAAATTCCGTGTTGTTTGGCACAAAGGGCGCTGTAATTTTCTTCCACATTGTTGCCAATGGAGGAAATAATTCCCATTCCGGTAATGGCAATTCCTTTCTCCATGTATTATTTGGTACGGTGCGCTTCTATATATTCTGCCATTTTATCTATGGAAATAAAGATCTCTTTCCCCTGCTCTGGTTCTGTTAATTTAATTCCGTAATCTTTTTCAAGCAAAACGATCAATTCCAGGGCATCTATGGAATCCAGTCCCAAGCCGTCTCCAAACAAGGCATCGTCATTTTCAATATCTTCCACCTCAAATTCCTCCAAATTTAATTGTTCAATAATGCTCTGCTTCAATTCCGTGCGTAAATCACTCATTTTCAAAATGGTATAGTTCTTCTAATTTTTCTACGGAAAAGGGAACTTCCCCATTCCTTGAAATCAGGCACAAAAATACATCATATTCGGCGTTTTTCCATTCTATCCACCCACAAACCACAGCACTTGTCTTTAAGCTATCCAATAAAATTTCAGAATAATCCTTCAGTAACCCTGCATCAAACCTATTTGAAATAAAAAATGCATTTTCGCTTTGAAGCTTATGTCTAATACTGATCTCACCCAGAACAATATTGGGTAGGGTATACACGAAAACAGCGGGCGAAACGGTAGTTTCCATCAAAATTCTGTGCTGTTTATCTGTTTCCAGACTTGATGTTGAATTGGAGAAAACAAGGGCCGTATCGGCTGAAATTTCATTATTTCTGAACAGTATCTCTGTAGCCAAAATCCCAAGTTTACATAAGGCATCCATTTTATGGAATTTTGGATAGGCAATTTCAAGAAATTTATAGGCTTCCTTTAAAAATTCCTGTCCTGGCTTTTCAGAAAAAAAGAGCTGCTTTTCTCCGTGAAAAATCCTTTGATCCCGGATCCTTAAGGAATCGGATATTTTATAGCCTTTACTCATCTTCTTCCTTTTTAAATACCAGGGCCAGATTACAGCCTCCAAATCCCGAAGCGGTTTTTAAAGCATATTTAAGCGGAATACTTTCAAAATTTTCAATCAAATTAAGCGGTTTTGAAACCCCTATTTCATCAAAATTAAGGGAAGGGTATAATTCGTTGTTTAAGAGGCTGTGTTTGGTTAAAACACTCTCCAACAAAGCCGAAGCCCCCAAGGTATGCCCATAATATCCTTTAAAACTGTTTACAGGGACAGCGTCTAAACCAGCCCGGTTCAAAGCGATCGCTTCCATTTCATCATTAAAAATAGTAGCCGTTCCGTGTGCAGAAACATATTGAATTTCTTCTGAAGTTATTTTGGCATCTTTCAGTGCATTCTGAATGCTCTTATACAAACCTTCCGCAGTTCTGGACGGTGCGGAAATATGGCTGGCATCGTTGGAGGATGCATCCCCTATCAAACTGATATTGTTTGTATTAATTCTTTTCTCAGAACTCACCAGCATAGCCGAAGCTGCTTCCCCAAGGCTTATGCCGTTTCGGTTTTTGGAAAAAGGTTTGCACGGATAATCGCTTAAGGCCTGAAAAGACTGGAATCCGGAAACCACAAAATCTGAAACCAGATCCCCGCCTACAATTATGGCCTGTTCAAATTTCCCTGCACTAATAAATCGCTTTGCAATTGCAATTGCCAATCCACCGGAAACACAGGCATTGGAAACAAGTATAGGTTCCGATTTAAACCTGAAAAAATCTTTGATGACCTGGCCGAGTTCAGTCAGATAAACCCTTTTTTCTGGAAAGGCATCGTTTTCCTGCAGAAGATCTATATTCCCTTTGGTAGTGGAAACTATAAGGGAGGTTTTACTTCTATCTAAATCGGGGTTTTTGGAAAGTATTTCGTGTACCGCAAGCAGCATCATTTTCTCGAGTTTGGTGAAGTTTTGAGGATTACCAATTTTGGAGAAATGTTGGTTTAAAATTTCATTTTCTATGATACCGGCATAAAATCCGCCGGAATCTAAACGCTTATTTTCATGGAATACCAACCCGGAAATTTTTTTTCGAATGGCGTTAAGATTTTCAGAAACTGAAAATCCCAGGGGGGAAATAATAGCATCATCAAGCAGGTACATCTTCTTCATTTACAATAATCCTATTTGTCTACAATAATCCCATTTTCTTTTTCCAATCGGCAAAAAATGGCGGATTTAATAGTGATAACTCTCTTTTTTCATTCAAAAAAACCTGTACGGTTTGTCCTGTACAAATGAGTTTATCCGATTTGAAAATTTTATATTCAAAGACGATCTTTGCAGCCGCCGAATTTACGAAGGTTGTTTCCACCATAAATTCATCTCCATACGCTAAAGGCAATTTATGTTCACAGCCAGATTTAACTATTGGTGTGGAAAATCCATGTTCTCTTGCGTGTGAATAAGAAATTCCATGTTTCAGGCTAAAATCTTCTCTTCCTTCTTCAAAATATTTCAGGTAATTCCCATGCCACACGATTTGCAAAGGATCGCATTCATGAAACCTGACTTTCATGATCGTGTTTGTTTTTAAGATATCTTGCTGGGACATTAGTCTACAGTAACTGTTTTCATTTCAGAAATTGCAATCACTTTTCCCTCTTCATTTTCAGTTTTTGCGGAAACTGAAGTTACATTCATGATCTCATGAAGGATTTCAACATAGGTTTTTAATTTGGTTCCGGCTTTGGGAAGTTCAAATATCTCTACTGATTTGATAACACCTATAAATCCGGTTTTAGGTTTGGTGAGCCCGGCTAAAAATCCGTGATACCCCCTGTGCAGGGACATGCTTTGCGCCATATGTTCGATCAATCCGGGTTCTGAAAAAATCGAATTTTCTACCAGAATATTATCCTCAGGGATATCAAAACCGGTTGTTCCGGAAAGGTTGGTATATTCAAACAAGGTGTCTACCATCACAAAAGGCGGCTTTTGCGGAATAAGTTCCAGGATCCTTTTTAGGCTAACAATAGGTCCCAAGAGTAGATTTTCTGTCATAAAGCGGGGTTTAGTTAAAATCGTTCCAGAAATCGTAATAATTATACCATTGATAAGGATATTTTCTCACCATCGTTTCCAGGTTTTCAAGATACAATTTTAAAAGTTCTTTCCCTGTTTTTTCGTTTCCGGTTGCCGGCCGTGCATAAAAGTGATAATGGAAATTCTTTTCCCTCATAATATGCACAAACAACACGGGAATAGCATTTCGAACAGCCAGTTTAAATGGGCCTTGCGGAAATTGTGTTTCTTTCCCTAAAAACTCAGCGGTATAGGTTTTAGAACCTTTTAAATACCTGTCGGCTGCAAAAACAAGCAATTCGTTTCGATCAAGCACTTTTCGCATTTCAAAAATATGGGAAAGATCATCTTTCAAAACGATGGTTTTTAAACTGGCCTTTCCGGTTACAGATTCCAGGTAATTCTTAATTTGCTGATGTTCAAAGTCAGACATAACTAAATTAACAGAAGCAGGGTTGATTTGATCATCAAAAAATTGCTTTGCCAAATTAAAATTCCCGATGTGTGCAGTGAGCAGGATGCCTCCTTTTCCTTGTTTTAAAAGATTCTGAATATTCCCAATCCCGTCAAACTCAAAACTGTATTTGTGTTTAGATCCGGTTGCGATGGCGAACTTGTCAAGCTGAATCTTTCCGAAGGTGAAATAGCTTTTATAAACATTTAAAGCGGCCAGAAATGTTGAATAATTCAACCGCTTCCTAAAAAGATAAAAGGTGCTTTTGGTTGAGCTAAAAGAAAAAACTATAAAATAAGCGGCCACAAACAGCAAGACAAAATAAGAAAAGTAAAGCCCGAATGTCTTTATAAAAAACACATAAATCCTTAATCCCAATACCGATCCTCTGGATTTTCCTTGCCAATTCGCCATACTATGAATACAAGCCCCCGTTGATATTGATGACCTCCCCGGTAATATAAGAAGCTTTTTTTGAAGCCAGAAAAACCACCAGCTCTGCAACTTCTTCAGCTTCCCCGAAGCGGTTTAACGGAATCTGTTTTTTGAGTTCCTTTTCATCAAATTCTGAAGTCATATCGGAAGTTATAAAACCCGGTGCAACTGCATTTACCGTCACTTTTCGTTTCCCGATTTCCTGTGCCAGTGCTTTTGTAGCGGCTACCAAAGCCCCTTTTGCCGCCGAATAATTCACCTGGCCTGCATTTCCCTTCAATCCTGAAAGTGATACTATATTGATGATCCGCCCGTAACGCTGGGTGAGCATATTTTTGAGCAAAGGCTGGGTAACGTGATAGAAGCCGCCTAAAGAAGTGTTTATCACAGCATTCCAGTCTTCGGGTTTCATCCATAAAAAGAGTCCGTCCCTTGTAATTCCGGCGTTGTTTACAAGTACTTCTATGAGTGAATCAGGATTGTTATGCTCCCATGCTTCCAGGATCTCCTTTGTTTGCTCCGGATTGGAAACATCAAATTTCAACAATTCACAATGTACCCCTTCAGCCTGAATATTTACCTTGGTTTCCAAAGCGGCAGCATCATTGGAATTATAGTTAAGCAAAATATTATAGTTTAAATCGGAAGCCAGTTTTATAGCTATTGCCTTTCCAATCCCACGGGAAGCTCCTGTTACCAAAGCGTATTTTTGTTTCATAATTCGGGATTGGTTAATTGGTTGATTCGTTAATCGAATTTTTATTTATGGATTAATTCCTTTTTCCACTTCCCTAAAAGGGAGAAGAAGAATTTCCGCTCGATTTAGTAAAAACTTCCATCTTTTTCAGACGCTATTTCTCTTGTCTCTTTTCTATATTCTTTTTTCTATTTTCTATTTTCCATAATTCGGACTTTTTTTAGCCACGAATGCACGAATGTTTTTTAAAGTCTTGACTCCTGGCTCTTAAATTTTTGATTCTAACTTTTCAGTCTCTTCTCTTTATTCTATTTTCTCTTCTCGAATCTTGGCTCGTGGCACTTAAATTTTGAATCTTGAATCTTAAATTCTAAACCTCATTTTCCTTGATAAAATTCTTCACAGTTTCAAGAATTGGAGACAAAGGGATATCTTCTTTAAATTCCGGAATGATCTCCTTTAAAATATTCAATTTATCCCTGGTGGCGGTTGATAATTCCCCGTTAAAATCCAGATATCTCAAAGCCTGAACAATTGTTACCACTTCTACTGAAAGCACTTCAAAGGCATTATCGATCACCGTTTTTGTGGTACTGGCAGCATTGGTTCCCATACTCACAATATCCTGATTATCGTTATTATTCGGAATACTGTGAATGTACATCGAGGTGGAAAGCATCTGGTTTTCGGCGGTGGTTGAAACCGCGCTGAATTGAGCACCCTGCATTCCAAAATTGAGACCCAGTTTGCCAAGATTAACAAAAGGCGGTAAAATGTTGTTCAGCTTGTTATTCAGCAAATAATTCAGCTGTCTTTCAGCAAGCATACTAAGTTTTGTAATCACCAGTTTTAATTTATCCATCTCCAAGGCAACGTAATCTCCGTGAAAATTTCCACCGTGATAAACCTGCTTTCGCTTTACATCAATAATTGGGTTATCGTTGGCAGAATTTACTTCTTCCAATAAAATATTCTGTGCGTTTTCTATAGTGTCGTATACCGGACCTAAAATTTGCGGCACACAGCGCAAACTATAATATTCCTGAACTTTTTCCTTAAAATATTCCTTTTCTGAATTGTTTCCGCTGTATAAATGTTCATTCCTGTCCCGGGTAAGTTTGCTGTCCTTAAGATGTTCCCTCATTTTAGCTGCTACTTTTTGCTGACCGATATGCAACTTGGAACTATTCAATTCTGATGAAAGGTGATCATCATAAGCCCGCACGATTTCATTGATCGCAGAGGAACAGAAAATAGACCAGTTTAATAAACGTTTGGCATAAATAATATTTACAATACCAATACCCGTCATAGCTGAAGTCCCATTCATAAGAGCCAAACCTTCCCTTAATTCAACCTGAATGGGTGTTATGTTTTCTTCTGAAAAAACATCGGCGGTTTTCCTGTGAATCCCTTTATGAAAAACTTCCCCTTCCCCAATCAACACCAAGGCAAGGTGAGCCAGCTGCACAAGATCTCCCGAGGCTCCTACCCCACCGTGTTCGTAAATTAAAGGTGTAATATTTTTATTGATAAGCTCCTGCATTGTTTGAACTGCAGAAGGATGAATACCCGATTTTCCAAGTGCGAGGGTATTAAGGCGGGCAAGCATAAGCGCTTTCACATATAACGGCTCCATGGGCTTCCCCATTCCTGAAGCGTGGCTTCGAATAAGATTGTATTGTAATTGCTTGCGGTCCTTGTCCTTGATTTTATATTGAGCCATGGGTCCAAACCCGGTATTCACCCCATAAATGATCTTGTTTTCTGAAAACTTCTTCAGAAAATCAAAGCTTTCAGAAATACGGTCCATAACAGTTTCATCCAGTTTAATTTTATTTTCCAAAAAAAGAACCTGGAAAAAAATATCAAAATTAAGGGGATCTTTAATGTGAAGCATAGGCCTGAAATCCTTGAATTGGGGTTATTGATCTTGAATTCGTGGTGTTAAAACTCTTAACAAATGTACTATATTTACCCCGCAAATGAAATGGAATGAAAAAGGAAATTGCAGATGTCTTAATTATTGGTGCCGGTCCTTCAGGGATGGTATCTGCCGCATATCTTCATAATCAGGGAATTAATGTGATAGTAGTGGAAAAAGCTGTTTTTCCCAGATTCAGCATAGGAGAAAGCCTTATTCCTCAATGCATGGATAATCTCGAAGAAGCCGGTTTGTTGGGAGCAGTTAAAAAAGCAGGGTTTCAGAAAAAATTCGGTGCCCGTTTTATAAAGGGAGATCAGTTGGGAGAATTCGATTTTAGCAAGAAATACGGAAATGGATGGGACTGGACCTGGCAGGTTCCAAGAGCCGATTTCGATATGGTTTTGGCCGATGAAGTATCCCGAATAGGAGTAGAAATTCTATTTGGAACTGAAGTTCTTAGCGTGAAATTTAAAGGAACCAACTCGGTCACTACCATCAAAAATCCTAAAGGTGAGGTATCTAAAATTCACGCAAATTTTATAATCGATGCAAGTGGATTTGGACGCGTGCTGGCAAGGCAGTTAAATTTGGAGGCAAAACCTAAAATTGCAGCCCATTCCTCAATTTTCACACATATTACTGAAACCAAGCGTCCAAAAGGAAAGGAAGGGGAACTTATAACCTTTGAGGTTTTGGACACTGGTGTCTGGTTTTGGTATTTTCCATTTTCCAATGGAAACTCAAGTCTTGGATTTGTAGCCCCAAATGAATGGTTCGACAATTTTTCGGAAGACAATTCTGCAGCGATGAAACAAATGCTAAAGAAACTGGAGTACTATAAAAACAGGTTTGATGAATATCCCTTTTTATTTGAACCTCAAAAAATTGAAAACATATCCAAAAATGTTTCGGAATTGTATGGGGATGGTTTTGTACTAACGGGGAACAGTGCAGAATTCCTTGATCCGGTTTTTTCTTCCGGAGTATCTTTTGCCACCGCTTCCGGACTGCTGGCTGCAAAACTGGTTGTAAAGCAATTTAGAAATGAAGAAGTGGACTGGGAAAAAGACTACGTAGCCTATTTAAAAAGGGGGATCGATGTGTTTTCCACCTATGTAAAGGAATGGTATTCCGGGAATCTACAAAAGATCATTTTTCATCCTTCCCCCCGGCCGGAAATCAAAGCTCAAATTTGCGCTGTTTTGGCCGGATATGTTTGGGATGAGACCAATCCATTTGTGAAAAAACATAAACGCATCGTTAAAAATGTATCCAAACTTATTGAAATGGAAGAAAATAAACTTTGATTGAAAAAGATAAAAATCTGAGGTCAAAGGATTTAGTTTATCAGGCTTAATTTAAGTTGAAAAAAGTTTTAAAAGGTTTGCATTGTATGGAGGTAAAAGTTACATTTGCAACCGCAAAATACTTGCGGAGTTCATTTAAATGGAGAGTTGCCAGAGTGGTTAATGGAGCAGTTTGCTAAACTGTCGACGAGCAATTGTCGCGTGGGTTCGAATCCCACACTCTCCGCTGATAAATTCAAGGTTTAAGGTTCAAAATTCAAGTTGATTTGAAATTTTTGAAATATTGAAATTTAAATAACAGCTTTAGCTGTTATCTCGGGGTGTAGCGTAGCCCGGTTATCGCGCCTGCTTTGGGAGCAGGAGGCCGCAGGTTCGAA
>NZ_JBKAHK010000004.1:0-439148 GCF_046298265.1 Gillisia xinjiangensis | reverse complement strand
TTACTCAAAAAGCGGATTACACGGATTTAAAAATTCAACCCCGACCCATCGGGGCCGGATTCAAGGTTAAAAAGTTGAAAGTTGGGAAAACACGGATTGCACAGATTACTCAAAAAGCGGATTACACGGATTTAAAAATTCAACCCCGACCCATCGGGGCCGGATTCAAGGTTAAAAAGTTGAAAGTTGGAAAGTTGGAAAGTTGGAAAATTGCAAAGTTGCAAAGTTGGAAAGTTCAAGGTGAATTTCATAGTTTTAAGAAAAACACCAAACACTAAACACTAAACACTAAACACTAAACGCTGAAAGCTAAACGCTGAACGCTATACGCTAAACGCTGAACGCTATACGCTGAACGCTATACGCTGAACGCTATACGCTGAACGCTATACGCTGAACGCTATACGCTGAACGCTATACGCTGAACGCTATACGCTGAACGCTATACGCTGAACGCTAAACGCTAAACACTAAACGCTAAACGGAAAACGGAAAACGGAAAACGAGAAATTGGCTAAATAATTTTGGGATAGATGCGCTAAGTTTTTTTATCTTAGAATCATGAAAAATATCGACAGTTTTATCCGTGAAATAACTGATTTTCCTAAACCCGGAATCAATTATAAAGACATTACCCCACTGCTTCAGGATCCTGCAGCGCTTCGGGAAACCGTAGCCAGGTTGATGGATTTAATTGGAGATCTTAAAATTGATAAAGTGGTTGGTATTGAATCCCGCGGATTTCTTTTAGGACCTATTTTAGCCGAAAAACTCAACGCTGGTTTTGTTCCTGTGAGAAAATCGGGGAAACTTCCTTATAAAACCTATGCCGAGGTTTATGATTTGGAATATGGAAAGGATATTCTTGAAATTCATCAGGATGCTATCAAAAAGGGGGATTCTGTCTTATTGCACGATGATGTGCTGGCCACCGGGGGAACTGCCAGAACTGCCTGCAACCTTATCGAAAAAATGGGAGGTAAGATCGTGCAGTGTAATTTCCTTATCGAACTTACTTATTTAAATGGAGAATTGAAATTACGGGATTACGATGTTAGATCACTTATAGGTTATTAACGAGGCGAAAGAATGTAGATGTTAGAGAAGAAAATAAAGAATAGAAAAAAGAAAAGAGACAAAATTATTCTTTACGAGCTAAGACCTCTCATATCTCAATACTCACATCTCAATACTTCATATCTCAATACTTTTTAAAGAATTTAAGATTGATTTAAGGCCTTTTTTGTCACCCAAAGCTTCCAGCCGATAATAGCTTTTTGAAGATTTGTGGCTTTTTGAAGATCCAGTTGCTGTTTTGAATAACTGGGAAGCACTTTTTTGTTGACTTTTGAAATGAATTTAAAAATTTTCTTTTGCATAATTTGGCCGGTTTCTATCAAAGATATTGAAAAATGCCTTGGCAGGATATAACTTTTACCGATCCAAATGAAACCAAGCAAAAAGGCCGCTTTTTTACAGCGTTTTTTCGAAAATGCCAGGAACTCTAAAAAGTGAAGGAGAACCAATTTTAGATCAAATACGAAGGTTAAGGACTTGGCAAAAATATTGGTCAATTTGAAAAGAAGAATATTTTTTCTCCACTCCCTGGTAATTCAAAAAAAACCCAATTTAAGGTTCTTATTATTTTATATATAAAAGCAATATCCTACACGCTGTTGTTTTCTAGTACACGAGATATTACGCCCCTTCAGGGCTTTGATATCAAGCTTGTTTTCTTTTATCCCGCTTCACGGGATGTTGATATATTACGCCCTGTCAGGGCTTTGACGTTGTAACTGTGCTATTTCATCCCGATTAACGGGATGTTAGCAAAGTATTTTATTTTAGGTCAAGCCTTCTCCGTATGGCAGTATTATCGAAGGATGCGGCTCAATGTTGAAATATCTTGATGTCTTGGACGGGTAATAATTAAGCCCCAAAGGGGGCGGAATATAGCAACGATGGGTGCAGCCCATCGTTAAAAAAGCGAACCTATATAATTAGCCATGAAGGGGCGTAATATACCTATCCTGGGACAATCACTGGTTAAAAATCATATACACCTCGTTTTTAGCACAAAACAACTTCAAACATTCATAATCCAGCCATGGAAGGTGAACCCTGTTGAGGACTTAAAATTTTAATTCCTCTACAACTTTTGAGAATGACCCCCAATTTTTTCAATCGGTTCTCTTAAAATTTGGGTTATTCAGCATTTTTTCCAGGAAGCTGTTATTTTAAAGGACTTGAAGTAACTATAACTCCTCCGTCCTTTTTCTCGCCAACGTAAATTGTGGGAACCCCATCTTCTACCTTGTAACTGGCGGAAGCTTTTTGGCCTTTCCCATTTAGCGATACATCAATAGCACTTATTAGTCCGGCGCTGTTTCTTTTTATGTTTTTAAAGTTAAGTTTAAAATTGGTTTGTTGTTTTGCAGCCTCTTTAAGTGAGTCCAGCTGCGCATCGCTGAAAGAGGATTTTATCTCAAATATTTTGGAACTGTTTTCAAAATCTACCTTTTTGGTGGTTAGCTCAATCACTCCATTTTCGGCATCTTTCCCATATTTTTTTACCGCATTTTCCCCTTTTAAAACAGTCACGGAAGCTATTTCATCAGTTTTTATAGAATTCAGTTCGAATTCTGCCTCCTTTATTTCTCCGTCAACTACCAAAAGAGGTTTTCCCTCCTGTAGATAAAAATTCATGCTCGCCGGATTGCTTTTTGTGCTATTTTGATATGCATAAATATCATCACTATCTCTCGCCAATATTGTTCCTATTCCTGGTTTGTCTGCTTCAAAACGAGCTCCAGTGCCAATCACCATCTTTATTCCATTCTTATTCGTATTCAAGGTGTCCTTTTTATCTTCCTTTTCCTGTTTTTCATCCTTTTCTGAACTTTTATTCTTGTTCGTTTGGGATTTTTCGAGATTTTTTTGGTTTTTCTTTACGGTTATAAAGGTGGGTTTATTTCCTTCATCAATTTGAAGATAATTTAAAGTGGTTTTCTTATTTTCATGATCTAGCTTTTTCATTTCTTCAGAAAAATCAGCGATGATTTCACCTTCGGCAACAAGGATAATTCCATCCTGCGCTTTAGTTCCATATTTCTTGATCTCTTCAGCTTCATTCGGCGAGATAAAAACAAACCCGCTTTTTAAGTGGATGGATTTCCCGTAAAGTTGCGCTGCCTGATATTCCTTTTTATTAATAATGAAAAGGGGATTTAATCCAATTTCAGCTAAAACCTTGTCTGTGGAGGTTTTTATTTCATTTGAAAAAACCGGTGCATCTGCAACTCCTGTTTCTCCGTTCTTATTCACAAAAATCACAAAAGAGCCTATTCCATCAGGATCATTTTTGCTGACGCTCCCCGAGTTATTATTGATTTTATTGAGAAAGTTGACGGTAATGGAGGTTAAAAGCCCTTCCGGAGTCCTACTTATATCTTCATATTCCAGCACAAGGTTTTGTTTCAGCATAAAATTCTTTGCAAAATCGAGATCTTCCGGACTGCTGTTCTCTGAGATGGAGGCCGAAAATTTTTCAGTCCTTGTGAGCTCAGTTTTTGCTTCGGAAGGTATGACCTGAGCCACGGTTTTTACATTAAAAACAAGCAGAAAAGCGAGCACGAGCGGAAGGACCGCAGTCATCTTCCATAAATTATTCGATGTAGATTTTTTGTGAAGCATAAGGATTCGTTTTTTGATAAATGATTGATAAAATGAATTGGAAAGTGCCGGCTGTCAATTCGCCAGGCATACTTTAAGAAGTGTTTCCTGATACCGTTTCCGGGAGATGTTTTTTGCAATTGTTTCTTTATCGGCTATAAACTCAAGATTCTGAAGGATGTTTTTCCTATAAAACCAAACCAACGGATTAAACCAAAGCACTGCAGTGGTTAGATTTGCTAAAAGCACATCGGCAGAATGATTTTGTGCAGCGTGAATTTTTTCGTGCTGCAGGATTATTTCCAATTCTTGCGGGCTATGCAATTTAGGGTTGAGAATGATGTATTTGAAAAATGAAAATGGCGGAATAGCCTCTTCGGTATGGAGGATGGTAATTCCCGCTTCCTTTAATTTTGGTTGGTTCCTAATGATATTTAAAAGTGAAATAAGCTGAAACCCAAACCGGATTAGAAAAAAGCTTAAACCTAAAAAATAAATAAATCCTGCGATTTGCCATCCGTTTAAAGGCTCTTCCTGAGGAAGGATGGAAATTTCCCCTGTAAAACCTTCGGTTATAATGAAATTTTCTGCTGCAAGCTCCTGGCTTTCTACCCGTATAGTTTTTGTGAATACTGCCGCAGGTACTATAAAAGCAGCAATAATTCCAAGGATCAGGAATTTTCGGTTTAACTGAAAGGAAGTATCATTTTTAAGCAACAGGATATAAACCAAATAGAAAAGGCTTAATAATCCAGCACTTTTTAGAATGTAGATCGAGATAGCTTCCATGTTATTTCTTTTTTTCGATGATGTCCAGAATTTCCCTCAACTCTGCAGCGCTAATCTTTTCTTCTTTGGCAAAAAAGGAGACCATGCTTTTATAAGAGTTGTCGAAGAATTTTTTTGTGGCGGTATTCATGAATTGTTTCCGGTAGACCTCTTTGGAAACCACCGGGAAATATTGATGGGTTTTACCATAAGCTTTATGAGACACATAACCTTTTTCCTCCATATTTCTAATAATAGTGGATACGGTGTTATAATGAAGATTTTCTTCAGTGATCTCTGCCAGCACTTCTTTTACAAAAGCTTTCTCCAGCTTCCATAAGATGTGCATGATCTCTTCTTCTTTATTGGTGAGTTTTTCCATGATTTATTTTTTTAAACGCAGTACTAGAAACATAGTTTTCAAATATAACGATAAAAATAGTTCATAACCTAATTTTGTAGTTTGAAATAGGAAGATGGATATTCATGTTTAGTTTCTTTATCTTCGCCAAAAAAAAATAATGAGCATTTTGTTTATACTTATTGGTCTGGCTTTGCTGGTAGTGGGAGGAGAGTTCCTTGTACGGGCGGCGGTTGCTTTATCTTTTAAATTCAACATTTCTAAAATGGTGATTGGGTTAACGGTTGTCTCTTTTGCAACCTCTGCCCCGGAATTACTGGTAAGTTTACAGGCTGCTCTTGGCGGTTTTTCTGATATTTCCCTTGGGAATGTTATAGGCTCCAATATTGCCAATTTAGGATTGGTGCTTGGAATAACAGCTATTATCTCCCCACTTACTATCGATCGCGATTTTTACAGGTTTAACTGGCCTGTAATGATGGTGTTCTCCATTGCTCTATTCTTTTTTTTAAGCAGTGGCGGACATTTATCAAGACTGGAAGGCGGAGTGTTCCTTGTGGCCATACTTTTATACTTGTTCCTTTTAATTCGAAGAGCGCGAAAAATTCATGTAGAAGTTGAAGGAATAGATGAATCCCTGAAAGTAACTTCTGGTTTTAAAACCATCATTTGGCTTGTAATAGGCGGGGTTGCCCTTTGGGGAGGATCGGAATTGCTGGTTAATGGGGCCGTAGATTTGGCCGGAATGCTAGGAGTAAGCGAGCGGGTAATTTCTGTAACCATTATCGCGATAGGGACCAGTGTTCCGGAACTGGCAGCTTCGGTTATTGCCGCGCTAAAACAGGAGAAAGCGCTTTCCCTTGGGAATTTAATAGGCTCGAATATCTTTAATATCGCTTCGGTTTTAGGAATAACTGCTTTAATTCAACCCATCTATTTACAATCTGAACAAATCCTTACAAGCGATATCTTCTGGATGCTGGGATTTGCTTTTATCTTGATCCCACTGGCATTTCTTCCGAGGAAATTTATCTTCGGAAGGTATAAAGGCTTAATCCTTTTTGTGAGTTATGTTATTTTTATTGGAATGGCCTTTATAGACTAATTTTAGGGGGTTTCGAAATTAAATAGCATAAATTTAAAAATTTAACCCTAAAATTTATAGGGTATGTTGCATAAATATGTATTTTTGTCGGCGTTAACCCTTAAAAATATACCTTTATATGTCTACCTTAAGATTTCAAGCTTTAAAAGAAACCTTTAACCGGAAACCGGTAAAGATAAAAGAGACCAAAAGGCGATCGGAACTTTTTGGCAACAATGTTTTCAATGAGACCGTTATGCGTCAGTTTCTTACAAAAGAGGCTTACCAAAATATTATTGATGCAAATAAATCTGGTTTAAAGATAAGCCGGGTTGTAGCCGACCACATTTCCACGGGGATGAAAGAATGGGCAATTTCTAAAGGAGTTACTCATTACACGCATTGGTTTCAGCCTTTAACAGGTTCTACCGCTGAAAAACATGATGCTTTTTTTGAAACTATAGGAGATGGACTTGCCATAGAGAAATTTGGCGGAACTCAACTTGTACAGCAGGAACCAGATGCTTCCAGTTTTCCTCACGGGGGAATACGCAATACCTTTGAAGCCAGAGGTTATACCGCATGGGATCCAACTTCTCCGGCCTTTATTTATGGAACGACTTTGTGTATTCCAACGGTTTATGTTTCTTATACAGGAGAAGCCCTGGATTATAAAACTCCCTTACTTCGTGCGTTGCAATCTGTTGATCAAGCTGCAACTGCCGTTGCAAAATATTTTGATAAAAATGTAAATAAGGTAAATGTAACCCTTGGATGGGAACAGGAATATTTCCTTATAGATTCCGCTTTGTATTTATCAAGGCCGGATCTTCAACTTTCCGGACGTACTCTTTTAGGTCATTCCCCCGCAAAAGGACAACAACTGGACGATCATTATTTTGGTTCCATTCCATCCCGAGCTTTAGCTTATATGAGAGATCTGGAAATTGAATGTATGTTGTTGGGAATTCCGGTAAAAACCCGTCATAACGAGGTGGCACCAAACCAATTTGAACTGGCTCCTATTTTTGAAGAATGCAATCTTGCGGTAGATCATAACTCGCTGCTGATGGATTTAATGGATAAGGTGGCAGAACGCCATAACTTTAAGGTCTTGTTCCACGAAAAACCTTTCGCCGGAATTAATGGAAGCGGAAAACACAACAACTGGTCATTGAGTACCAATACTGGAATAAATCTTTTAAGTCCCGGTACCACCCCAATGAAGAATTTGCAATTTCTTACCTTCTTTATAAATACAATAAAAGCCTTGCATGATAACGAGGAACTTGTTCGTGCAACCATTGCAAGCGCCTCGAACGACCATAGATTGGGTGCAAATGAAGCGCCACCGGCCATTATTTCAGCCTTTATAGGAAGTCAGTTAACAGAAGTCTTAAATGAACTGGAAAAAGTAACCGACGGGAAATTATCACCTCAGGAAAAAACCGACCTCAAATTGAACGTGGTAGGTAAAATACCAGAGATCTTATTGGATAATACAGACAGGAACCGTACTTCTCCATTTGCTTTTACCGGTAATAAATTTGAATTCAGGGCGGTAGGTTCTACTGCAAACTGTGCCGATCCGATGATGGTTTTAAATACCATAGTAGCCAAGCAACTTACCGATTTCAAAAAGAGCGTTGATGCATTGGTGAAAGACAAGAACATGAAAAAGGATGATGCCATTTTCAATATTTTGAGGGACTACATCAAAAAATCCAAAAAAATCAGGTTTGAAGGGGATGGTTATTCCGATGCATGGCAGGATGAAGCAAAAAAACGCGGCTTGAGTAATAATAAAACTACCCCGGGAGCTTTAAAAGCCCAGGTTTCTAAAAAAACCATCGCACTTTATGAAGAAATGGGTGTGATGAATAAAAGGGAAATTGAAGCACGTCATGAAATAGAACTGGAGGATTACTCTATGAGGATACAGATTGAAGGACGTGTTTTGGGGGATATTGCGCGTAACCACGTTATCCCAACCGCAATACGTTATCAAAATATCCTGATTGAGAATGTGCGGGGCTTAAAAGAAATTTTTACCACAGATTTTGAAAATCATTCCAAGGAACAATTGAAGATCATTAAAGAGATTTCTGAACATATCGAGCATATTCATTTTGATATCAATGCGATGATCGAAGAGCGCAAAAAAGCAAATATAATAGAGGATTCTGAAAAACGGGCTTTTGCTTATTGTGAGAAGGTGAAACCTTATTTTGAGACCATCAGATATCATTGCGATAAACTGGAGTTAGTAGTAGATGATGAGCTTTGGCCATTGACCAAATACAGGGAATTATTGTTTACGCGATAATATTCATTTAATATCAATCAACCAGACCTCACAGTTTTAAAACCTGTGAGGTCTTTTTTTTGCGCGAAATTAAGTTGCCTCTTTTTGCTTTTACACCCTTGATGAAAAATCTAAACCATGTATCTTTGAGATCTCATAAAAGAAAGCATTCCATGAGTCAGGAAATAAGTAAACGATATGCCGGAAGAGGGGTATCTGCAGGAAAAGAAGATGTACACAAGGCGATAAAAAATGTGGATAAAGGGCTTTTTCCGAAGGCTTTTTGCAAAATTGTTCCCGATCATCTCACGGGAGATGAGGATTATTGCCTGATCATGCATGCCGATGGTGCTGGTACAAAATCATCGCTGGCATATATGTACTGGAAGGAAACCGGAGACGTTTCGGTTTGGAAAGGTATCGCTCAGGATGCGCTTATTATGAATATAGACGACCTGCTTTGTGTAGGCGCTACAGATAACATTCTTCTTTCTTCTACCATAGGCCGTAATAAGAACCTTATTACCGGAGAAGTTATCTCCCAGATCATCAATGGCACCGAGGAACTTTTGAAGGATCTCAAGGAACACGGAGTGGTAATTCATTCCACCGGAGGAGAAACGGCAGATGTTGGCGATCTTGTGAGAACCATCATTGTAGATTCTACAGTTACCGCCAGGATGAAAAAAAGTGATGTTATCGATAATTCCAATATAAAACCCGGAAATGTGATTGTAGGATTAGCTTCGTTTGGAAAAGCTACCTATGAAAAGGAATATAACGGCGGAATGGGGAGCAATGGCCTGACGTCAGCCCGTCACGATGTGTTTTCTAAAGTTTTAGCCGAAAAATATCCGGAAAGTTTTGATAACAGCATTCCCGAAGATTTGATTTATTCCGGCAGTAAAAAACTCACCGATAAAGTTGAAAATTCCCCTTTGAATGCTGGTAAACTTGTGCTTTCTCCAACCAGAACCTATGCTCCAATTATCAAAAAAATCCTGAAGAGATTCAGCAATAAAGAGATTAGCGGAATGGTGCATTGCAGCGGGGGAGCGCAAACAAAGATCCTTCATTTTATAGATAACCTCCATATTATTAAAGATGATCTTTTTGAGGTGCCACCGCTCTTTAAATTAATTCAGGAAGAAAGTAAAACCGACTGGAAAGAAATGTACCAGGTATTCAATATGGGACACCGGATGGAACTGTATGTGGATGAAAATATCGCCGATGAAATTATAAATATTTCAAAATCCTTTGAAGTAGATGCCAAAATAATAGGCCGCGTGGAAGCTTCAGAAACTAAAAAACTCACCATTAAAAGCGAGTTCGGGGAATTTGAGTATTCATAATCAAGATTTGAAATCTGAGTAATGAGTATTGAGAAAAAAAATTCGTGTATTCGTGGCTAAAAACCATGGAAGATTGATTTCTGCGAAAATCTGCGAGATCAGCGGGAGAAATGAGTATTGAGTATTGAGAAATGAGTAAAGAAACTTGAACCCTGAAACAAGCCCTTTTTAGTACGAGCTTAGAATTAAAAATCATGAATGATCTATCTTACCTCTCATATCTCACATCTCAATACTTTTTTACCAAATTCCGGTAATTCTAAATCCAAGGAATTATTGTAAATTTGTTCCGAAAAATTTTGTGAAAATTTATGATTGAGAAGCTGAATATAGTGAAGCAACGCTTTGATGAGGTGAATGATCTTATCATTCAACCGGATGTGATTTCCGATCAGAAGCGGTACATAGAACTTAATAAAGAATACAAGGATCTTAAAGCGCTCATGGATGTGCGCGAGCGATATATAGAACTTACAGATAATATTGAGGAAGCCCAGGAAATGATCTCCGATGGCAGTGATCCTGAAATGACTGAAATGGCAAAACATCAGTTAGAGGATTCCAAGAATGAACTTGCCAAACTGGAGGATAAAATAAGGATCATGTTGGTTCCCAAGGATCCTGAAGATGCAAAGAATGTTGTCATGGAGATTCGTGCAGGTACTGGTGGGGATGAAGCCAGTATTTTTGCGGGAGATCTTTATAAAATGTACACCAAATATGTGGAGAGCAAAGGCTGGAAGGCCACCATTGTAGATTATAATGAGGGTACAAGTGGCGGTTTCAAGGAAATGATCTTTGAAGTTACCGGAGAAGATGTGTACGGGACTCTTAAATTTGAAGCCGGTGTTCACCGGGTACAACGGGTGCCGCAAACAGAAACCCAGGGAAGAGTACATACCTCTGCCGCAACGGTGATGGTACTTCCTGAAGCGGAGGAATTTGATGTTGAAATAAACCCCAAAGACGTGAGGATAGATTATTTCTGTTCTTCAGGTCCCGGAGGACAATCGGTAAACACCACCTATTCAGCAGTGCGGTTAACGCACGTTCCAACAGGATTGGTCGCTCAATGTCAGGATCAGAAATCCCAGCATAAAAACAAGGAAAAAGCTTTTAGGGTTTTGAGATCCAGGTTGTATGAGCAGGAACTTGCCAAGCAAATGGAACTGGATTCTGCAAAGCGGAACTCTATGGTTTCCAGCGGAGATCGAAGCGCAAAGATACGCACCTACAATTATTCCCAGGGCAGGGTTACAGATCACCGTATTAATCTTACGCTCTATGATTTGTCCAACATTATCAATGGGGATATTCAAAGAATTATAGATGAGTTGGCATTGGTTGAAAACACACGGAAACTCAGAGAAAACAGCGATGTGTTTTAAAATTGTGTTTCAGTTTCATTCATTTTCCCTATAATAAATCCCCCAAAACATGACCACACAAGCGCTTCTTGAACAAATACACAGGAAAAAATCATTTTTATGTATTGGTCTGGATACCGATCTTGATAAAATGCCAACGTATCTACTTTCTGAGGAGGACCCTATGTTTGCCTTTAATAAGGATATCATAGATGCTACACATCAATTTGCGGTGGCATACAAGATCAATACGGCATTTTATGAGGCACAGGGTAAAAAAGGATGGAAAGCCCTTAATAAAACCATTGAATATCTAAACAGTGAATATCCAGACCTTTTCACTATTGCCGATGCAAAAAGAGGGGATATCGGCAATACTTCTGCTATGTATGCAAAGGCTTTTCTTCAGGAAATGGCTTTTGATTCTGTAACGGTTGCACCTTATATGGGAAAGGATTCTGTGGAACCTTTTCTTGCAATCCGCGATAAACACACCATATTACTCGCACTCACATCAAATGAAGGAGCTTTTGATTTCCAAACCCTGAAAACAGATGGGGTAGAATTATATAAAAAAGTGATCGAAACTTCCAAAACCTGGGAAAATTCAGAAAGCTTGATGTATGTGGTGGGAGCCACTAAAGCCGAACACCTGGCAGAGATCAGGAAGTTGATTCCGGATAGTTTCCTGCTGGTTCCCGGAGTGGGAGCTCAGGGAGGATCGCTTGAGGATGTTTGTAAATACGGGATGAGCAAAAATGTAGGACTTCTGGTAAATTCTTCCCGCGGAATTATATATGCTTCTGAATCTTCAAATTTTGCTGAAATTGCCGCCGCTAAAGCAGAAGTTATGCAACGGGAAATGGCAGCGCAACTTTCGAAATTACACCTGTAATTTTTATGGGTTTAATCGGACTTATTCTTTTAGTGAAGTCCCTAAGAATTTAATATTTATTTTTTTCACCATAGTTTATAAAAGAAACCAGCTAAAAAATAGCTGCATTAATAATATGAAATGAGCATATCGAAAACATGATGCAAAAATCGACCTAGATATGCGAATTGCTCCCGAAAGCTATCGGGAGACCAATAAAAAAGAATAAATATCCCAATATGAAAGACCAGTTAAACAGGGAGATCCATCTGGAAAAGGTGCCTCAAAAAATAGTTTCTTTAGTTCCCAGTCAAACGGAATTGCTCTCTTACCTTGGTCTTGAGGACAAAATTGCAGGTGTGACTAAATTTTGTGTGTATCCTGCCCGTATTCGGAAAGAAAAGAAAGTGGTTGGCGGAACAAAAACGGTTCAATTTGATACGATACGGAATTTAAACCCCGATATTATTCTGTGTAATAAGGAGGAGAATACCCAGGAAATGGTTCGGGAATTGAAAAAAATTGCCCCTGTACATATTTCTGAAATAAACAATTTTGAAGATTCCCTGGAGCTTATCGCGATGTATGGGGAACTTTTTCAATGTGCTGAAAAAGCAGAAGAATTGATTGAAGATTTGAAAAATGAAAAGGAAAAATTTCAGGCTCAAATTCCTGAAAAAGGACTCAAAGTAGCTTATTTGATATGGAAAAACCCATGGATGGCAGCCGGCGGTAATACCTTTATCAATTCCATGTTGAAGTTAAACGGATTAAAGAATGTATTTGAAACCAATCCTGAACGTTATCCGCAAACAACACTTAGGAAGTTAAAGCTTTTAAAGCCTGATCTTATTTTCCTGTCTTCTGAGCCTTACCCGTTTAAGCGAGCTCATATTAAGGAAATTCAGGAGGTTTGTGATGTGCCGATAATATTGGTAAATGGTGAATTCTTTAGCTGGTATGGCTCGAGATCACTGCCTGCATTTCATTATTTTGAAGATTTTCAGAAACAGGTGTCTAAATCTTTATAATTTAGGGCTCTTAATTCTTCCAGAACCTCCTTTGCACGTGCATTAAGTTCGTCACTTCTGTCTTTATTTGTAAGGGCAGCTTGAAATGCACGATTCATTAGGCTGGAATATTTCTGACATAATCGTTCTTCTTTACTCTTAAAAAAAATATTTCCCAACATATTTATTGCTAATTTCTTGTAAAATTAAATATTCTTGGATTTAAATTGTATTAAGCTGAGGTTAAAATAATTGTAAAGTTCTGTTTATTTTAATCCTGTAAGGCAAAAACCCTTTTCAATATTTGGGTTGTTCTGGCAGCGAGATTTGTCCTTATTTCCTGTTCCTCAATGGCAATCATTGTATAAACTCCATCCAAAGCTTCCCGGGTTACATAATCCGGTAAATCCGGATTGACTTTGGCTGTTAATGGCAGGGCGTTGTACCGGTCAATTATATTGGTCCACACTTGTGTTGCTCCCACACGATCCAGTGAGTTGGTGATTACCGGATTGAATTTTGAATATAGTTGCTGCTCTGTTTTTTGATTTAAATAGGTTGTGGCGGCAGTATTGTTTCCCAATAGAATATTTCTTGCATCGGTAAATGTGATTTCCTTTACTGCATTTACGAAAATTGGCGTAGCTTCCTTTACAGCATCTTCAGCAGCACGGTTTAAAACTTTAAGACCTTCATCTGCAAGGGAGCTAAGTCCAACATCTCTAAGGGTTTTGTCTACCTTTTGCAATTCCGGAGGTAAATTTATCCTTACCAGCTCATTTTTGAAGAAACCATCTTCCTGAGTTAATTTTGTAACCTGTTTGTCAATTCCCTGATCAAGCGCCTGTTGCAAACCGGCAGCAATTTCAGTATTTGAGATTCCGTATCCGCCATTAGGCATCTGGTTGGCAATATCCTGAAGTTCAGCACAACCGGTCATTAAAGGAATAAGTACGAGAAGTAATAATTTTTTCATCTGAAATAATTTTTGTTTTGTTTTTGTTTTAGGGAATTGTAGAAAGCTGCTTTTTTTAACCACAAAGGGCGCAAAGTTTTCACAAAGGTCACAAAGTCTTGCTATTTCAAACGACAAGGCTGTTTCAAAAGTATTAATAAAAAACGTGCCAGCTTATAGAATTTCCTGTTATAGTTATATTAAAATAGTAATGTCCGGTAAAGAGTCAAGATCGTTGCTGAAACATAAGATTTGAGATGTGAGTCTTGAGAAAAGAAACATGAACTTAGAAAAAAATAATAGAGAATAGAAAAAATAATAGAAAAATTAATCTTGTATTTATTGCGAAATGAAGATTGATCTCTGCGAAAATCAGCGGGATCAGCGGGATATAGAAAATAAGTAACATTGAAAATTAATGTTTAAAACCGGTCTACACTAATCAGGGAAGTTCACACATCTCATATCTCACATCTCATATCTCAATACTATTTTGAAGAATCCTTAAAAATTCTTCAGACATGAGAAATTCCTTGTATAATTCGTAAATTGCGGCAATCAAAAATTTCGTGGATTTAAACCCGCAAAGAGGAATTAAAAAAATTGAATAAAAATGGAAGTACAAGCCCCTTATAAACCCATAAATAAAGTAAGAATAGTAACCGCAGCCTCTCTTTTTGACGGGCACGATGCCGCAATAAATATTATGCGCCGCATTATCCAGTCAACCGGGGTGGAGGTAATTCATCTTGGCCATGACCGAAGTGTGGAAGAAGTTGTGAATTGTGCGATTCAGGAAGATGCCAATGCAATAGCTATGACTTCGTACCAGGGAGGGCATAACGAGTATTTTAAATATATGTATGACCTGCTTCAGGAAAAAGGCGCAGGTCATATCAAAATTTTTGGTGGCGGCGGCGGAGTGATACTGCCGGAGGAGATCAAAGAATTGATGGATTATGGGATTACCCGTATCTATGCGCCAGATGATGGCAGAGAAATGGGATTGCAGGGAATGATCAATGATCTTGTGAAAATTGCCGATACGCCAACCCCACCTTTAAAAAATGAAAATGAGGTTGAAAAGCTCCTTAAAAATAAAGATGTAAATACCATAGCAAGACTTATTTCCCTGGCCGAAAACAGGAATGAAGATTTCCAGAGAGTTTTTAAGACTGATAAATCTAACTCCTCTTCTTCAGGGCGGTCGGGAGGGGTTTCCACTCCTGTTTTAGGTATTACAGGTACTGGCGGATCGGGGAAATCTTCATTGGTAGATGAGCTGGTAAGAAGATTTTTGGTTGATTTTCCTGAAAAAACCATCGGAATAATTTCTGTAGATCCTTCAAAAAGAAAAACCGGAGGTGCCCTTTTGGGAGACCGGATTCGAATGAACGCGATCAATGATTCCCGGGTATATATGCGCTCTCTGGCAACCCGCCAGTCTAACCTTGCCTTGTCCAAATATGTTGCTGAAGCCGTGGAAGTTTTAAAAGCCGCAGGTTACGATTTAATTCTTTTGGAAACCTCCGGAATTGGCCAGTCTGATACCGAGATCATAGAACATTCTGATGCTTCCTTATATGTGATGACGCCCGAATTTGGTGCTGCCACGCAATTGGAGAAGATCGATATGCTGGATTTTGCAGATGTGGTCGCGATCAATAAATTTGACAAACGCGGGGCCCTGGATGCCTTGCGGGATGTGAAAAAACAATATCAGCGTAACCATGGATTATGGCATGACGATCCGGAAAGCCTTCCGGTTTATGGAACCATTGCCTCTCAGTTTAACGACCCAGGAATGAATACACTGTACCGGAAACTGATTAATAAAATCGATGAGCGAACAAATTCTGCATTGAATTCCACGTTTCTCACCAATGAAGATACAAGCGAAAAGATCTATATAATTCCACCCAGTCGGGTTCGGTATTTATCTGAAATTTCTGAAAATAACAGGAGTTATGATGAAAAAGCTGTTACCCAGGCTGAAGTTGCCCAAAAGCTATATGGGGTTTATAAAACAATGGAATCTGTTACCAACGTTAAACTGAGCCTTTCGAAGTTTGGCATTGATGATGATTTCATGAATGAGGTGGTTGAAGAGCAAAAACAATTCAGCAAATTGCTGTTAGCTGAATTTGACCGTGTGAAGATGGATCTTGATCCTTACAACTGGGAAGTTATAACCGGATGGAAAGATACCGTCAATAAATATAAAGAGCCTGTTTATACTTTTAAAGTCAGGGATAAGGAGATCAAGGTTGAAACCCATACAGAGTCTTTGTCACATTCACAGATCCCGAAAATAGCCTTGCCAAAATATGAAGCCTGGGGCGATATTTTGCGTTGGTGTTTACAGGAAAATGTTCCGGGGGAATTTCCATATACCGCCGGATTATATCCATTTAAAAGAGCCGGAGAAGATCCAACAAGAATGTTCGCCGGAGAAGGCGGACCGGAACGTACCAACCGAAGGTTTCATTATGTGAGTATGGGACTTCCCGCAAAAAGACTTTCCACGGCTTTTGATTCTGTTACCTTATACGGAAATGATCCCGATCACAGACCCGATATTTACGGAAAAATAGGGAATGCCGGGGTTTCTATTTGCTGCCTGGATGATGCTAAAAAACTGTATTCCGGTTTCGATCTTGCCGATGCTATGACTTCGGTAAGTATGACCATCAATGGTCCGGCCCCGATGCTGCTTGGGTTCTTTATGAATGCAGCCATCGATCAGCAATGTGAAAAGTACATCGCTGAAAACGGGCTGGAGAAGGAAGTTGAAGATAAGATCAAAAAAATATATAAGGACAAAAAGGTTGACCGCCCGGAATACCAGGGAGAACTTCCTGAAGGGAATAATGGGCTAGGCCTTATGCTTTTGGGTGTTACAGGAGATATGGTTTTACCGGCAGATGTTTATGCTTCGATCAAAAAAAATACCCTGAATGTTGTGAGGGGTACTGTTCAGGCAGATATATTAAAAGAAGATCAGGCGCAAAACACCTGTATTTTCTCTACAGAATTTGCCCTGCGTTTGATGGGAGATGTTCAGGAATATTTTATCGAAGAACAGGTAAGGAACTTTTATTCGGTATCGATTTCCGGATATCATATCGCTGAAGCAGGAGCTAATCCTGTAACCCAACTGGCACTTACCCTGGCCAATGGATTCACTTATGTGGAATATTACCTTAGCCGTGGAATGGATATCGATAAATTTGGTCCAAACCTTTCTTTCTTTTTCTCCAACGGAGTAGATCCGGAATACGCAGTGATAGGAAGAGTAGCCAGAAAAATATGGGCAAAAGCATTGAAATATAAATATGGTGCAAATCCAAGGGCTCAAATGTTGAAATATCACATCCAGACCTCCGGACGTTCCCTGCATGCGCAGGAAATAGATTTTAATGATATCAGAACTACCTTGCAGGCGCTATATGCTATTTATGACAACTGTAATTCCCTTCATACAAACGCATACGATGAGGCGATTACAACACCCACAGAAGCTTCTGTGAGAAGAGCGATGGCAATCCAGCTAATAATCAACAAGGAATTAGGACTTACCAAAAACGAAAATCCAATCCAGGGTGCGTTTATCATTGAGGAATTAACCGATCTTGTTGAAGAAGCAGTGTTGCTGGAATTTGACCGGATCACCGAAAGAGGAGGAGTTCTGGGAGCCATGGAAACCATGTATCAGCGAAGTAAAATTCAGGAAGAAAGCCTTTATTATGAAACCTTAAAGCATAATGGGGAATTCCCAATTATAGGAGTAAATACCTTCCTTAGTTCCACAGGTTCCCCTACGGTAACTCCGGGAGAAGTGATACGAGCTACAGAAGAAGAAAAACAATATCAAATCACCACCTTAAAAAACCTTCATAAAGCTAAGGAGGATAGTGCGGAAACCGCGCTTGAAAAGATCAGAAAAGCGGCTATTGAAAACGAAAATCTTTTTGAGGTTCTTATGGAAGCCACGAAG
This sequence comes from Gillisia xinjiangensis, assembly GCF_046298265.1. Taxonomy (NCBI): domain Bacteria; kingdom Pseudomonadati; phylum Bacteroidota; class Flavobacteriia; order Flavobacteriales; family Flavobacteriaceae; genus Gillisia; species Gillisia xinjiangensis. The sequence goes on along the minus strand of NZ_JBKAHK010000004.1, from coordinate 421,400 downwards.
GTTTGCTCCCTCGGCCAGATCACCAATGCGATGTTTGAGGTCGGCGGGCAGTATAGGAGGAATATGTAAGCAGACTCTTGCCCTCGCGCAGCGAGGGCTTAGAGGTCGCTTATCCCGTGGAACGCAGCGAACACGGGATCTCTTTTAAGAAGGCTCTTTTAATGGAGAGATATCTCTGAGAATAAGGAAAATATTTACAGACTCTTGCCCTCGCGCAGCGAGGGCTTAGAGGTCGCTTATCCCGTGGAGCGCAGCGAACACGGGATCTCTTTTAAGAAGGCTCTTTTAATGGAGGGATATCTCTGAGAATAAGGAAAATATTTACAGACTCTTGTCCTCGCGCAGCGAGGGCTTAGAGGTTGCTTATCCCGTGGAGCTCAGCGAGGAGGGATTATATTAGCCTGATATTACATGCTTATATATTTTGCCCCTTCAGGGCTAATATTTATGTTCGCTTTTTATACGATGGGCTGCACCCATCGTTGTTTTATTTCGCCCCTTTAGGGCTTAACTGCCGTCCGGAAAAAATCAAAATTTCAAAGCCCTGAAGTGGCGTAATACACTAACATCCCGTGAAGCGGGATGAAGGAGCACAACCACGATATCAAAGTCCCGAAGGGGCGAAATATCTCATCATTAATATGTTGAGCAAAAACAATAGCGCGTGCTTTTTTATATGAATTTTGAGAGCGTTAAAATAGGGGGCTTTTTTGAGAGGAATCTCTATTGATACAAGGTATGTTGCGATAATTATCGGGAGGAAAATTCTTTTAAAAACAAGACAATCCCACCTGAATGATTCGGGCAGGCCTGGTATGATTTAATCCTAAAACAGTGTCAAACTTGCTATGAATTAAAACAAGATAATATCCAAAAATATTTTCCGGGGAATAAAATTAAAACTATATCTTCGCGGCTTGTAAAAAATCAGTTTCAATGGAAAATTTATGGTTGTTTGCCATAGGTACATTTACCGCTTTCTTCGCGATTAACAGTCCGCCGGGGAACATACCTATATTTCTAAGCCTCACCAAGGCTGCAGACGCAAAAACCAAGAAAAAAATTTCCAGAAAAGCCACTTTTACCGCTTTTATAATCGTTTCCGGGTTTATTATAATTGGGAAGTATGTTTTCGATCTTTTTGGAATTACCATTCCAGCTTTTAAGATTACCGGAGGGATACTGATATTTTTTGTAGGATTTGAAATGATTCGGGCACAGGAATCCAGTATTGATAATCAATCGGAGATTAACTTTAATGAAGGGATTTCGATTTCACCATTGGCAATCCCAATTCTGGCAGGTCCCGGAACCATAGTTACAGCAATGAACTATACCACAAATGCAGGATATGCAGAGCTTCTTATCATCATAGTGATGTTCGCACTTATTATGTATTTAAACCACCTGGCATTTATTTCCAGTGATTATTTGGTGCGCTATATTGGGAAAAATAAAATCGTGGTAATCGAGAAAATAATGGGACTTATTATTGCAATTATTGGGACTAATATGTTTATTGAAGGTGTGAATCTTGCATTTTTAACCCCAACTTTGATCTCTAATTAACTTTTTTATCCATAGGAAGACTATAGATCCACTCTGCGAAAATTCTATTAAATTGTTGTATTTCTGATTTAAGCAGCGATAAAAATTCCTTTTCTTTTACTCCGTTGAATTCCAGTTTTCTGCATTTCAGTAAGATGCCGCTGGCAGATTTCTGTATTTCTCTGGCTCTTTTTAGTCGAAGGGAATGGCTGGAGGTGTTTTGCACAACTGCCAGTTCCGGGACAAGTGCCAGCGCATCGGTTACGAGCTCTCCGGCGAACCTGTGATTGAGTTCTTCTGAAATCTCCATTTCCAAAATATTTCTGTTATCGCTAATACTGCACGCGATCGCCCTGGAAACTCTAAAAATTTCAAGTGCTTTTTTATAAACAGGAAGGTTTGAAAATTCAATAGGTTGCATAATCTTTTTATAAATTCTTTTCTTCAGGGAATGTAAATTTACACTGAATTCAGCAAAGTAATCTTTCATTTTTAAGGTCGAATCATAGATTTACTTTAAATTTATACATTATAATTTACTTAAAGATTAAATATGCCTTTAGATCGATTAAACTGGTTAATATTGGAATCCCTTCAGAAGAATGCCCGGCAATCATTTTCAGAAATAGGTCGTAACGTAGGACTTACCTCCCCTGCTGTTGCCGACAGGGTGAAGAAGATGGAAGACAGTGGAGTTATTAAAGGCTATAAAGCGGAGGTTTCCTACCATAAAACCGGCCATCAGCTTAAAGCTGTGATCACGCTTAGGGCATTTATGGGAAGATTAAAACCTTTTCTGGAAAAAGTAAAGGAGTTTAAGGAAGTGATCAACTGTTACCGGATCACGGGAAATGAAAATATTATCATGGAGGTGGTGCTTTATGATCAATCCCATCTGGAGGAATTTATCGATAAACTAATCACCTACGGGGAAACCAAAACCCACATAATCCTCTCCAGTGTAGTGGAGCACGGTCCTATAAAAAGAAGGGGGTAAGATGTGAGATTTGAGTATTGAGAAAACATTTAGCATGGACATCTTTTCAACCTTGAACCTTGAACTTTTTAACTTTGAACTTTCCAACTTAAATGAAAGATTAGCTCCCAATCTGATCATCGTCACTTTTTTTTATTGGTTGTGTGCTTATCTTTGCCCGGAATAAAAATTCGATGAGCGAAATTTCAAGCTGTTTTCATTGCGGAGATCCCTGTGAAGCTGAAACAATTGTTTTTGATGAAAAAAACTTTTGTTGCAACGGCTGTAAAGTCGTCTATGAAATTTTTTCTGAAAATGATCTTACCGGATACTACGATCTTCAACATGCACCCGGAGCCAGTCCTAATGAAACAGAGGGGAAATACGATTTTCTTGACAACACTTCTATCGCTGAAAAACTTTTGGAATTCAATGATGAGGGTACCCAAATAATCACGCTTTACATTCCTCATATTCATTGCAGTTCCTGCATCTGGATTTTAGAGAACCTGAATAAACTCAACAAAAACATTAAAGCCTCACAGGTTGATTTTCCGAAGAAAACCGTGCGTGTTACTTTTAATTCTGAAAGAATCTCTTTAAAGGAACTGGCGGTTTTGCTGGGCAGAATAGGCTATGCACCTTATATAAGCCTGGATGATTATGAAACCGAAAAGAAACACAAAGATCGCTCGATAATTTACAAACTGGGTATTGCTGGCTTTGCATTTGGCAATGTGATGTTCCTTTCTTTTCCTGAATATTTCGATGTTGGGGAATTCTGGCTGGAACAGTATAAAAGCACTTTTAGGTGGCTGATGTTTGCTTTTTCACTTCCGGTTTTTTTCTATTCGGCCTCGGGATATTTTATCTCAGCATACAAAGGGCTAAGAGCAAAAGTGCTGAATATTGATGTTCCGCTGGCTTTGGGAATCCTTGTTTTATTTGTGCGCAGTACCATCGAAATAAGTTTTGATCTTGGAAGCGGTTTTTTTGACAGTTTAACCGGACTGGTATTTTTCCTGTTGCTTGGGAAATTCTTTCAGCAAAAAACATACAGCTTTCTTTCATTTGAACGGGATTATAAATCCTATTTTCCCATTGCTGTTACCAGGATAAATTCGAACGGTTCAGAAGAAAATGTTCAGGTAAACAAGATAGCAAAAGGGGACAGGGTTTTAATACGCAACGATGAATTGATTCCTGTGGATGCTATTTTAATGAAAGGAAAAGCGCTTATAGATTACAGTTTTGTAACCGGGGAAATCGAGCCTGTTGAAAAAGAATTGGGAAATAAGATCTATGCCGGCGGGAAACAGGTTTCCGGAAGCATAGAAATTGAAACCCTAAAACCCGTTTCCCAAAGTTATCTTACACAGCTTTGGAGCAACCAGGTTTTTGATTCTGAAAAAGAGAATTCCTTTAGCTCGCTTACCAATACCATCAGTAAATATTTCACCATAACTATCCTTATTATCGCTTTTGTTTCAACCTCTTATTGGCTTATGGTGGAGCCAAGCCTGGCGATGAATGTTTTTACCGCAATCCTTATTATAGCATGCCCCTGTGCCCTGGCGATGAGCGCTCCATTTGCGTTGGGGAATATGCTCAGGATCTTTGGAAAACTTAAGTTTTATCTTAAAAATGCCCCGGCCATAGAACGCCTGGCAAAAATAGAAACCGTGATTTTCGATAAAACCGGCACTATCACAACCAATACCAAGAATTTAATAACCTATACAGGAACTTCTTTAAGTATTCCTGAAGAATCGATGCTGAAATCGGCATTGCGATCTTCCGGACATCCGTTGAGCCGATCCTTATACAAACATTTAAATGGCCGGGAACTGGTAAAAGTGCGGGAATTTGAGGAGATCACAGGTCAGGGAATGCAGGCGAATTTTGAAGCTAATCATATAAAAATAGGAAGTGCATCTTTTGTAAGTGCAGGAGAAATGCATAACGGTTTGCAAACGGCTGTGCACGTTAAACTGAACGAAGAATATAAAGGCAGCTTTTTATTTCAGAATGAATACCGGCCCGGACTTTCGGCATTGTTTAAAAATTTTGCTTCGGAATATGACCTGGTGATACTTTCCGGAGATAATAACGGCGAAGCTGCTGTGTTGAAGGAGATACTTCCTTCAAAAACCAAATTTTTCTTCAACCAAAAACCTGAAGAGAAATTGAATTACATCCGAAGCCAACAGGATTTAGGGCATAAAGTTATGATGGTGGGTGATGGATTGAATGATGCCGGAGCTTTAAGGCAAAGCGATGTGGGTATAGCGATCTCAGAAAATGTAAATGTGTTTTCTCCTGCCTGTGATGCCATTCTGGATGCCTCAAAATTTAAGGAATTGTATTCCTATATCCGGGCGGCAAAGGGAACCCGCGACATCATAAAAATGAGTATTGGGCTTTCATTTTTGTATAATATCGTTGGCTTGTATTTCGCAATTACCGGACAGTTATTGCCTGTAGTTGCGGCAATTCTTATGCCTTTGAGCTCTATAAGCGTGGTGGTATTTACCACCTTAATGACAAATATTTTGTCACGGAAATTAAAATAACCATTGTCCCAAATATGATGAAGGTCATTTTTTGAAAACACTTGCTAATTTACTTTTGACCGATAAACCAGACTATTATGAGTGTAATTTATATACTGCTGATTATAAGTATTGTAGTGGCAGTTTTATTCTTCATCCTTTTTATTCTTTCTGTTAGGAGCGGACAGTTTGATGATACCTATACGCCATCTGTAAGGATGCTGTTTGAAGATGAAATGGTGAAAGAAGACCCCTCTGTAAAAAAATCAACCACTAAAAATAAAGAAGATTAAGTATGGAAATTGAGCAGTTTTATTACGATAATAAGATCGTAAAGAAGTTTACGTACGCCACCATTTTCTGGGGTATTGTTGGGATGTCGGTAGGCCTGCTGCTTGCCTTTTTGTTTTTGTTTCCAAATCTAACCGATGGTGTTTCCTGGTTGAGTTTTGGTAGATTAAGGCCTTTGCATACCAATGCAGTGATTTTTGCTTTTGTAGGAAATGCGATTTTTGCCGGGATCTATTACTCCCTGCAACGATTGCTGAAAGCCAGGATGTTTTCAGATGCATTGAGCAATATCAATTTCTGGGGCTGGCAGTTGATTATTGTGGCTGCAGCAATAAGCCTTCCGCTGGGATACACATCTTCTAAGGAATATGCAGAGCTTGAATGGCCAATCGATATTGCAATTGCCTTGGTCTGGATCGCATTCGGTGTAAATATGATAGGTACCATTATAAAAAGAAGGCAACGGCATCTTTATGTGGCCATCTGGTTTTACCTTGCAACTTTTGTTACGGTTGCGGTACTTCATATATTCAACAGTTTAGCGCTTCCGGTTGGTTTTCTAAAGAGTTATTCGGTTTATGCCGGAGTCCAGGATGCCTTGGTGCAATGGTGGTACGGCCATAATGCAGTTGCATTCTTCCTTACCACTCCTTTTTTAGGATTGATGTATTATTTCATTCCTAAAATGGCTAACAGGCCGGTTTATTCCTATAAACTATCTATTATTCACTTTTGGTCCCTCATTTTCATCTATATATGGGCCGGACCACATCACTTATTATATTCCTCATTACCGGATTGGGCCCAAAACCTTGGGGTAGCTTTTTCAATTATGTTATTATTTCCATCCTGGGGTGGAATGATCAACGGACTATTGACCTTGCGTGGCGCCTGGGATAAAGTGCGTACAGATCCCACCTTGAAATTTATGGTGGTGGCCCTAACCGGCTATGGAATGGCAACTTTTGAAGGCCCTATGTTATCGCTTAAAAACGTGAATGCAATTGGTCACTTTACCGACTGGATTATTGCGCACGTTCACGTAGGTGCGCTTGCCTGGAATGGATTCCTTGCTTTCGGTATGATTTACTGGATGCTTCCAAGATTATTTAAAACAAAATTATTCTCTATTGGTCTGGCAAATTTCCACTTCTGGATAGGAACCCTGGGAATAATTCTTTATGCGCTGCCAATGTATGTTGCCGGTTTTGTTCAGGCTTCCATGTGGAAACAGTTCAATCCGGATGGAACCCTGGTTTATGGAAACTTTCTGGAAACGGTTTCTGAAATTATCCCTATGTACTGGATGCGGGCAATAGGAGGTTCCCTTTATATTGTTGGTGCATTTGTGATGTTGTATAACCTTATTCAAACCATACGATCCGGAAGCGCAGTTACCGATGAACTTGCTGAATCTGCTCCGCTTGAAAAAGTGCCAAAAAGAAGACTTGCGGGAGAAGCATTCCATAACTGGTTGGAGCGAAGACCGGTTCAGCTTACCCTGCTTGCAACTGTTGCAATTTTAATTGGGGGGATTGTCCAGATAGTGCCAACTATTATGGTGAAATCCAATATCCCAACCATTTCCAGTGTAATGCCTTATACTCCTCTGGAACTGGAAGGTCGTGATATTTATATACGGGAGGGTTGTGTTGGCTGTCATTCACAAATGATCCGTCCTTTTAGGAGTGAGGTAGAACGTTACGGGGAATATTCAAAAGCCGGGGAATATGTTTATGATCATCCGTTCCTATGGGGAAGTAAACGCACCGGACCCGATTTAATGCGGATTGGCGGTAAATATTCCGACAGCTGGCACCTTAACCACTTTTATGATCCCCAAAGTACTTCATCAGGATCCATCATGCCTAACTATAAATGGATAATTCAGGATGAATTGGATAAATCGGATACCGAAACAAAAATGGAAGTAATGGTTCAATTAGGGGTTCCTTATTCTCCTGAGGATATCAAGAATGCACAAGCCTGGATGCTGGAACAAGGAATTGCAATAGAGGAAAACCTTTACAGCGATCCCGATTTCGCCAAATCCTATGATGCTGATAAAGCCTATGCCAGGGAGAACGGAAACGACTTTGTTGAGATGAGAAACCGGGAAGTTATAGCGCTTATCGCTTACATTCAAAGACTTGGAACCGATATTAAAATCACCACTAACGAACAATAAAAACAGTCTGTTATGCTAAAATTTGTAAAAGGCCATATGGAGAGTATTGAAGGAATAGAGATCTATCCTATTATTTCACTTCTTATATTTTTCATTTTCTTCGTGGTTTTATTTTTATGGGTATTCACAGCCAAAAAGGACTACATAGAAAATGTAAGTCAAATTCCATTAGATAACTCAAACGATTCTGAATTATGAAATTATTGATATCTGTCTTAAGAGTAACTGCGCTGGTGGTTATAGCGTTCCTGCTTATAGAATATTTGCTTCCTGTAGAAGATGGTTTAGCGGTGATGAAATACCCTGTTTTACTGGGTATCCTTGCAGTGGTGCTTATCGCAGCGCTGGCTATTGAGATCGCGATAGCTGCTTTGGGAAATGTTCTTTTTAAATCGCTTAAAGAAGATGCACGGGAAAAGTACCTGCAGGAGGAACTGTTAAAAAAAGAGAAGTTTAGGAACTGGTTTAAAAAGCTTAGATCTAATTTAACAAAAACAAAACCTATAGAAGAGGAGGGTACGATAATCATGGATCACGATTATGATGGGATTAGGGAGCTGGATAACAAGTTGCCGCCCTGGTGGTTATATGGGTTTTATGCAACTATCATCTACGCTTTTGGTTATATGGCCTATTATCACATATTTGACGGTGCTACCCAGGCAGAGGAATATCAGGCTGAAGTTGCCCAGGCAAGAGTTGAAATTGAAGAATACAAGAAAAATGCACCAGATCTAATAGATGCAAGCACCGTCGCCCTTTTAACAGATGAAGCCGATCTAAGCGCCGGAAGCAAAATCTATAATGTGAATTGTGTCGCCTGTCACCGTGCCGATGGGGGTGGAGGAATAGGACCAAATTTAACCGATGATTATTGGATTATTGATGGTGATATTGCAGGGGTTTATACCGTGATTTCTGAAGGAGGAAGGCCCGGAAAAGGTATGATTTCCTGGAAACAGGATCTTAAACCATTGGAAATGGCCCAGGTAGCGAGTTATATTTTGAGTTTGCACGGTTCAAACCCGCCCGATCCAAAAGAGGCTGAAGGGGAATTATTTGTAGTTGGGCAGGAATAGATTTTAAATGATATTTTAAGAAGAGTACATGCAGGCCAACGAGAATTTTAGAGATACAATAGGAACACTGGATGATGAAGGAAAGCGCAAATGGGTATTTCCTAAAAAACCTAGTGGCACGCTTTATAAATACCGAAAATGGGTAAGCTATTTCCTTCTTGTTTTCTTGTTCGCGGCTCCTTTTATAAAGGTAAATGGTAATCAGTTTTTGTTATTTGACGTTCTGGAACGCAAATTTAATATTTTTGGATTTCCGTTCTGGCCTCAGGATTTTTATCTTTTTGTGATCTCCATGATCATTGGTGTGGTATTTATCACCCTTTTTACTGTGGCCTTCGGAAGGATATTCTGCGGTTGGATTTGCCCGCAAACCATCTTTATGGAAATGGTTTTTAGAAGAATAGAATATGCCATTGAAGGAGACAGGGGAAAACAGATAAGACTCGAGAAAATGCCCTGGAACAAAGAGAAGATCACTAAACGCGGTTTAAAGTGGTCTATATTTTTTATTATTTCCTTTCTTATTGCCAATGTTTTTTTAGCCTATTTCATAGGAGGTGATGAACTGCTGAAATTTATTGCAGAAGGCCCGTTCGAAAATGTAAGCACCCTTATTTCTCTTCTGATATTTACCGGAGTATTCTATTTTATTTTTGCCTGGTTCCGGGAACAGGTTTGTATTATTGCCTGTCCTTATGGAAGGCTTCAGGGGGTTTTGCTGGATAATAAATCTATTGTAGTAGCCTACGATCATAAAAGAGGAGAAGCTGAACATGGCAGAAAATTATTCAGAAAAGGAGAAGATCGTAAAGAAAAAGGATACGGAGACTGTATTGATTGTTTTCAATGCGTGAATGTGTGTCCTACAGGAATTGATATAAGGAATGGAACTCAATTGGAGTGCGTTAACTGTACAGCTTGTATCGACGAATGCGATTCCATCATGGAAAAAGTAGACTTGCCCAAGGGCCTCATTCGTTTTGCCAGTGAAGATGAAATCGTCAAAAAAGAAAAGTTCAAATTCACACCCAGGTTAAAGGGCTATGCGGCGGTGCTTTTCATACTTATGGGAGTATTGACAGGGATGCTTTTTCTTCGGAATGATGTTCAGGCCAATGTGTTAAGGCTTCCGGGGCAATTATATGACACCACACAAAATGACCTGATAAGCAATGTATACACCTATAAAATAATAAATAAGACTTCAATAGATATAGACTCAGTGCAATTTAAACTATTATCTCATACAGGGAGCATAGCTCTGGTAGGTCATCAGGATTTATCGATCCCGGCACAAGGTCTTTCTAAGGGAACTTTATTTATAGAGATAAACCCTTCGGCGCTGGAAGGTGAAAAAGAGAGAGTGAAAATTGGGATTTACAGTAATAATGAACTTATTGAAACTACCACCACCACTTTTTTGGGGCCAAGAAGTTATAATTAAAAAAATAAAGATGAAATGAGCATAACGGAAATTCGATGCAAACACCGATGAAAATATGCGAATTACATATGTCTGATGAAAAACAATAAGAATCTACATATGAAATGAGCATAACGGAAATTCGATACAAACACCTATTAAGGTATGCGAATTACTCCCGATAGCTATCGGGAAACCATTAAAAAAAACACATATGAAAATTAATTGGGGAGTTGGAGTTGTTATTGCTTTTGTTGCATTTATCACATTTATTTTAAGTTTTGTGTATTTGATGTTTACAGATGAGAAATACGAATACGATTTGGTTGTTGAAGAATACTATAAACAGGAAGTGGGTTTCCAGGATGAGTTAAATGCTGAAAAAGACGCAAATGCACTTGCTGAAAATGTGGTAATTACCTCAACCAAGGATGGCGTGCTTATTCATTTCCCTGTGGAAGAAGGAACATTAAAAATCGGTGGACTTGTAACGTTCTACAGACCATCAGGCAAAGGCCTGGATTTCACCAGAAAAATTCTTATAAATGACAGGGAGATGTTTATTTCTAAGGAGTTTTTAGTTCAGGGCAGGTGGGATGTTAGTGTACGGTGGGAATACGATGGAAAAAACTATATCACCAAAAAGAAAATCACTTTTTAAAAGTATTTTCCAATTAATACTGTGGGCTTGCCCGGAGGTTTTTGATTCTTAAAACCATTAGATATATGCTTTTTTCAGCTTTAATATTGGGACTTTTAGGTAGCCTGCATTGTATTGGAATGTGTGGTCCCATTGCATTTATGTTGCCGGTGGACAGGAGTAATAACTTTAAAAAAGCCCTTCAAATAAGCAGTTATCATTTTGGCAGGATTTTTACTTATGGGATCATTGGAATGGTATTCGGTTTTATGGGGAAAGGTTTTTCCCTCTTCGGATTACAGCAACAACTCTCAATAGCAGTTGGCGTTCTTATGATTCTATTAATCCTGCTTCCCACAAAGACTTTTCAGAAATACAATTTATCCAAATATTTTTATTCAGCTGTAGGGAAGGTGAAAAGTGCACTCGGAAAATCGCTGAAAAAGAAATCGGCCGATACTTTTTTTACCATTGGGTTTCTCAATGGATTTTTACCCTGCGGACTTATATATATAGCTGTTTTTGCTGCCGTGGCATCTGGAGGAATTTTGGAGAGCAGTTTGTATATGATGGTTTTTGGATTAGGGACTGTTCCTTTAATGACCACAAGTATTTACTTTATGTCCTTCATAAAAGATAAAGCCCGCCAAAAAGTTAGAAAGCTAATTCCTGTTTTTGTGGTGATTACAGGGCTTTTGTTTATTGTCCGCGGGCTTGGTCTCGGGATTCCGTATATTTCACCAAAACCAGCTGTGGAACTGGTTTCTTCCAATATAGAATGTCATTAAGAATCAAGATTGTTCCGTTTTTGGCGTAACTGTAAGAATCAAGACCAAGACTTAATTTTAATTAACTGAAACATTTAGTTATAATTCCTATTTTTTTAGAACACCTTAATCTCTCATTGAGGCTTGCCCCAAATTTTTAAAAGTATTTTCTAATTCTTACCTCGTGGGCCTACGCCGGGTTTTTTTAATTATCAGGATAATTAAAAGATTTATAAAAGCAAGATCTGTATCTAAAAATCATATTGGAATGCCCAATGAAGATGTGGTTATAGCTTTAATAAAAATGTTTACCGGACAACAATGATGCTAAAAAAGGATAAAAACCCCTGAATTATCACTTAATCCCACTTACAAGATACATCATAGAACCACCACCTGCGTGGTACTGTTCCCTTTGTAATGCACCCATTACATGTTCGTCCCTTCGGGCATATTTTCCCTGATACTCAAAGTAAAAAGGCATATATTTTTCTCCTGCTGCGCTGAAGTAATCAATGTCTTTACGATTTCCCGAAGTCCAGGAGCTGCCTTTCATCCATTGTTCTATAGTCGCCATTTGTTCCTCATTATCGTAAGGAGGGTACATCGCTATCGCTTTGTCTGAGAGTCGTACTTCGATACTTTTAAAGTCCTCCATAGCGAACATTCCGGGTAAAAGATCTCCAATGGAATTATCTCCCTGACCTAAATTTCGCTTCCCTTTTTCAATAATAAGCCGGTATTTTATATGATCCAGCGTCTCCTCGATGGAATCATTTTTGGTGAGTGAAGTTTTGGTGAGGCTTTGAACTATATTGTTGGGTTCCACACAAAGCAGTGTGCCTCCGGGTTTCAGGACCCGTTTCATTTCTTCCAGGGCTTTCTGGGGATCGGAAACGTGGATCAATACTGTTTGGCAAGTCACAAAATCGAAGCTGTTATCCTGAAAAGGGAGGTCCTGTGCATCTGCTTTTTTTAAGCTGAATGGCATTCCCACATTCCTGAAATAATTTTCGAGTTCCGGGTTTTCAGAATACCACCGCGGATCGCTGTCTACCGCGGTGATTTCTGAATTTTTATTTAAATATGGAGCAAGAATGCGGGTCCAGTGTCCCTGGCCACAACCTACATCCAGCATCGAGGTATATTTTTGAAGCTCGAGCCGCTTAGCCGTGAGATCCAGGAAGGCTTTATTCCACCAGAAATCACGGTAATCGCCAAAATAATTTACAGAATGTCCCTTATTTGTTTCCTGATCGCCCAAAATTACTACGGTTTGATGTTTTTCCGGTATTTGATCTTGAGGTGTTGGATTTTTTAGAAGGGTTTCTGGCCGGTCTTCTGCCCTGAGGTTTTTTCTCCGGAATTTCAAAATATTGCATAGGATATTCATGTCCATCAACAACAGGTATTTTTTGATCCATCAGTTTCTGAATGTCCTTTATATATGCTTTTTCCTCGAAATCACTGAAGGAGATGGCTTTTCCGCTGGCTCCTGCACGACCTGTACGTCCAATCCGGTGAATATAGGTTTCAGCAATGTTGGGAACCTCAAAATTGATAACCAATGCAAGATCGTCGATATCTATTCCACGGGCGGCAATATCAGTTGCAACCAGGACACGGGTGGTTTTATCTTTAAAATTCTTTAAGGCCTTTTGTCGGGCATTCTGGGTTTTGTTTCCGTGAATAGCTTCCGATTTAATTCCGGCGCTAATAAGGTCTTTCACCACTTTATTCGCTCCGTGTTTGGTCCTTGTAAATACCAAAACTCTGTCGGCATCGGAATCTTTCAGCAAGTCGATCAATAATTTCTTTTTATTGGTCTTGTCTATAAGATATAATTCCTGCTGAATCAATTCTGCCGTAGATGCCACCGGAGTAACTTCTACTTTTAAAGGATTGGTAAGTATGCTGTTGGCCAAATCCATAATCGCATCCGGCATGGTTGCCGAGAAAAATAAGGTTTGTCTTTTTACCGGGATCTTTTTGATCACTTTTTTAACATCGTGCACAAATCCCATATCCAGCATCCTGTCGGCCTCATCTAAAGTGAAAATTTCCAATTGGGACAGGGAGATATAGCCTTGATCCATAAGGTCCAAAAGTCTTCCCGGAGTTGCAACCAAAATATCCACACCGTTTTTTAATGCCTGGACCTGTGAATGTTGAGAAACTCCGCCAAAAATCACCAGGTGCTTGAGCTGGCTAAAATGGCCGTAATCTGAAAGGCTTTCACCTATTTGAATAGCCAGTTCCCGGGTAGGAGTAAGGATCAAACTCTTAATGTTTACCTTTCTTCCGTTTTTGCTTAAATTACTTCTATTCAATAATTGAATGGTGGGAATGGAGAAAGCTGCTGTTTTTCCTGTTCCTGTTTGTGCGCAACCTAAAATATCCCGGCCGCTTAATATGGCGGGAATAGATCGTTGTTGTATGGGGGTAGGGCTTGTATATCCTACTTTTTGAACCGCTTTTTGCAATGGTTCAGTTAATTCTAAATCGTTAAATGTCATGTATTAAATGTAAATGCTGCGCCGTTTTGAATATTTCACGGGCAGGCTAAGTGTAAAATTGTTGCCTTGTTGGAGAAGATGGCAACCGGCTGCAAAGATAGTGCTTTATTATTTAACCTTAAATACGGGTTTATTCTCCCGGCATTTCATTTAAATTTTGTTGTTTTTTCTTTAAAGTACCCCCTGAAATTACTGGGGGTAATCGATTATTTATTTTTAAAAAATAAAATTTTAGTTAAATTTTAATCAATTGTAATTTGTTTAGTAATTGTACGACTAGTATGTAACTATCTTTGACAAAAAATAAAATTACGATGAAAAAATATATGTTAGTTTTCCTAATAATGACAGTGGTGACGGGAATATTAGGCTTTGCAGGAATGACTTATTATGGGATTACAGCAGTAAGAGTGCTATTCCTGATATTTGCAGATTTACTTATAGTCTCCCTAATCTCTAAATTCTTTTTCCCTGGTCTGGATAAAATGAGGTTGATAAAAGTTAAAAAATAGCCCAACATCTATATTTATTGAAACGATCAAGACCTCTATCTATATAGGGGTCTTTTTTATTTAAGGCTAATAACCTAACTTTATATGGTTATTTAAACTTTTAAAAATGCTGAGATATATTTCTTTTTTACTGCTATTTTTCACCTTGAATGGTGCTGCTCAGGAACTCACTTTAAAAAAAGGAATAGTGGTAGACAGCCTGAAAGTGAACGATAGTATTTCTGAAACTTTTTCTCTCTTTCTGCCAAAATCTTATTCCAACGATACTATCTGGCCGGTTGTATTTGTTTTTGAGCCGCAGGGTAGAGGAAAGTCTGCAGCACAACTTTTCAGCCATGGTGCCGAAGAGCAGGGATATATAATAATAGCATCCAATAATATTGTAGCGAAGGATTCCCTTCTGAAAAATCTGGAAGTGGCTAATAGAATGATGATTACTGCATTCAATTTTTTTCCTTTAGATCAAAATAGAATTTATACCGCTGGTTATGCTGAAGGTGCTGAAGTCGCAAGCGCGATCCCGGCAGTTGTATCAAATGTTCAGGGCGTAATGGCAGCAGGGGGGTCCTGGTTGAATCGCGATTTGTTAAAAAAAGTTAACCGGTTTTCCTTTATTGGGATTTCCGGATATAATGATTTTCGTATTTATAATTTAGAAGAAGCAGTTGAATTTTTCAGAAGAAATAATCATCCTGCTTCCTTATATACATTTAACGGATTTCACGAATGGCCCGGTACTCAATTGATATCAAGAGCCCTGGGGAGTTTCACGCTTCAGGCAATAGAAAGGGGATTTAAACCGGGAAATCCTGAGTTGGTGGAATCATTATACCAGGCTGAACTTGAAGAAGCCGAACGCTTACGTAGAACTATGCAGTTTTATAAGTCGTACGAGATGCTGGAGTTTATGGAAGATAAATATGCACTTTATAACAAAAAGGATGAGTTAAAAAGTTTGCAAAAGGAACTTCGCAGGAATACCCTTTACCGCCAGCAAAAAAAGGAATATAATAATGCTTTGGTTTTAGAGAATTGGAAAAAAGAAGAATATTCCTATTATTTTGAAGAAGATGTAGCTTTAGCAAATTTCGAAAACATTCCCTGGTGGAGTCAGCAACTGGTTGAATTAAAAAAATACCAGGATGGTAAAAATATGGCCGAAGCTGAAATGGCTTACCGCCTGCAGGGTTTTCTTGCATCCCTTACCAGTAGTTATTATGCTTCCTTATCACAGGCTGGAGCATCCATAGATCCATTGATCTTTACCGCTGTTTTACAAACTATTTTTGATAAACAAAATCCCGAAGGATATAAAAATATCATATCATTAAGTGCCCGGGATGGGGATTATGAAATGGCGATGCTATACCTTGAAGATTTGTTGAAAACCGGGTATAAGGAAATGGAAGCATTATATGATATTCCCGGAACCTTAGATCTTAAGTTAAGCCCCGAATATAATTCCCTTATTAAAAAATATCTTGGGGAATCTAAATTCTATGATCTTTAAGCGTAGGTGCTTAAGGCCTTTTCCTTCTTTTTATATAGGTTTGAAATATTCTATGGATCTTATAAAAATCAGTAATTTACGGTAAAGAGCCAAGATCGTTCAGCCTTCGGTGTAACTGCAAGAACCAAGAAAAAAGACTCGATTTTAATTAGCTGATAAACATTGAGTTATATTTTTTGTTTATCAAAACACTTTAATTTTCTATATAAAAGAAAAATTCAAAAAAGTAAGGTTTGTTTATTGTATATCCTTTAAGAGACCCAAAAGGCAAAATTGAACTAAAAGTGTCACGTCTAAAGGAGCGGAGTCGAGACGTTTTGTATGACCCTTCGACAAAGACTGTCTAGATTTCTAAACGGATAAGCATTTTGTTTATTGCAAATACCAATGGAATGCCCAATGAATAAGTTCTTTCAGCTTTCACATAAATGTTTTCCGGACAACAATGTAAAAAAATTAAAGCTAGCCAAAATCAGATGAATTTTGGCTAGCTTTAATTTTGAGATGAAATTCACAAAATTTCTTAAGGGTTAAATCCCGCTGTGGTTTTTTTTCCTTTTCATACCGAAATTAGAAAGCATAAACTGCAGCCAGAATAAATGAAGAAAGCTTGTTTGTTGGCAGCAGATTGGTGTTTACAAAAACATCTTCAGAAACGCTGTCCAGTCTTAGTTCCGGTTTTATGCTAAGACTGCCAACCGTGTAATTTCCTGTAAGGGTGAAGTCATAGGTTTTTACACCTGCACCGTAAACCGGACCACCATCTTTCATTTCCTCAAAATATTCAGCTCTAAGTCCAAGAGCAAAATTTTCAGAGGTTTTAAACTGTGGATATAATGCCGCGCCGTAAAAACCTTCGCCATTGGAAGAATAAGTTGTATTCAGGCCAAGGTAAAATACAGTTGTTATATCCCATCCCGTAGTAAGATCTATTTGAAATGTGGCAGAAGTATTGGGAGCCTGTTCCCCGTAAAGTACATTTAAAAATGCGCTTCCGGAATCCGTTGAATACCCTAGTTGTCCACCAAAAGAGTATAGTCCAAAAGGATCAAATTCTGTCCAGTCTGTGGGGTTCATAATCGCCAGCATTCCGCTCCAGTTATCAGAGAATGAAAAATCGGCTTTCAAACCCGTATGTGAGAAAGGGCCGTAAGAGAACATATAGGAAGTGGAATAATTGAAATTTCCAACAGGGGAGATAACTTCATATCCAAGAAAAGTATTAAAATTTCCCAGGGTCAGGGTTAGTTTTTCACTTACATTATAGTATACATAAAGTTGGTTTACCAGGTTTGTGGAAGGTCCTGAAAGAAAAACGGCGTCTTCACCTCGTGGCCCTATAACCAGATCGGCTACAAAACCAACTTTTTCCCCTTCATAGCCTAAGATCACATTAGCCATTCCCAGGGCAAATCCGGGATCATTCGCAAAAGAGGTGGCAGGAGCCTGTGGTGAACCTATGATGTTTTCATTCTCATCATATTCAAATTTATTGAGGCCGTTGAAATTTGTTCTAAAATAGGTGTCTACAGAGCCCTGAATACTGAATTTCGAAATAAATCCTGCTATTCCTTCAGATTCTTGTGCCAATAGAGGATTAATTGAAAATCCGAGGCACAGAATAATTAAAATTTTTCGGATATTTGTAGTGGTGATTTTAATCATGATAAAAGCTGTGTTTAATTAATTGAAAAGAGTTGAACTGGTCTTTGATTGATAAGAATTACTTTATAGGAGCGCTCCGCCAAGCGCTCCTTTTTTATTCCTTTGAATGCATTCGTAAATTACTTTTCCTGGATTACCCCAAATTCTGCATAGGCATCCATTCCATGTTCATGAAGATCCAGGCCTTCGGTTTCGCTTAGGCCATCCATTCTCAGGCCTAAAGTTGACTTGATCGTATAAAAAATAAGAAGGGCTGAAATACAACAGAAAGCACCAATTACTCCAACGCCCGCCAGCTGCTTGAAAAATTGATCCCATCCTGCCAGGTTACCAAAAATCCCTACTGCCAGGGTTCCCCAGATTCCGCATATAAGGTGTACCGGAACAGCTCCCACAGGATCGTCCAGTTTTAACTTATCTATAAGCGCAACCCCCAGAACGATTATTACCCCTGACACCAAGCCTATCAATACCGCATCGGTTGGTGACATTTGATCGGCTCCTGCGGTAATACCTACCAGTCCTCCTAAAATTCCATTTAAAAACATGGTAAGATCATAATTTTTATATCGGAAGGTAGAGAACAGGAATGCCGAAATTCCACCAGCTGCTGCTGCAAGACAGGTTGTAACCAGCGTGATAGAGGTTAAGGATGGATCGGCAGAGAGGACAGAACCTCCATTAAATCCAAACCAACCAAGCCATAGAATAAATACACCGGCAGTTGCAAGGGGAATGTTGTGACCTGGAATTGCCTGAGAAATCCCATTTTTGTCAAATTTGCCAAGCCGTGCTCCCAACAGATAAATTCCTATCAGGGCTGCCCAACCACCTACAGAGTGAACAAGTGTTGAGCCTGCGAAATCATAAAATCCTAATTCATCTAAAAAGCCACCTCCCCATTTCCAGGATCCGGCAATAGGATAAACGATAGCAAGGTATACCATCGCAAAAATCATAAAACTGCTAAGTTTAATTCTTTCCGCCACCGCTCCGGAAACTATAGTAGCCGCCGTTGCAGCAAACATTCCCTGGAAAAGAAAATCGGTATAAAAGGTGTAGCCTTCATTATAGGTGAGATCCAAAAACCCCTCTACCATAGGAGCCTGTATGCCAAAAAGGCCTAAAAAATAATCGGGGATAATCCCATAAAGAAAAGATGCAGGGTACATGAGGTTAAACCCTATCAAACTGTAGATCAAAAGACCGCTACAGATTATAAATACATTTTTGAACAGGATGTTTATCGCATTTTTTTGACGTGTGAGGCCAACTTCCAAAAGAGAAAATCCAAGGTGCATAAAGAATACCAATGCAGTGCATAACATCATCCACACATTGTTAATTGTAAGTACTTCCATTTTAATTGGTTTTAGTTGAGTTTAATAATTTTAGTTTAAGGAGTCTGTTCCACCTTCCTGGGTTCGTATCCTGTAGGCTTCTTCTATGGTTGAAATAAATATCTTGCCATCTCCCACCGCTCCTGTGTAAGCGGTTTTAAAAATTACCTGCAGTGTTTTATCCAGAAAATCGTCAGATATAACTATGGAGACCAATCTTCGTTGTATATCGGTTGTGCTGTAGGAAACTCCACGATATACATGTCCCTGTTTTTCATTACCAACTCCGGTAACATCCCAGTAGCTGAAAAAATTGACACCAATGTCATGGAGCCCCTTTTTTACTTCTTCAAATTTTGACTTTCTGATAATAGCCTCAATTTTTTTCATAATATTTTGAGTTTTCGATTTTGGTAAATATATAAAATTATCATTACAGGGGTATAAAAATAGGGGGTAAGTAGTGAAATATATCAATTTTAAAAAATTAACCCCTAATTTTTTAGGGGTTGATTTTTGAAAACGATGTATTTTTATTATAATGTAAAAAATTAGCTGATTTTTTAATTCCTGAAAATTGAAATGAGGGATATTGCAGCCAATTTTTATTGAAACTGGTTGAAAAAAAGCTGGAAAAAGAAATTAAGGAGGTTTTTCAGAAAAAAAAGGCTGGGTTTTCAGGTTGAAAAAAGCAGTTGTTTTCCTTCGGAAAGAGATGAAAAAAGGATAGTGGAATATTTAAATTTACGAAGTGAGATTAAAAAAAATTAAACCAATTTAGAGAAATATAGTCCGACGAAAATAGCCGAAAAACCCAGGATAAGTGTTCCTAAAGTATAAATGGCAAAATGAAGATAATCGCCAGATTTAAGCAATTCCTGATTTTCAAAAGCAAAAGCAGAAAAAGTAGTGAAGCCTCCGCAAAAACCGGTTGCAAGAAAAAGTAAAGCATTGCCGGAAAGCGAATTATTTTTAAGTGCAAGGCCAAGGATAAGACCCAGCAGCAAACTTCCCACGAAGTTCACGGTAAATGTTCCAAGTGGAATTGCAATAGAACTGGAATAGGAGGCCTCATTCAAATATTTTGAAATCAGGTATCTCAAGCTGCTTCCAAGTCCCCCTCCCAAAAAAACCATCAATAAAACTTTCATAATCTAATTCTGTTCCATTTCCCCGGCTAAAGGGATGTAGATCTCGGTTATCCAGTTCGCAGGGTTTGGATTGTCCTCAGGTCCTATTTTATAAAATTCAAAGGCCTGTCCGGTTTCCGAGGCTTGTAAATTGTTTTCTGCAATATAATTACCTGCACGATCCCAGGCTCCCCTTAGATACTTATAATCTCCAATCAATGTGGTTTTTACAACTTTTTGAACCGGCATCATCCCATTAAGAACACTGCTGTCATTGGGAGTGATCACCAGGCTGGGTGTAAAAACCCCTACCGAATAGATCGCAGAATTATTTGCTTCATCCCATTGATTGTAAAGAACAAAGGGTTTTCCTAAAATACTGATGTTATTGGATTCCATATAATTGCGAACCTGGATATACATTTTTTGCATTTTCTCCGGAATCTGATCGATTTTTGAAGCTGTGGTAGTATACATATAAAAACCACCGCCATGTGTTGTAATTCCATCTACATTGATAGAGTAAACATCCAATTTATTTTTCACCTCTCTTTTCAGGTTTTCAAGACCTTCCTGAAACATTGGCCGCATTAATTCTGAAAAAGATTGATCCATAAAGTTAAATGCGAGTTTTTCCATAAAACTTTGCTCTCCCTGCATTCCCCAGGTAACTTTTGTCCCTTCCTCCAATTCTTCGAATTCCCAGTTAATCTTACTATGAGTTTCTCCGTATTTCGAAATAAAGGTGAGATCCTGTTCTAAAGCGGAATTTGGAGTTATCGCTGTTGTTTTTATTTCCCCATCTCCCTCTTTCTCACTTTTCCAGGAATAGGCAGCGTCTTTTCCTCTGGTAATATCGGAATAGGTGAGGATCATATCATCGGTATCATCTGCCCAGGGACCCCAGTTTTCCCAGTTTTGAAAATTATTTACCTCTTCAAAAACAACCGGTACCGGCGCTTCAATAATAATGCTTTCTTCAATTTGATACTTTCCGTCCTTGGTGGCAATATAAATGGCACCTGCAATAATTACAATTAAAATTAGAAAGAATAAATATTTTAAAATTTTCATCAAAACGGGGGTTTTAAGATTCCTTTGGCTAATATAGGTATTTTACAGGATGCTAATTAGTACATTTGCGGTAAAATAAATATACCGAATATGAAACTCAATTCATTATGGATGCTGCTATTGGCATCAACCCTTCTGTTTTCATGCAAGGATGAAAATAAAGACACATCTGCTGAAGAAGCTGTTGTTGAATCGGAATTCAACTACAATGTGGAAGAATTTGCAGATATCAAGATCCTGCGATACCAAATTCCGGGTTGGGAAGATCTTACCTTAAAAGAACAAAAACTTGTTTATTACCTGGTACAGGCCGGACTTGCCGGACGTGATATTATGTGGGACCAGAATTACAGGCATAACCTTGCCATAAGGGGTGCTTTGGAAAATATCTATCAGAATTATGAAGGCGATAAAAATTCTGAAGACTGGAAAAATTTTGAGATCTATTTAAAAAGAGTATGGTTCTCTAATGGAATTCATCATCATTATTCGAATGCCAAATTAAAACCAGAATTCAGCAAAGAGTATTTTGAAACGCTTTTATCTGAAACAGGGACTGAACTTTCCGGAGAAGCTTTTGAGGTTATCTTTAATGATAAAGATGCCAAAAAGGTAAATCTGGATGAATCTTTAGGACTTCTTGAAGGATCGGCCATCAATTTTTACGGAGAAGATGTTACGGCTGCTGAAGCTGCAGCATTCTATAAAACGAAAACTTCCCCGGATCCGCTAAAACCACTTTCTTTCGGACTTAATTCCAAGTTGGTAAAAGAAAATGGCAAGTTGGTGGAAAAAGTATGGAAAAGTGGCGGAATGTACGGTGCTGCAATAGATGAGATCATCAAATGGCTTGAAAAAGCTGAAACGGTGACTGAAAATGAGCAACAAGGAAAAGCGCTGGGCCTGCTTATTGAATATTATAAAACCGGAGATCTTAAAACCTGGGATGATTATAACGTGGCCTGGGTAGAAGCAACCGAAGGCAATATAGATTACATAAACAGTTTTATTGAAGTCTACAATGATCCTTTAGGATACAGAGGTTCCTATGAAAATATAGTGCAGATAAAGGATTTTGAAATGTCTGAAAAAATGAGCGTTCTGGAAGACAATGTTCAGTGGTTTGAAGACAATGCTCCTTTGATGGAAGAACACAAAAAGGATTCGGTTGTAGGGGTAACCTATAAAACCGTGATCGTTGCCGGGGAAGCCGGAGATGCATCTCCAAGTACTCCAATTGGGGTGAACCTTCCTAACTCAAACTGGATACGCCAGGCTCATGGAAGTAAATCTGTTTCCCTTGGAAATATCATTGAAGCTTATGATAATGCAGGGAGCAGCGGAGTCCTGGAAGAATTTGCGCACGATGAAGAGGAAATTAAATTAGAGAAGGAATATGGAAAGGAAGGCGATAAACTTCATACAGCACTTCACGAAGTGGTTGGCCATGCTTCCGGAAAAATCAATCCCGGTGTTGGAGAGACCAAAGAAACCTTAAAAAGTTATGCTTCTACCATGGAAGAAGGAAGAGCCGATCTTGTTGGACTTTATTACCTGATGGATCCAAAAATTCAGGAATTAGGATTGACCGATGATTGGAAGAAAACCGGAATGGCCGCTTATGACGGGTATATTAGAAACGGGTTGATGACCCAGCTAAGAAGACTGGAATTGGGTGATAATGTTGAAGAATCTCATATGCGAAACCGCCAGTGGGTTAGTGCCTGGGTTTTTGAAATAGGAACTGAGGAAGGGGTTATCAAAAAGGTTTCCAGAGATGGAAAAACCTATTACGACATTAAAAACTATGACAGGTTACGTGAATTGTTCGGGGAATTGTTGAAAGAAACTCAGCGAATAAAATCTGAAGGGGATTATGATGCTGCACAAAACCTGGTAGAGAATTACGGGGTGAAAGTAGATCAGGCGATTCACAAGGAAGTTCTGGAAAGAAATGCACAATTTAAATCACCGCCTTACAGCGGTTTTGTAAATCCGGAATTGGTTCCTGAAATGGATGATCAGGGAGAGATTATTTCCATCAACATTGAACATCCAAAGGATTTTGCAACTCAAATGCTGCAATATACTAATCGGTTTAACTTTTTACTTATAGAAGAACCGGCAATGTCCAATAACTAGACGGAGCTGTTATTTATTTAAAAAGCCTTATCGATTCGATAAGGTTTTTTTTATGCCGACTTAAAACTTGGTATCGCAATCTATACCAGTTGGCAAATCACTTATAAAACTGAGTAATTATTCCTTCAGATAAGCTTTTATTACAAACAGCAGCGCTATAAAAACAAGGAATCCTGCCAGCACAAATAAACTGCCTTTGTAATATTTTTTATGAAGTGCGAGATCCTTTCGGTAACTAAATATTATTACGATTACAAAAGTCAGGAAAAATAATGCGGCAAAGATTAATTGTCCGGTGCTAAACATTTTAAATATTTTCTTGCAAAGTTATACTTTTCCGAAGCATTTAACCGAAAGAAATACGAATATAGAACCGGAAAGAATGCAAATTGGGTTGGATTAAAATTTCTCGAGTGCAGCCACTATGCTTTGATGAATTTTCTCCAATTCCTTATTGGAAATTACGAAAGGCGCTAAAATATAAATCGTGTTTCCCAAAGGCCGCAAAAATACTCCGGAATCCATAAAATGTTTAAATAGCTGATTGCGAACTTCGCCATAACGCTCCATTTCCACATCGAGTTCGAACGCAAGGATCACTCCCAGCTGACGAATATTTTTCACTTTAGGATGCGTTTCAAGCTTGTTTTTGAATTCCTGATGTGATTTGGTCACCCGCCTGATATTCTGTTGAATTTCTTCAGAAATCAATAATTCTATTCCCGCCAAAGCAGCAACGCAAGCAAGCGGATTGGCAGAATAGGTATGCCCATGAAAAAGTCCTTTTGCGATCTCATCAGAATAAAAAGCATCGTAGACTTGCTGTGAACAGGTAGTGATTGCCATTGCCAATAATCCGGCAGTTAAAGCTTTAGAGAGGCAAATAATATCTGGCGGGGTTTTTAAATAATCGGAAGCAAAATGCTTACCTGTCTTTCCAAATCCTGTCATCACTTCGTCTGCCACACAAATAATATCATTTGCTTTGCAAACTTTCAGCAGTTCATTTAAACCATTGGCATCGTGCATTTTCATTCCGGCAGCTCCCTGCACCAAAGGTTCATAGATAAATCCGGCGATGTTGTGTTTTAAGATTAGATCCTTGAGAATACTTACAACTTCAGAAGTGTTTTCTTCCTTTGGAACCGGGATTCTTACCACTTCGATAAAATGCTCTTCAAAAGCACCATTATAAACCGATAATCCTGAAACCGACATCGCCCCAAAAGTATCTCCATGAAAACCTTCCTCAAAAGCCAGCATTACCTTCCGGTCGTTTCCAAGATTATGATGGTATTGCAAGGCCATCTTGATCCCTATTTCGGTTGCGGTGGAGCCATTGTCGCTAAAAAACAGTTTTTGCTGATTGGAAGGAAGAATTTTAATTAAAGCTTCCGATAATTCTATTGCAGGTTTGTGGGTAAAGCCGCTAAAAACAACCTGATCGAGCTGCAGCATTTGTTCTGCCACCTTTGCCGTGATATGCGTATTGCAATGCCCATACATACTGGTATACCAGGAAGCGATCCCGTCTATATATTCCTTTCCGTCTTCATCATATAAAACACTTCCTTTTGCCTTTACAATAGCAAGCATCTCACCGGATAATTTATGCTGGGTAAGTGGGTGCCAAAGGTGTTTCTGGTCACGTTGAGACAGGGTTTTTCCTTCGTTATCTCCTTCATTTGAATGTTTTACAGACTTTTTTGTATTCTTATTTATTTCTGACATAGTTGTTTTTCAGTAACTCTCAAATCCCAAATTTGATTCAGGATTAAAGAAGTTCTTTAAATTTCATTTTAAACTCTTCGGCGTATTCTTTTATGACATTTCTATCAAAATATGGCTCATCCTCAATCCTTCCTAAACAATGCACCCCCGTCATTTTCATAATTATATCTTCTGAAGTTTCATTTTTTTGGCCGTTAAAAATAATTCCGAAGCATAGCAATCCGCGTGATTCCAGGGCTTCAATACTCAGTAAAGTATGATTGATACTTCCCAGGTAATGCCTGGAAACGAGGATCACCTTATCCACCGGGCGAATGAGATCTATGATGGTCTCTTTGTTGTTTAATGGAACCAGCAGTCCGCCGGCACCTTCAATTACCAGATTATTGGTGGTTTTTGGAGGTTTAATTTTTGCTGAAGTAATCTTGATCTCATCAATTTCGGCAGCTGCGTGCGGGCTCATAGGTGTTTTTAAAGCAAAGCTGTTGGGGTGAAAAACCGTTTTTTTGTTAGTGATTAGTCGTTCAACTTTGTGAGTGTCGGAATTTTCCAGATCTCCCGCCTGAATTGGTTTCCAGTAATCGGCTTCCAGGGCTTCGGTGATGATAGCGGAAACGATGGTTTTACCAACATCGGTTCCTATCCCGGTAATAAAATAGGTGTTCTTCATTCCAAATCGAATTTTTGTTTACAGGTATTGCAGCGGTATTCGTGGCGGGTATTAATTGGAGGGGAATTACTTAAAAATGAGAAAATGTAAGCCAGAAAAGATTTCACATCCTTTACAGTTGTAGCAAGCTCCACTTTTGTGCTTCCACAAATGGGACATTCAATTTCCTGTCCGTCATCATCGAGTGAATATTCACTGATGGATTTGAGAATATGTAAGGCCTTTGCTTCATC
This sequence comes from Gillisia xinjiangensis, assembly GCF_046298265.1. Lineage (NCBI taxonomy): Bacteria > Pseudomonadati > Bacteroidota > Flavobacteriia > Flavobacteriales > Flavobacteriaceae > Gillisia > Gillisia xinjiangensis. Next base: position 395,413 of record NZ_JBKAHK010000004.1, on the reverse strand, counting down.
CTCTGCCCACACTTTTAGCTTAATTCCACCAATAGCATTGCTTACCAAAGGATCTGTATCTATCGTGAACTGATCAAATAAAAAAACCTCAACCCCTTCTGCCTCCAATCGGGATTTAATTATTTGTGCTTCCGAAGAATATTGAAATACAGCGATTTTGGAAAAAGTTTCTTGCATAAATACCTGTTTTCTATACCGGTCAGAGTCTTTGTTGGTGATTAGGTCGATTTTTCATCTTCCTCATTTCATTTTATAAAAGTAGCCAATAGTTTTACAAGATTTTGAATATCCTCCTTCGTATTAAAACTGTGCAAACAAATCCTTAACCGCTCTTTTCCTTTGGGAACTGTAGGCGAGCGTATAGGTTTTACATCGAAACCTTCAATCTGAATTTTATGCGCCAGCTTTTTCACGGTATCATTTCCCGGGATTATGCAGCAATGTATGGCAGAATCACTTTTTATGAAATAAGGTTTCAACCCCTTTTTAAGGATTTCCTTCTGAAAGGAGCGAATATTCTGCTGAAGTTTTACCACTTCTGAATTTGTGCTTTCTGAAGTTTCAAGAGAGTTATATGCTTCCAGAATACAGGCAACCGAATGTGGCGGCAATGCGGTAGTATAAATAAAGCTACGTGAGAAATTGATCAAGTATTCCTTTAATTCCCTGCTTCCCAAAATTGCGGCGCCATGGCAGCCAAGGGCTTTGCCAAAAGTAACGATACGCGCAAATATCCTATCCTGAATTTCCAGTTCCTGAACAAGTCCCTGGCCTTTTTCACCAAAAACCCCGCTGGCGTGTGCTTCATCTACGATAAGGAAGCAATTATATTCTTCGGCTAAATTTGATAATGCAACCAGGTCCGGGAAATCGCCGTCCATGGAAAATACAGACTCTGTAACGATGTAAATTGCTGCAGCATTGAAGTCTTCCCTTTTTCGAAGTATTTTATTTCGCAGATCTTCCAAATCGTTATGAAGGAATTTATAAGCCTTTGCATTGCTCATTTTTATTCCGTCACGTATGGAAGCATGCGCAAGTTCATCATATAAAATGAGATCCTCTTTTTGGGGGACGCAGGAAAAAAAGCCAATATTGGCATCGTATCCGGAGTTAAAGATTAGTGCTGCTTCGGTTTGGTGAAATCCGGCTATCAAGGCTTCAGCTGGTTTAAATAATTCGTGGTTTCCGGAAAGCAACCTAGAACCGGTAGCGCCGTTTTTAAGTAATTTTTTTTCGGATAAAGTCTGATAGCTTTTGCTGAAAAGCGCTTCAGAAGAAGCAAACCCAAGATAATCATTGGAAGAAAAATCGGTTAATTTTAGCGTATTTCCTAAATCCCGAAAGCTATTCTCCTGGATTCGTTGCTCAATTCTTTTTACTAAATTTATGGGTAGCTTTTGCATAATGCTAAAATACAATTTATAGAAATGCGATAATTATGGATTTGACAGATTTTAGTTTAAGGATAAGCCTTGCCGCCTTAGCGGGGATTTTCATAGGCCTGGAGCGGGAATTTAGGGGCAAAGATGCAGGATTAAAGACAAATGCCCTTGTGGCTCTTGGAGCTTGTGTTTTTGTATTGATATCTCTTGAATTCAGGGGGGAAGAATTTGTGGATACTACAAGGGTAATAGGTCAGGTGGTTGCAGGAATTGGGTTTATTGGAGCAGGTACCATTTTGCAACAGAGGGGAAAAATTGAAGGTTTAACCAGTGCGGCAACCATTTGGTGTAGTGCAGCTGCAGGGTGCCTTGCTGCTATGGCGATGTTCTGGGAACTTGGGATAATAAGCTTACTGGTGCTTTTTATCAACTTCATTTTCACAATAATTGAAAATAAACTGATACGGAACAGGAAACAAAAAAATGAAAAAAGAAACCAAGACTAGTTTTCCGGCTTGTTTTTTATTTCCTCTTCTTGCTCTCCACTGTTAAGAGTATTAGTAGAACTATTATATTTTCCTTCCAGATCGTCCATAACAGAATCCTTCCAAAGTTTTACTCCGGAGAAATAGGAAGTACGGCCAATTAAATGGGCGCTAACAGGTGCTGTAAGCAATATAAAAAGAATAATAACAAGCACCTTGGCAGTTATTGCTATATCGTAGGAATGGATTGCGGCAGCTAATAAAAGCAGTCCTATTCCCAGGGTTGCAGCCTTGGTGGTTACAGAAATTCTCAAATAAGTATCTGGCATGCGAATCATCCCCACTGCTGCAAAAAGAACGAACAAGGTTCCCAAAAATGCTAAAATTCCAACAATTACTTCTGTGATCATTTATTTATCTTTTTTTTGCTGAATATAATAGGTAAATGCTACAGTTCCCAAAAAGGCAATCAGCGCCATGATCATTGCCACGTCCAGAAAAGCCGGTTGATTAAAAAGGATGCTGTATGCTGCAATAAAACCAATTCCCGCAGTAACAATTAAATCCAATGCGATTATACGGTCTACCATATGAGGGCCAATAACGAACCTTATAAAGATCAATATAACCGAGATTGATAATAACGGAAGTACGAAATAATATATAAAATCGAGTAATGTCATCTTAAAATTTCCAATAAGCGTTTTTCAAAACCATTTTTAATCCCTGCAATAAAACTGTCTCTATCCTGGATATACATGGAATGAACGTATAATACCTTTTTATCTGTTGAAACATCCAGGCTTAAAGTACCTGGTGTAAGCGAAATAAGATTGGCAAGGAAAGATATCTCTATATCTGTGGATGCATCCAAAGGTACTTTTACAATGCCGGGTGTCATATGATGTTTAGGCGTCATAACCTCATAAGCTACCTGCAAATTTGATTTCAACAATTCATATAAAAAGAAAAATATGAAACCAATTACCTTAGGAACGATCCTGAAATATTTGGCATCTTTTCTGCCGCTTGTAATAATTCGCAGGATAAAAAAACCAACAGCGAAGCCAAAAATGTAATTTGGCAATTGAAAATTACCTGTAAGAGCTACCCATAGAAAGGTTAAAAGTATATTTGATAGGAACCTGTTTTTCATCTGTAGATATCTATTGTTTTTTTAATGGACATATGTTATTCGCATATCTTCATGGGTGTTTGTATCGTGTTTCCGTTATGCTCATTTCATGGTTTCAAATTTTGGCCGGTTTTAAAAACCGCATCTATATACTGCTGATTGTCCATCAATTCACCAGCAACTCTTGTTGATAATTGTTGCACATGTTCTGCTCCAAAACCAATATATAATGAAATAATAGATAGGAAAACAATTGGTGCTACCAATTGGATTTTCCTGGTTTTATTTAAATTTTCGAAATATCTAAAGTTAAGTCTTTTTGGCAATTCAACTTTATCTTTCCAAATTACATTTGACCAAACCTTTGCTATAATTACTAAAGTGATTAAACTGGCAAAAAGGATTGCTCCAATAGCCCACCAGCTTTGATCGTTAAAGCCTGCAGTTAGGAGTGATAATTTTGGCCAGAATCCTGAAAGCGGAGGGATCCCTACCAGGGAAAATAAAGGAATTGCGAAAAGTAAACTCAACCTGGGGTATTCTGCGTAAAGTCCGCCTAAAGATTTTATATTATTCGTCCCTTTTATTCTGTAGATTAAACCACCTACCATAAACAAGTTTGTTTTTACCACAATGTCGTGTATAAGATAAAAGATAGTTCCGGCTATTGCAACTTCCGTATACATTCCCAAACCTATGATCATATAACCTATATGACAAATAATTAAATAGGAGAAAACTTTACGCAGGTTGGTTTGAATAAGCGCTCCCAATCCGCCACTTATAAGAGTTAGAATAGCCATTATGAGGATGGTATCCTGCATAAAGACATCGCCCACAAAAATAAGGGTGAAAACTCTTATTAAAGCATACACCCCAACCTTGGTCAATAAACCTCCGAATATGGCAGAAACAGCCGATGGTGGTGTATGATAGGACGCTGGCAGCCAAAAATACAAAGGAAAAACAGCAGCCTTTATTCCAAAAGCCACTAAAAAGAGAATAGCAGTAATTTCAACCAATCCTCGATTTTCGATGGCAGCCACTTTAATAGATAGATCTGCCATATTGAGGGAGCCTGTTAATCCATACAATACAGCTATTGCCGTAAGAAAGATCATAGAAGCCAGAATGTTTAAGGTGAAATATTTCACAGCTCCTTCCAATTGGGCTTTCTCTCCTCCCAAAGTTATAAGCACAAAAGAACTTATAATAATAATTTCAAACCAAACATAAAGGTTAAAGATATCACCTGTTAAAAAAGCACCTATAAGGCCCAGTAACAAGAAATGGAAAATAGGAAAATAGCCAAATTTTAATCGGGCGGGAATAATAGAGGAAGCAGAAAAAGCTGAGACAGCCACCCCGGAAATCGAGGTCAGCAACACCAGGGTAACCGCTAAAGTATCGGCAACAAAAGTAATTCCGAATGGGGCTTCCCAGTTACCCGCCTGTACGGTTTGAGTTCCGTTTTCCCAAATATATGCAAACAGCCAGATGGAAACACCTAAATTTAGAATTCCACCCAAAATACTTATCACCCTTTGCCAGCTAATCCTCTTCCAGGAAAACATTAAAATAATGCTCAAAAACAATTGAAGCAACAGGGGGTATAGAACTAATTGTTGTGTCATGAATCTTGGTCTATTGCGTTCATTTCATCTAAATCGTCTGTTTTCACTACTTTGTATGCTCGTTTAATTAAAATTATAGCAAAAGATTGCAGGCCAAAACTTATAACGATTGCAGTTAATATCAATGCCTGTGGAATTGGATCGGCATAAGCCGCTTGAAAGACTTTAAGGTCTCCCGGAATAATAGGAGGACTGCCTTTAGTAATTCTTCCCAGTAAAAAGATCAGAAGATTTGCTCCATTCCCAAGAATAATGATTCCCAGAATAAGCTTTACAAGGCTGCGCCTCAGGATCATGTAGATCCCCGCAGCATAAAGTATCCCTATCATTACCGCCAATACTATCTCCATAACTTAAATGGTATCTGCAATTGTGAAAATTATTGTTAAGGTTACCCCAATTACCACCAGGTAAACCCCAATATCAAAAAAGAGTGCGGAACCTAAAGACCCAATTACGGGTATCGCCTCAGGATACCAAAGTCCGGTCATAAATGGCAAATTAAAAATGAGCGGCGCCATACCGCTCAAAAATGCTAAAGCAAGTCCAACAGGCATTAAAAAGCCAGGATGAAATCTTATTAAAGTCTTTGTATTCGATAAGCCATTTGCAAATGCATGGAGCACAAATGCAATTGAAGCCATTAAGCCACCTACAAAGCCACCTCCGGGAAGGTAATGTCCTCGTAAAAGTATGAATACTGAAAATAACAACAATACCGGTAAAAGATAAGAGGAAGCTGTTTTTAATATTATTGTTCTCATTGTTCGTCTATTAACGTTGATCTGTTTTTTTAAGCCTTAATTTTAATAAGCCGAAAACTCCAATGGCCGCAATTGCCAGAACCGAAATTTCCATGAAAGTATCAGATCCTCTGAAATCTACCAGAATAACATTTACAACATTTTTACCATGCGCAAGCAAATAGGCATTTTGGGCATAGTATTCACTAATTTCCATATGTACCGGTTGTGCAAGTACTTCCAGGATCAATATTGTGATAATAGATCCAAATGCAATTGCAAGGACCCCGTCTTTTATTCGGGTTTTATAATCTGAAAGCTTCAAATATCGAGGTAATTTATATAACACCAATACAAAAAGGATCACGGTAAGCGTATCTATTGAGAATTGCGTCATTGCAAGATCCGGGGCACTATAGAAAACAAATACCAAACAAATGGCCAGTCCCATTACGCCCATGGAAGCTACCGCAGCAAGTCTGGACCTGGTAAACACCGTAAAAAACACTGCTATTAATAAAATGGCCACGACCGCAATCTCATAGACTGTTATTCCTGATAAACTCGAAAGATCGATTGAAAAAGTTGCAGTATTATATAATGTATATCCAGATAAACCTATTAGGAACACCATGATCGTTGAAACATAATTCCGAAGATATCCATTTTGAAAAATCCTGGTCCATAAGGAGGAAAACTTATTGAACAGGCTCCAAAATCCTGAAATAATAGATTCCGGAGAAATGTATTCAACCCGTTCAGCCATGTTTACCAATTTTTGGGAAGGCTTAACTGTAAAATACAAAACGGTACCAATTACAATAGTAGCAACACTTAGCCACAATACCGTATTAAATCCATGCCAAAGCTGAAGGTGCTGATCTCCCGCATCCTGCCCCATAGCGGCTACAACCGGCTTTATGAGTGATCCTTCAATTATACCCGGAAAAACTCCAAATACGATTCCGGCAACCGAAAGAATAATTGGTGGTACCCATAACAGGAACCCGGGTTTTCTTGTTTTTGCAAACCTTTCAGGAAGCTTTCCTATAAAAGGACTTATTCCGGCAACAAAACCTGCGTGTAGCAATAAAATCTTAGTGATTAATATCAATGCAATCCACAACAACGGAGTGCTTACCAGAGCAAGTGTAGATTCATACGTGAGTTCTTTACCAAGGAAACCTATTGTTGGTGGGATCCCTGCACTGGAAATAGCAGCAAGAAATCCGGCAATGGCAACTGGCAGCATTACCTTTCTAAGTCCGCGTAAAACAGTAACATCACGGGAAAGGGTTTGATGATCTATAATACCTGTAACAAGAAAAAGAGTTGCTTTATACAAAGCGTGTACCACGATAAAAACAGCAGCAGCAAGCAAAGCCGCTTCGGTTCCCTGCCCGATTAAAAACACAAGAATCCCAAGCGCCGATATGGTTGAATATGCCAGAATCCCTTTAAGATCTTTTCTAAAAAGCGTATGAACAGCAGCATATACCATAGTTATTGCCCCTACTATAATCAAAGTTGAATTCCAAAATTCCTGATTTCCCAAAACAGGGGTCATTCGCATAAGCAAATATATCCCGGCTTTCACCATAGTAGCAGAATGCAAATACGTTGAAACCGGCGTAGGAGCCTTCATCGCTCCCGGTAACCAGAAATGAAACGGAAATTGTGCCGACTTTGTAAAGGCGGCCCCAAAAATAAGAATCGCAATAAGAATATAATATGGGCTTGCAGCGATTTCACCGCTGGAATTCAAAAGTTCATTAATACTATAACTTCCACCTACCGAACCCAAAACCAAAGCGCCGGCAAGAAGCGATAATCCACCAAAACCGGTGATGGCAAGCGCAGTAATGGCCGATTTTCTCGATTCAGGATTGGAATTATTAAAACCTATCAGGAAAAAAGAGCTAATACTTGTTAATTCCCAGAAAACAAAAAGAGTTATTAAATTATCTGAAAGCACCAAACCAAGCATCGCAGCCATGAAAATACTGAGATAACCATAGAACCTGTCCAAATATTTATGATTCTTAAGGTATGCAGCGGTATAAATAAAAACCAAAAATCCTATTCCTGTTATCATTAAAGAGAAAAGCAGGGATAGCCCATCTAAAGTGAAATCAAGATTGACTCCAAAGGAAGGAACCCAGGAATAACTATGAACGATAGTTCCACCATCAGCAATTTCTGGAATAAACTGAAGAAAATAGCCAAATAAAACCAAAGGTATAAGTGACGATACGATGCCGCCTTTTCCCTGGAAAAATTTCCCGGTAAAAACCAATAACAATGAAAACAGAAAACCTAATAGTATAGCTATAAGCATGCGCGACTTAAATTCGGTTATTCGCAAATATAACAGTAATTATTGAAGTAATAAGTGAAGAAATTCACTTAAGTAGTAGGAAACAGCGGGCATTAATAGTATTAACCTATATATAAACAAATCTTAAATAATCCTCAGTAACAATCTTAAAAATGTACTTATTACGCATATAAGAGGCAGGTAAAAACCGCTGGGTACGGTGGTTTATTTTTTAAAAAAATTAAAGGTTTTTAGCTTTAATTTTCATCCAACTGAAAATCAAAGATTTAAGTTTTGTTAAAAAAAAGAATAAGCCCTTCAAAAAAAGTATAGTTTTTTCATTTCGGGTTTATAAATAGTCCAATCTTTTTGCGGGTTTTACTAAAATTAGTATGTTTATTTAAAAATCACTTCGGAAGAATAAAATATCTTCAGAACAAAATTCAGACTAATCAGACTAAAAAGAATATCCATTAAATAAAAATAATTCTATGCAAAAGAGAATCGCAGCAGTTCACGAATTTCACTCGGCGTTTGGACTGGGAATCAAAAACAGCCCGGAAGCCCATCTTGGTGAGGCCAGAAATTTACTCAGGTTTAACCTTATGAAGGAGGAAAATGAAGAATATCTTGAAGCTGCCAATAATAATGATCTTACGGAAGTTGCAGATGCCCTGGGCGATATGCTGTATATTTTATGCGGAACCATTATTGAACACGGGATGCAGCATAAAATTGAGGAGGTTTTCGAGGAAATTCAGCGCAGTAATATGAGCAAGCTGGGGGAAGATGGAAAGCCTGTTTTTCGGGAGGACGGCAAGGTCCTCAAAGGGCCAGGTTATTTCCCCCCGGATATAGCTTCAATTCTCAAAAAATAAAATTCAGGAATCTGTAAGAATTAATCCTGACATTCTTTTCTATAAAAAAGACCTCCAATTTGGAGGCCTTTTTTATAGTTGTAAGATTAAAGAACCTGATCTATTGTTTTACTTCATGTCTCCAACCGAATTTATCTTCTTCCAGGTTATACTGAATTTTCATCAGTTTGTCTTTTAGGAATGTTGCATAAGATTCGGCGAGTTTCGGTAATTCATATTTTTCGCCTTTGTAACCAAATCCATTAATTGGGTTGATTACAGCTGCGGTTCCGGCGCCAAAGATCTCTTTAAGCGAACCATCTTTTGCAGCTTCCACGATTTCTTTCACAGAGATTTGTCTAACTTCCACCGGGATGTTATAAACTTCTGCCATGGCGATCAAACTTTTTCTGGTAATTCCATCCAGGATTCTGTCGCTTATGGGCGCGGTTAGCAATGTATCGTTCACCCTGAAAAAGATATTCATAGTTCCTGCTTCCTCGAGGAATTCATGAGAATTTGCGTCGGTCCAGATAATTTGCTGGAAACCTTCTTCTTTTGCCAGACTGGTGGGGTAGAATTGGGCTCCGTAATTTCCGGCAGCTTTCGCAAAACCTACACCTCCATCGGCAGCACGGCTAAATTCTTCCGAGAATTTCACCCTCACTTCCCCTGTATAGTAGGATTGCGCAGGAGAACAAATGATCATGAATTTATAGTTTTTCCCGGGAGATGCTGAAACTCCGGGTTCTGTAGCAATTACAAAAGGTCGTATGTATAATGAATTTCCAAAGCCTTTTTTAATCCAGTCTTTGTCAATGTTTAACAAAGCCTCTAAACCTTTGAAAAAATGTTCCTTTGGAAATTCCGGGATGGCCAATCTTTTAGCCGATTTATTGATCCGGTTAAAATTTTCCTCGGGACGAAACATCCATATCTTGTCATTTTCATCCCTAAAGGCTTTCATGCCTTCAAACACGGCCTGTCCATAATGAAACACTTTAGCCGAAGGTTCAAGTTCAATAGGACCATAAGGCCTTATTTTTGGTTGTTGCCATTCGCCGTTCTCATAATCACAAACCATCATATGATCTGTAAATGTATTCCCGAAGATTAAATTTTCAAAATCTACTGATTTTATTTTAGAACTGGGGGCTTTTACAATATCTATGTTGGTAATAGTGTCGTTTTTCATTAGGTCAATTTTAGAATAGCAAATTTACCGAAATATAAATAGAATCAAAATCGAAAGTTTTGGTAAATTTGACAGGTTATCAGGTTTTTACCCTAAAAATGAAAAAATTATGAGAAATATATGGATTTTTACTATTTTCTGTACGCTGTTGTTCAGCTCCTGTAAAAATGTAAACCCAGAGGAGACTTCTGCTGAAAACGAACAGGTACTGGCGTATGATTCCTTTGGGGAACAAATCTCAGCTCAAAACGCCCTTTCTCCTGAAGAAATGATGGCAAAGTATAAAAATTTAAAACCGGGAGATACCCTTGAGTTGAGTTTTGAAGGAAAAGTAAATACAGTCTGCAAGAGCAAGGGCTGCTGGATGGAGTTGGACCTTCCGGAAGAAGAAAATGTAATGGTGAAATTTAGAGACTACGGATTTTTTGTTCCAAAGGATATTGAAGAACAAAAAGTTGTGATCCACGGGAAGGCGTTTGTAGCCGAAGTTTCTGTGGAAGAACAGCGTCATTATGCAGAAGACAATGGGAAATCGGAAGCTGAAATTACCGTGCCTAAACGTACTTTGTCGTTTCTTGCAGATGGCGTACTAATTAAAAAAACCGAATAATTGAAAAGAGAAATTATTGAAACAGCAGATGGTTCGAGCACTATTTATCTCCCTGAGCTGAATGAGCATTATCATTCTAAACACGGAGCTATTCAGGAGGCGCAACATGTTTTTATAAAAATGGGACTTTTGGAGGTGATATCCCGCAAGAATCCTTCTGAAATTTCCATACTTGAAATAGGATTTGGAACCGGATTAAATGCCCTGGTTACCTGGCAGCAAATTCTGAATAAAAACATTTCTTTAAAGTATACCGGAGTGGAAGCCTATCCCATTTTAAAGGAGGAGGTTGCAAGCCTTAATTTTCCTGAAGAACTCAGTGATATAAATGCAGGCTCATTCTTTAAAAAATTGCACGCAGGAAGTTGGGAAGAAACCCATAAACTTTCGGAAAATTTCACCCTTACCAAACAAAAGAAATTTTTCCACGAGATCGATGATAAATTAAAATATGATCTTATCTATTTTGATGCTTTTGGAGCCCGTGTTCAACCCGATCTATGGACGGTGGATATTTTTAAGAAAATGTATGATTCCCTTATCCCGGGAGGAATTTTGGTTACTTATGCTGCTAAAGGTTCCGTGCGAAGGGCTATGCTGGAAGTTGGGTTCCTTGTGGAGAGACTGCCCGGACCTCCGGGAAAACGCGAAATGCTAAGAGCGACCAAAAAATAGAAAATCTACCTGTTAAATCAGTAATAAAATTAAGACTGCCCTTAGCCTGATTTACTATATTGTAAGAAAAAAATATGCGAATATTAATTTCAGGAGCTACAGGCCTTGTTGGATCCCATATCACTCAACTTTGCAAGGAAAAAGGAATTTCAGTTAATTATCTCACTACGAGTAAAGAAAAGATTAAGGACCAGCCGGAAAACCAGGGTTTTTTTTGGAATCCTGCATCAGAAGAGATCGATGAGGCTTGCTTTAAAGGTGTAGATGCCATCATTCATTTGGCAGGTGCAAGCGTAGCCAAACGCTGGACAAGCAGTTATAAAAAAGAAATTATAGAAAGCAGGGTGAAGTCTGCAGCCTTGCTTCACAAGTCTATCCAGAATTTAAATTTTAAAATACTACACTTCATATCTGCCAGTGCAATAGGAGTTTATGCAAGTTCCTACGAATTATTATATTTTGAGGAAGATAAAGCTGTAGATGATTCCTTTTTAGGAGAAGTTGTGGTTCGTTGGGAAAAAGCCGCTGATGAGTTTAAAGACCTTGGAATGGAGGTTTCTAAAATTAGGATTGGGCTGGTGCTTGCAAAAGAAGGTGGAGCCTTACCAAAAATGAAAGAACCTGTTTCCTTAAATTTAGGAACTGCCTTTGGAAGTGGCAGGCAATGGCAATCATGGATCCACGTGGATGATCTCGCCGGAATTTTCATTCATGTGCTGGAAAATAAGCTGGCGGGAGTGTATAATGGAGTTGCGCCAAATCCCGTAACCAATAAGGAATTGATGGACGAAATAGCAGGACGTCTAAATAAATCTATATGGTTGCCAAATGTTCCGGCATTTGCTTTAAAGTTGTCTTTGGGGGAAATGTCCAGAGCCTTGCTGGCAAGCCAGCGTGTGAGCTCAGATAAGATTGAAAGGACAGGCTTTGAGTTTAAATATAAAAATTTACCCAAAGCCCTCGAGGATCTTGTGTAAAAAAAAAGAGGCTGCAATTTTTTGCAGCCTCTTTTTTTAAATTTTTAATTCTATTAAGCTTTTTTCGCTTTCAAATTAAGTGTAAGAATGATATCATCATTGATGAATTTATCGCCAAGCCCGTCAAATACAGATTTAGATCCGTAATTCACATTCCATTCTGTACGATCAATTGTGAAAGGCTCACTTGTTAGTTCGATTGCATCTTCAGATTGATTAATAGTAACAGGAAATTCAATGTTTTTGGTTTCTTCCTTCATAGTAAGATTTCCCTGTAACATTGTTTGTCCGTTCACTTGGTTTACACCAGTTACCTCAAAAGTTGCTTCCGGAAATTGGTTTACATTAAAAAAGTCACCTTCTTTACCTTCAACAGTTCCTTTTAAATGGCTTTCCAGGTCGTTTTTATCATCGCCCTCAAGATCTGTAACATTGATTGAAGTCATAGAAATAACAAAAGTTCCACTTTCAATAATGCTGTCATTTGCTTTGAAGGTTCCGTTTTTCAACTGAATGGTTCCTGTGTGAGTTCCGGTTGGTTTGTTCCCTTTCCACTCAATTACGGAAGCAGTAGTATCTACAGCATATTCCATAGCTTCTTCATTTGCAGTTGCTACTTCTTTAGCATCTTCTGAAGTTTTATCATTTTTACAACCTACGGTTGCCATTGCAATACCTGCAATCATAAAAACGTTTAAAATTGTTTTTTTCATCTTAATTTAATTTTAAATTTTGAATAAGCGGCAAAAGTACCATATCTGTTCGTAGAAAACCCTTAAACATATATTAATTCTTCTATGGTGACATTTTGACATTTTTATATAATTGGCAGTAATTTTGACCTGTGTGAATCACATCAAATCTTGAAAAGAAATGAATAAAAATAAAGATAATAATCCTACTGAAAATAATAACGAACCAAATCAGGATCCTTCAATAAAAGATCAGGTAGAGGAACTTTTGGATGATGCTATTGAGGAAGTAGAGGAGCAGGATGAGGAAGGAACCCTTTCAGAAGCAGAGCAATTGAAGAATGATCTTGAAAAAGAAAAGGATAAATTCCTGAGGTTGTTCGCAGAATTTGAAAATTATAAGAGACGGACTTCCAAGGAAAGACTGGAATTGTTTAAAACCGCTAATCAGGAGGTAATGACAGCAATGTTGCCTGTATTGGATGATTTTGACAGAGCTCTTGTTGAAATAAATAAGGCTAAGGATAAAAACCTGTTGAAAGGGGTGGAGCTTATTCACAATAAATTCAGGGAAACTTTGAAAAACAAAGGCTTGGAAGCCATGAATACTGAAAAGGGTGAGACCTTTGATGCTGATATTCACGAGGCTATAACTCAAATTCCTGCGCCTTCCGAAAAACTTAAAGGCAAGATAGTTGATGTCGTTGAGCGTGGTTACAAACTTGGCGAGAGAATTATTCGCTTTCCTAAAGTGGTGATTGGGCAGTAAGCCTGAGGGAAAACACTTAGAACATACAAAACAAAGAAATGAAACAGGATTATTACGAAATATTAGGCATAAGCAAAGGCGCAACAACAGCTGAAATCAAGAAAGCATATCGCAAGAAAGCTATTGAGTTTCACCCCGATAAGAATGAAGGAGATGCTCACGCTGAAGAAATGTTTAAGAAAGCAGCCGAGGCTTACGAAATCTTGGGTAATGAAGAAAAGCGTGCCAAATATGATCGTTTTGGTCATCAGGCCTTTGAAGGTGGTGGCTTTGGCGGTGGCGGAATGAACATGGATGATATCTTCAGTCAATTTGGGGATATTTTTGGCGGTGGCTTTAGCGGCGGCGGCGGAGGGTTCTCCGGTTTTGGTGGCGGATTTGGTGGCGGTCAACGCAGGGTTAAGGGAAGCAATTTAAGGATTAGGGTTAGTTTAACCCTGGAAGAAATTGCCAATGGAACCGAAAAGAAAATCAAGGTCAAAAGAAAGATAAGAGCAGAAGGAACAACCTATAAAACCTGTACTACCTGTAATGGTAGTGGCCAGGTTACAAGGATTACAAATACAATTTTAGGAAGAATGCAAACCGCTTCTCCCTGTACTGCCTGTGGAGGTGCCGGTCAAATTATAGATAAAAAACCAGCCGATGCCGATGCCCAGGGACTTAAAGTTCAGGAAGAAACCGTTTCAATCAAAATTCCAGCGGGAGTAGAAGACGGAATGCAACTTAAAGTTACCGGAAAAGGAAATGATGCGCCCGGAAACGGAGTTCCCGGAGATTTACTGGTAGCTATTGAAGAGAAAGCACATGCAAGCCTTCAAAGAGAAGGAGATAACCTGCATTATGATCTCTATATCAGTTATTCAGAAGCCGCTCTTGGCGCTTCCAGGGAAATTGACACCGTTACCGGAAAAGTTAGGATTAAAGTTGATGAAGGCGTGCAATCCGGTAAGATATTACGCTTGCGCGGAAAAGGTATCAGCAACTTGAATGGATACGGAAAGGGAGATCTTTTGGTCCATGTAAATGTATGGACACCAAAAACACTGAATAAAGAACAACGCGATTTCTTTGAAAGAATGGCCACCGATGAGAATTTTATTCCGAATCCTGAAAAAGGTGACAAATCATTTTTTGAAAAGGTGAAAGATATGTTTTCTTAATTTTGAGAATCATGTTATATAATTTTTATATATTTGGGTATCACTAAAAGCTTTAGTGATAATTTTTCTTTTTCATAGCAATTTTTTTTCCCATCCTCGATTTATTTTGGGGATGGGTTTTTGTTTTAATTCAGTCATTGCGGGTTTAACCCGTGGGCTTGCCCTGAGGTTTTGATTAAACAAACCTTACTTTTTTGAGTTTTTCAACTATACTCATACTTAAAGTATTCTGAAAAAATAGAAATCATACCTAAATTTTTTTTAGTTAATTAAAATCAAGTCTTGGTTCTTGATTCTTGCAGTTACGCCAAAGGCGGAACGATCTTTACTCTTTACCGGACATTACTGTTTTTAACTAAAATGATGAAACCTGGTTGACTTAAAAATAGAAAAAACAACCAAAAAAAAAGCTGATTTAGGCCTATTTCAATATATTTACGAAATAATTTTATTTTATGGATAACCTTTTGGTGGCAGAAAACATTTCGAAACAATTCGGCGATTTTACCGCCCTCAATAATGTTTCCATCACAATTCCCAAAGGCAGTATTTTTGGCCTGTTAGGTCCGAATGGTGCCGGGAAAACCACTTTTATCCGGATTATAAATCAAATTACCATGCCAGATAGTGGCAGGGTGATTTTAGACGGAAGCCCCCTTCATCCCGATGATGTTAGGAAAATTGGTTATTTGCCGGAAGAACGTGGATTGTACAAATCCATGAAAGTTGGAGAGCAGGCATTATACCTTGCAAGGCTTAAAGGATTAAGCAAGGCAGAAGCTAAAGAGCAACTAAATTACTGGTTTAATAAGCTTGGAATGACAGGTTGGTGGGACAAGAAAATACAGGAACTTTCCAAGGGAATGGCCCAGAAGGTTCAGTTTGTAATTACGGTGCTCCATAGGCCTAAATTGCTCATTTTTGATGAACCCTTCAGCGGATTTGATCCAGTAAATGCAGATATTATTAAAAATGAGATCCTTCAGCTTAGAGAGGAAGGGGCTACGATCCTGTTTTCTACGCACCGTATGGAAAGTGTGGAAGAACTTTGTGATTATATGGCATTAATCCACCAATCGAATAAATTGCTGGATGGCAAAGTAGACGATATTAAGCGGAAGTATAAATCCAATACTTTTGAAGTGGGCTTAACTACGGTTGATGAAAACCTGCTTTTAAACGAATTAAAGGCGAAATTCAAAATAGGAAAAGCGAATTTTAAAAGTATCACCGATGATTTAAAAGTTAGTATTCAGCTAAAACCAGAGGAATCTGCAAATGACCTGTTGCAGTATTTAATCTCTAAAGCACAGGTGAATCACTTTGTGGAAGTGATTCCTTCAGTAAATGATATCTTCATTAAAACAGTTACCAAAAATGCGTAATCTTAAATTGATTATCCACAGGGAATATCTTGCCAGGGTGCGAAATAAAACCTTTGTGGTAATGACTTTCTTAAGTCCGTTGATCCTTGTGGGAATGATCTTTTTGGTGGCTTACCTAAGTAGCCTTAACACCAGCGCAATTCATACGATTGCCGTCAATGACCAGAGTAAATTATTTGAAAATGAATTTAAGGATTCCAAAACGCTTCGTTTTATAAACCTTTCGGGAATACCCCTGGAAGATGCGAAGCTTATAGTGGAGGAAAAGGAATATTCCGGTTTGTTGTTCATCCCGGAAAAGGATACCAATGTTGAAATGGCAAAATCTGTTATGTTTTATGGAAAGGAATCTCCGGCCTTGGGGATTTTACAGGAAATAGAACGCGTTATTACAGATAAACTAACCAAAAGAGAGCTCATTTCACGTGGAGTGGATATTTCACAAATAGAATCGGCAGAAACACAGGTGAGCATACAGATCCAAAATTTTGAAGGACAACGCACTTCCAAAATGTCCAATTACATCAAGATGTTTTTTGGAGGTGCTGCAGGCTATCTTTTAATGATGTTTATAATCATTTACGGAAATATGGTGATGCGCAGTGTTATTGAGGAAAAAACAAACAGGATTATAGAAATTATAATTTCCTCGGTAAAACCAATGCAGTTAATGCTGGGGAAGATTCTGGGAACTTCCCTGGCAGGACTTACTCAATTTGCGATTTGGGTTGTGCTGGGTGGAATCTTTATAACTGTTGCGGCATCTGTTTCTGGTTTGAATTTGGCTTCGCCGCCACCAATGGCTCAGGAAGGTGTGGATCAAATGTTAAGCGGTGAAATACAGCAACTTATCGTTGATGTCACCAATTTACCAATGGGAACTTTATTGGTCTCATTTCTTATCTATTTTATTGGAGGGTATTTTCTTTATAGTGCCATATATGCAGCTATAGGTGCAGCGGTAGATTCTGAAACCGATACCCAACAATTTATGATCCCTATTATTCTTCCACTGATGTTGGGGATCTATGTTGGTTTTTTCTCGGTGATAGAAAATCCACACGGCTCGGTTTCCACTATATTTTCCATGGTCCCGTTAACTTCGCCAATCGTGATGCTTATGCGTATTCCTTTTGGAGTGCCATGGTGGGAACTGGCTGCGTCCATTATTTTGTTAATTATTACCAATGCAGGAGTTTTATGGCTGGCAGCAAAAATATACAGGGTTGGAATTTTAATGTACGGAAAAAAGCCCTCTTACAGGGAACTTTATAAATGGCTTAAATATTAAAGGATGCAAAGCGGAGTAGAACAGGTTAAGGAAATAATTGAAGAAAGTATTTGGGAAAATATTCTCGAATTTTTCAGGATTACTCTTTTGAGTTTTGAAAATGGTGATTCTGTTATAAAAATTACAGTGGGACTTGTTCTTCTGGTAATAGCTGTATTTTTTATAACCAGTATTGTTTTGAGGGGAACACGAATGCTTCTCACCCGAAACATGGAAGGTGCAGATAAACATAAATTTATAAGCATCTTTAAATTCATAAAATACCTCACTTATCTTATTGTTGTAATTATCACTATAAGTTCTGCAGGCATCGATATTACAATACTTTTAACAGCCTCGGCAGCATTATTTGTTGGTTTAGGTTTAGCTTTGCAGGATCTTTTTAAGGATATTATTGGAGGATTATATATAATCGTAGATAAAACTTTATTGATTGATGATATTGTAGAAATAGAGGGGAGAGTAGGGAGAGTGATTGAAATAAAATTGCGAACCGCAAGAATTTTAACAAGGGATGACAAAGTGATGGTTGTTCCAAATCATAAATTCATAACAGATATTGTTTTTAATTACACCCAAAATCATCAATCGACCAGGGAATTTGTAAAAGTGGGAGTGGCATATGGAAGCGATACATTGAAGGTGAAAACTATATTACAAGAATGTGCCATGGAGCAAAGGGGAATTGTAAAAAAACCAGATCCCTTTGTGCTTTTTGAAGACTTTGGGGATTCTGCTTTGATCTTTGCGCTTCATTTTTTTGTAACCGATAGTTTTGTGGATCCTAAAATAAAAAGTCAGCTTCGGTTTAAGATCGATGAAAAATTCAGATTGAATAATATCAGCATTCCATTTCCACAAAGAGATGTACATATGTTTTACCCTAACAACCCTAACAACCCTAATAAAATTAAATCGGCAGATGAATAGATTGTTTTCCGTGTTTTTTGTGTTCTTCTGTTTGGGAACCGGTATATTATCTTATGGTCAAAGTACAGACCTTGCAAGAATCGAATACACCTACTTTCCACAGTCAAATTCAGATAATTCCTTTAGAAGATTTCGCAGTTTTGTGAATTTTCCAATTAAGTTGAACGAGAAAGACGCCTATTTGGTTCCTGGAATTGAATATGAAAACATCAATTTAAAATATGAAGATCCGGCTCTGTTTGCAAGAAATGAACTGGAACGTTTCCAGTCCTTTACGTTTAGCCTGGGATATACATTTAAAATAAATGAAAAATGGCGTTTTGGGACAAATGCAGGTGTGAAAGTGGCTTCGAATTTTGAAAGAAATGATGTTATTGCAGATGATTTGATTTATACAGGAGGAGTTTATTTCATAAATACAAAGGAAGATGATCGGTATATGGAACCTGTACGCCTTATTCTGGGGTTGCACTATTCTACGACTTCCGGGATTCCTTTTCCCTTGCCGGTTATAAACTATTACAAACGATTTCAGCCAAATTGGGCCTATGCGTTTGGTGTGCCAAAGACCAGTTTAAAATATTTTATCAATGAAAAAAACACGATTCAGGGATTTACCAGTTTGGATGGATTTTTCGCAAATGTTCAAAATAATTTTGATGTAAATCCTACCAATACTTCCGCAAAAGATATTGCTGAAAATATTTCAATGACTATATTGCTTGCCGGAATTGGGTATGAACATAAAATCACAGATAATCTGTCATTTTTTATGTATGCAGGACATACTTTAATTAACAATATCAGGTTAAGGGACGATGAGCTTGAAAAGGTATATATCATTAACGAGGCAAATTCATTTTGTGGCCGTGGAGGTTTAAAATTTAGCATATTATAATGGCAAAAATATTAGTAATAGAAGATGAGGCATCAATACGCCGCGTACTTATAAAAATTCTTTCTGAAGAAAACAGTTCTTACTATGTCGATGAAGCAGAAGATGGATTGGCAGGAATAGAAAAATTAAAAGAGGAGGATTTTGATCTCATTCTTTGTGATATAAAAATGCCGAAAATGGATGGTATTGAAGTATTGGAAGCGATCAAGAAAATAAAACCTGAAATTCCCGTGGTGATGATTTCCGGGCATGGAGACCTGGATACCGCAGTAAACACCATGAAACTGGGTGCTTTTGATTATATCTCAAAACCACCGGATTTAAACAGGTTGCTCAACACAGTGCGCAATGCACTGGATAGAAAAGAGCTTGTGGTTGAAAATACCCGCCTTAAAAAGAAAGTGAGTAAAAATTATGAGATGATAGGTAATTCCACCGAGATCACCAGGATCAAGGAGATCATCGAAAAAGTTGCACCTACAGATGCCCGTGTTCTCATCATGGGGCCAAATGGAACGGGAAAAGAACTTGTTGCGCACTGGATACATCAAAAAAGCCAACGATCTAATGGGCCAATGGTAGAGGTGAACTGTGCAGCAATCCCTTCAGAATTGATAGAAAGTGAATTGTTTGGCCACGTGAAAGGAGCCTTTACCTCCGCGGTGAAAGACCGGGCAGGGAAATTTGAAGCCGCAAATGGGGGAACAATTTTTCTGGATGAAATTGGGGATATGAGCCTCTCTGCACAGGCAAAAGTTTTACGTGCCCTGCAGGAGAATAAAGTTTCCAGAGTGGGAAGCGATAAAGACATCAAAGTAGATGTTCGTGTGATTGCTGCTACCAATAAGGATCTTAAAAAAGAAATTGAGGAAAAGAAGTTCAGGGAAGATCTTTTTCACAGGCTCGCGGTAATTTTAATTCAGGTGCCGCCTTTAAATGAACGCAGGGAAGATATCCCTTTGCTGGTTGAGTTTTTTGCACAGAAGATCGCAGAAGAGCAAGGCACCAATAAAAAAGAGTTCACCCAGAATGCTATCAGTCTTTTAAAAGAATATGACTGGACCGGAAATATCCGCGAATTGCGGAACGTTGTGGAACGTCTTATTATTTTGGGCGGTAATAAAGTTACCGAAGAGGATGTGAAACTCTTTGCCAGCAAAGCCTAAATATTAGGTTTCAAAAGATATGTTCTACATTAGGTATTACTCTTACTTCTTGAGCACCGGCGGGATATATCTCAGGAAATACATTGTATCTCCACTGGGATGTTGCCATTTATTGAAAAGTTCAAATCCAAATCTTTGATATACAAGGGCATTTTGTCTCATTCGTGTTTCAGCATATAACGGAAGGTTGTATTCCACAGCCTGACGGTAAAATTCATCTTTCATCTCCTTTCCCGTCTGGGTATCTGCTCCCCTTGCATCTGCCAAAATTCCCCAGAACCAGCAATATAAATACTCTCCTTCTTTAGGTCGCTGATTTTTAATGTATTTCTGGCTTTTTAAAATATTCATAGCCTTTTTAAAACCAGTAACATTAATTAAAAGACCGAGTTGTTCGGGAATTTCTGCCCAAAAATTATCATCCTTCCTGCTTGTTTTAAACAAGATAGCGATCCCTTTTTGGTTTTTAGAAATTATTAGTGCGTCTTTTTTCAGGGCCTTTTCTACCATATGTGTGGCCAGGTAATGAAAGCGTTTGTCTTTTTTAGAGTCGTCTTTAACGATCTCCATGGAAGTAGGGATTTCTTTCAATAAAAGTGCTACCTTCTCTATAACTTCTTCTTTTTTCAAGCTGATTTGATTTAACTGCGAATATAAAAAATTATATCTTTTTAAGTTGTGTATCTTTAGGATCAAAAGGTTTTATAAGAAATAACCAGCCCGGAAAATGGCTCAACCTGAATAAAATTAAGGTAATTTCTTTAGATAAGAACTAGAAAATATTAAAAATTAAAACTTGATCCCCGATGAAAAAACCGAATTCAAAACAATTTTTAGCTTCCGGAAAAATAAATCTAAAGGATTTTCCAACCTCGTTCTCGCTTGGTGTAAAGGAGAAAACAATCGAGAAAAAACTTGCGAAAATCAGGGTGGAACTTGCCGATTGGCAGGATGTTATGTACGCTCATGGTAAATATTCGGTTTTGATATGTTTACAGGGAATGGATACCGCCGGAAAAGATAGCCTCATACGTGAGGTCTTTAAGGATTTAAATGCCCGTGGAGTCGTGGTGCATAGCTTTAAAGTTCCCTCTTCATTGGAGTTGAAGCACGACTTCTTATGGAGACATTACATCGCCTTGCCGGCAAGGGGGAAATTTGGTGTTTTTAACCGGACACATTATGAAAATGTGCTCGTTACCCGGGTGCGCCCCGAATATATTCTTAATGAAAACTTGCCTGATATAAATAAAGTCGAGGATATAACCGAGGATTTCTGGGAAAAGCGATTTGAAGACATCAGGAATTTTGAAAAACATATCTCCCGGAATGGAACTATTATTTTTAAGTTCTTTTTGAATATTTCAAAAGAGGAACAACGCCAACGCTTGTTACGTCGGCTTGATAAAGCAGATAAAAATTGGAAATTTTCCCCTGGTGATCTTAAAGAACGGAAATTATGGGATGATTACCAGGGGTATTATGAGGATGCAATTTCCCGGACTTCCTTTTCTCATGCTCCCTGGTATATAATCCCTTCCAATGATAAGGCCACTGCCAGATATCTAACAGCAAAGATCATTCTGGAAGAACTTGTTAAATATAAAGACGTTCAGGAACCGGAGTTGTCTCCCGATATTTTAAAAAACCTTTCGGAATACAGAGAGCAACTTCAAAAGGAATATAAACCCTGATAGATTGCTTTAATCCCTCATTGAGGATTTAACTTTTTGGCTTGCCCCAAGACTCTTGATTCCTGTTAAATTTGTAATTTATCTTTTACATTTAAATCCCCATTTTCCGATGAAAATAATATCACTTCTTTTTTTATTTATTGGTTTTTCCTTTTCTTCAATCGCTCAGTCTACTCAAAATGCTGAAGATTCACTAAATATTCGAACCGTATATGATATGGCATTGCTTAATGGGCAGGCTTATAGCTGGCTGGATCATTTGTCAAATGAAATAGGGCACAGGCTTTCAGGCTCAACGGGTGCTCAGCGGGCTGTGGAATACACTAAAAAGGAATTGGAAAAACTAGGCCTCGATAGCGTTTGGCTGCAACCTGTAATGGTTCCAAAATGGGTTAGGGGGGCTAAGGAATATGCTTATGTGGAATCAGCTCCGGGCAGCACAAGAGATGTCAATATTACCGCTTTGGGAGGATCTGTGGCTACTTCAAAGGAAGGTACAAAGGCAGAGGTGCTGGAAGTGCAGGGTATTGAAGATCTTGCAAGGTACGGAGAGGGC
This sequence comes from Gillisia xinjiangensis, assembly GCF_046298265.1. Lineage (NCBI taxonomy): Bacteria > Pseudomonadati > Bacteroidota > Flavobacteriia > Flavobacteriales > Flavobacteriaceae > Gillisia > Gillisia xinjiangensis. The sequence goes on along the minus strand of NZ_JBKAHK010000004.1, from coordinate 372,856 downwards.
CAGATAAAAGGAAAGATCGTTTTTTATAACCGCCCAATGAGAGCAGATATAATCAATACTTTTGAAGCCTATGGGGGTTGTGTAGATCAGCGCTATTCCGGAGCCGCAGAAGCTGCAAAATATGGTGCGGTAGGGGTGATAGTACGATCTGTAAACCTTCGACTGGATGATTTTCCACATACCGGAACTATGAGTTATGGGGAGCTTCCTGTTTCTGAAAGGATTCCTGCTGCAGCAATAAGCACAAATGATGCTGAATATTTAAGCGGACTTTTAAAGATCCAAAAAGATATAAAACTATATTTTAAATTGAATTCGGAGCAATTTCCGGATGTTGAATCTTATAATGTGATTGGAGAAATTACAGGAAGTGAATTTCCTGAAGAGATTATTATGGTAGGAGGACATCTTGATTCCTGGGACATGGGAGATGGTTCCCATGATGATGGTGCCGGAGTGGTACAATCCATGGAGGTGCTACGCCTCTTAAAAGAAATGGGAATTAAGCCAAAACGCAGTATTCGGGTGGTATTATTTATGAATGAGGAAAACGGCCTTCGCGGCGGAAATAAATATGCTGAGGTGGCAAAAGAAAAGAATGAAAATCACATTTTTGCTTTGGAAAGCGATTCCGGTGGATTCACTCCCAGGGGTTTTTCCTTTGAAGCAGATAATGCCCAATATGCACAAATAACCAGCTGGAATGAGCTGTTTAGGCCATATCTTATTCATCAGTTCGACAGGGGCGGAAGCGGTGCCGATATCGGTCCATTGCGCGGAGGATCAACCGTTTTGGCAGGATTGCGCCCAGATTCGCAACGGTATTTCGATCATCACCATTCAGATAATGATACTTTTGAACATATTAACAAAAGGGAATTGGAACTTGGTGCGGCTACCATGACTTCGCTCATTTACCTGGTAGATAAATATGGGATAAAAGAGTAGTGAGTAGTAAAATTTGAGATATGAGAGGAATTTACGGGGATTAATGTTGATTGGTAGGGATTCTTCCTCGCCCAAAAGCTCGTTCAGATGACAAAAAAACCACCTTGGCATTCATTCTGAACTCAGTGAAGAATCCCGCGCACTTAGGGAGCAAATTAAAACCGATTTCAATTTCCGGCCTGTCAAATCCTGTTATCTTTGCAGCTTAAAAATTAAGAATTGCAATTAGCAGCCTACACAAGAGAATTTCAGAAAAATCTTCACATAGCCTTCCCCGTCATGATGGGGCAACTGGGTCATGTGCTGGTTAGCCTGGTAGATAATTTAATGATAGGTCAATTGGGAGCTGCACCCCTGGCTGCAGTATCCCTGGGGAATAGTCTTGTTTTTATTGCGCTTTCCCTGGGAATAGGATTTTCCTTTGCAATCACCCCGCTTATTGCCGAGGCGGATGGTGCCGGAGATATTGAAAAGGGAAGAAGCTATTTTCATCACGGTATTATGATGTGCGCCGTGAGTGGAATCTTTTTATTTTTGATATTGTTACTGGCGAAACCTATTTTATATCATTTAAACCAGCCGCCGGAAGTGGTGGCTCTCGCGATCCCATATCTTGAAATTGTGGCTTTTTCAATGATCCCGCTTATGATATTTCAGGCATATAAGCAATTTGCCGACGGACTGTCACAAACCAAATATTCCATGTACGCCATCCTGATCTCCAATGTGGTGAATGTGGTATTTAATTATCTGCTCATATACGGAATCTGGATTTTTCCAAGGCTGGAACTTCGGGGAGCGGCAATAGGGACCCTAATTTCACGATTTTTTATGTTGTGGTTCATTTGGGAGATCCTTCGCAGAAAGAAAAAATTCAGAAATTATTTTATCTGGAGCAAAAAGGAGCTTCTTAAGATTTCTATTTTTAAGCACCTTCTCGCACTTGGGTTTCCTACCGCTTTACAAATGTTTTTCGAGGTAGCGATCTTTGCCGGAACCATCCTTCTGGCAGGAACCCTGGGTACCAATCCGCAGGCGGCAAATCAAATAGCGCTTAACCTGGCTTCTATGACCTACATGATCGCGGTAGGATTGGGAGTTACTGCAACAATACGGGTTGGAAATCAAAAGGGCTTGAAAAATTATAAGGATTTAAGGCGAATTGCACTTTCAACATTCTTATTGGTATTTTTGATCGAGGCCCTGTTTGCACTTGGATTTATTTTATTGAAAGACTGGTTGCCCACCCTATATATAGACAATAGCGAAGTGATCATTCTGGCGGCTCAATTATTGATTATCGCAGCATTATTTCAGTTAAGCGATGGGTTACAGGTCGTGATCCTGGGAGCTTTAAGAGGCCTGCAGGATGTGAAGATCCCAACACTTATTTGTTTTATCGCCTATTGGATCATAGGATTTCCGGTTTCAATTTATTTTGGAAAAGCAGATCAACTCGGGAGCATGGGAATTTGGTTGGGATTGTTGGTTGGATTGTCTGCTTCAGCGATATTATTGTATTTTAGGTTTAATTATTTAAGCAGAAAATTAATTCTGAAGGAAGAGCTGGTTTTTTCAGCGGCTACTTCAGGAACTGAAAAATAAAGCAAAGTAGGCTACAACGGTATTTCCAGCCTTTCAAAAAAAATTCAGAAACGATTATAATTAATAAGTATTACTATTAAATTTACCAAATAAACAATAAGAAATTATGGATTTCCCGAAATTCCTTTTAGGTGATAACACCGATTATCCCGATGCTATTTTTGTTATACACACAGAATATCCCCGTTTTATAATCAATCTTGAAAATGATGATGTAGAGTGGCTGGAAGACTTTGATCAAAGTGATGAAAAAGAATTGGCAACTCTTGCTGAGGATTTGATCACTGAAGCCAGTGAGTTTTATGACAGGGAAGTTTCCCGTTATGAGGATTAAAGAATGATTGAAAAAATCCTTGAATTAGACGCGAAGTTATACCTGTATTTAAATAATCTTGGAAATCCTGCCTGGGACTGGTTCTGGTTATTGATCACAGATAAATGGACGGCAATTCCCCTTTATGTGCTGTTATTGTACCTTATTTTTAGAAGATACGGGGTGAAAGGAACCGCGATTTCATTGGTTATGATCGCTTTGCTAATCACCTGTACAGATCAACTTGCGAATGTTTTTAAAGACGGATTCGAGCGCCTAAGGCCTTGCAGGCAGGAAGGCATAATGGAATATGCAAGATATATCGCGGTACGCTGCGGGCGGTTTGGATATTTTTCGGCCCATGCCGCCAGTTCTTTTGCATTGGCGATCTTTGTAGGGTTGATCTTGAAAAAAGCCTATCCCAAGTTGATCTATATGATGCTTTTCTGGGCGCTGGTGGTAAGTTACAGTCGCATCTATGTAGGGGTTCACTATCCACTCGATGTGATTACCGGGATGCTTATTGGTGCTTTTTTAGGATATCTGTTCTATCTGCTACAGGTTTATTTGATTCGGAAATTTAAGGTTGTTTTTTCCTAACGATATAAAAATCCCTCATCAATCTTGAATTGCTTCCTTTGGAAATAGTTGGATTGAGATCCAGGGTTCCTTGAAATTCCAGAATGCAGTTTTTAAATGCTTCTTGCTGGTCTTTATCACCATGAGCTATCAGTACCCCGAATTTTTCTTCTGACTTGGATATGTCTTCCGGGCTGGCTATTACAGGGATAGGCTTTCCATATTCCCAGATCAATTCCGGGAGCATCCCAACGGCATCATATAACACCAGGTTTTCTTCCTCCATGAGGTCTTTTAGATTGGAGATGTTAGGGGTATTTCTGTCCGGATCTATGAGTTTTGTCAGGGGAAAGCCAAGGAGGATAATGAAAAGAATCATGGTTGCCTGTAAACTGAAAAGCAGTTTTATCCTGGATTTTATCATTCCGAAGATAAACAGGGCACCAAGAGCGATCATACCAAGGCTAAAACCAACATAAACAAAGCTTTTTTCCAGGACTACCGCTCCCAATGCATAATAAAGTATTGCCGGAGCAGCAAAAGCGATGAGTGTAAGGAGTATGAAATTTAAATAGACAGGAAAGCGTTCTGTTTTACTGAAGTTATGCCTGAAATTCTTTATAACAACTTCCACGTAAAAGGCCGTAGTAACAGCCAGGGGAATTAATACCGGCAACAAATAGCGGCTTTTCTTTTCAGGAATAATGGATAGTAGAACCACAGAGATAAGGGTCCATAAAAGGTAAAATTGATAGGCTTTTAAATTGGATACTTTGCCTTTTAAATACCAATAAAATAACCCAAGCAATGCCGGAATTGTCCAGATGCCGCTTTGGGTGAAAAAACTCCAGTAATACCAAATTGGCCGAACGTTATAATTAAACCAGCGGGAACTTTCCTGGGTGGCGATTTCGGCAAATGCCGCAGGATCATAATAATGAACGTAAACCGTCCACCAGGAGCCGGAAATAAGGCCGGTAAGAATAAAAATCAGGTATAATTTCCAATTTTTTCCGGGCTGTTTAAATTTATAAATCACCCCATAACTTATAAGAAAAGGAAGAAATAGAGCATAGAGCGAAACCGGCCCTTTGCTCATAAGAGAGGCGCCAAAGAATAAACCTGCAACAAATGCATACAGAATGTTCTTTTTTTCTGAAGTGAGCATCAGGACAAAAAAGTAGCAACAAGCTACCATAAAGCTGTGTGTGAAAATATCCCATTGCCCGTCCCTTCCGGAAAATACAATATAAAAGGAAGTCATCAATATCACACTCGCTCCAAAGGCAAATGATTTTTTGATATTGAGCCTTAATTGAAATTTGTAAAAAATGACTACCAGGAATATCGATGTTAAAGCGGCTGGTAATCTGTAAGCAAACAGGTTTTCCAATCCGAATAATCCTGCTGAAATTGCAGTTAACCAGGTGGGAAGCGGTGGTTTTTCATAACGTGGCAGCTCATTCATCGTGGTAAAGATCCAGTTTCCGTGAGTGAGCATTTCCCGCGCCGCAATAAAATTACGGGCTTCCATGATATTTACAAACAAAGCATCGAGATTTACTAAAAACAGCAATAACCCCAATAAGATAAGAAGGGGTAAATATGGTAAATTTCTGGAATTATATTTTGACATATTTTTGACTTATAATAATATTTCTGATATAGATAAAACTTCCCATAATATGACCTATAAATAAAACCGGATCTCTTCGGAAAACAGCATATATAAGAATAAGCAAGGATCCTATAATGCTTAGAATCCAAAAACCCAATGGAAGGACAGATTCCTTAATTTTTTCTGAATAGATCCATTGATAAATAAAGCGAAAATTGAAAATTATCTGCGCTGTGATACCCAGGATCAATAACCAAAATGGAATCATTTCATTAAAAAAAAGATTTTGAAGGTCGTAGGTGTTGTTATTGTAAGAATATATGACGATTAATATTGGGAACAGATATAAAAATATTCGAAATATTTTAGGAAGCCTTTTCCATTCTCCCTGTAATTGCAGATTGCGAATATAAATAAAGTAGGTAAGTGCCTGGCCAAGCATAATAGAAAAATCATCCCTTAAATAGCCGTAAACAAAAAGAAGGAACGAAGCGATTAGACTAAGTTTCCAAAACATGGATGGGGTTAATACCTTCTTATGTTTTTCGGAAATAAACCATTGCAGGATTAGCCTGCTGGAAAACAATAGTTGAGCCGCAAATCCTATGCTGTAAATTTGCCAGCTACTCATCTTTTTGTATCACTTTAAAGTTAAAACAGGTTTTTAACATCCATAGAAGCGGAAAACAAATTCCGAATGGATTTTTAAAATGAACAGACTTCAGGGTATTGAATTGCAGCAACTTTAATAGAGTTTTTTTTCTTTGATGTTATAGCGGATATAGGTTTTTTTCATCCAAATATATCCGAAGCAATCTATAAGGGGGCCCAGGAATCTGTTTTTAAATGAGTACTTGGAAACGCCTTCCAGCCTTGGATAGTGGGGTATGGGTACTTCCTTGATCTTTCCATGCTGCAAAAGTATCATGGCAGGAATAAATCGCTGAAGTCCGGAAAACATCGGGATTTGCTTGGCGTAATGACTGTCCATGACCTTTAGCGGGCATCCGGAATCGTGAATTTGATCCTGGATTAAAAGTCCGCGTATCCCATTTCCTATCAGGGAAGAGATCTTCTTTATCCCGGTATCTTTTCGGTCTTTTCGCCAGCCGGTTACGAGTTGATAATCCTTTGTAAACGGGAGCAATTTTTCAAAATCTTCGGGATGGGTCTGTAAATCGGCATCCATATAACCAACGAGTGGAGATTTTACCGCTTCAAAGCCTGCCTTAAGGGCGGCGCCTTTTCCGGAGTTTTCAGAAAATATTATTGAATAGATATGTTCATTCCGGTTAGAAATTTCCTGGATTAGCTCTGTACTTCCATCGGAAGATCCGTCATCCACTAAAATAGCGCAGGTTTTTAGGGATGCATCTTGAAAATAAGCGTTCAAAAGTTGCTCTAACCTATTCAAATTGCCCAATTCATTGTACACCGGAACAATTATGGTAAAATCATAATTCATTATGCAAGTTTAGTAAAAGTTTAGCTGCTGCAAAGGGAGTGGTTTCATTATTTTCAATCGCAGTTAATTGTTCTTTTAGAGTTTTTTTAATATGTGGATCCTGATAAAATCGCTGCTTTAAATGTTCGTTGATGGTTTGCAATAACCAGAATTTATTTTGTTTCTGCCGGTTCTTTTCAAAGAACTCATTCTTTTTTGTAAGCTTCAGATATTCACTTATCATCTCCCATACATCGGTTATGCCGGTATTTTCTATCGCACTGCAAAGGGAAACTTTGGGTTGCCAGGTGCTTTCTTTAGGCGGATATAAATGAAGTGCCCTGTTAAATTCAAGCCGGGCTTCCCGGGCAGCTTTCAGGTTCTCACCATCGGCTTTGTTGATCACGATGGCATCGGCCATTTCAATAATTCCGCGTTTTATTCCCTGCAATTCATCTCCGGCTCCGGCTAATTTCAGAAGAAGGAAAAAATCGGTCATACTATGGACGGTAGTTTCGCTTTGACCAACTCCAACGGTTTCTATCAAAATAACATCAAAACCTGCCGCTTCACATAGAATTATGCTTTCGCGGGTTTTTCTTGCAACCCCGCCCAAAGAATCTCCTGATGGGGATGGGCGGATAAAGGCATTTTCCTCGGTAACCAGGTTTTCCATCCTGGTTTTATCTCCCATAATACTTCCATGAGAAACCGAGCTGCTTGGGTCTACGGCCAAAACCGCTACTTTTTTGCCTGATTTTACCAGGAAGCTTCCAAAGGCTTCAATGAAAGTGCTCTTTCCAACCCCGGGAACTCCTGTGATACCAATCCTAATAGATTTGTGTGCATAAGGAAGGCAGGATTCTATAAGTTTTTCTGCTTTTTGCTGATGTGTGGGCAGATTGCTTTCCACAAGCGTGATCCCTCTTCCAAGCGCTGTTTTATTCCCGGAAATCAACAAATCTTTGAGCTCTTCACCTGAAAATTGCTTTTTTCGGGAAGCTTTGATCTTCTGAATAGAACCTGCGTTCACATGCGGGAAAGCAGGAGTGCTTTCTGATTGATTAAGGGCAGATTTACTGGAGGACTTGGTCAAAAGTGATTCTTTATTTTAGGACAAATTTATGAATAGTTGTGCTGATAGCCTCTTCTTAAGATAGTATATTTCAAAACTATATAAAGTTAAACAAAAATTAGTAAGATGAAGACATTGTACAAAGCTAAGGTTACCACAGAAGGAGGAAGGGAAGGTCATTTGAAAAGTGATGATGGCATTCTTGATATGAAACTAAGTTTGCCTAAAAGTATGGGTGGAAAAGGAGAGAAACTCACCAATCCAGAGCAACTTTTTGCAGCCGGATATTCTGCCTGTTATGGAAGTGCTTTACAGGTAGTGGCTAAAAAACATAAAGTAGATCTTGGAGATTTTAATGTAACCGCAACGGTTGGGATTGGGAAAACAGAGGAAGATGATCTGCAATTATCAGTAATTTTGGATACCTATATCCCGAATATAGATATTGAAACCGGAGAAAAACTGGTAAATGAGGCGCATGAGATTTGCCCTTACTCAAGAGCAACCAGGGATAATATAGATGTTACCCTTAACCTGATGCTGGACGAGGAGTAATAATAAATTTAAAAAATTATTTTGAAAAAAGAAGCGCGCTTTGTGCTTCTTTTTTTGTTTTAATAGGTACTTCAATTTTGGTGGTGTCCCAGGCAATTTTCAGGAAAACAAGCTCATTGTATTTTTCAAAATAGATACTAAACTGTTCCAGGGTATCTTTAAGTTTTAAGGTTGGAGCCTCCAGGATTAAAACGTCAAATTGAGGATCCCGGTATGCTTTTCCATCCAGATCGATCCCCCAGGGATACATTTGGGAATTGAAGATCACTTTCCAGGAATCTTCCATAGGGATTGTCCATAAGGTGTATTTTCCCGCCTTTAAAACAGAGCCGTCCACCAAAAGTTCTTCATTGGTTAAAAATGTAGTGGCCTCATTGGCACCCGTTCTCCAAACTTCTCCATAAGGAACCAATCCCCCAAAAATTTCCCGCTCTTTCTTGGAAGGCCTGTTGTAAAAAACCTCAAGTTCCAGGGATTCATCCTGGTAGACAACCGTTTCCTCCGGACTATGAGCTTTAACAGCATATTCCTTAAAAAATAAACCGCCCATAATTATTACTAGAATAATCCCGGCGATCTTTAATATCAATTTATATCTTTTACTCATTTTCTTAAGCTTATTTCAGCAATCATTTAATTCCCAAAAGTATGCCAAATCTTTCAGGATCAAAGATATCGTATCTGATATTAATTAAACTTCAGATAGTCTGATATTCAATATTTTATATCGCAGAATATGTGGAGGAAACCCCGGGTTTCAGAAAGCCAGTTAATTCAATTGGTGCTCCACGTCAGACCCACTATTTATTTATAAAAACCTCAGGACGACACTTTTTAAATTTATCAAATCAAAATAATTTGAGTGATTTTTGCAACAGAAGGATATTTTTATCGTCTTTTAATTAACCAGCTAACCAAAAGCTTATTTTCCAATGGATCTGATTATAGAAAAATGCCGGGGCAATGACAGGAGAGCACAATTGGAACTCTATAACCGCTACAGTGAAGGAATGTTCATAGTTGCCCTTAGATTTTTGAAAGATCCTTTTGAAGCTGAAGATGCGATGCAGGAAGCATTTATAAAAACCTTCCTGAAACTGCATCAGTACAATGGAGAAGTGGCTTTTGGAGCCTGGCTAAAGCGGATTGTAATCAATAAATGTATAGATAAGCTGAAATCCAAGAAAATGGAGCTCGTGGCTTTAAATGAACACATAATAGGAACGGTTGAAGAAGATGAGGATTGGCAGGTGGAAGACGGAATTAGTCTTCAGGAAGTAAAACAATGCATAGAATCATTGTCGGAGCGGTATAAATATCCGTTGATTTTATATCTAACAGAAGGATATGATCACGAAGAGATCTCAGAGATTTTATCTATAACTCAGGTGGCTTCACGTACACTGATACATAGGGGAAAAAGAAAATTACAGGACGAATTAAAAAAATTGAAAAATGGCACAGGATATTAGGGAACTGTTTAAAAACGATAATTTCCAACCAACCGAGAAATTGAGCAAGGGTCACCAAAAACGTTTTGAGTCTAAGCTGGATAAAGCATTGCCTCCTGCCAAAGGGAGTTTTTATTTTTACCGGAAGATCGCTGTGGTACTCATAGTTGCTTTAGGAGTCGGGTTTTTCCTCTGGAATACTTCAGGAAATTCTGGAAATGAAATTCAACTCGTTGATACTTTGAAAGAAGAAGATACCCTGAGGGTAACTCAGGAAAAAAGATTTCAGTTAAGTGATGTTTCCCCGGAATTTAAGAAGATCGAAAATTATTATCTGGCCGGAATCAATTTAGAACTGGCAAATCTTGGGATCAATAACGACAATAAAGCGCTTATAGATGCTTTTATGCTGGAGCTGGAAGAACTCGATAAGGAATATCAACGACTTAATACAGAGTTGAATGAAACCGGCCCCAATGAGCAAACCATTGAAGCTATGCTGTCCAACTTACAACTTAGACTTGACTTGTTACGTAGGTTAAAAATCAAATTAAACGAAATCAAAAAATCTAAAACCGATAGTTATGAAAACCTTAAGGCATAATTCCTTCATTATCTTGTTGCTCCTTGCGTGTACAACGACATTTTCTCAATCCAAAAAACTTGAAAATACCTATAACACCAATAAAGATGTAAAGGTAAATATCGACTCCCGGCATACAAGGGTTATTATAGAACATTGGAATAAAGATCAGGTTTCAATAGAAGCCCTGCTGGATTCAAAAAACCTTAATCCGGAGGAAGCCAAAATACAACTGGAATCCTGGAATTTGGAAACTTCCGGAGATCTTCGCGAAGTGAACATTACTTCAGGCGGTGGTGTTTCCTGGAGCAAAGAAATGGATATGGCCGGTTTTGGAGAAGCTATGGGGAGTCTACAACTATTGATCGCTCCCATAATGACCGAAATGGTCGCTCCAATGATGGAAAATCTTGCAGAAAATCCACCACTCCCTCCAGATTTTGCTTCCAAAATGGGAAATCTTAATTTCGATTATGAAGCCTATCAAAAGGATGGAGAAAAGTATATGAAAAAATGGGAGAAGCAGGTGGAAAACAATTTCGGAAAGGACTTTGAAAAGTCCATGGAAAAATGGGCAGCGCAGTTTGAAAAGAATGCAGCAGTCTGGGAGAAAAATATAGAAAAGAAAATGGCCTTGAATGAAGGGAAATTCGAAGCGCAAATGGAACAATGGGCCGAGAATTTTGGTTCGAAAATGGAACAATTAGGAGAAAGAATAGCAAATGATATGGAGTTGAAAGAAAATTCTGTGGCTCCAAAAAGCCCAAATTCCGGAAAGCCAAGGACTACTGTGCGCACGCTCAGGATCAAGGTTCCTGCCAATGCCAGGTTAAATTTGGAAGTGCGTCATGGGGAAGTTAAAATTGGACAACGCACAAATAACCTGAAAGCCAATATTTCCCACAGTAAATTTTCAGCAAATATAATAGATGGCGAAAATACGGAGGTAAAAGTATCTTATTCCCCAATTACTGTTTCCCAATGGAATTACGGGGTTTTGAATACCAGTTATGTTCAGGATGTTGTGATTGATAAAGCGAAAAGTATTAAACTCACCTCTAACTCAAGCGATGTGAACATAGGGGAGATAACAGAAATAGCTATCTTATCGGGTACTTTTGGAGAACTAAGTATAGGGAAGCTTCATCCGGATTTTAAAAATCTTGATGTTACGCTTAAAAACAGCGATTTAAGGTTTTCTTTGCCCGATGCTGCCCTGAATTTTAACTACAACGGAACTCAAAGCAGCATAGAGTATCCTAAAGTTGGCACTGTAAAAGCAACCAAATCTTATGACAAGCAAATGTTGAACGGTTTTTATAAAGCTACCAGCGGAAAAAGAAGTATTTCCATTAACGCAAGTTTTAGTAAAATTGAAATAAAATAAGTTATTTTTGAAAAAAAGAACTTATGCCTAATACCAGATTTACCGATTTTATAAAAGAATGTACCTCAGACTTTACACCTGTATTAGATACTAAATTTAAGCAGAAGGATTATGCGCATATTGACTTGTCTGAAGTAAGCGAGGAATTAAAGAACATTGAAATCCCTTCCTCTGGCGAAATTCAAAAAGGCATAGATTCTTTTTTATCCAAAAAGAAGGCAAAAGTTGCCTATGGCGGATATAATGAAAAAAGAAATTTTTACGAGCGGAGTTTTATTTTTAACGACGAAAAAACAGAATCGCCCAGAAATATCCATATTGGGTTAGATTTTTGGATTGAAGCCGGAACCGCTGTTTTAGCACCTCTGGATGGAACAGTTCATAGTTTTCATGATAATGAGGGTATGGGGAATTACGGACCTACTATTATTTTAGAACATTTGATAGGGGAACGAATGTTTTATACGCTCTATGGGCACTTAAGCCGGAAATGTATTAAAAATCTCTGTTTTGGGCAAATTGTGGAAGCTGGGGATAAAATAGGGGACCTGGGTTCTACAAAAGTGAACGGAGATTATGCGCCGCATCTTCATTTTCAAATAATTCACGATTTACAGGGTTTTAATGGGGATTATCCCGGAGTGGTAGCCAAGCAAGATCTTGAATTGTACCTTGAAAATTGTCCGGATCCGAATTTATTACTGAAGATTAGTTAGATTTTCTTAAAATATTTTCCTTCGGATAATTCGGGACATACCTTGTGGCCTGCCACGGGGTTTTTGATTTATAATTTCCAGTCTTCAGTTTTTGGCTGAATACCTGGAAAGCAAAATATACATTTCACTATCCATTTTATAACATTTAACTTAAACTATTCCTTTTTAGTACGTATTATCCAGGCTACAATGGCTGAGGTTACTACTCCCATTACCAGCGCCCAGGAAGTTCCCTGGATCATGTAAGATGTTAAACCAAATAAAGCTTCTGCATCATTGCGGTTCATCCTGTTATTTTCAACACTATACTCGATGATGTTGCTGAAATATTCCGGACTTATAACTTCGTGTGTTATATAAAGTGAAAGCGGCGTAAGCAAAGTTATGATAACGGTGACCAGTATTCCCGAAACAAATCCCTGACGCCAGGTGATCAATCCGTCATAGAAATTTTTTCTTTTATCCCTCAGTGCCAGAAAATAGATCAGGATAGCCAAAATTCCGAAGAGATTGGTGTAAAGTGGATGTTTATCTATGTTCTCTGAATGCCATCCCATTGCTTTTTCAAAAACCATCCACAATAAGCCGATGACTATAAAAATTATGGCCCATTTAATTTCGATTCGGTAATTTTTCATGGAGGATGCAATTTGTTTAGCAGCTAAATTAAGTTATAATTCAACAATTCCTATCACCAAAAGAAAAATCCCGAAGGTTCGCTTCGGGATTTTTTAAATATGTTTTTAAAACTATTATTCGGTTCCTGTTAAAACCCAATCACCTTTTTCAATGAGCGGAATAGCCTGTTTGTATTTCATGGACTTGTTTTCCCCAGTCATTACATTTTTTACGGTAACCCTATCATTTCTGCCAATTTTAGCATGTTCTCTTACAATGGTTTCGGTTACCTGCGGACGTTGCTGCTGGCGTTGTCCTGCAGCACGGCTTTGTGCGGCGCGCTCATCCAAATTCTGGATCTCTTCCTTGTTGGTTTCTACTTTCTCCCTTTGTTTGGGCTGCCGTGCTTCCTGGATATTTGGAGTGGTCCCTTCAGGGATTTCACCCTTGAATAAAAAGGAGATCACATCCCTGTTCACCTTATCCAGCATCACTTTAAATAATTCAAAAGCTTCAAATTTATAGATCAATAATGGATCTTTTTGCTCGTGAACGGCCAGCTGTACGCTTTGTTTTAATTCATCCATCTTACGCAAATGCGTTTTCCAGGATTCGTCAATGATAGCAAGGGTTATATTTTTCTCAAAATCTTTTGTGAGCTGTTTTCCTTCGGTTTCATATGCCTTTTCAAGATTTGTAACTACCTGAAGGCTCTTGTTTCCATCGGTAAAAGGAACTGCGATCCTTTCAAAGTTATTGGATGAATCTTCATAAACCTGCTTGATAATAGGAAAAGCAAGTTTGGAAGTGCGCTCCATTTTTTGCTGATAATGCTCGTAAGCTGCCTTGTAAACTTTTGCGGCGATAGCCTGAACACTCATTTTCTCGAATTCTTCTTCGGAAACAGGGGAACTCATTGAAAAATAACGGATGAGTTCAAACTCAAAATTCTTATAATCTGTACCAACCTTGTTGTTTTCTGTGATCACTTCAGAAGTGTCATAGATCATATTGGCGATATCCACTTTCAGTCTATCTCCAAATAATGCATGGTAGCGACGTTTGTAGATCACCTCTCTTTGGGCGTTCATCACATCATCATATTCCAGCAAACGCTTACGAACACCAAAGTTGTTTTCTTCCACTTTTTTCTGAGCCCGTTCAATAGACTTGGAGATCATGGAATGTTGAATCACTTCTCCTTCTTCAAGTCCCATACGGTCCATGAGCTTGGCAATCCTTTCCGAACCGAATAAACGCATCAGGTTGTCTTCCAGAGACACAAAGAACTGGGAACTTCCCGGATCTCCCTGACGACCGGCCCTACCACGTAACTGTCTGTCCACACGTCTGGAATCGTGACGTTCTGTACCAACAATGGCCAAACCACCGGCTTCCTTAACTTCTTTGCTTAATTTAATATCTGTACCCCGACCTGCCATGTTGGTGGCGATGGTAACGATCCCCGATTGTCCTGCCTGGGCAACGATATCGGCTTCTTTTTTATGCAATTTTGCGTTCAATACGTTGTGAGGAACATTTCGAAGCTTAAGCATTCTGCTCAGCAATTCTGAAATTTCCACGGACGTTGTACCTATAAGAACCGGTCTTCCGGCATTTGAAAGTTCTGTAACCTGTTCGATTACCGCGTTGAATTTTTCACGTTTTGTTTTATAAACCAGATCTTCCTTATCCTCTCTTGCGATAGGGCGGTTGGTGGGAATTTCTACCACATCCAGTTTATAGATCTCCCAAAGTTCACCGGCTTCAGTTACCGCAGTACCCGTCATTCCTGAAAGTTTTCGGTACATTCTGAAATAATTCTGAAGGGTAACCGTGGCAAAAGTTTGAGTGGCATCCTCGATCTTTACACTTTCTTTCGCCTCGATAGCCTGGTGCAGTCCGTCGCTGTAACGACGGCCTTCCATGATACGTCCGGTTTGCTCATCTACGATCTTTACCTTGTTCTCGATGACCACATATTCGGTATCTTTTTCAAAAAGCGTATAGGCTTTTAAAAGTTGTCTCATAGTGTGAATACGTTCGCTTTTTACGCTGTATTCACGAAATAACTCTTCTTTTTCCTCGGCCTCTTCTTCTTTGCCAAGACCTTTTTTTTCAATTTTGGCGATTTCCATCCCAATTTCCGGCATCACAAAGAAATCCGGGTCTTCTTTTCCGGAAAGGAATTCAATTCCCTTATCGGTAAGATCTATTTGATTGTTTTTTTCTTCAATTACAAAATACAGCTCCTCATCAACCGTTGGCATTTCCCGGTTGTTGTCTGCCATATAATGATTTTCAGTTTTTTGAAGCAGTTGTTTTATTCCGTCTTCACTCAGGAACTTTATAAGTGCTTTGTTTTTTGGCAAACCTCTGAATACTCTCAACAACTGTAATCCACCTTCCTTGGTGTTTCCGGCTGCGATTAGTTTCTTGGCTTCCGCTAAAATTTTTGTAAGATGTTGGCGCTGAACTTCAACAATATTTGCAATTGCAGGTTTCAGGACTTCAAACTCGTGAATGTCTCCTTTTGGAATTGGACCGGAAATAATCAACGGGGTACGTGCATCATCCACCAAAACCGAATCCACCTCATCTACAATAGCATAATTATGTGGTCGTTGTACAAGATCATCTGGTGCGTGGGACATATTATCCCTCAAATAATCAAATCCAAATTCGTTATTTGTACCATAGGTGATATCTGCATTATAAGCTTTTCTTCGGGCAGCAGAGTTTGGCCTGTGGTAATCGATACAATCTACGGTAAGTCCATGAAATTGAAAAATAGGCGCCATCCAGGCACTATCCCTTTTTGCAAGGTAATCGTTCACCGTTACAAGGTGAACACCTTTCCCGCTTAGTGCGTTAAGGTACATGGGTAATGTTGCAACCAAAGTTTTACCTTCCCCTGTTTGCATCTCCGCGATTTTTCCCTGGTGCATTGCCACGCCACCAATAAGCTGAACATCGTAATGTATCATATCCCAGGTGATGGGTTTTCCGGCGGCATCCCAGGAATTATTCCAGATTGCGTGATCTCCGTCAAGGTTAACATAATCTTTCTCTGCTGAAATTTCGCGGTCGAAAGCACTTGCAGTTACTTTTAGCTGTGGATTATGAAAGAATCGTTTAGCGGTTTCTTTAACCGTTGCAAATGCAGCTGGCAGGATCTCATTGAGAATAGCTTCAGAAATGCCATACATTTTTTCTTTTAAAGAATCAATTTCAGCATAGATATCCTCGTTCCGGGTGATGTCATTAGAAGCATCGGCCTCTTTGGTAAGGCTTTCAATTTGCTCTTTTATTTCCCGTGTAGCATCCGTGATCTTATTCTTGAAGAAGGCTGTTTTTTCGCGGAGTTCGTCAAGGCTAAGCGCTTCATATTCCTTTTCAAGTGCTTTGATTTTTTCAACGATGGGTTGTAATTCACTGACGTCTTTTTTGGATTTATCGCCAACAAATACTTTTAATACAGAATCTAAAAAACTCATAGTTTTTTGTGTTTTATAAAGTTCAAATGTAAGCAAAAAAAAGGCCTCAATTTTGAGACCTTTTAATATTTGCTTTGTGCTTTTTTAATATTCATCCTCGTTCCAAAGATAATCTTCATCAGTAGGATAATCGGGCCAAATTTCTTCAATTGAATCATATGAATCACCTTCATCTTCAATAGACTGAAGGTTTTCCACTACTTCCAGCGGAGCTCCTGTCCGGATGGCATAGTCA
Organism: Gillisia xinjiangensis; assembly: GCF_046298265.1. Taxonomy (NCBI): domain Bacteria; kingdom Pseudomonadati; phylum Bacteroidota; class Flavobacteriia; order Flavobacteriales; family Flavobacteriaceae; genus Gillisia; species Gillisia xinjiangensis. The sequence goes on along the minus strand of NZ_JBKAHK010000004.1, from coordinate 356,232 downwards.
ATCAATTCATCTTTTGTTGCCGGCCAGGGGGCATCACTAAGGTAGGATGCAAGTTCTAAAGTCCAATACATTGATTAATCAGGTTTTATTTTTTGCAAAAATAATTTTTTTATGCTAATAGGCAAGTAAAAAATCTATTATTTCACTAATAATTTTAAGAACATAATCTAAATTGTTAAAATCATATTAATTATAGCCAATCCAGAGTCTGCAAAAAGGTCTTTATATTCCTTTTTCAGGAATCCATTCTACCTCATTTGCGTTTAAATCTTTGGACAATTTCCGTGCCAGCACAAACAGGTAATCGCTTAAACGATTCAGATATTTTAATACCAGTTCGCTAAAAGGGCTTATTTCATAAAGCGCTGTAGCCATACGTTCTGAGCGTCGGCAAACGCAGCGGGCTATGTGACAAATTGACACTGCCTGATGTCCTCCCGGCAATACGAAATGAGTCATTTCAGGTAAAACTTCATTCATTTTATCGATTTCATTTTCCAAAAGTAAAATATCTTCTTCGGTAATTCCTGGAATGTTAAGGCGTGGTTTTCCACTTTTTAAGGTCGCTTTTTCGGGTTCGGTGGCCAAAGTAGATCCTATGGTGAATAAACGGTCCTGTATCCTGTTCAGGATTTCACGGGTTTCCGGTTGTACTTCCTGGTCTTTAACCAAGCCTATATGGGAGTTGAGTTCATCTACGGTTCCGTAGCTCTCTATCCGGATATGATGTTTGGAAACGCGGGTTCCGCCAAAAAGGGAAGTTGTGCCTTTATCACCGGTTTTTGTATATATTTTCATATTTGTTATTATTGTTTTAGAGCTCATATGCATCAGCCATAATAAGTATTATTCTGTGCATGAATAGCTCGTTATGAATGCTTCATCTGTTTATATTGATTTTGCTGCTTCTTTTGCTCAAAGATAGAAAATAGCCGGCAGATATAGGGTTCATAAACTTATGCTTTTCCGTGCAGGGAAAAAGCATATTGCCCACCTTTAAAGAAAACTACGGCACGAAGAAAATTCAGGCTGTCTTTCCTTGTGAAAATTTAATATTAAAAGTGAATATTGTTTCTGAATTACTGCTTAACAGACTTGTACTAAGAAATTGATTTTCAAAGAGATTGTTTTAAAGAATCCAATTAAAGATGTTTTCTTTGCTTAAACTGAAGAAGTCGTTGGAATCTCAGATGTTTGCTCATTAGTTACTCGTTTCTTTGACCCCGTTTTTGGAGAGGGTCTTTAGTTCGCTTTCGCTCCAGGTAACGTTTTCTGAAATTCTCATTTTTGCGGTCTTTTCTATTTTGTTTTATTCGGCTGCTGTTCCAAATAAAATAAATTACGGCAATAGCGATAAGGGCTAAATAGATCCAGGTTTCCTGATCAAAATCTATCATTGTGAGATGAATTTTAACCAAGATAAGAAAAGTTTACCGAATTCCCCTAAATGGTTATTATTGAAAGGCGATTGGTAATTAATTTAAAATGTTTCGTAAACTGCTATCAGCGATTTATAATTTCCTTTTTTTCATCACTTTCAATAACACCATCCCTTAATCGAATAATGCGGTGTGCGTGCATTGCAACTTCTTCCTCATGAGTTACCACTATCACGGTATTTCCGGCTGCGTGGATCTCATCGAACAAATGCATGATTTCTAAAGAGGTAATGGAATCCAGGTTTCCGGTAGGTTCATCGGCAAGAATGATGGAAGGTTTGTTAACCAGGGCTCGGCCAACCGCAACCCTTTGCCGCTGACCTCCGGAAAGCTGATTGGGTTTATGATCCATCCTGTCTGCAAGACCAACGTTTGTCAAAACTTCTTTAGCGCGTTCGGTACGGGCAGATTTGGATGCTCCGGCATACACCATTGGTAAAGCCACATTTTCCAAAGCGGTTGTTCGGGGCAGGAGGTTGAAAGTTTGGAATACAAAACCAATCTCCTTATTCCTGATCTCGGCCAGCTCATCATCGCTCATTTTGCTTACATCATTTCCATTCAGGATATAGCTTCCTGAAGTTGGGGTGTCCAGGCAACCAAGTAAATTCATCAGCGTAGATTTTCCTGAACCCGAAGGTCCCATAAAAGCAACATATTCCCCACGTTCAATATCCAAATTAATTCCCTTTAAAACTTTGATGATCTCGTGCCCAAGTGGAAAATCCCTGGTGATATTTCGTAATTCAATAACCTTGCTCATATCCTGATTCTGATTTTTTGTAGTGTTTATATGACGTGGTTTTAGATCATTTGTTACAACCTTAGTGTAAAATGCTCTTTTTCCTGTTCTTCCCTGAAGAAAACCAGTCCCCAGAAAAATGAATCTATACTAACACTTACTCTTGGATGTGCTTTAATCTCTTCCCAGGCTTCTTCCATTCCTTTTGACCAGTGAATATCGTCGAATATAAAAACCGAATCGTTATGGGCGAGCGGAAGTAGCTGGTTGAAATAGTTTAAAGTGGCATCTTTTTGGTGATTTCCGTCAAAATAAATGAGATCCAGAGCATTTTGTTTTTTCTGATGTTCCGGCGCAGGTGTTGCATCCATAATTTCCTCGCTCCAATATTCTGCGGAAAGGAGTTCATCAAAATTTCCCACTTTTAAGGAAATGCTCTTCAATCCAAACTTTTTAAAATACTCCCGGGCAATATTGGCAGTTTCGGGACAGCCTTCCAGGGTGGCGAGTTTCACCTGATTTCCGGCTGTTATCGCGGTAGAGGAGATTCCTAACGAAGTTCCCAGTTCCAAAGCGGTTTTAATGTTCAGGTAGGAGGTAAGTCGGTTTAACAAAAGAGCTCTTTTTGTGGAAATTGCAGCGTTTTTGGCGATATCGGAAACTTTTCGCTCATTCGATCTAAAAACCCTGCTTCCGGCCCCAAAATCCTTTACAGAAATGATCCTGTTATCCAACCGAACAGCTTTTATAAAAGAACGAATCGTTTTAAAAGACGGTTTTCCCTCTTTTTTGTATAGGGATTCGGTAAGCAGGTTATATACAAACGGGGAGTGCACCCCATGCTGATTGGTGGATTTCAGGAGGAATTTTATGTAAGCGATTATTTGATACATCGTTTTTTTAAAAGGAATGCCCGGGTAGGGCATCTTTATTTATCCGTCCTTTCGTTTTACTCCACTTTTGCTCCCAACTCAAACCAGCGTTCGGTTTTTGTCTCGATCTCATCTATCACTTTTTGAAGTTCCAGGGAAGCTTCATCGATTTGTTTCCCGCTGAGGTTTTCCAGGAATTTCTGTTGTAGTTTTTCCTTTCTCTTTTCAAGATTCAGGATCTCTTTCTCCAGTTTTCCAAATTCTTTTTTCTCATTGTAAGTAAGTCCCGAGGAAGCGTCGGTTGAGTTTTTTGTTTTCTCTGCAGGAACTTCAGCTTTTGGTGCAGCATTGATCTCCGCGGTTTGAATTGCTTCATATTCCCTGTAATCGGAATAATTTCCCGGGAAATCCTGAACTTCAGAATTGCCTTTAAAAACAAAGAGATGATCTACGATCTTGTCCATAAAATACCGGTCGTGAGAAACCACTACCAGGCAACCGGGGAAGTCTAAAAGGAAATTCTCCAGTACGTTCAGGGTTACAATATCAAGATCGTTGGTAGGTTCATCAAGGATAAGGAAATTGGGATTCTGGATAAGCACGGTGCACAAATACAAGCGTTTGCGTTCACCACCGCTTAATTTCTCAACAAAATCATATTGCTTTTTGCGATCGAATAAAAAGCGTTCCAGCAATTGCCCTGCAGAAATTTGTCTTCCTTTGGCAAGCGGAATGTACTCCCCAAACTCCTTGATAACATCAATCACCTTCTGTCCTGGTTTAGCCTGTATTCCTCCCTGGGTATAGTATCCAAATTTGATGGTGTCACCTACGATAACTTTTCCGGAATCGGGTTTTGTCTTTCCGGTTAATATATTTAGAAAGGTAGATTTTCCTGTTCCGTTCTTGCCTATAATCCCAATTCGTTCTCCCTTTTGGAAGTTGTATTCAAAACCATCCAGAAGTTGTTTGTCTTCATATCTCTTGGAGATTTTATGCAGTTCCACGATCTTGCTTCCCACACGCTCCATATTTATTTCCAGTTGCACCTGGTGGTCATTCCGGCGTTTGGAGGCCCGGTCCTTGATCTCGTGAAAATCATCGATCCGGGATTTAGACTTGGTTGTCCTTGCTTTTGGCTGGCGCCGCATCCAGTCCAGTTCTTTTTTAAACAGTTGCTTCGCTTTATCGGTATTGGTTTGATCCAGTTCTATGCGTGCATCTTTTTTATCGAGGTAGTAGGAGTAATTTCCTTTGTAGGTGTAAAGCTGTCCGTCTTCCAGTTCTACGATCTCATTACAAACACGCTCCAGGAAATACCTGTCGTGCGTGACCATGAAAATCGTGAAATTTTCTTTTCTGAAATATTCCTCCAGCCACTCGATCATATCCAAATCCAGGTGGTTGGTAGGTTCATCCATGATTATAAAATCGGGTTTGTGCAGCAACATATTGGCAAGGGCCAAACGTTTCTTTTGTCCGCCGGAAAGTTCTCCAACCAATTTATCAAGTTCCTCCAGTTTTAGTTTGAAAAGGATCTGTTTATACTGGGTTTCAAAATCCCAGGCCTGTAACATATCCATTTCCTCGAATGCTCTTTGATAAGCATCCGCATTATCTGGATTTTCCAGCGCTTTTTCATAACGGGCAATCACTTTCAGGGTTTCATTCTCTCCAGCAAAAATTGTTTCTTCAACGGTGAGTTTTGGATCCAGATCCGGTTCCTGGGCCAGAAAGGCAGAGGTGATGTCTTTTCGGTAAACCACCCGGCCATTATCGGGAGCTTCAGTGCCGGCAAGGATATGAAGCAGGGTTGTCTTTCCCGTACCGTTCTTGGCGACGAAACCAACTTTTTGGCCTTCATTTATTCCGAAGGAGATATTTGAGAACAACTGAAGTTCTCCAAAAGATTTAGCAATATTTTCAACCGATAGGTAATTCACAGAATAATTTTTTGCAAAAATAGACAGATTTTTCCGGGATAAAAGTAGAATAGTTTTATTATTAGGTTACAACACTTATATTTGTTTTGCTTAGAGTACTTTTAAGGCGGAATATAGCCCCGCCGGAACTCTGTAAATCAACCGGAAACCGGGATTTTGATCGCAGTAGCGCAGGCTTTGAAACAGGAAGTTTTAATTGTATTGCGCAAATATTTGTAAGCTTAATAGTGAGCCCCCTTTATGAAATATAAATCCATAGTTTGCGTTTTACTGGTAATATTTAGTTTTGCCTCCTGTATTCCTACTAAAAAAATCACCTATTTACAGGCGAATGAAGCTGCTGTGGACAGTATTATCTCCATTCAGCGACTTCAAAAACCCTATCGAATCCAGGTAAACGACCTTTTGAGCATTCGCGTAAAAGCATTGGATCAGGAATTGGTTGGAATGTTCAATCCTATCAATGACGCCAATGCCAATGCTACCGGCGAAGAACGGATGTATTACGACGGATTTACGGTAGATCTCCACGGAAATATCCGTGTGCCAACTTTGGGGGAAATCAATGTACTTGGATTTACCGTGCAGGAAGTGAGGGAAAAGGTAGAGCAGGAACTGCTGGATCAATATTTTAAAGATGAAGCAAATATTTTTGTAACCGTAAAACTGGCGGGGATAAGATATACCACCTTAGGAGAGATAGGTTCCGGAAGCCAGGTGATCTATAAGGAGCAGGTAAGTATCATGGAAGCGGTAGCCAATGCCGGGGGAATTACAGAATTTGGTGATATGACCGATATTAAGATAATCCGCCAATATCCCGGGGCCAGAGAGGAGATCCATAATATAGATTTAACAAATATCAATGCGACCAAAAGTCCGTATTATTATATTCAGCCCAATGACCTTATCCTGGTGAATCCATTACCTCAAAAATCATTAGGTCTTGGGACAACAGGAATTGAATCTTTTAGAACCATAGTTTCTATTGTTACATTATTGACCACAAGCATTCTAATATTTACTCGCTAAAATGGCAAATGAAGATGATCACATATCCGATGTAGGTTCCACTTTCGACTTTAAGGGCTTTGTGCTCAAGGTCATTAGTTACTGGCAGCTTATTTTGGTTTCGGTAGGCATAAGTCTGGCGGTTGCCTATTATAACAACGTGCGCAAACTTCCGGTTTATCAGCTGGGGAATTCCATTTCCATCAAGGATGATCAAAATCCGTTTTTCACTTCTAATACCAGCCTAACCTTTAACTGGGGAGGAACTTCAGATAAGGTGAATACCGCGATCACGATTTTGCGTTCCCGCTCTCATAATGAAGAGGTGGTAGAGCGGTTGCAATACTATATTAGTTATATGCAGGACGGGGAATACCAGCGTGTGAATGCTTATGGGTTCACCCCCTTTGTTGTGGAAGCAGATACCGCAAGCGCACAGTCGCAAGGCCTGCCAATTACCATCACTTTTAAAGACGAAGAAACCTTTAACCTTAAAGCTTCGGTTCCGGCCACAATAAACACCTTCAACTACGGTACAAAAGAGAGGGGGAGCACAAGTCTTGAACCACAGGATTTCAGCAGGGATTTTAAAGTTGGGGAACCAATTAACCTTCCGTTTTTCCAGGGAGTGGTGAACAGGTCTAATCAGGCACTGCAGCCAGGAAAGCCTTTTTATATATCCTTTCAAAATTTTGATGGGATTGCAGCACGATACAAGGGGATTTCGGTTTCCCCGGAATCTCAGAATTCTTCGGTTTTAAAACTGAGTTTAACCGGGGATAACAAGGCTCAAATCGTAGATTATTTAAACGGAACTGTTGCGGTTTTAAGTCAGAATATGCTGGAGCGAAAAAACCTGTTTGCCACCAAGACCATTCGGTTTATAGACAGCAGTCTTAATGTTAAATCCAAGGAATTACAGCTGGTGGAAGATGAACTGAATCTCTTCAGAAATAAAAATTCCATCCTTGATATCTCTGCTGAAAGTTCCGAAATTTCAGGAAAACTTTCCACTCTGGATGTAAGAAAAGAGGATATCCGAAGGCAACTCGCGTATTACAGCACCCTGGAAGCTTACCTGCAAACCCGAAATGATTACAGCAGTGTGCCAGCGCCTTCTGTGGCGGGAATCGCCGAGGGGAGCATCGTTAGCGGGGTTGGCCGTATCCTGGCTTTAGCTGAAGAGCGCAGCAAATATCAATATTCCTTAAAAGAAAACTCTCCGGTTTTTGCTGATATAGACAGGCAAATTAATTCGGTTAAATCGGTATTGCTGGAAAACATAACTTCTTCCACAGGATTGTTAAGGCGTGAATTGGGAGATATTAATAGCCAGATAGCGCAGGCAGAAATTGAAATCAGGAAACTTCCGCAGGAGGAACAGGATTTATTAAAGATTCAGCGTAAATACAGCATTAGTGAGAAAACCTATAACATGTTTCTTGAGAAACGCAGTGAGGCGGGACTGGTGAAAGCGGCTAATGTGAGTGATGTAATGGTGATAGACAACGCCAAGGATACCGGCGGCGGACAAATTGGACCCAATACGCAACTTAATTACGTCATGGCCTTAATGGTGGGAGGAGTGATTCCGCTCACGTTTGTATTTCTGCTTGTATTTTTAAACACCAATATTCACAATGCCCAGGAAGTTACCAGGTTATCGCCTATTCCAATTCTGGGACTTATAGGGAAGAATAAATCTGAAAACAACCTGGTGGTTTTCACCAAGCAAAAGTCGGCAATCGCCGAGAGTTTCCGGGGACTGCGGAGTAGTTTGCAGTTCATGTATAAAAAACAGGGAGTTACCGGCTCTAAAACCGTGTTGATTACCTCCTCGGTTTCTGGAGAGGGAAAAACTTTTTGTGCGATGAACCTCGCAACAGTATTTGCCCTGAGTGAGCGCAAAACCGTTCTGGTAGGTCTGGATTTACGTAAACCCAAGATATTTGATGATTTCGAACTTGAAAATGAAGCCGGAGTCGTGAATTACCTGATAGGTAATAATACTTTGGATGGGATCATCCAGAAGAGCAAGATCCCGCATCTTGATGTGATCACGGCGGGACCTATTCCCCCAAATCCTTCCGAACTGCTTATGACAGATCAAATGGAAGTGTTAATGGAAGAATTGAAACAAAAATACGATTATATCATTCTGGATACCCCGCCAATTGGAATTGTAGCCGATGCTATGAACCTTGTGAAATATGCCGATGCCACCCTATATCTTGTCCGTCAGGATTACACCAAACGCGGAATGCTGGAAAGTATCAACGAGAAATATGATAAAGGCGAGATAAAGAATATCAGCTTTGTACTTAACTACTTTGTCCACCGCGCTAAATACGGTTATGGCTATGGTTATGGTTACGGCTATGGTTACGGTTATGGCTATGCCTATAACCGCTACACCAAAGGCTATAATGATAATGTAAGCCCGCTTTATAAATTGAAGGCTTGGTGGAAGAAAGCGATGAGGAATTTTGAATAGATTGACCAATAAAATCCAAGTTTTCAAAAGTAAGGACTAAAAAAATTAATGCCTAATTGCCCTTTTTTACTAAAATGAACGAAGCAAATAATTCCGACTGGCTATATGAAATAACACCTAAGCGGAAGCTTATCGATCTTAATTTCAAGGAAATTTGGCGCTATAAGGATTTATTGATCCTGTTCGTAAAACGAAATATAGTTACTGTTTACAAACAAACCATTCTTGGGCCGCTGTGGTATTTTATCCAGCCTATGTTCACGGCGATAACCTTTACGCTTGTATTTAACAACATTGCAAATATCCCTACGGGTGATGTTCCTCCTTTTTTATTCAACCTGGCAGGGATCACGGCCTGGAATTATTTCAGTCAATGTCTTACGGGGACTTCAGACACTTTCAGGGCAAATGCCGGATTATTTGGTAAGGTATATTTCCCCAGGGTGATAATGCCGCTCTCCAATGTGATAACCAATTTGTTTAAATTCGGGATTCAGTTTGGGGTATTGGTGATTACCTATTTATACGTGGTATGGAGCGGGGTGGACATTAGTCCGAATCTTAATTTGCTGCTTCTTCCGGTATATGTGCTTATGATGGCCTTGATAGGACTGGGGCTGGGAATGATCATATCTGCTTTTACCACCAAGTACCGGGATCTTACGGTGCTGGTTGGTTTCGCCACATCTCTGCTCCTTTATTTTTCTGCAGTACCCTATCCTTTGAAAGAGGTGAAAAACAAAATGCCGGATTATGCCTGGATCGTGGAGTACAATCCGTTGACCCATATAATTGAAGGTTTCAGATATATGGTACTGGATACAGGGACGTTTACCTGGTTCGGGTTTTCGTATACGCTGGTTACTGCAATTCTTTTATTCCTGATAGGCCTGATCGTTTTTAACAGGACCGAGAAGAATTTTATTGATACCGTGTAGTTATTAGTTGGGTTGTTTTAAAGCTATTCCCTGAAAACCAGTGCAACATTGATCAATTGCCAGATGTGAAAGCTGGATTCATTATCTCCATTTTTGTAGGCTTTCCATTCTTTTTCAATTTCAGAAAAATTAAACCAGGCTGCAACAGGGGAAAGTTTCAGCTTATTTAAATTTTCTTCGGTGAAGACTATAAGTTCATTTGCCAGCCATTCCCGCTGGGGTGTTTGGAGCGCGCGTTTGGGGGCATAAGAAATATCAGCTGGTACCAGAGGTTTTAAAATCTCCCTTAACATATATTTTCCAGCTCCGTTCTGGATTTTAAATTCCGAAGGCATTGTAAAGGCAAATTCCACCAGCTTATGATCGAGAAAAGGTTCGCGTAATTCGATTCCATAAGCCATCGATAACCTGTCGTTAAAACGGAGTGCGCGTGGGATTTTAGTGAAGAAAAGATCCCGGTACTGCATGTTTTGCAGTTTATTGTCAAAAGGTTTAGGGTAGGAAGGTTTTTCAGCCAGGGCTGCGAAATCAGCGGCAAGGACATTTTTTCTGAATGGACTACCGGAACCTGTTCCCTGAATAGTTGAACCGGAATCCATATTCTCTAAATAATAATCGTATCCGGCCCACTGTTCATCCATTCCCTGCCCATCGAGAAGGACTTTTATTCCATCTTTTTGAGCCCGCTTAAAAATCCCTGAGTATGCCAGAGTTGGGATCCCTCCAAAAGGTTCATCCTGAGCTTTACTCATGAATTTTGAGCTTTCTTCAACATCTTCTGAACTAAATTTTATGCTGGTTAATGGATTATCCGTCGTGGCGATCATTTTCTCAACCCATGGCAATTCATCATAGCGTTCATCTCCTGTAAAAAAAGTGTAAGCCCTTATTTTTTTATTATTTCCGAACAGGTTTACCAATGCCAGAAGCAGCGAACTATCAATACCTCCACTGATATTAAAACCCAGCGGAACATCGGCCCTGAACCTCAATAAGATGCTTTCTTTTAAAAGGTCGTAATATTTTTTTTTGGCTTCCTCAAAGCTATATCCGGTAGGAATTTTAGCTATTTCAGCCTCAAAATCATACCATTTTTCAACAGCAAATTCCCCGTGGGAGCTTTTTAGGAAATATCCGCCTGGAAGCTGACTGATATTTTCATAAAAGGTTTTCTCCGGCATCCCGTAGGAACCATAGGTGAAGTAATTGGCCCAGACTTTCTCGTTTGGCCGGCTTGTTCCCGGAACAATTTGTAAGGCTTTGATCTCGCTGCTGAAGTAAAAGGAACCATCCTGAACAGTATAGTAAAAAGGTTTAACGCCAAAGCGGTCCCTGGCGGCAAAAAGCTCTTTTTTTTCAGTGTCCCAAATTCCGAAAGCAAACATTCCCCGGAATTTTTCCAGACAGTTTTTTCCCCAGTGAATATAGGATGCAAGCAGTACCTCTGTGTCTGATGAGGTGCGAAAATCGTAATAATCTTTTAGTTCTTCCTTTAATTCTATGTAGTTATAGATCTCCCCGTTAAAAGTTAAATAATACCTGCCGGAATTATCGCAAAATGGTTCATCAGCAGCCGTGGAAAGGTCAATTATTGATAATCGGTTATGCCCAATTGCGGCGTAACCTTTATCGTTAAAGGATCCGGTATGGTCCGGGCCGCGGTGGACCTGCTTTTCCAGCATTTTAAGAAGCTCTTCTTCTGAAGGATTTGAAGAAATTATTCCTGCTATTCCGCACATTTCGAATTGTTTTTTATAATCTAAATTTTTTTCTTTATCACTTCAGATTAACTAAATCATAGCTTTACGAATTCAAAAGTAATGGAGTTTGTTAGATAAACCTATAAGTCAGGGGTTCAGATTTTTTATCATCGATTATTATTTGAAAATAAAAAAACATTCCCGGCAATATTTTTTTTGAAGGTTTGTCATCCATAGTTTCCGAAGCACTGTAGACGTGGGGATATGATGGGATTATTTTTCCTATTTTTACCAAAACATTTTATATGAGCCTAAAGCGACATGTTCCTAACTTTATCACGATCCTTAACCTTCTTTGCGGTGCAATAGCTACTATTTTTGCGGTACAGGGTAATTTAATAATGGCAGCTTTGTTTGTTGCACTGGGAATATTCTTTGATTTTTTTGACGGACTTGCCGCCAGGGCGTTAAACGTGAAAAGCGAGATGGGATTACAATTGGATTCTTTGGCCGATGTGATCACCAGCGGACTCGTTCCCGGGATCGTAATGTATCAGTTATTGGTCCGGGCTTTGCCGGGAACAGTAAAGCCTGTTTCAAACTGGACCGATTCAGGTAGCTGGTGGGAGTGGGATTTCCCCACCCTGGCTCTAGTTGGTTTGTTAATCGCCGCCGCTTCCGCGTACCGACTCGCAAAATTCAATATAGACGACCGCCAAACCGATTCCTTCATTGGCCTTCCAACGCCTGCAAATGCCTTGCTTATCCTTAGTCTGCCATTGATACTGGCTTTTCAGCCAAATCCCTGGGCGGTGGAACTTATTTTAAATGAATGGTTTCTTATTGGATTAACATTGGTTAGTTGCTATATGCTGAATGCGGAAATCCCTCTTTTTGCCTTAAAATTTTCAGACTGGTCTTTTAAAGCGAATAAACTCCGGTATTTCTTTTTAGGCTTCTGTTTGCTGATGCTTATTTTGCTTCAGTTTATAGCGATCCCACTTATCATTTTAAGTTATGTGATCCTGTCTATTATTTTTCCGGATAGGAAAGAGAATTTGAAACCCACAGAATCTTAAATCAAAAAAAAAACTCACAGATCCAGGGAATTTGTGAGGTTATATCTTGAAAGCCTTTAAAGTTCCAGGTATTTCTTAATCGAAGATCTTTTTCTTTCTCAGTTCAAAATTCTGGCCCAGATAGACTTTACGTACCATTGGATCGGCAGCGAGTTCTTCCGGTTCCCCGTGTTTGAGAATACTTCCCTCAAACATAAGATAAGTCCTGTCGGTTATGGCAAGGGTTTCCTGAACATTATGATCGGTGATAAGGATACCGATATTTTTATTTTTTAGCTGGGCAACGATTCGCTGAATGTCTTCAACGGCTACGGGATCTACTCCTGCAAAAGGTTCATCCAGCAGAATAAAGGCAGGATCGGTGGCCAGGGCACGGGCGATCTCTGTCCGCCTGCGTTCCCCGCCGCTTAAAAGATCTCCGCGGTTTTTCCGGATATGACCCAAACCAAATTCATCAATAAGGGATTCCATCTTATCTACCCGTTCTTTTTTGGTCATTTTGGTAAGTTCCAAAACGCTCATGATATTGTCTTCGATGCTAAGTTTTCTGAATACTGAGGCTTCCTGAGCCAGATAACCAATTCCGTGTTGTGCGCGCTTGTACATCGGAAATTTAGTGATCTCCATATTGTCCAGAAATATCTTTCCTCCATTGGGTTTTATAAGGCCAACGATCATATAAAAAGAAGTGGTTTTCCCGGCACCATTAGGCCCCAGTAAACCCACGATCTCTCCCTGATTCACTTCTATGGAAATGCCTTTTACAACTTCCTTCCCTTTATATGCTTTGACTAAATTTTCCGCAGATAACTTCATTTTAATATGTGGATCCTTATTGTTTTTCATTGGTCATATTTAATTCGCAAATCTTCATTGGTGTTTGTATCGAGTTTCCGTTATGCTCATTTCGTATGTTCAATAATAATTGATGAGCTAATTGATTAATTTTCCTCATCAAGGGTTTAATTCCCCGAAGCTCGCCTCGACTTTTTAAAAGTATTTTCCAGCTCATACCTCAGTGGCTGGCACTGAGGTTTTTGATTTTTATTTTCTGAAGCAGTTTTGTTAAAATACAAAATAATAATCAGATAAAATTTAGCTCAAAAACAACTTACACCTGAGCACTATTTTCCTCAAGCGCTTCCCAAAATTCATAAGCGCGTCTTAAATGCGGGATTACTATGGTTCCGCCAATAAGAGTTGCTATTCCAAGGGTTTCCACTACTTCTTCTTTGCTAATCCCTTCTTTGTAGCAGGTTTCAAGGTGGTATCTCACACAATCATCACAACGTAAGACGGTAGATGCAACCAATCCTAATAATTCCTTGGTCTTAATATCCAGTGCTCCCGGCGCAAAAGCGTTGGTGTCCAGGTTAAAAATGCGTTTTATAATTTTATTGTTGTCTTTCAAAATTTTATCATTCATCCGCTCCCGGTATGAATTGAATTCTTCAACCTGATTTGTCATAAATTTATACTCGTTTTCTTAATTTTTTTTCTTCTCTTTTAAATACAATAGCCGAAATCATAATACTTATTTCATACAATACCAAAACCGGAATGGCCACAATTATTTGAGAAACGATATCTGGAGGGGTAATAATTGCTGAAAATATAAGTACAAGAACAAGAGCATATTTTCTGTAGGTCCTTAGGAATTGCGGCGTGATAACCCCAACTTTGGTAAGGAAAAAAATGATTATAGGTAATTCAAATATCAATCCGCTGGCAAGAACAGAAGCCCTTACAAGGCTGATATAACTACTGATGTCAAATTCGTTAAGCACAAGTTCACTTACCTGATATTTTCCCAGGAAATTGATCGATAAAGGCGTGATCACGTAATAGCCGAATAAAACCCCTAAAAAGAAGAGGAGCGAGGAGATAAAAATGAATCCCCGGGCATTGCTTTTTTCATTGGTTTTCATTGCCGGAGCTACGAATTTCCAGAATTCATAGATCACATATGGAAATGCGATAATAAAACCTGCGGTAATGGAAACCCAGATATGTGCAGCAAATTGGCCTCCCATGGTACGACTTTGAATAGTGAATGGCAGCTCCTGAAAACAAAATCCGCCGTCTACTCCCACAAAGTTGGTGATACGGCATAAAATGTCATAGGTCCAGAAATCACCTTGGCTGGGACCGAATAAAAGAACGTCAAAAATAAATCCTTTCGCAAGAAATGCTACCGTAGCCGCTATTACGATGGCTAAAGTAGCTCTTATTAAATGCCAGCGAAGGTCTTCAAGATGATCTAAAAACGACATCTCTTCATTGGGGGTTTTTACTTTTGCCATTATATTATTCCTTCTCGTATTAGATTATGAATATGCACTACACCGGCATATTTTTCGCCATCCTGTGCTATTAACTGAGAGATTTTAAATTCTTCGAGCATATCCAGGGCATCCACCGCCATCGCATCCTGGTTTATTGTTTTGGGGTTCTTGCTCATAATATCTCTCGCGGTGAGATGTATAAAAGCTTCATTGTTCCGAAGCATTCGTCTTATGTCTCCATCGGTAATAATTCCAATTATCTTTTCATCTTCAATTACAGCAGCCACACCCAGCATTTTTTCAGATATTTCTACAATTACATCCCTAACGTTTGTTTCCGGGCTTACCCTGGGTTTTAAATTCTGGGAGGTAATGTCGCTCACCCTTAAATATAATTTTTTACCAAGTGCTCCCCCGGGATGATATTTTGCAAAATCATTACTGGAAAAGCCCCGTAAATCCAGTAAACAAACCGCCAGCGCATCTCCCAGTACCAATTGCGCGGTTGTGCTGGTGGTAGGGGCCAGGTTATTGGGGCAGGCTTCCTTCTCTACATACGCGTTTAAAACAAAATCTGATTGCTGGCCAAGGAAAGAATCCTTATTCCCGGTAATTGCAATAATTTTATTTTTGAAATTTTTAATTAATGGAACCAGAACTTTTATTTCGGGAGTATCTCCGCTTTTGGAAATACAAATTACCACATCATCTTTTAAAATCGTACCCAGATCTCCGTGAATTGCATCTGCAGCGTGCATAAAAATGGCAGGAGTCCCCGTAGAATTAAGGGTTGCAACAATCTTTCCTGCAATAATTGCACTTTTCCCTATTCCAGTAATAATTACCCTACCTTTCGAGTTAAAGATGCACTGTACCGCCTGTGCGAATTCCCTGGAAAGTAAATTCTCCAGATTTGCAATGGCTTTGGCTTCAATGGAAATGGTATCTTTGGCTACAGAAAGGATTTTTTCTTCAAGTTTCAAATTTGTAAAATTATGAATTGTGAATACTAAAGAAACATGTATCTTTATTAGTGCAAATGTATGTAAAATTGTAACACAATTGAATGGGTCCTACCGAAATCGATTTACACAAACAGCTTAAAAAGTACTTTGGATTTAGTCAATTCAAAGGCCTTCAGGAACAAGTGATTACCAGTATTGTCAACGGGCACAATACTTTTGTGATTATGCCCACAGGAGGTGGGAAATCCTTGTGTTACCAATTGCCGGCTTTAATAGCCGAGGGAACCGCGATCGTGGTTTCACCCCTTATCGCCTTAATGAAAAACCAGGTGGATGCAATTCGCGGGATCTCTTCGGAACACGGAGTTGCTCACGTACTTAATTCATCCCTTAATAAATCGGAAGTACGGCAGGTGAAAGAAGACATCACCAACGGCATCACCAAATTGCTGTATGTAGCGCCCGAATCCCTTACCAAAGAGGAACATGTTGAATTTTTGCGCAGCGTGAAGATCTCCTTTATGGCGGTAGATGAAGCGCATTGTATAAGTGAGTGGGGACATGATTTCCGGCCTGAATACAGGAATTTGCGTACCATCATTAAGCGTATAGGCGATAATATTCCAATTATTGGACTTACTGCTACTGCAACTCCAAAGGTTCAGGAAGATATTCTGAAAAATCTTGGGATACCAGAGGCAAAAACCTTTAAAGCGAGTTTTAACCGCCCCAACCTGTATTATGAGATCCGTCCAAAGACCAAGAATGTAGATGCCGATATTATTCGTTTTGTAAAACAGAATGAAGGAAAATCCGGGATCATATATTGTTTAAGCCGAAAAAGGGTGGAAGAACTCGCTCAAACACTTCAGGTAAACGGAATTAAAGCGGTTCCCTATCACGCCGGGCTCGATCCCAAAACCCGAATTCGCCATCAGGATATGTTTATCATGGAAGATACAGATGTTGTGGTGGCGACCATCGCCTTTGGAATGGGGATCGATAAACCCGATGTGCGGTTTGTAATACACCATGATATCCCTAAAAGTCTGGAGAGTTATTACCAGGAAACCGGTCGGGCCGGGAGGGATGGAGGAGAAGGGCATTGCCTTGCATTCTATTCCTATAAAGATATAGAAAAGCTCGAAAAGTTCATGAGCGGAAAACCTGTAGCCGAACAGGAAATTGGCCATGCATTATTGCAGGAAGTAGTTGGCTATGCTGAAACATCCATGTCACGAAGGAAATTTTTGCTTCATTATTTCGGGGAAGAATTTGACAGTAAAACAGGAGATGGGGCCAATATGGACGATAACGTCCGAAACCCTAAAAAGAAAAGCGAAGCAGTTAAAAACGTGGAGCTTTTACTGAAAACAGTTAAGGAAACCAATGAGTTATATAAATCCAAGGAAGTAGTAAACACCCTTATTGGGAAAGCCAATGCGGTGATACTTTCCCATAAAACCGATGAGCACCCGCTTTTTGGAAAAGGTGGTGACAAGGATTCAAAATACTGGATGGCCTTGATCCGTCAGGTACTTGTAGCCGGAATGTTGAAAAAGGATATCGAAACCTACGGCACGGTAAAACTCACCGAAAAAGGAGCGGATTTCATAAAAAATCCAACCTCATTTATGATGACCGAGGATCATGTTTTTGACAATACCACCCAGGCTGTTCCAGGACCCGCTAAAGGTGAAGGAAGTGGCGTGGATCAAAAGCTTGTGAAAATGCTTAAAGACCTGCGGAAAAGGGTCGCCAAGAAACGCAATGTTCCCCCTTTTGTTGTTTTTCAGGATTTTTCACTGGAGGATATGGCTTTGAAATATCCTATAACTTTGGAAGAATTAAGCAATATTCACGGCGTTGGAGAGGGAAAAGCAAAAAAATTCGGCAATGAATTTGTAGATTTCATCAAAACCTATGTCGATGAAAACGAGATACTTCGTCCGGATGACCTGGTGGTGAAATCCACCGGTGCAAACAGCGGATTAAAACTTTATATCATTCAGAGTGTAGACAGAAAATTACCGCTGAATGATATCGCTTCGGCTAAAGGCATGGAAATGCCACAATTTATTAAAGAGATGGAAGCCATTGTTTTTAGCGGAACAAAACTCAATATAGATTACTGGCTGGATGATCTCCTGGATGAAGAGCAACAGGAAGAAATACACGAATATTTTCTTGAAGCCGAAACCGATAAGATCGAAGATGCCATGGAGGAATTCGACGGAGAGTATGAGGATGAAGAATTACGCCTCTACAGAATTAAATTTATTAGTGAGGTAGCAAATTAAAGAGATACGGCTTTTAGGGCGCCTCAACTTTCTTAAAATCCCTATCTTTGCATTCTAAATTAAAAAATTATAGACATGCAAGACGGATTATACGCAAAATTTCACACATCAAAAGGGGAAATTCTTGTAGAACTTAAATATGAGAAAACACCTGGAACGGTAGGAAACTTTGTTGGACTGGCAGAAGGGAATATCGAAAATAAAGCGATTCCGCAGGGAAAACGCTATTATGACGGATTAAAATTTCACCGCGTAATTCCCGATTTCATGATTCAGGGAGGAGATCCAAAAGGGAATGGTACCGGAGGCCCGGGATATAACTTTGAAGATGAGATTCATCCCGACTTAACCCATGACAAACCCGGAATATTATCCATGGCCAATGCAGGTCCGGGAACCAACGGAAGTCAGTTTTTTATCACTCATATCGCAACGCCCTGGCTCGATGGGAAACACACTGTTTTTGGAGAAGTAGTTGAAGGTCAGGATGTGGTGAATAAAATCGCCCAGGGAGATAGATTGGAAAAGCTGGAGATCATCCGTGAAGGGGAAGATGCCAAAAAATTTAATGCGGTTGAAGCATTTCGTTCTTTTAGCGGAGCAAAAGCTGAAAGAGAAGCTGCAGCAGAAAAACAGCAGGAGGAAATGCTTGGGGAAATTTCACAGGGATTTGAAAAAACTTCCAGTGGGCTACGTTATAAGATCGAGGAAAAAGGAACAGGTGCCAAAGCAGAAAAAGGGAAAACCGTTTCGGTACATTACAAAGGAATGTTGCCAGACGGTACCGTGTTTGATTCTTCCTATAAAAGAAATCAGCCTATAGATTTTCCATTGGGAGAAGGCCATGTGATCGCAGGTTGGGATGAAGGAATTCAATTATTGTATGAAGGCGGTCAGGCAAGATTCGTAATACCTTCGCACCTGGCATACGGAGAGCGTGGCGCCGGTGGGGTAATTCCTCCAAATACAACCTTGGTTTTTGATGTGGAATTGGTAAAAGTTAAATAGAGTTTAAATTTAGATCAACAATCAAGAACCTCCGGGCAAGCATAGGAGGTATGTCCCGATAATTCGGGAGAAAAATACTTTAAAAATTCGAGGCAAGCCCGCCTGAATGAAATATATTTCGGGCAGGCCTCGGAAATTAAACCCTCAATGAGGGATTAAAAACCAATTTTTCAACCCTCCCTTCTGAATGGATATAGAAGACAGAATAAATCAACTCCGCAAAGAACTTAGCGAACATAATTACAATTATTATGTGCTTGATAAACCCGTAATAAGTGATTACGAGTTTGATATGAAGCTGAAGGAATTACAGGAACTTGAGAAAAAACATCCTGAATTCTTTGATCCTAATTCCCCTTCGCAGCGGGTTGGGGGGGAGGTTACCAAAAGCTTTAGAACGGTAGTACACGATCATCCCATGTATTCGCTTTCCAATTCTTATTCAAAAGAAGAGCTGGAAGACTGGGAAAAGCGTGTGATGAAGCTGGTGGATGAACCTGTGGAATTTGCATGTGAATTGAAATATGACGGCGCCTCGATCAGTTTAACCTATGAAAACGGAAAATTTTTGAAGGCCGTGACCCGTGGAGATGGTGCTCAGGGAGATGATGTATCTCATAATGTTAGAACCATACGATCTGTTCCGCTTCTATTAAAAGGAGATGTTCCCAAACGATTTGATATCCGGGGCGAGATTGTTTTGCCTTATGAAGGATTTGCAAAATTAAACGCAGAACGTGTAGAACTGGGCGAGGAGCCTTATGCCAATCCTCGTAATACAGCTTCGGGAAGTTTGAAATTACAGGATAGTGCTGAGGTTGCAAAAAGACCTCTGGACTGTTTGCTTTATGGGATCACGGGTGATAACCTTCAGTTAAATTCTCATTTTGAAAGCCTTCAGAAAGCCCGGGAATGGGGTTTTAAAGTCCCAAAAGAAGCAACTTTGGTGCAAAGTGTGGATGAGGTGCTTGATTTTGTGAATTATTGGGAGCAGCACCGGCATGATCTTCCCTATGAAATAGATGGAGTAGTTGTAAAGATTAACAATTTCAGGCAACAGGAGGAATTAGGGTTTACAGCCAAATCTCCCCGTTGGGCAATGGCTTATAAATTCAAGGCAGAGCAGGTTTCCACAAAATTGAATAAAATAACCTATCAGGTTGGCCGTACCGGGGCAATTACCCCGGTTGCTAATCTTAAGCCCGTTCAACTGGCCGGGACCGTTGTGAAAAGGGCTTCCCTGCACAATGCCGATCAAATTGCAAAACTGGATATCCGCGAAGGGGATACGGTTTTTGTGGAAAAAGGAGGCGAGATCATTCCCAAGATAATAGGAGTGGATTTTAGCAAACGCGACCCGAAAACCGAAGAAACACAATACATCACTCATTGCCCCGAATGCGATACAGAATTGATTCGGAATGAAGGAGAGGCCCAGCATTATTGTCCTAATTATAATGGCTGTCCACCTCAAATCATTGGTCGTATCCAGCATTATATTTCACGGAAAGCGATGGATATAGAAGGCCTGGGCGGAGAAACCGTGGCCCTGCTCGTAAATGCAGGTCTCATTCATAATTATGCCGATCTTTATTCGCTGAACAAGGAAGATATCCTTCCTTTGGAACGCATTGCAGAAAAATCGGCTGAGAATCTTATTCGGGGAATAGAGAATTCGAAGGAAATTCCTTTTCCCAGAGTCCTTTTTGGATTGGGGATTAGGTATGTGGGAGAGACTGTAGCCAAAAAGCTGTCCAGACATTATAAAAACATCGATGCACTATCAAAAGCTTCGGAAGAAGATTTAATAAATGTGGATGAAATAGGAGAACGGATCGCTCAAAGCGTTACCGACTTTTTTGCTTCCGAAGAAAATCAGGAGATCATTCGGCGCTTAAAGGAATATGGCGTGAAGATGGAGATTTCCGCAGAAAAACTTGCGAATCAAACCGATACATTACAGGGAGAAAGTTTTGTGATATCGGGGGTTTTTGAAAAGCTGTCCAGAGATCAGTTAAAAAAGATGATCGAAGACAACGGCGGGAAAGTTTCCTCATCCATTTCTTCTAAAACCAATTACCTGGTAGCCGGGGAAAATATGGGGCCAAGTAAACTCGCCAAAGCAGAAAAACTGGGAACAAAAATTCTTAGTGAAGATGAATTTCTTGGAATGTTAGGAGCGTAATTGAAGTCCTTGGCGTTGGAAATGGACATTAGGTGGCTGATTATTTTGTTGGCCCCGTATTAGGAAATTGTAGAATGGTGCTTTCTTAAACCACAAATGGCACACAAAGCCTTGCTATTCCAATTCAGCTCTTTGGTATAGTAATCCCTTTTATAATTTTCAACTAAATAATTATCTATTTGGTTCAATTTAAATCATCATTTTTTCTTTTTGTCCTCTGTGGTTTTTTCTTTGTGACTTTGTGGTTAAATTTGGAATGAAGCAAAAACGGCAATTCTTAATTGAGATCTATAAAATAATCCACAATGTTATAAAACAGAACCTTTAATATTATTAAATGCAAAGTCCTGCAGTGGAAGCTTTACACAGAAATACTTCTTCCATCCCCGGAAATATTATTTTCCTTATCCAGATAAAAATCTATTCGACCCAAATAGAGGCCATAACAACCCACCTGATTTATAAGTACTTTTTTACCCACTTTATTGCTGTGTACTTCCGGTTTTTCCAAAAATGTATGAGTATGTCCCCCAATGATAAGGTCTATATTTTCTGTCGCTGCCGCCAGTTTGACATCAGAGATCTTATCTGATCTATAGCTGTGTCCAAGATGGGAAAGACAGATCACAATATCACATTTTTTATCTTCTTTTAATATCCTGCTCATATCTGTTGCGATCTCTACCGGATCCAGATATTTTGTTTCCTTATAAAGGTACGCATTCACTAAACCTTTTAATTCCACTCCCAGTCCGAAGATTCCAATCCTTACTCCATCTTTTTTGAAGATTTTGTGTGGCAATACGTGCTCACTCATCACCGTATTGCTGAAATCATAATTGGAGGAAATAAAATCGAAATCGGCGTGTGGAAGCTGGGCGTAAAGGCCGTCTATTCCATTATCGAAATCGTGATTTCCAATGGTGGAGGCATCGTATTTCAATTTGCTCATCAATTTGAATTCCAGTTCTCCCCCGTAAAAATTAAAGAAAGGAGTTCCCTGGAAAATATCTCCGGCATCCAGCAGAAGCGTATTTGGATTTTCGTTCCTGATATTATCAATTAAGGTTGCCCGCCGTGCCACTCCGCCCATATTTGGATTCCGGGGGTCATTTGGGCTTAAGGGTTCTATATGACTATGAACATCATTGGTATGCAGAATAGTGATGTGTTTTTTATAATTTTTAGAAAACGAAAGGGATAGGCCTCCAAGGCCAATAAATGCTCCTGTAGCTGCGGTTTGTTGAATAAAATTCCTTCTTTGCATAGCCCTTTATTGTATTTTGATATACCGGTTATCCCTTGTGGTCTTTAAGGTATCCACTTTTTGAAAATAATCTATAATTGTATTCCGGATCTTATACTTCATGTTGTATAAATTAACCGGATCTTTAAAAAAGATCATATTATCTCCACCCTGCTGAAGATAATCGGAGGTTGCCACAAAATATGATTTTTCAGGATCGATTTTTTCCTGGTTTATGGTGGCTTCAATGATCTTGTAATTTTTATCTACCCTAATCTGAATACCGCTCAAAGGATGGGCAGTTCTATTGCTTTCAAGATAAGAGAGCATTTCATTTATTTTATTCCCGGTGAGTTCAACGATTACCACCTCGTTCTCAAATGGCATAAGGCTATATGCGGTTCTGGCGTTCACAGGTCCTTTTCCTACAGCAGCTCTTATACCGCCGTAGTTTAGTAAAACAAGGTTGATTTCTTTACCAGTTCTGCTTTTAAATACCGGGTTTACCTGCGCCATGATGATGTCGGCCATCAGGTTTCCCAGTGCTGTATTCAATTCACCATCGTTCTTGTTTAAATTGGTTGGATTGTATGCCAGAACGCTGTCCAGGGTTTTATTGATATGTTGGGAATATGGTTTTATAAAGTTTTCAATGCTGGAATCGGGCGTGATGCTTTGGTCTATCGCGATTCGTTTCCCCTCAATTTCTGCGGGTTCCAGGGTTCCGGTCTTGCACGAGATAAAATTCAGTGCAAGTAAAGAAAAGATAAGAATTTTAAATTTCATTATGGACTTTTTTGCATTGCAAATATAAAGAGATTTTAACCAAACCTTTCTAAAAGTAAATTCTTACAATTGTTAATAATATTAACATTATAATGAATGTCTTTCTTCCTTGTTCCAATATATTTACAGCCTTTAATACCCCCAATGAAACCAAAATTTAGATTTATAACAGCTTTTATATGCCTGATGATCATGGACATTATGGCTATATTCTCTACCTGGTTTTGGGTTGTTAATATCATTTATATCATTTTTTTATTTACCGCAGTATGGATGTTTCGTAAGAAATATAAAAAGTTCAACACCTATTTATTTATATTCATTGGATTTTCCGGTTTGGCTTTTCTGGCAAGAATCTTCGAAACAGCCTGGTATTTTAATCAGGTATCTTTAATCCTTTTAACAATCGCTTACCTCGCTCTTATTATGGAGTCGGTGAAATATATAGAAATGAAAAATGCGAGTAATTATATGTTGCTTTATTTCACATTGATTGTTGGAATAAATGCGTATTTGCTGGGCATTCACGTTTTCGACCTGAGGTTTTATCTTTCCAGCGGCCTGGATTACGGGATTTACATTTTTTATTATATCAATTTACTTATACTTGGAATTTTTGGTTTTATCTATTATTTAAATTCCTATTCCAAAAAAGCCGTTTATTTTGTTTCCCTTATTCTGGCTCTAATATTTGCTGAAGTTCTTAGGGATATGGGGGTTTTTTATATGCAGGATCCAAGCGTGGAAGTTGCAGAAGCTATTCTAAGACTGGCAGTTGCCTTATTTGCAGTCTTGTTTTTTATCACCAAAGAAAAAAAGTTGCACCTTATAAATATGATATAGCACACTTTTTCAATTCTATTTTCCGTTTACTTTAAGAATCCCTAATTTTACGGCGGATTACACAATTTATATGATTAGAAATGGTATTAAACTATCGGTTGCGAAAAGAAAAATTTCGAGGCTTGTAGAAGCAAGAGAACAGGAAAATTTTAAAATTCCAGTTAAATCCATCGGAATTATTGCCGATCTTAAAAATATAAAAGCTTTTGAAGTTTTAGAACAATTAAGGGATCAACTAAATATAAAATCTAAAAATTTTAAAACCCTTTTATACGCTGAAAGTCATCAAAGCATTCAGGATTATTCCGGACAACGTTATTCGTTAAGGGATATCGATATTAAAGCTTCGGTAAAAAATGAAGCTTTGGAGAAATTTACCTCAGAACCTGTTGATTTACTTATTACTTTTGCCGAAGAAAACAATACAGCAGTTCATCTTATTACCGCGTTTTGTAAGGCGGGAATTAAGGTAGGACGATATCGCAAGAATGAAGCTTTATACGATATCATCCTTCAGGCGGATAATGATCATGAATTGTTTGTAGATGAATTGATGAAATACATAAAAAATTTAAAAAAATCGAATAATGAATAAATTGATTGGCACCGGGGTAGCGCTCATAACTCCGTTTAAAAATGATCTCACTGTAGACCAGGAAAGCCTTGCCAAACTTGTAAAAAATCAAATTGCAAATGGAATAAATTATTTGGTGGTGTTAGGTACCACCGCGGAGGTTGCAACGCTTACCAAGGCTGAAAAAAAACTGGTTATTGATACAGTAATTAAGGCCAACAATTCACAACTTCCGCTTGTATTGGGTATTGGCGGGAATAATACCGCAGCTCTTGTAGAGGAGTTATCGTATGAAGATCTTTCTGCTTTTGAAGCGGTTCTATCGGTTTCCCCGTATTACAATAAACCAACCCAGGAAGGAATTTATCAGCATTACAAAGCCCTTTCGGAAGCATCCCCAAAACCCATTATAATATATAATGTACCAGGAAGGACAGCTTCCAATGTCTTACCAGCAACTATAAAAAGACTTGCGGAAGATTTTCACAATATTATTGGAATAAAAGAAGCCGCAGGAGATATGGTGCAGGCCATGAAACTTATTGCTATGGTCCCCGAAGGTTTTCTGGTTATTTCCGGCGATGACATGATCACTTTGCCAATGATACTTGCAGGAGGACACGGAGTGATTTCAGTAATAGGACAGGGATTCCCGGCCGAATTTTCTGAAATGGTGAAAATTGGGTTGGAAAGCAAAGTGAAAGAAGCCTATAAACTGCATTATAAAATTGCACCTTCCATAGATTTGATCTTTTCTGAAGGAAATCCTGCCGGTATAAAATCGCTGCTTCATTCCAAAGGTTTATGTGAAGAGGCTGTGAGACTACCATTGATGAAAGCTTCAGAAAAATTAAAAAAGGAACTGAGCAGATTCGTTGAAGCATTTTAGTCCAGATTATATTGAAATACTGGAAATTCCTTTGGGAATAGCGCAGGAGCTTGCTCCGGCGTAAGAAATAGAAATTGGGATTGCTATGAACGAAAGTTTTTATTATCTAACATAAAAGAGTACTTTTGCAGGATGTTTTTACAAAGAATGAAAAAAAGTTTATTATTTTTAGGTGTACTTTTAATGCTTGTTTCCTGTGGGGAATATCAAAAAGTATTAAAAAGTGAGGACGTTGGCCTGAAATATTCAACAGCTGAAAAGCTTTATGACGAGGCTAAAGAGGAAAACAGTAAATCCAAATATCGGAAAGCCTTAAGGTTATTTGAACAAATCGTTCCACAATATCGTGGAAAACCACAGGGAGAAAAGGTGACTTTCCTTTTTGCCGATACCTATTTTCAATTGGGCGATGATTACCTTGCCGGATATCAATTTGAGCGTTTTACGCAGGCATATCCCAATAGTGATAAAATAGAAGAAGCCGCCTTTAAAAGTGCAAAGAGTTATTATTTTCTGTCTCCAAGATATGATCTGGATCAAACGGAAACGTATAAGGCTATTACCGAGCTTCAAAAATATATAGATAGTTACCCCGATGGTGAAAACCTGGAGGAAGCCAATAAGCTGGCAACAGAACTAAGGGTGAAACTTGAGAAGAAAGCCTACCAGATTGCGTGGGAATATTATAATAAAGGGGAAGCAGGACTTCCCGGGCAGAATTATAAAGCTGCAGTTGTTGCTTTTACAAATTTTTTAAGTGATTACCCCGGATCACCTTTCAGGGAAGAAGCATATTTTTACAGATTTTCGGCCGCATACGAATTGGCTGTTAACAGCTATGCATTTTTGATAAAGGAGCGTTTGACAGACGCGAAAACCTTTTATAACAGTTATATAAGGTATTATAAAGAAGGAAGTCCTTATTACGAGCAAATTCAGGCTTTGAACAGGGACTTAGAATCAAGACTACAAAATTTTTAATCATAACTCAACGATGGATTTAAAAAGAATCAATGCACCAATCAACACTACCACGATCGATAAGAATCAGGTAGATGCCCCTACAAATAACATTTATGAGGCTATTGCGGTAATTGCAAAAAGAGCGACTCAAATCAATTCTGAAATCAAAAAAGAGCTTTTGGAAAAGTTGGATGAATTTGCAACTTACAACGATAGTCTGGATGAGATTTTTGAGAACAAAGAGCAAATCGAAGTGTCCAAATACTACGAAAAATTGCCTAAACCTCATTCTCTTGCAGTTCAGGAATGGTTAGAGGATAAAATTTACTACCGTAATACGCAGGATACTCAGGACGAGATATAATATAATGAGCGTGCTAAAGGGCAAGAGGATACTATTAGGCATTACCGCCGGTATTGCTGCCTATAAAACAGCCTTTCTTGTTAGGTTATTTATTAAAGCCGGAGCCCAGGTGAAAGTTATCCTAACTCCGGCGGCAAAGGATTTTGTAACCCCACTTACGCTATCCACGCTTTCCAAAAACGAGGTGATTTCTTCTTTCACAAAGGATGAGGATGAAAATGCCATGTGGAACAATCACGTTGAACTCGGCCTTTGGGCCGATTTTATGCTTATAGCCCCCGCTACCGCCAATACGCTTTCTAAAATGGCATCCGGGGCAAGCGATAATTTTCTTCTCGCAACCTATCTTTCAGCAAAATGCCCGGTATATTTTGCACCCGCAATGGATTTGGATATGTACAAGCATCCGGCTACCAAAAAAAGTTTTGAAACGCTTCAATCCTTTGGAAATACGATGATTCCGGCAGAATCAGGGGAACTCGCCAGCGGACTTACAGGAGCGGGAAGAATGGCCGAACCGGAAAATATCCTGAAATTTATTGAAGCTCATTTATTGAAAAAAATGCCGCTTCAGAATAAAAAAATTCTAATCACTGCCGGCCCAACATACGAAGCAATAGATCCTGTGCGTTTTATAGGAAACCATTCCAGCGGAAAAATGGGTTTTGAACTCGCGATAGAATCAGCTAAATTAGGTGCCCAGGTTATCCTGATTACCGGCCCAACCCATTTGAACACAGATTTACCTGAAATTGAATTGATACGGGTTACTGGTGCCGGGGAGATGTATGATGCCGTGCACAGGTTTTACCAGAATGTGGATATAGTAATTGCTGCCGCGGCTGTTTCAGATTACAAACCTAAAGTTGTTTCCGCCCAGAAAATGAAAAAGAAGGATTCGGCCTTGTCTATAGAACTGGAACCTACAAAAGATATACTCGCTTCCCTGGGTAAGCTTAAAAAACATCAGAAATTGATAGGATTTGCTTTAGAAACCACTGATGAACTCGAGAATGCGACCGGGAAACTGGAGCGAAAAAACCTCGATTTTATAGTGCTCAATTCCTTAAATGATGAAGGAGCTGGATTCAAAAAGGACACCAATAAAATTAGCATTATCACAAAAACCTCAGTAAAGAATTTTGAATTGAAATCCAAAACTGAAGTCGCGAAGGATATTTTAAACGAAATAATCAATATGCCAGATGAATAAGATCATACTCTTAGTTGCATTTTTCCTGGGAATAACATCACTGAACGCGCAGGAACTAAATTGTGAGGTCATAGTAAATGCCGAGCAAACCGGGCAAACCAATCTGCAGGTTTTTAAAACCCTGGAACGCTCTATTTCAGAATTGATCAATCAAACCAGTTGGACAGATAATGAATTTCAAAATCAGGAACGAATTAACTGCAGCATTTTCATCAATATCACCAGTTTTGAGAATGAAACATTTAGCGGAACCATTCAGGTGCAATCTTCAAGACCGGTTTTTGGTTCTTCCATGATAAGCCCGGTATTTAATTTCAACGATGTGCAGTTCAGTTTTAATTACAGGGAATTTGAACCCTTAAATTACAGTCAGAACTCCTATAGTTCGAACCTGGTTTCGGTGCTTTCCTTTTATGTTTATACTATTTTGGGCTTAGATGCCGACACTTTTTCTCCGGAAGGAGGCACTCAGTATTACCAGGAAGCAAATAGGATAGTTTCAACCGCGCAGCAGGGGAATATGCCCGGCTGGCGGGGAACCGATGGTGCGCGTTCGAGGTACAGGTTGAACACAGATCTTTTATCTAATGCCTTTGCGGTTTACAGGGACGTTGTTTATACGTATCACCGGCAAGGCTTGGATTTGATGCATAAAGATCCCGCAGCCGGAAAAAAAGCAGTTGCAAACTCCCTGGAAAAATTAAATTCGCTGAACGATACCCGACCTAATTCTTTATTAATGCGGGTGTTTTTTGATGCGAAAGCACAGGAAATTGAGCAAATATTTGGGGGAGGCCCATCGGTTCCTATTTCAAGCCTGGTAGAAACACTAAACCGTATTGCCCCAATGTACACAGAAAATTGGCGTAAGATCCAATTCTAGGTCTTTCCGTTTTGATTGGAACGAATTTCTCTTGTATCTTTAGCTTTAAATTCAATATACCTTGCTAACCGCTTTATCCATTAAAAATTACGCTCTCATTGAGGACATTAAGATCGACCTCCGTCAGGGATTTACTATAATTACGGGCGAAACCGGTGCCGGAAAATCCATCATGCTGGGCGCAATGGGGTTACTGCTTGGGAAACGTGCCGATTATAGCGCGATTCGTTCTTCCAGGGATAAATGTGTTATCGAAGGGTATTTTGATATTTCCAACTACAGGCTGAAAGATTTTTTTGAAGCTGAAGATCTCGATTACGAACCACAATCAATTATTCGCAGGGAAATACTTTCCTCCGGAAAATCCCGTGCTTTTATCAACGATACTCCTGTTACACTTCCTGTTCTTGTGAAACTGGGAGATCTTCTTATAGATATTCACGGGCAGCATCAAACCCTTAGCCTGGGTGAAAATCAATATCAGTTTGAGGTGCTGGATACTCTATCCGGAAATGCCGATTTGCTCCAGGAATATCAGTTGAAACTGAGTTCCTATAAAAAATTACAACAACAGCTGGTACAATTAAAGGAAACGCAGGCAAAAGCTATCAAGGAACACGATTATAATTTGTTCCTGCTTAAAGAACTTGAGGATGCCCGGTTAAAATCGGGAATGCTGGAAGATCTGGAAGAGCGTTTTGAGGAACTTAACAATGTTGAAATCCTCACCGAGTATTTAGGAAATGCGGTAACCCAAATTGAACAGGAGGAAATTGGGACGCTGGCAGGATTAAAAGATGTTAGACTTAACCTGAATAAAATTTCAGGTTTTTCAACCACCTACGCTGCCTTACAGGAGCGCGTGCAAAGCGTTATTATAGAATTGGATGATATTTCACAGGAGCTGGGAAATGCCCTGGAAAGGGTAGAGGCTAATCCTAAAGAACTGGAAGAGGTAAATGCAAAGCTTCAGGTGCTGTATAATTTGCAGAAAAAACATGCTGCGGAAGGTTTAGATGCTCTTATTGGAATTATGGCTCAACTTCAGGAAAAGGTTGACTTTACAGAAAATGCTGAAGCCGATCTTGAAAAAGTAATCAAACAAATTGAAATAGATAAAACCGCTCTGAAAGAAATTTCGGTTAAAATACATAAGAACAGGGAAAAGGCTATTCCCGGATTCATAAAGGAAGTTGAAACCATTATTTATGAACTGGGAATGCCAAATGCAAGGTTAAAGATAGACCTTAAACTTCAGCAGGAATTCTTCAGCAACGGTCAGGATCAGCTTTCCTGGTATTTATCGGCCAATAAAGGCGGTAATTTTTCCGAGATTAAAAAAGCCGCTTCCGGAGGGGAACTCTCCAGGATAATGCTTGCTGTAAAAAGTATTTTGGCTTCAAGGAGCAACCTGCCAACTATAATTTTTGATGAGATAGATACCGGCGTTTCCGGAGATATCGCTCAAAAAATGGGGGATATTCTTCAGAATATGGGGAATTCCATGCAGGTGATCGCCATCACGCACTTGCCGCAAATAGCCGGGAAAGGAAGTAAACACTTTAAGATTTTTAAGGAAGATATTGGAGAAACCACGATAACTAAAATAAGGGTACTTGAAACCGAGGAGCGAATTGAAGAACTGGCCTTGATGCTTGGCGGAAATACAAAAAGTGAATCGGCGATGGCACACGCAAGGGCATTGCTTAATTAAATTCAAGTTTGTTATATTTACGGCCTTTACAACTATAAAAAACCAAAACACATGTCATACAATTTACTAAAAGGAAAAAGAGGAATTATTTTTGGCGCTTTAGATGAAAATTCCATCGCCTGGAAAACTGCCGAACGCGTGCATGAAGAAGGAGGGAAGTTTGTCCTTACCAATGCACCTATCGCTATGAGGATGGGAAATATTAAAGATCTTGCCAAAAAAACAAATTCTGAGATCATTCCTGCAGATGCTACCAGTGTTGAAGATTTGGAAAACCTTGTAGAAAAGGCGACCGAGATTCTTGGTGGAAAACTGGATTTTGTATTACATTCCATAGGAATGTCGGTAAATGTGAGAAAAGGAAACCATTATACCAATATGGATTACGATTACACTCATAAAGGATGGGACGTATCTGCGGTTTCTTTTCATAAAACAATGCAGGTGCTTTACAAAAAGGAAGCGATGAATGAGTGGGGAAGTATTGTAGCGCTAACTTACATGGCTGCACAACGCGTATTCCCGGATTATAACGATATGGCCGACAACAAAGCATATTTGGAGTCTATTGCCCGTAGTTTTGGATATTTCTTCGGAAAAGATAAAAAAGTAAGGGTAAATACAATTTCTCAATCTCCTACGCCAACCACTGCCGGACAAGGCGTGAAAGGATTTGATGGATTTATAGCCTATGCAGATAAGATGTCGCCTCTTGGAAATGCAACCGCAATGGATTGTGCAAATTATACGTTGACCTTGTTTTCCGACCTTACAAAACGGGTAACTCTTCAGAATTTATACAACGACGGTGGTTTTTCCAATATGGGTGTAAGTCAGGAAGTGATGGATACTTTTATGAAAGATTCAGAGTAGTAGAATTGAAATGATCCAATTCTATAGCTAGAAAAATAACCTGCTGGATTCAAAGGATTTAGTAGGTTTTTTTTTGATTTAGAGATTATGACTGACTAGATGCAATTAAATTATTCATTTATCATCCCGGTTTACAACAGGCCGGAAGAGATCAGGGAATTGCTGCAAAGCATGCAGGAGCTGGAATTTCCAGCTTCCTTTGAGATCGTGATCATAGAAGATGGCTCTACGCTTTCTTCTGAAGAGGTGATAAAGGATTTTCAAAAAAAGCTACAGATCAGTTATTATTTTAAGCCGAATTCCGGTCCCGGAGATTCCAGGAATTTTGGAATGGAAAAGGCAGCGGGAAATTATTTTCTAATTCTGGATTCTGATGTTTTGTTACCGCCGAATTATTTACATGAAGTACATTCCTATCTGTCTCAACATTACACCGATTGTTTTGGAGGTCCAGATGCTGCACATCCTGAATTCTCCAATTTACAGAAAGCTATTAATTATGCGATGACTTCCTTTTTAACCACGGGAGGAATTCGGGGCAGAAAAAAAGCGGTGGGTAAATTCCAGCCACGGAGTTTTAATATGGGATTATCAAAAAAGGCTTTTGAAGCTTCCGGTGGGTTTGGTGAAATTCATCCCGGGGAAGATCCGGATCTTTCGCTTCGGTTGGAAAAACTGGGTTTTGAAACCCGGCTCATCCCAAATGCGGTAGTTTTTCATAAGCGCAGGATCGACTGGGAAAAATTCTATGTTCAGGTGCGAAAATTTGGAATGGTGCGCCCGGTATTAAACCTTTGGCATCCTGGATCTGGTAAGATTACCTACTGGTTTCCCAGCTTTTTTATCCTGGGATTGACCGCTGCATTAATTTTGCTACTTTTAGGGATTCCCTTTTTCTTTTTATGTTATTTGCTGTATTTTTTGATAATTGGAACAGATGCTGCAGTAAAAAATAACAGTTTTGATATTGGTTTGGCAGCAATTGTTGCTACTTTTATTCAATTCTATGGATATGGCACTGGCTTTTTAAAAGCCATTTGGAAAATAAAATTCCTAAAACTAAAACCTCAAATCGCTTTTCCGAAGCTATTTTTTAATGATGCAAGACAAAACAAAACAGCGTAAACCCCTAATAAAAAAAGGTCCACTAAAAACATTTTTGTTTTTTCTGGCATTTTCGGCATTTGTGTGGATTTTCGTTCAATTTTCAAAACAATATTCGGAAGTGGTAGGATTTCCCATCACCTATATCAATGTTCCAAAAGACAAAATCATCCTTGGAGACTCCCCCAACAGTTTGGAGCTTAGGCTTCGGGATAATGGGATAAATATAGCTTTCAGAAAAATTTTCCCGAAAAAACTGGCGATAGATATCAGTGAAACTACCGAGGATGGCAATAAACTTATCTACGATCTTGAGAAACAAAAGCAGGCAATCCTAACGCAGCTAAAAATTGATTATGAGGATGTGAATTTTCTTCAGGAAGATTTGAAGATAAATTTTGAGCAGCGTATGGTTAAAAAACTCCCTATAGTTCCCGATATTGAATTAAGCTTTTCTGTAGGTTATTCGGCCCTGGAAGGCATTAAGCTGGAACCGGATTCGGTCACTATAAGCGGACCAAAAAATATCCTGGATACCCTTCAAAAGGTTCAAACAAGATCTTTAAGGATCAATAATATTAGTAAGGATGTTCAGGGGAGTATTAAACTGAATACTGCAAATTTGAAGAGACTTACTTTTTACAGGGAGGAGGTTAACTATTCCCTGCGAACAGATAAGTTTACTGAAGGAAAAGCAGTGATTCCCGTAGAGCTTGTCAACGTTCCTGAAAATTTGAATGTAGTGATCTTTCCAAAGGAGGTGACGGTTTTTTACCAGGTAAGTCTGCAA
Organism: Gillisia xinjiangensis; assembly: GCF_046298265.1. NCBI lineage: Bacteria > Pseudomonadati > Bacteroidota > Flavobacteriia > Flavobacteriales > Flavobacteriaceae > Gillisia > Gillisia xinjiangensis. The sequence goes on along the minus strand of NZ_JBKAHK010000004.1, from coordinate 323,029 downwards.
AAATATGATAAAATAAATCCTTCCGGTTTCAAAGTTGTGGCCGATTTTCAAAAGGCCAGCAATAGTGACGGGTATCTATTGGCGCAAATCGTGAAGAAACCACAATTGGTAAACAATGTGCGTTTAAATGAACAGAAGATACAATTTATAATTAAACGATGAAACATCCATAACGGCAAGTAGATACACAGGGGGGGATTATTATGGATGTCTCCAGATAGCCATCGGGGGACCGATAAAAAACAATAATATAAACATTTGAAATGAGCATAATGGAAACACGATACAAACTCGGGTGAAGATATGCGAATAGATATGACCAATAAAAAACAATAAATATCCACATATGAAAGTAGCTGGACTTACCGGCGGAATGGGAAGCGGAAAAACCACCGTTGCCGGTTTTTTCCGGGAACTGGGAGTTCCGGTTTATATTGCCGATGAGGCCGGAAAGAGGCTAATGGATACTTCTGCAGAAGTTAAATCTCAAATTATCCAGGTCTTTGGGAAAGAAGCATATTCCGAAGGAAAACTTAACAGAAAATACATAGCTTCTAAAGTTTTCAATAAGAAGGAACAACTTGAAAATCTAAACAAGATAGTTCATCCGGCTGTAGCCCGGGATTTTGAGGAATGGAAAAATGCCCAAACTAAGGCTTATGTGATTTATGAAGCGGCTATTTTGCTTGAAACAGGTGGGCAATCCCGCTGTGATTGGGTAATACTGGTAACTGCAGATAGGGAAAACAGGATCCAAAGACTTCAAAAACGCGATCAAAGTACAGTGAAAGAAATTGAAGCGAGATTGAAGCATCAATGGAGTGATGAGAAAAAACGTACTCTTGCCGATTTCGAAATAAAAAACGATGATTTATCTTCTACAAAAGAACAGGTGCAGAATATTCATGAATTTATCTTAAAAGCTATTAAAAATTAGGATATGTTTTGTTAACATTTGGTTAAAGAGATAAGGCTCTAAATGTTAAAATATTACTTTTGATCCATGAATAAAAAGTTGTTCCTTTTACTGGTTGTGCTGATGAGTCTATCGCTAATTGGGATTATTTTTGTTCAGGGATATTGGATAAAAAGCACGGTGGAAGATAAGGAAGAGCAATTCTCCTATAATGCCAAACAGGTTCTTGTGAATGTTTCAGAAAATATCCAAAATAATGAGTTGGAAAGGTTTTGGTATAAATTTACCGATACCGACAATTCCGCCATTCTCTTAAATGAAAAGGTTTTAAATGAATATTTTCTTTTGAAACAGGAAGGGGAAGATGGTAAATCTGCTAGGTTATCTGAAGGGATCCCTGATGACGATTATAAAATTACTTCAGATTTCCTTGTTTTTGCCCAGGACAGCCTTCAGTTCTCCGATCTTATAAACGATAAGTTATCGTCGATTCTGAATAAAGGAAATACCCAGGGAGCGGTGCTTACGTCAGAAGAAAAGCTTAACAGGTTTATGCAAATGGAGGAGATGGAAAAAGATGTTTTACGTTCTTTTATCCTGGAATATACTTCCCGGATCCCAATTCATCAAAGACTTTCGGAGAGTGCAGTTGAAGAACATTTGAAAACCGAGCTTCAAAATTATAACCTTAATACAGCATTTGAATATGCGGTTTACAGCAATTCATTGGCAACTAAGGTACATTCAGATAATTTCTCCCCGGATTATCCGGCAACCTATTCGGTGCCGCTGTTTATAAATAATACCGGCGACAGCGATTATCAATTGCTGGTTAATTTCACAGGTAAAAAGAAAGTGGTGCTATCATCGGTTACTTTGATGGCGCTGCTCTCCATAATTTTTACGCTTATTATTGTAATAGCCTATTCAAGTGCGTTATCTCAATTGATCAAACAGCGGCAGATTTCCCAGATCAAAACCGATTTCATCAATAATATGACCCACGAGTTTAAAACACCTATTGCAACCATTAATTTAGCGTTGGATGCCATTAAAAACCCCAAAATAATTAGCGATAAGGAAAAAGTTGCCCGTTATCTGCAAATGATTAGGGATGAGAATAAAAGAATGAACGCCCAGGTAGAAAATGTATTGCAGATATCAAAACTGGAAAAAAACGAACTGGACTTAAAAAAGGAACGGCTGCAGTTACATGAACTTGTGGAGGAAGCGATGAGCCATGTAGAGTTGATTGTAGAGGACAGGAATGGGTATATAAAAACCCATTTTGGAGCTTTGAAATCTTCCGTGCTGGCAAATCAAAATCATATGACCAATGTGCTGGTAAATGTGCTTGACAATGCGATTAAATATTCTGAAGATCCCCCTAAAATTGATATCTATTCTGAAAATGTTAAGAATTTAATAGTGTTGAAAATCAGAGATCAGGGAATGGGGATGAATAGGATAGTACAACGAAAAATATTTGAAAAATTCTATCGTGAGCACACGGGAGATATACATAATGTAAAAGGTCACGGCTTAGGTCTGGCTTATGTTAAACGCATCCTGGACGACCACCACGGAACTATTTCCGTGGAAAGCGAAAAGGGAAAAGGAAGTACTTTTATAATTAAATTACCATTAATAACTTAGAATATGGAAACTGAAAACAAAAAGATTTTACTGGTTGAAGACGATCCCAATTTTGGAACTGTCTTAAAAGACTATTTGGCTATGAATGACTATGATGTTACGCACGCCAAAAATGGAATGGAAGGATTTGAGAAATTCAAAAAAGATGATTTTGATCTTTGTATCCTGGATGTGATGATGCCTTACAAAGACGGATTTACACTGGCTAAGGAAATTCGCGAAAAGAATGAGGAAATCCCTATTATCTTCCTAACCGCAAAAGCGATGAAAGAAGATGTACTCAAAGGATATAAAGTAGGGGCAGATGATTACCTGAATAAACCTTTTGACAGTGAAGTGCTCTTGATGAAAATAAAAGCGATCATGCAGCGTAAAGCTACCGATAGCGTTGCCGACAGTAAGCAGTTTGAGTTCATCGTTGGCGGATTTCACCTGAATTCAAAGCTTAGGTTTTTGACTTATAAAGATGAAGAACCTCAAAAATTATCTCCAAAAGAGAATGAATTATTGCGTTTGCTGGCTTTGCATGAAAATGATCTCATGCCAAGAGAGCTTGCACTAACCAAAATTTGGAGGGACGACAATTATTTCACTTCCCGAAGTATGGATGTTTACATCGCCAAGCTGCGTAAATACCTTAAAAAAGATCCGGATGTGGAGATCCTTAACATTCACGGGGAAGGTTTTAGACTTGTTGTTAGAAATAAGGAAGTTAAAGAATAAAGGACATTTAAAGCGTTCAGTTTCCAAAAGGGCTGTATAGGGACAGTAATATATTTTTTAACGGGTTATTTACTTTAAGAGGTGAATATCGCGTTAAAAATCAATATGTTATCGATCTTTATACAGCTCTCTTGTGTTTAAATGTTAACAGTTAGCGGGCAATATTTCAAGGAAAACTACATTATATTTGTTCCTTAACCCCCAATTGGATGAGCAGTACCATTACTGGTAAAACATATTCAAAAACACCATTCCACAATTTTTTTGGAAGGGTATTCCTATGGGTTATTTTTATCTTTACATTATTTGTTTCTTCCTGGAATGTTGTTGGTCAGAATCCGGAAATGATTATACCGGAGTATCAATGGTTAGAAAATAAGACTTTACCAACTGTCAATGTTAAAATAATACCTCCTTCGGTAAACTCAGAGGATATAACAATCTCCATTGCAACTGATCCTGAAGGAAACGTATATTTACTCACTTTTGGAAAAGGTGTAGCTAAAAGAGATAATTCTGGAAATTTAATAAATCCCAATTTTATTCCAGCATCTGCTTTGGATAGTCCATTAGATATTGCAATAGATGAAAATGGCTTTATTTATATAGCAGACTATTTTGCTGGAGGTGAAACCTTTGAAGATAATGGGAAAATATGGGTTTTTAGCCCCGAAGGAACTTTAATTAATTCCAGAACCATTTTTACTTCATTTTATAGGCCATTAGGGGTTGATGTTGATGAGGAGAATGTTTATGTAGCAGAGTTTAACGATGGAAACAGTGGGCCTGAGAGTAATCAATTAAGCCGTATAAGAATATATGATAAAAACTCTGGAGTTCCGGGTCTTATTACAGCCGATGTTAATACTCCTTATAGAATTGCGGTAGATTCTCAAAAAAATATCTACGTGAGTCAGGCAGGAAATGGTAGTCCTTCAGTTCGAATTTATAATCAGGATCTTATTTTTCAAAATATTACCCTGCCAAATATTCTTTCTCCCGGAAGCATTGTTATTGATCATTTTGATTTTATTCATGTTATTGAATATGATGGTAGAATAGATTTTAGTCAATTTATAAATTTTGAAGATCTTACCCTTTCACAGGTTCAGGCTATCGCTAAAAAAATTGATGAAGGTCAAAAGGCAAATGCATTTTCTATTAAGGTATTCAATCCTAATAGAGAATTAAAAATCACAATAAAAGATCAAATTGATTTTCCCATAGATCTTACATTTAATAATTGTGACAAGATGTATGTCAATAATGCCAAAATATTTGGATCCCCGAATTTTATTTTAGGTTATGTTCCTGATCGATTGGAATTTGATTTAGAGATTTATAAAAGAACCCCATCCTTTGATCTGATAAAACCCTTACTTAATTGTCCTGCAGATATTACCGTCACGGCGGCGGCAGGTGCAACCTCTACAGAAGTAAATTATACAGTTCCTATTCCAACAGATAATTGTTCCACTCCGGTATTGACTCGGAATGGTCCTGCCACAGGAAGCAGCTTTCGATTGGGCGAAACCACAATTATTTATACAGCAGAAGATGCAGCAGGAAATGTTGAAACTTGTTCATTTACTATCACCGTAAATCCTAACGATTCTGAAACTACACCTATCCCGGTGTTAAAAGATGATACATATCCAGTAAATGCATATGAAGTTTTAATAGCAGATAATAATCCAATAGATGGGATATTAGAGAATGATACCTATACATCAGGTTTTCAAATAGAAATTATAGATGAAGTTGGCTTTGGGGTTTTAAATTTAAATAGCGACGGTACATTTGTTTACACTCCTAACGATGCAATTTCCAGAACTGGAGGAACAGATAGATTTACATATAGATTAATAAATGCAGATGGAGTAGTATCTGAAATTCCAGGTATTGTAATCATAACAGTAATTCAATTAACCATAGAATGCCCAGCTAACAGTGAGCTTCAGGTAGATTTAAATGGGCAATGCGAGGTGCCACTTCCAGATTTTACAGGTTTGGTTAGTACCAATAATCCAAATGCAGTTATCACCCAAAGTCCATTAGAAGGTACTCCTATTTCTGAAGATACTCTTATAACTTTTACAGCTACTGTAAATGAGAGAGGTTCGGTTTTTTGTGAAAGATTAGTCGAAGTAATAAACCGAAAAGTATTGGACTTTAATTGTCCTTCAACTCAAATAGAGGAAATAGCAGCTGCCGATGGCAATTTTGAAATACCGGATTATACGGCATTGGTAGATGTAACTTCATACTGCGGTATAGAAAATATTGTTCAAAACCCACCTAGGGGAACTATAATAAGTTCAAGTCAAACCATTGTATTTACAATTAGTGATGATTTTGAAGTAAAAGAATGTGAGATAGAATTAATATTAACTCAGCCAGATCCTCCATTCAATATTAATTGTGTAAGTAATTATTTAGTAAAACTTGAAGGTAATAATATTGTAATTCCAACGGCAGAATTTGTTGAAGGGGACCTTTCAAATATAGAATTCACTGTAGCCGAGCAATCTTTTACCTGTGCTGATATTGGAATCAATAGCATTACAATTGAAGCTACAAATTTAAATACGGGAGAAACTGACAGTTGTATTGTAGAAGTAACTGTTGAGGATACTACTGCCCCGGTAGTTAGCTGTCTTGTAACACCTTACACAATTACCCTTGCCCCGGATGAAAGCCGGACAATTACAGGAGAGGAACTTGATACCGGATCTTCTGATAATTGTGGGAATGTTAGTTTTTCTTTAAGCCAATCTACTTTTACAGCCTCAGACGAAGGTTCCAACACCATAATTTTAACTGTTACCGATGAAAATAACAATTCCTCAACATGTTCTGTTTTGGTTCAGGTAGAGGTAGAGGATCCGCAGGCAGCGTTTGAATGTAAAGAATTTTTCACGATTCAGTTGGATGCAAATGGTCAGGCCACGCTTTCCGCAGGAGATTTATATACGGGTGACGGTACGGGAACACAATTTAGTCTCAGCAAATCCACTTTCACTTGTGCAGATGTAGGTGTCCAAACTATCACCCTGAGCTATACAGGAGCTGAAACGGGAAGTTGTCCTTTAGAAGTAACTGTTGGGGATATTATTGCCCCGGTAATTAGCTGTCTTGTAGTGCCTTACGAAATTACACTTGCCCCTGATGAAAGCCGGACAATTACAGGAGAGGAACTTGATACCGGATCTTTTGATAATTGTGGGAATGTTAGTTTTTCTTTGAGCCAATCTACTTTTACAGCCTCAGACGATGGTTCCAACACGATAACTTTAACTGTTACCGATGAAAATAACAATTCCTCAACGTGTTCTGTTTTGGTTCAGGTAGAGGTAGAGGATCCGCAGGCAGCGTTTGAATGTAAAGAATTTTTCACGATTCAGTTGGATGCAAATGGTCAGGCCACGCTTTCCTCAGGAGATTTATATACCGGCGATCCAGGCGATCGTGAATTCACTCTTAATACATCAAGTTTTGATTGTACCAATATAGGTGAGAATCCGGTAGTATTGAATTACACAGGGAATGATGGTTCCGGAAGTTGTACTATAAACGTAACTATTGAAGATGCTTTGCCCCCAGAGATCCAGACCCAAAATATAAGTATAAGCCTGGATTCCTTTGGATTTGCAACCATCACACCCGAAATGGTAGACAATGGAACCATCGATAATTGCGGAATTCCCGAATTTAGTTTGGATCTTTTAGATTTTAGCTGTGAAAATTTGGGAATAAATACCGTTTTATTTACAGCAATAGATGCCAACGGCAATTCTGCCACTCAAACGGTGAATGTAGATGTTACCGGAAATTGTAAGCAAATATCTATACCGCCAATCGAATATATATTTATATATCCAAACCCAACTCCCGGTCCCTTTACTTTTGAAGCCCCTACCGGTTGGATTATTGAAAAGGTGGATGTTTTTGATTATCGTGGCAGATATATAACTACTGCCGAGTTTCCTATGGGTGAGCCTTATAATATGGATCTAGGCACCCTTCAAACAGCGGTATACACCTTACATTTGACCACGAACCAGGGAAATAAAATTATAAGGGTGATCATTGAGTGATTTGATATTTTCAAGAATCAATCAAAAATGTCGAGTTTTTTCAATTTCTGCCTTTATAAAAGCGATGATTTCTTCCGAAGAAGTTTTATAATCAAACCAATGTATATTTTTATCTTTTCTAAACCAGGTGAGCTGTCGTTTAGCAAAGCGGCGGGTATTTTTTTTGATCTCGGCAACGGCTTCTTCCAGGCTAAACCTGCCTTCCAAAAAAGCAAACAATTCCTTATATCCAACCGTATTTAAAGCATTGAGTTCACGTTTTGGATACAGGCTTTTCACCTCTCCCAAAAGACCTTCAGCCATCATAGCATCCACCCTTAAATTGATGCGTTCATAAATTTCTTCCCTTGGCGCCGTAAGTCCTATGGAGATTGTTTGAAATGGTCGTTTTGGTTTTTGTTGATTTAAAAAAGAAGAATATGGTTTTCCTGTTCCCAGACAAATTTCCAATGCCCGGATAACCCGATGCGGATTATCAATATCTGTCTTTTTATACGCTTCGGGATCGTGTTCCTGTAAACGGAGTTTTAAAGGCTCGAGGCCTTCTTTTTCAAATTGTTCATTTAGCTGAAGGCGTATTTTGGGGTCTATTTCGGGAAAACTATCCAGCCCTTCCAACAGGCTCCTTACATAAAGTCCGCTGCCACCAACGACTATAAGAATATCCTTCTGCTTAAATAATTCCTGGGTTTTAAGCAATGCCTCCCGTTCAAAATCTCCTACCGAATAAGAATCTTCAACACTTTTATGCTGAATGAAATGATGTGGTGCTGCCAAGAGTTCTTCCTCTGAAGGTGTTGCGGTGCCTATTTTCATATCCTTATAAAACTGGCGGGAATCTGCAGAGAGTATTACGGTATTAAAAGCCTTTGCGAGCTGTATACTTAAAGCGGTTTTTCCTATAGCGGTAGGGCCGGTGATGCTTATAAGAAATTTATTTTTCATTCAATCTGTTTCCGCAGTTATGGCAAAATTCGGCATTATCAAGGTGTTTGGTTTCATTGCAATGTGGGCAAACCTGGGTATTGTGGGGAATTCCTTTATGCGCACCCTTTGTAATCTCGGCACTAACGATTCCCGTAGGAACCGCTATAATTCCGTACCCCATGATCATAATAAATGAAGCGACAAACTGTCCCAGCGGGGTAATAGGATGAATATCTCCAAAGCCTACGGTGGTAAGCGTTACTATACACCAATAGATTGACAAGGGAATACTTGTAAACCCATTTTCGGGGCCTTCAACAAGAAACATTACAGAGCCCATAATTATTGAAATAATGATTACAGCGAACAGAAATACCAAAATTTTGGGCTGACTGTTTTTTAATGCTCTTATCAGTTTATCCGATTCCCCAATATACCGGGTGATCTTTAAAATCCTGAATATTCGCAGGAGTCTTAATGCGCGCACCGCAAAAAGCATGTTGTGTCCTCCAAAGATAATAGCGATGTAGGAGGGAAGGGTAGAAAGAAGGTCTACCAAACCATAAAAGCTGAAAATATATTTTTTTGGTCGGTTAATGGTAATGATCCTAAGGATATATTCTATCGTGAAAATGGCGGTAATGATCCATTCCGCAATATAGAATTCCATATAATAAGTCCGGTTCAAATCGGCAACGCTTTCCAGCATTACAAGAGCAATGCTGAATAAAATAAAGATGAGTAGAACGATGTCAAATGCCCTTCCCATCCTGGTATCTGCCTCATAAATTATTTCATGAAGTCTGTGTTTCCAGTCCAATTTTTTTTCGGGTTCCTTCAAATTGTATACATTTTAAAAGTCATTCAGGTTTTAACTTTCCAGTGAATTGAATTCTTCTATATTTCATCATAATATCGAATATTTCTTCCTTAAACACTTTCTGAGAATTGAATGATTTTAAGCTTTTTGTTTTTTCTTAAATAATTCTGAATGATGTGTCTAACATCCCGGTCATCCTTCATGGGAGTGATGATTGAACGTACAATATCTATATTATTAAGCTGATAATTCAAATTAAAGTACCCAATTCCTCTAAAAACACCATCTTCTACCAACAAGGCACTTTTCTCGTCTATATCCCTTCCACGGTCAATAATTAATATATTTTGATCCTGGTAGCTGAATTTGGCAATCATTTCGAAAACCCTTTCATTGTATTCTGCAGGGCATTCTGCTTTAATACAGACGCCTTTACAGGTTTTTAAATAATTGAAACAGTTTTCCTTACCGCTATGAAGGCCGGTTAAATAAAAACACAGCCCATAGGTTTCTACGATATTATGCAAAACAGATTTCGCTTGTTGTAGCCCGGTAAAAGTTGTGATGTTTTTCTTTCTGGCATCGGCCTTTCCTATTTTTAAATTGATGTAACCATCCTCATCGGTGAACTGATAAAGCGCATAATTGAAAATAGATTTTGTAAGTGCCTTGTTATATTTAGGCCTATTGTGTTTTATTTCTTCATTTTCCTTCAAAAGCGCAATCAATTCATTTCCCGTAGCTTCAAAACTAACCGAAGCTACTGCCTTTTGAATTTCCCTGGATTTATGATGATCATTTGTAAAGTGCTGATTGACCCTTTTTCTGATATTCTTGCTTTTTCCAATATAAATGATCTCACTTTCTTCATTATGAAAATAATAAACTCCGGTTGCTGCCGGTAGTTCTTCAATCATTTGTATTAATCTCGTATCTAACTGCCGGGAGGGTTCATTTTTTACTGATTCTTTTAGAATATTTTTTTCGATATCCTTGTTGAGCAGCATTTTAAAAAGTTTTACTGTAGCCTGAGCATCTCCACTAGCTCTGTGACGGTCGCTTAGTGGAATTCCTAGTGCTCTTACCAGTTTTCCAAGGCTATATGAATCCTGATCCGGGATAAGCTTTTTGGAAAGTTCTACTGTACAAAGGGTTTTTCTTTCAAAATCAAATCCCAATCTTCTAAATTCAAGTCTCAGGATTCGATGGTCAAATTTGGCATTATGAGCCACTACAATGCAATCACTTGTGATCTCCACAATTCGTTTTGCAACTTCAAAAAATTTAGGAGCATTGCGCAGCATCTCATTATTAATACCGGTAAGACCCACTACAAAAGGTTGTATAGGCTGCTCTGGATTTACAAGACTTATAAACTGATCTACTACCTTATGGCCATCAAATTTATAAACGGCAATTTCGGTAATACCTTCTTCATTATATTTCCCACCGGTGGTCTCTATGTCTAAAATTGCGTACATAAAAACCCCCTAACCCCCAAAGGGGAAATTATCACTGTTGAACAAATTTTTCATTTTATATAAACTCATTATCATTTTCTTTTTAAGCCCTTATTTAGGGTTTACCTTCCCGAGGCCTGCCCGAATCATTCAGGCGGGCCTGCCTAGAATTTTCAAAGTATTTTTCACTTTCCTCCGAAGGAGGGGATAACCTTTACTCCCCCTTCGGGGGTAGGGGGGCTTATCTTTCCCCAAATATAGCACTTCCAATGCGCACCATATTGCTCCCGCATTCCACAGCGATCTCGTAATCTCCGCTCATTCCCATAGAGAGTGTTTTCAATTCCTTGAAATTCTTCTGAAATTCATCAAATACCGATTTTAAATACTGAAATTCTTTTTTAACCTGCTCTTCATCTTCCGTAAAAGTTGCCATTCCCATGAGGCCGGTGACTTTTACATTTTCCATTTCAGCTAATTTTTCCGATTTCAGTATCGACCCGGCTTCTTCCGCGCTAATTCCAAATTTTGAATCTTCATCGGCTATTTTAATCTGAAGAAGGCACTTGATTATCCTATTGTTCTTTTTAGCCTCTTTATCGATCTCTTTCAATAATTTCAAGCTGTCTACAGCATGAATCAGGCCAACGTAAGGAGCCATATATTTCACCTTATTTCGCTGTACATGACCTACCATATGCCACTCGATATCCTTTGGAAGGTCCTCCCATTTTTCGGTCATTTCCTGGATCTTATTCTCTCCAAATAATCGTTGTCCGGTGTTATAGGCTTCCAGAAGATCAGCTGTAGGTTTTGTTTTGGAAATTGCTACCAGGCTAACACCCTCTATTTCTGTTTTAAATTTTTTTATATTTTCTGAAATGCTCATGCTCTATTCTAAATAAACTATAAAAAATTCAGACTAATTTAAAGGTCGCAATTTTAAAATTCATAGATGGTTAATCCGCTTCTTAATTTTGGCTCAATATAGGTGCTTTTAGGCGGCATAATAAGGCCTTCATCGGCCACTTTTTTTATTTCTTCAATGGTTAAGGGCAACATTCCAAAACCTACTGCAAACCTGCCGCTATCAATTTCAGATTTCATTTCTATTAAATCATTCTTCCCGTGAATATAAGAAATTCGAATGTTATTTCTTACATCCTGAATACCTAAAATAGGTTTCAAAAGCTTTTCATATAAAATATGGGTATCTAAAGTGCTTAGGGAATCGGTGAATTCATAATTGATCTTCCGAAGAAAAAGGGAATAGAATTCACCATCCAGATACATATTGAAATGATGTTTGGACTTAGGTGAATATACCTGGGTACCCCTGTTTTCTATTCGAAATTGCTCATCCAGCTGCATCAGGAATTCCTCTTTGCTCCAGCCATTTAAATCGGTCACCAAACGGCTAAATTCATAGATCTTCAATTTGCTTTCAGCAATTAGGAAACTCATAAAGTAATTGTAGGGTTCCTCCCCGGAATGCATTGGATTCTCCGCTTTCGATTCCTTTGCCAGTATATGGGACGAGGAACAGCGATGATGTCCATCTGCAATATAAAGGGCAGGCATTTTCCCGAATTCCAGTTTTATTTGCTCCACGATTTCAGGTTCACAAACAGTCCATAGAAAATGGGTTTCCTTATTGTGGGTGGTAAACTCATATTCGGGCCGGGTATTCATGGCTTCTTCAATAAGTTTTTCTATTTCGGGAGAATCCGGATAGGTGAGCAAAACGGGCTCGGTATTAAAACCAACGACTTTTAAATAATCCTTGAATAAATTTTCCCTGAAGGCAATGGTGTCTTCGTGTTTTTTAATGATATTATTTTCATAATCCTCCACACTTGCAGCTGCAATTATTCCAAAAAAGGAATCATTTCGGGTTACTATTTTATAGAAATAATAGCAGGGAACAGCATCTTTTATAAAGATTTCCTCTTCCTTGAATTCGAGATAACGGTTTTTAACCAGCTGAAAGCGTTTTTCCCCGGTAATTTCATGTTGGAATTTATAACCGGGGTTTATGATATGCAAAAAGGAAAAAGGATTGTATTGTAGCTGGGCTTTGAGCTCCCCTTCAGTATAATCTTCATAGGGCCGGGATGCAACCAGGCCGGCTTTATCTTTTGCAGGCCTTACCGCCTTAAAGGGATTTATCTTTGCCAATTTTTTCTATTTACCTTTTCTGAAATTTCCTTCGGAAAAAACTATGTATGATAAAGGGACCAAATAATAAGAACCTTCTAATTTTTCATCAAGCAGCGAATCTTGGGGGTTGTGTTCTCAGAAATGCTTCTCTCCGGTGAATCGCTATTTAGTAAACTGTTCCGAAACTTTTTCCGCTTTTCTGCTTTCAGAATAATCATAGAAACCTTCCCCGGATTTTATTCCAAATTTCCCTGCACGAACCATATTGGTAAGCAGAGGATTTGGAGCATATTTCGGATTTTTAAAGCCGTTATACATCACTTCCAGAATGGAATGACACACATCCAGTCCTATGAAATCTGCCAGTTGAAGTGGTCCCATGGGATGTGCCATTCCTAGTTTCATCACGGTGTCTATCTCATAAACCCCGGCAACTCCTGTGTACAAAGTTTCAATTGCTTCATTGATCATTGGCATCAAAATTCTGTTGGCAACAAATCCCGGATAATCATTTACTTCTACAGGAACTTTATCCAGCTTTTTGGAAAGATCCATGATTGTTTTGGTCACCCTATCGGAAGTGGAATAACCCCGTATAATCTCTACCAGTTTCATCACAGGCACCGGATTCATAAAATGCATTCCTATTACCCGCTCCGGATTAGAAACCTCTGCAGCTATTTGCGTGATGGAAATGGAAGAGGTGTTGGTGGCAAGGATAGTATCATCGGTACAATTGGTGTCGAGTTGTTTGAAAACCTGTAATTTCAATTTCACATTTTCTGTAGCGGCTTCTATTACCAATCCAACATTTTTAACTCCGGAAGGAATATCGATATGAGTGGTGATGTTTTTTAAAGTCGCTTTTTTATCTTCTGCAGAAATTTTTTCTTTGGCAACCATCCTGTCCAGATTTTTGGAAATGGTATCGATCCCGTTTTGAAGATTTTCTTTTGAAATATCGATGAGGTTGACTTTAAATCCAAACTGGGCAAATGTATGTGCAATTCCGTTGCCCATGGTTCCTGCTCCTATTACTGCTATTTTTTTCATTTTGATTTTTATTTTTAGGATCCTGATATTTTATAATTCAGTTTCCGTTATTAATTGTGTTAATCCATTATTTGGCTTTAATCCAGATTCGTTTTGGCCCTATTTCATCCAAATTCTGGTTATTTCTGCCTTTTGCATAGCTTATAAGCTTGCTCCCCTATAATTGATTGAATTTAAATATTATCATTTCCAAATCTTACTTTCTGAACCCTGCAATTACCTGGTTTGCCACTTTTAATGCTGCGGCTCCTTCTTCCAGGCTTACTATTGGTGTGGTGTTGTTTAGGATGGCATCTGCAAAAGTTTCCAGTTCCTCCAAAATTGCATTATGCTCTTCTACTTTGGGATTTTCAAAATAGATCTGTTTCTTTACACCTTCAGCATTTTGCAGGATCATCGCGAAATCATCTGGTTTTTCAGGTGCATTTTTCATTTTCACCACTTCGCATTTTCGCTCAAGAAAATCTACCGAAATATAGGCGTCTTTTTGAAAGAACCTTGATTTGCGCATATTTTTCAGGGAGATCCTGCTGGCGGTTAAATTTGCTACACAGCCGTTTTCAAATTCGATCCTGGCATTTGCGATATCGGGAGTATCACTAATTACAGAAACTCCGCTGGCATTTATATTTTTCACTTCAGATTTCACCAGACTAAGGATCACGTCTATGTCATGGATCATAAGGTCCAGCACTACGGGAACATCGGTTCCCCGCGGATTGAATTCTGCAAGCCTGTGTGTCTCGATAAACATCGGGTTTTCAATCTTATCGGCAACCGCGCGAAAAGCAGGGTTAAAACGTTCTACATGGCCAACCTGGCCTTTAACCTTGTGTTTTTTAGCGAGCTCTATCAGTTCCGAAGCTTCCTGAAAAGTAGAGGTAATGGGTTTTTCAATAAAAACGTGTTTTCCTGCGAGTATGGTTTTTTTGGCAACTTCAAAATGGGCAAAAGTTGGTGTTACAATGTCTATCATATCTACTGCATCGATTAACTCTTCAGCAGAATTAAAGCTTTTGTAACCAAATTCTTTTTCAATTGCAACGGCGGTTTCTCTATTGTCATCATAAAAACCAACCAGTTTATATTTTGGGGATTCTTCAAGAAGTTTCAAATGGATCTTTCCAAGGTGCCCTGCACCAAATACGCCAGCTTTAAGCATTATATTACATTTTTCACAAAAATAGCATTTCTTGGGTTAAAGCCAATATCATTTTGATTGTTATTGGTTTAGGACATTCGTTAAATAAAAACTAAATCGATGCTTGAACCCTAGGGTTTGTTTGAGTATTTTTATACCGTAAAAGTTAAAACCGTTTTGAAAGATACATTTAAGCATAAGGGAAAAAGACAACAACTGGCGGCTATCGTGGAGGCTAAGGGAGTGAAGGATAAAAAAGTGCTGGAAGCTATTAAAAACATTCCAAGGCATTTGTTCATGGACAGCAGTTTTGAGGATCACGCCTATCAGGATAAAGCCTTTCCCATAGCTGCAGATCAAACTATCTCCCAACCTTATACGGTTGCGTTTCAAAGCGAGTTGCTCGAGATCAAAAAAGGCGAAACCGTATTGGAAATTGGCACGGGCAGCGGCTATCAAACCGCCGTTCTATGTGAACTTGGCGCAAAAGTTTATAGTATAGAACGTCAGCAGGAATTGTATAAAAAAACCAAACTTTTTCTTTCAAAAATCGGGTACCGGCCAAAATTCCTGAGTTTTGGAGACGGCTATAAAGGTCTCCCGGAATATGCCCCTTTTGATAAAATAATAGTTACCGCCGGAGCGCCATTTGTTCCGAAAACTTTGCTGTCACAATTAAAAGTTGGCGGCAGAATGGTGATCCCGGTAGGAGATAAGGTGCAGGTAATGACCTTATACATTCGGAAATCGGGGAAAGAGTTCGAGAAAAAGGTATATGGGGACTTCCGTTTTGTTCCATTGCTGGAAGACAAGAACTGATTCTTTAAAGATTCAAGATTTAAAATTCAAGATTAAGAATTTTAGAGAATGGAAAAAGAGAAAGATCAAAGAAATATTCGTGTATTCTAGGTTATCGATTGATCACTCAAAAATCCCCAGAAACTTCAAACCGAAAATAAAGGCTCCCTGCCTGTTTCCTTCAAAATTGGAAAAAACATAATCCAGTCGTAAGAGACGGTATTTTCCGAAACCAAGATTGTCAATTCCCACAGAGTATTCGGAATATGGTTTGTTGTTTTCGGTTGAAAGAAAATGTGCTCCCAGGATGAGGTTGTAATTTAGCTGATTTATACCCGGGACCTTCCCAAGGATCCAGCCTTTAAAATCCTGTTCAAAATGACTCTCAAAATAACTTTTATCAGTACTTAACGCGTAATAGGGCAGAAGATTGAATTTGTTAATATAATTGCCGTTTCCAATCCTGGTTTGATTTCCGTTAAAATGCTGGAAATCTAAAAACGCAATATTTCCCGGATTTAAAAACGTCCCGGCCTTTAAATTATAGCTAAAAGTCCCCTTGTTTCCTAAACTCACATCCTGGACAATTGCCGCCCGGAACTGGTCAAAATTATAATTCTTAACATCGGCGCCAAACCCTTTTTCATAAGCAAGGTAAAGCGTTGGGAATCTATTCGAGCTCATGTTGAATTTACCGGTTGGATAACTCATATAATTTTGCGCAAAATCTATTTTGGCGATTAGATTAAGCTTGAAAATTTGATGGTCTTCGAAGGGAGCAGAACCAAAATTAGCTGGTTCCAGGGGATTATTGGAAGTATAATCTATTCCATCCCGGTTTATCCAGGATTGGTTTGTAGTATTTAAAAGTGAAGACCGATCCTGAAAACTGATGTCTGATGTCAATTGAAACCCATTGAAAAGCTCTTGTTGAAACCTGATCTCAACAAATTTCTTATCGTATAATTTCAGGTAATTTCGTTGAAAAAACAGGCTTGTAATATCGTTGATTCTTTCTGAAATGGGTTCGGTAGGATTGATCTGTTCCGTTTTAACGCCACCTAAAATTGTTAAAACAGGCTTGGAGAAATTGTTGAATTTTTTCTGAAAAAGGCCTGTGAATCTTAGCTTGTCATCACTAAAACCATAATTTACAGAACCTGCAATTCGCCAGAATTTCCCGAAATTCTCATCCTGATTTTGCCGGAAATCAATATTTACCGTAGTATTCCAGCCCTGAACTGAATTAAAATGGGAGCCAAAAAGCGGTGAAGAAATACTGAAAGTTTGTTTTTTATAGGAGTTGCTGAAGCTATATCCAAAAGCCAAATTGGAAATATTGAATTCGTTCTGCACCCTGTCTACAGAATCCAGGTAGGTTTTAGAGTTCCGCAATTCCTGAATACTGTCTTTTCTGATATAATCTGAAAGCTCTTCTGTGGTAAGGGGAACCGGCCGGATTGTTTTCCAGTACAGGGAATCTTTTTTATTCGCTGCATCGGCAAAGGTCAATACCTCGCGGGTAAAGGTTTTTTTGTCAAAACCGGGATCAAAATTGTAATTGCTGTAAACCGCCGTGAACCTACCGTCCCCCGAAATACCAAACATCGCAAAACTGAAATCCACGGTTTGTGAGATCTTGATCCAGAAGTTGTTTTCTTCAGAATACTTGAAATTTTGAGTGAATGTAAGGGTTTCAATTGGTTCAAACTGGATGGCCTTTCCTGTTGTATTGAGGCTTAGTCCATAAATTTGCCAGGAATCCTCAACAATATAGATAAGGCCATAAAACACCCTGTCCTGAGGGCGTTTGGGAGTCACCCGGATCTTGTTGATCATTTGTCCAGCTTCATCGTAAAATACCCCTTCCAGCTTATACGTATAATAATTAAAGGCATAATCGGCTATGGGTGATACAACCTTAGCATTGAGATCTATGGTGTTTTCATAAAATGAAAATTCCGATTCCCGTGCAGAATTGAGGCTGAAACCATTATCATTCCCACTTACCTTTGAGGCCAGGATCTTTTCCCTGAAATCATTGGGAGCGCGATAATTGATCGTGGAGATGGTCTCGCTTAAATAAACAATTCCGCTGCGGGTAGAATCCAGGCCGCCGCCTAAATCGCCAATATCCTGGCCCAGGATCTTTTCCGGTGCATTTTTGATCCGCCATAGGCCGCGCGAGTAATAATCGGCAGAATATTGTTTTATTTTTGCGAGGTTTTGTTTCCGTTGATCGATCGTTTTCCGGATAATTTTATCGGCCGGATTTTCATTGGAATTTATGGTGACTTCATCAAGATTGGTAGTAGTCTCGGTAAGTTTGATATCCTGGCGAAATGGAAATATTGCTATGTTTATTTTCTTCCGAAGGGTTTCAAATCCCAAAAACTGATATATCAGTTCATATTCCCCTTTTTCTGATATTTTGAGCGAATAATCCCCATCTTCATTGGTGGTGGTACCAAACTTTCCGTCTTCGGTATAAATATTCACATAGGGGAGTGGTTCATCATCAAAATTGGTAACTTTTCCTGTTAGCTGAGAAAAACTCCAGTTAAAAACTAAAAAGAACAGGATAAAAAGCTGGATTTTACTGATCATTTATTTTTGATTTACTTCAGCAAATAGCTATTCATAAAAGAATGGAGGATTAATTGAAATCTTTTTTGATACGGTCCAACCTTCGTTTACTATCTCTGTCTTTGATGGTTTCGCGTTTATCGTAGAGTTTTTTACCCTTTGCAAGAGAAATCTGCAATTTCGCCAGTCCGCGGTCATTGATAAACAAGCGAAGTGGGACAATAGTAAGCCCGGAATTTTTGACTTCCTTTTCAAGTTTATTCAGCTCCCGTCGCTTCATTAAAAGCTTACGTGCGCTTTTTGGGTCGTGGTTAAAATGGGAGGCGTGCGAATATTCTTCCACCGTCATATTGATCACGAAGAGTTCATTATTCTGAAATTCACAAAAACTTTCAGCAATAGAAGCTTTTCCAAGCCGAATGGCTTTTATTTCGGTTCCCGAAAGCTTGATCCCGGCGATAAATTTATCCAGGATCTCAAATTCAAACCTGGCTTTTCGGTTCTTGATGTTAATGGTATTGCTACTCTTTTTCATACGTAAGCAAAAATAGGAAGCTTTCTTTAGAAACACCTATAATGTAATTGTAAATTTTGATGATCAACAAAATCATAAATAGAAAATCTCTGCTTTTAGCTTCCTTCTGTTTTTTCCTGGCATTTTAGTACCTTTGAGGCTATTCTGATAAAAAAACATATGAAACAATTCATCATACTTCTTGTTACAGTTTTTTTTATTTCCTGTCAGGAAGAGAAAAATGAGATCACAGCGGAAGAAATTATTGATAAAACAATTGAGAATGCGGGAGGAGCAAACTACCGAAAGGCGACTATCGATTTTAAATTCAGGGATTATACCTATAAAAGCATTCGAAACGGCGGAGAATTTCAGCTGGAAAGAAGGATTGTGGATTCTACAGGTATAAGTTACAGGGATGTGATAAACAATACCGGATACCAGCGTTTCAAAAATGACAGTTTGATAAAAGTTCCGGATTCAATGGCTACCAAGTATACAGGCAGCGTGAATTCTGTCCATTATTTCGCGCATTTACCTTATGGTTTGAATGATAAGGCCGTGAACAAAGAATTGGTTGGGGAAGCAGAAATAGCGGGAGCGCCTTATTACGAGGTGAAAATAAGCTTTCAGCAGGAAGGTGGTGGCGCCGATCATCACGATGTTTTTATGTACTGGATCCATAAAAATGATTTCACCATAGATTATCTCGCGTATAAATTTCAGGTTGATGATGGCGGAATCCGATTTAGAAAGGCCTTTAAAGAACGGGTTATTGAAGGGATTCGCTTTGCCGATTATGAGAATTACAAAATTGAAGATTTTAGCACTCCCCTCGAAGATCTTGATGAATTATATGAAGCGGGAAAACTGGAATTCCTTTCTACTATTGAAACAGAAAATATTGAAGTGAAAATCAGGTCCTGAAACCAGGATTTTATCATAAAAATTTATTCCAAATAATATAATAAAGAGTCAGCTAAAATTCCTGACTTTTTGATTTGGGCAAACTCAGCTATTTATTAATTTAGCTTTTATCCACTGGCTTTACCTTTCAAATATGTTTCAGGTGTAAAAATGGCGAGAGATTTGATTAGATATTGTTTTTCTGCACGGTTAACACATTTTTTCTGGACAAGTTTCATTTAAATATACTTATCTGAATTTCTTATAAATCAGATTTTACTTTAAACTGATTTAAATCCGGCGGGCTTGCCTCGAATTTTCAAAAGTATTTTCCACACGAATTATCGGGACATACCTCGTGGGCCTGCCCCAAGTTTTTGATTCTAAAATTGGTTTTTCTTTGGATTCAAATACAGTTCATAGGAGTTGCTATGGTTAAATATGAGGTTTAGCATATTTTTCTTCGATGTGAAAACAACATCCAAGGTATTTCCTGAAGTTTTTAGAATAAAGCGGCCTTGCAAATAAATACCTTAAAAATCTTTTTTTGATGAAACTCTTATAATCCTGTAAACCGGTAATACCACCCACAGGAAAAGTACCCCAAAAGAAATAAACATACCCTGGGAGGTGCCAAAAAATTGTTTAAAAACCGCGCCTGTGTACCCTAATAATGCCGAAATATCTAACTTTAATAACACAAGAATCCGCGACAGGTCAATAGGATTCAAGACACTTGCTATAAGCGCAAATTTATCCAGCGGATATTCCTGGAAATATACCAGGATGAGCAAAAATATTCCGTCATAGACCACCGCCAGGAATAACCAAAGCAAAATAGCCAGTCCAAAACCTTTGATTTTGTTTTCATGGGACAAAGCGATATTGAAGGCAAGGGCGGTGAAAATGAATGTAAGAAACACACCAGATACCAATAAAGAAAAGAAATTCCAGATGGCTGCCGACTCAAATAGGCCGTATGCTGCAAAGGGGATTCCCAGTCCCAGAACAAGGCTAAGAGAAAGGGAAATAGCCACACCCAGATATTGCCCAATAAAAATGGTGCTCCGTTTTATGGGTTGTGCCAGTAAAAGTTCAGTGAACTCCCTCGAATCGTAATAATACATCACCCCAAAAATTGTCCCTATCAGCGGAACCAGAATAATGATCACGTTCATTAATGTTATTACCGCATTGGAAAGATCGTTGTTAAGAAATAACAGGATAATTCCCAGGAATAAATAGAATAGGAAATAAACATAGCTCCATAAACTGCGGGAAAGATCAAAAAAACTGTATTTTAATATTTTAAGCATCGTTTTCGGTTAAGATATTGGCAATTGCATGTTCAAAATCGGGCTGTCCGGTTGAGGTTTTAAGCTCGGAAACCGTACCGTTGAAATAAATTTTTCCTTCCAGCAAAAACACGATCCTGTCTGCCACTTCTTCCACAAAACTCATAATATGTGAAGTGATGAGAATGGTCTTTCCTTTTGCTTTTTCCTCTTGAATTAGATCCCGCAACCGCAACAGTGAAACAGGATCCAGGCCCGAAGTGGGTTCATCCAGAATTATAAGCGGACTGTCAAACATAAAGCACAATACCACATTGACTTTTTGTTTTGACCCGCCGGAAAGGTTGCTGAGTTTTTTGTCCAGAAAAGGTTCCAGTTTAAAGAATTCTATCAATTCTTTATCGCGGGCTTCTTTTCCTCTCAGGTCTTTTATCATTTTAATAAGTTCATTTACCTTGAGGTTGCCGGGGAAATTTGCGATTTGGGGCAAGTAATCAATATCCTTGCGGTATTCCCAATGGTTTTTCACCTTTTTGCCCCCAATTTCAATGTCACCTTTGGCAGGAACCACCATTCCCAGCAAACTTTTTATGAGCGTAGTTTTCCCGGATCCATTGGGTCCCAGTATGGCAATAATACCTTTTTGATCTATCTCCAGATCAAGGCCGTTAAGCACTACCAGGGAGCCGAATTTTTTATGAAGGTTTTTAATACTTACCATTTGATTCTTTTCATTTGGGGTTCTTGATCAATTAATTCTGCAGGGGTAAAGATGGGGGAGACCTTTTCTGAAAAATCCACCAGGTCAATAAAGAGACTTCTTAACAATACGATGGCTTCGGGGGTTTGATTTACCAGGTATGAAAAGAGTTTAACAGGCCGGAAGGGAACATCCCCTATCTTGTCCTTATTAAGGTCATAGCCTCTGTATTCGCTCCAGTAATTCCCGTTAAAAGTATTGTCATTCAACCTTCCGGAATATCCAACATCAAATGAATTGTACAAAAAGTTATTACGGGTAAAACTGGTTGTATAAGCGCCCCCGTGGACCTTAATGGCATAACCGTTATTCATAAAGTCGTTTTCTATGAATTTCACCCGCGTGGTACCATCTGCATTTACTGCTATGGTGTTGTCTTCAAAAACATTGTGTTCAAGAGTTGCGTCTGAAATTTCCTTAAGCAACAAGCCATAGGAAGCTGTACCCCAGTTTTTCCTGAACAGGTTATTTTTCATTTCAATAAATTTAGAGAACATGACCGCGACCCCGGCACCGTTATCATCAAAGGTATTTCCTATATAGCTGTTATTGTTGGAAAACATAAAATGCAGCCCATACCGTAAGTTTTTTTCACATACGTTGTTGATAATGTTACAGTTTTCGCCGAATTCAATATAAATCCCGTCACGCATTCCCTGCACGTGGTTGTTTTTAACGGTAATTTCAGAGGAGTTCCAAAGATGGATTGCATTCCCGGAGTTTGTTTGCTCGCTTCCTTTACCTTTAATACGATTGCCTTCAATAAGCCCATTAACCGATTTTTCGATTAAAAATCCGAAGAAAACATTTTCAAGGATGTTGTTTTTCATCGTAAAATTTTGACTTCCGTTTAACAGTACGGCCGCAAATTCCTTGGTATAACTTCTGCCAACATTTATAATCTTAAGACCTTCTATGGTAACCCCGTCGGCTTTTATACCAAAAGCAGTTCCGTTCATTCCGGCATCAATAACGGGATAGTCGATTCCTTTTAGGTGAAGCTTCTTATCAATTATATTGATATCGAATTCCTTATAGACCCCCTTTTCAATGATTATGGTATCACCAGATTGGGCGATTTCTATAGCCTTTTTCACAGTTTTCACCTCACAGGAACTGCATACCCTGATTTCTCCAGCCAAGGAAGGAAGGAGGTGCAGTAAAAATATAAGACTTAGAAAATACTTCATTTCAGGTTTTGCGGATCCTCTTTGAGGAAGTGTTTTTTAAGTTCATTCCAGGTATATGCCTCAGAATATTCTTCCCGATTACCGTCTTTATTAATTGCCGCGAGATTTGCCCCCATAGGACTGGTGATTTTTTTATCAATTACAAAGGAAGCTTCCTCAACGGGCAGCATTGTGCCAGGTTCCTCATAGTTTGCTACGAGCATAACGGCAATTTCTGAGGTTTCATAATTTTGAAGATTATCCTGAACCATACATTCAATGGCATCGTATTTTATTTGTTTGCCTTTTTTGGTGACCATTTGGGCAGAATGTGCCTTGCTTACAATTGTCATTTTGCAATAAGAGCAATTATCACTTCCATAAACAATTGGTTCAGGCTCATTGCTGCAGGATACAAGCAGCATTCCAATAAAAAGAAAGATATAATATTTCATATTTGGATCTTTATTATTTTTTAACGGTCTCCCGATATTCGCATGGCTGTTTCATTATAAATTGTTTTGGGCCTTAACTGACTTTTTTCCCACCCACCAGGCGACTAAAGTTAAGAACATTCCCGCAAACATTAACCAGGCTCCAAGTCTTGGATAGGAATGTGCTGTAAAGTTCAGGATCTTTTCTGTGCCAAAGAGCGGAGGTTTGTAGTTTAAGGGATTTCCAGCCTCATCTGTAAGTTTGATTATGGCTTTTGGATCAAGGTTTGTCCCATAATCTGTAAGCCATGCATTGAAATCATACATACCCAGGATTCCAAGAACCATCATTAAAGCAAACCATCCAAGAAACCATTTGGGACTTATTTTTTTAAAAAAACCCAGAATTCCAAGAAGGATTCCAAGGCAAGCCATCCCGCCAATTACAAGGGGAAAAGTCTTGAATTCCCACATTTCTGCGGGCTTTGGTATTTTTTTCATACCGATATAATGATTTAATCCATCAATATTTTGAATATCAAATTCCGAGTTTCCTTCGATTCCTGAAATATAGATATCCATTCCCAGTGGTTCGGGGTATTGAGGTGCGCCCAGAGTGATATTCCAGAGTGGAAAATAAAATAGTCCCAGCAATAAGGCTGAACCCAGTATCATTAAAATTCCTGATTTTTTCATATACAGATTTTATTGTTTTTCAATAACCATATGCAATTCGCATATCTACATTGAGGTTTGGATTTTTTCCAGTATTGCTCATTTCAATTGAATAATTTTTATAAAAAAGCGGGTAAATACTAGTATTCACCCGCCTTACCAGTAAAGATGTTCAACTAATCAAAACTGTATCTAGTCTCCATCCAGTGACCACTTAAGCGGCACATTGGAACCGGAACCTGAAACTCTTACATATCCCTGCATTTCCTGGTGAAGTGCAGAACAGAAGTCAGTACAATAGAATGGCCATACTCCAACTTTCTTCGGTTCCCAGATTATGGTTTTTGTTTGTCCGGGCATGATCAAAAGTTCAGAAGTATTGGCACCAATCATTGCAAATCCATGTGGTACATCAAAATCCTGTTCCAGGTTGGTTACGTGGAAATATACCTTGTCACCAACTTTGATTCCTTCGATATTATCTGGTGCGAAGTGGCTCCTTACCATGGTCATATATACGTGTACTTCGTTCCCATTGCGCTCTACACGGGTTTCTGATTCATTAAGCGCTGCATTTTCATGTTTGTTCTCATCAAGCCTGTAGATCTTTTTTGAGTTGGCTTTGACCTTATCAGCATGAATTGCGGCAGCATAATGTGGTTCTCCGTGAGTAGGGAAATCCAGAAGGAGTTCCATTTTTTCTCCGGAAATGTCATACAACTGAGCAGAGTGCTCTAACTCGGGACCAGTTGGCAGGTAACGGTCCTTGGTGATCTTGTTCATAGTGATCATGTATTTCCCGTCAGGTTTTCTTGAGTTTCCACCGGGGATCATATTGTGTCCCACAGAGTAAAAAGTTGGTTGCCTGTCCAGCACTTCCCAGGTTCCCAGCTTCCATTTTACAACTTCAGAAGAGATGAAGAAGGTAGTATAGGCGTTCCCTTTATCGTCAAATTCGGTATGCAAAGGCCCTAATCCTCCATTTTTAACAACTCCCGCGAGTGTAGATTCAAAGTTCAAAATAGGAATTCCGTAAGCATCTCCGTCAAATTCTTTATTTTCAATTGCCTTCAGCATTTTGGAGAAAGAGTGGATGGTAAGATCTGTAGATAGTTTTCCGTTCCCAATGATATATTCACCAGAAGGATCCACATCACATCCGTGAGGGGATTTAGGTGTTGGCATAAAGTAAACTGCGCCTGGCACATCCCTTGGATCTACGGTAAGAACTTTGTCCATCATTGTAGTGGTAGCGGTTTGCGTTGAATGATTGAATACGTTATGCGCATATTTAGCGTCGATCTCTTCCCCACCACCGTTTTGTACATATTCCTGGATCTTTTTCCAGTTTACGGCAGCGATGAAATCCTTATCGTTTTGTGAAGCGTTCACCTCTTGCAGGGTGTGAGCCTCTTCTGTATTATAGGTAGTAAAGAAGAACCAGCCGTGAGAATCCCCACGTCCCGGGTGCGAAAGGTCATAATTGAAACCAGGCATCTTTAGCTGAAAATCAATTGACATACCGCCTTTGTCGTCTATTGCAATAAATGTAAGAGGGCCTTTGAAATTTCCTTTCATTTGATCGATCGCAATATCTTCCTGAGGATAGGGAACAGAAAAACGAGTACCTGCTACCACATATTCGGTATTTTCAGTTACAAATGAAGAAGAGTGGTTACCTGCACTATGAGGGATCTCTATGATTTCTTCTGTTTCAAAGTATTCAAGACTGATACGTGCAATCCTTGGCGTGTTGTTTTCATTGATAAAGACCCATCGTCCATCCAGTTCCCCATTGGTTTGGGAAATATCCGGGTGGTGAGCATCACCCCAGGGAATAAAACCAAAAGAAGTTTCCAGCATTGGGGTTGTTTCCTCAGAATACCCATATCCATTAGTAGGAAATTGAGAAAACACAGGAATCTCTTTTAACATTCTTCCAGAAGGAAGGCCGTATACAGTTAGGTTTCCGCTATATCCACCAGACAGGAAAGCATAATATTCATCATGTTCTCCGGGTGCTACATAGACTCTTTCGGCAACGTTGGATGCCATTGCACCTCCGGAGCGTTTGGATTCGTTATTATCACCACAACTCACCATGATAAGGGAAAATATGGCAACAAAGAAAATTGAATTGAATTTTTTCATTATTGTTTTTGTTTGATTAATTTTTTGGTAAAATGATATCTTCTATTATGTGAACCCAGCCATTGCTAACATTTATAGAGGCAAGAATTTTTGTTCCTCCTACATAGATGTCCTCACCTTCCTGGGTTACCGGAACATATTCCCCGGATGCCATATATAGAGTACGCCCTTTTTCAACATTTTTTTTCAGGGTTTCAATTGGGTAATTGCCTGGCGCCACATGATTTATTAGGATATTTGCAAGTTTTTCCTTGTTCTCAGGTTTCAGAAGGTCATCCAAAGTGCCTGCCGGTAACTTGTCAAATGCGGCGTTGGTAGGTGCGAAAACCGAAAGGGGACCAACGTTTACAAGTGCATTTTCAACTTCAGCAGCTTGTACCGCAGCAACCAGGGTGGTATGATCTGGAGAATTGATAGCGGTGTTCAGAGCATTTGGTTCAGAATTTTCATCATCGATAAAAGCCTGGCCGCGATTGGAAGCAGCATCGGTGGTTTCCTCGGTATCAGTGGAAGTTACTTCCTCTGAGGGTTTTTCTTTACATCCTACAAACAGCATTGTGCCTGCCATTATAAGATAAGCAAATAAAAAAGATCTTGTTTTCATATTAAGCGTTTTTGGTTAGATTAAAATTTAATTTTTATTTCTCGTCATCAAGAGACCTGAAATATTCAAGAATAGATCTTGCTTCCTCCTCGGTTAGGTTTTGATTGGCCATTATTGCCATGTTGGATTCTAAAAGCAATTGTTTTGCAATAGGATCTTTGGCGATCATTTCCTGAGGATTCAGGATCATGTTCATGATCCATTCAGGTGAGCGGCGTTCGGTTATTCCTACCATTGCCGGACCAATGAATTTTTTATCGGTTTTATGGCAGGCGGTACACATATTCTTAAAAACTGTTTCTCCCTTTACAGCAAGCGCTTTATCAATTTCGGCATCCAGGGATACTGATTTTATGGGTCCTATGCCTTTATTGGACATATCCACCATATCTCCTGAGCTGGTGGCAGGAGCTTCTTTTTTAGGATTTTCCTTGCTGTAATCTTCGATTTTAATATCTTCCTTCTCTTTTTTTTCTGAATCCCCGCAGCCCGTAAAAACGGCAAGGGTGAATAAAAACAGAATAAAATTTGATAATTTTCTCATTTGTTTATGTTTAATTAATTGTCACAAATTTAAAGTTGTTGTCTTTTTTATTATATGACCAAAATCATAAAAAGTTAAATTTCGGAGGAACTTGTCTTGTTAAAGCATGAAATAATAGCATTTAAAAAAATCTGGGTTTTAATCCCTCATTGAGGGTTTGTTTCCCCGAGGCCTGCCCGATTCATTCAGGCTGGCTTGCCTTGAATTATTAAAAGTATTATTCAATTCATACTTTTTTCGGTTACCCCAAGATTTTTAATTACCCGGATTTTTTAAAAAGCCGGGAGGGGAACCTTGCAGAAGGAAGGATCTTTAGAAAAAAAAAGAATTACAATTATAAGGTTAGACGACATTAATTGGCGTGTGCTTTCCCTTTCTTTGATTTAAACCTTAAAAAAACAATAAATACTTACTTATGAAAATACTTTATTTACACGGCTTGGAAAGCAAATTGAGCGAGGAAAAAAGAACTATTTTGGGAAGATTTGGGGAGGTAAGCGCGCCTAATCTGAATTACTATAACAACCCGGATGCAATAGAAAGTATCGTGGAAAAATATGGAAAAGCGGGAATAGATGTGGTGATAGGAAGCAGTATAGGAGGCTTCGCTGCATATTATGTTTCTACAGTTTTAAAGAAACCAGCATTGCTATTCAATCCGGCTTTAAGAAAACGTTCTGTGGAGCAAATCATACCTTCTGAAGCGATAAATTCCTATACCCTGAAGCATTTTGTGCTTGGTGCCGATGATAATGTGGTAAATCCCGCAGACACTATGAATTTCATTTCAGAAAAATACAATGAGTTTACAGACTTTCACCTTCATATCCGGCCAAAACTCGCCCACAGCATACCTGTGCATGTATTTGAGGACGAAGTTGAAAATTTTTTCACGCAGGTTTTGGGAAAATATATCAAACAGCGTCATTAAATGTCCCGATATGGTTTTATATTGGTTTTTTAAAAATTAAATTTATGTCAAGACAGGAAGGATTGCAACGTCATCGCTTTATCATACATCAACTCTCTAAACGTCCTTCATCTTTTGAAGATATTCAGAATTTTTTGCGTTTACAGGAAACGCTGTCCGAAGACAAACTTACCTGTTCTATCCGCACTTTTCAGCGGGATATGAAAGAGATTGATGACAATTACAAAATAGAGATCAAATGTGACAAATCCCAAAACCTGTATTACATAGCAGAAGATGGGAGGGAAGCGCAGTCTGAAAGACTTATGGAAACTTTCGATCTTTTTAATGCCATCAAAATGGGGAACAGTTTTGGGAATCATCTCATCTTCGAGAATAGAAAAGCTCTTGGTACAGAACATATGCACGGACTCCTGCATGCGATACGGAACAGGCTGGAGGTGAATTTCACCTATAAAAAGTATTACGATTCTTCCATTACCGAAAGAACAGTCCGAACTGTCGCTATTAAGGAATCACGCAACCGTTGGTATCTATTGGCACAGGATACACGGGATGAAAAAATCAAGAATTTCAGTTTAGATAGAATAAGCAAGCTTGAAATAAGTGGCAAGAAATTCAGGGAAATAAAGGATTATGACCCGGTGGAGGAGTTTAGGGATATTTTTGGGATCATTAACGGCACCGGGGAAAAACCTCAAAAAATCGTTCTTTCCTTTACACCCCAGGAAGGCCGTTACATCAATTCATTGCCCCTGCATGCGAGTCAGCAGGAAATTCTGAAAGATAAAAATGAGCACCGCTTCAAATATCACCTGGCGCCAACCCACGATTTTAAGATGGAGATCCTTTCTCACGGGGACCAGGTAAAGGTGCTTGAGCCGGAAAGCCTGCGGAAGGACATCATTGCACAACTCCAAAAAAATCTTGATGCCTATTATTAATTACCGGGGAAATAAATTGAATTTTTTGGTACTGTTTCAGGAAATTGCAGAAAGGTACTTTCTTTAATCACAAAGGACATAAAGTTTACACAAAGTTCGCCAAGTCTTGCTATACCATTCGGCATTGCTGTCAAGTAGTCCTTTTCTAATTTCCAACTCAATAATTATCCATGATTCATTTCCAATCATCACTTTTTCTTTGTGTCCTCGGTATTTTTTTTTGGTGTACTTTATGGTTAAAAAGATACAAAGCGAAAATGGCAATTCAGAACTGAGATCTATATTATAATCCAAAATGTTCTATAACATAACCTTTTTTTTTAAGCTTTTCTTCTGAAGGATTTATCCGAAAGAACTTGTAAAACAGGTGATGATTGAAATTTCACCTGCTTAAAAAATCTGAGCAAATTCGCGTTGGATTACGGTTTTCCTTTTTTAGAATCGATTAATAAAGCCTAATTTGGGAAGAAATTCAGAAGGCAAAAATTAGATGAAACACAGTGTCCAGAATTTTCAAACAGAATCAAAATTCATTATAAAATATGAAGGTAATTTTCAATTTCAACGGGACTTTTACAAGAAGAATTTTAGGGATTTTAGTTCTAAGCCTTATGTTTCACCGCTCTTTTCCCAAACGGTATTTCCCGTTAAATTCGCCACCCAGGCCGATGTAAAAGTGTACGAAGTGAAGTTTGAAACCCAGGCGGACCTAAACGTGTTTCGGGTAGATTTTCAAAACCAGGCAACAGATTGCGACGGCCTATGGTTCTACCCAGATTTTGTGAATCAGGCGCAATGGAAGATATTCTTCACCAACTTTCAAACCCAGGCCGATCTTAAGATCTTTTATGTGAAATTCAGAAACCAGGCAGGGTGGAGGAATGAGGAAAAGAAGCAATTGTATTGCAGCAAAACCTAACAACTACAAACCAAATTATTCTCTTTTAAAAAAACTCCAGTGTTGAAAACCCGAATTCTATTAATCTTTTTGCTGTTTTTCTGTAATACCCTTCTCATTGCCCAGGTAAAGATATCTTCCTGGAATCTTCAGAACTTTGGTAAGACCAAAACAGAAGCTGAAATCAATTTTATGGCAAATACGCTGAAGGATTTTGACCTTGTGGCTCTTCAGGAAGTGGTGGCTGGTTATGGAGGTTCCCGGGCGGTTGCAAAACTGGCAGATGAGCTTAACCGGAAAGGAGCAAAATGGAAGTACTTGGTAAGTGACCCAACACAAAGTACGCCTTACGCGACAGAGCGCTATGCATTTTTATGGAAATCGGCAACCGTAAAACAGATGGAGAAAGCCTGGCTGGATCAAAATTATGTAGCTGAGATAGATAGGGAACCCTATATGATGGATTTCAGCTATAAAGGAAAACCATTTACGCTGGTAAGTTTTCACGCCGTTCCCAAAAAGAAGCAACCGGAAACCGAGATCAAATACTTCAAATTTCTGCCCGGAAAATATCCCGGTAAAAACCTGATCTTTTTGGGAGACTTTAATGTTCCGCAGAGCCACACCGTATTTAATCCGCTGAAGAAAATAGGATATCGGCCCGTGTTGCAAAACCAAAAAACCACTATGAAAATGGAATGCGTGGGAGAAGAATGCCTTGCATCTGAATACGATAATATCTTCTATAATTCCAATAACCTTCAGCTTTTAAGTTCCGGGGTGGTTTTGATCTATAAAAAATTCCCCGATATGAAAGCGGTGCGCCGCATCTCGGATCATCTTCCAGTGTGGGCCGAGTTTGAATTTTTGGATGGTAGCCAGGAGATGCAGGCGATAGTACCAGGGAAGTGATTGTTGGTGATGAGGTGATTATAAGAACTAAAGCCGTGGGGTTCATTAAAAATACGATAATTAATGCCCTGCTGAAATAACACAAGGTTTCCAATTGATCTTGAAGCCGGAGCCAATAGGTTTCGGTTTTTTTATGCTGGCATCCGGCATCGTCATTTTTAAGCTTCGCACCTCCTGAATACGCTAAAGTTTTAATAAATTGAAGAAATGAGGCATGGAAAAGTATTAATTTAATCTCTTTGAGGGTTTTTAAGTATAAATCAGGGAAGTAACTTCCGTGTGATGGTTACTTTTTTTCAAATAAGATAAAAATTATGAGATCGATTTGGAATGGTTCAATACAATTTGGCCTGGTTTCAATTCCCGTAAAATTATATTCGGGATCTGAAGACAGGAAGATAGACCTTGATATGCTGGACAAACATGACAATGCCCGGATACGCTATAAAAGAGTGAATGAAGATACGGGCAAAGAGGTAGAGTGGGATGATATCGTAAAAGGTTTTAAGCAGGGCGAAAAATACGTGGTATTGGAAGATGAGGATTTTGAAAATGCCAACATGAAGAAAAGCAAGACAATAGATATTGAGGAATTCATTGAGGAGAATGAGGTAGCCGATGTGCTGTTTAAAAAACCCTATTTTCTCGAGCCTCAAAAAGAGGGCGGGAAATCCTATAATTTGCTTCGTGAAGCCCTGAAAAAAACCAAAAAACTTGGTGTTGCCACCTTTGTAATGCGGCAAAAAGAACACCTGAGCCTGGTGGGATTATATAAAGATGCCCTCGTGTTGCATGTAATACGTTTTTCCGATGAGATCCGCGATCCGGGAGAATTAAAATTACCAGATACCAAGGTGACCAAAAAGGAAGTGGATATGGCCATTTCACTTATAGAACAGTACACCACAAATTTTAAGTTGGAGAAATTTAAAGATGTGTATAATGATCAATTGATGAAGATCATAAATTCCAAAAGTGCCGGGAAAAAGGCCAAAGCTTCCAAATACGAGAGCAAACCCACCGCCGCATCAGATCTTATGGCCCAGCTTAAGGCGAGCCTTGAAAAAAAGAAAACCAAGGCTTCCTAAATGAGCTTAGAAGAATATTTCAAGAAGCGCGATTTTAATAGTACCCCCGAGCCAAAAGGTTCCATTCCGAAAAGTAAAGGGGACCTGCGGTTTGTGATCCAGCGTCACCAGGCAACCCGCCTGCATTATGACCTCCGGCTGGAAATGCAGGGCACTTTGAAAAGCTGGGCGGTACCCAGGGGACCTTCCATGAATCCGGCGGATAAGAGGCTTGCTATCCAGACAGAGGATCATCCCATCGAATATTTGACATTTCAGGGGACTATTCCAAAGGGGAATTATGGAGCAGGGGAGATGAAGATCTGGGATGAAGGTATTTATAAAGGAACCGGGGATCTCTCCAAAAAGGAACTGCTGGAACAATTTGTAAAGGGAGATTTAAAGCTGGAATTCTTCGGGAAAAAGATCAAAGGAACATTTGCTCTTGTAAAGACCAACCGGGAAGATAAAGGAAACCAATGGTTGCTCATCAAAAAAACCGACGATTTTTCTACCGATCTCTCTTATGATGCCGAAGATTTCTCTCCCAAAAGGGATATGAAAAAAATACCGGCCCCAAAAGTTAAAAGCCTTCAGCCAACAGAAACCATAAAACCCATGCTGGCCACCGCCACCAAAAAGATCTTTAACGATCCCAAATGGATCTACGAACTCAAATGGGACGGGTACAGGATGATCGCTAATATTAAAGACGGAAAAGCAGCGCTTTATTCCCGCAACGGAATCTCCTTTAATTCGAAATTTTCAAGATTGAAACGTGATTTGGAACAAATTCCACATAATGTGATTTTGGACGGCGAAGTTGTAATCGTGGATAAAAAAGGAGTACCCGATTTTCAGAAATTGCAGAATTACGATGAACATACCCTGGGAGAATTGCGGTTTTATGTATTTGATATGTTATATCTCAATGGCTTGAGTATGCTTGATCTGCCGCTGGTTGAGCGCAAATCCCTGATAGAAGAAGTTATTGAAGGTACCTATCACACCTATTACTGTGATCATATGGAAGGAATGGGAAGTGCTTTTTACAAGCGGGCCATAGATGCAGGGATGGAAGGGGTGATCGCCAAAAAAGCCGATTCAAAATACAGTCCGGGGTACCGGAGTGAGAACTGGCTAAAAATTAAGGCAGTTCAAAGCACCGAGGCAATTATATGCGGGTACACCAATTCTGAAAGCGGGGGTTCTCTTTTTGGTTCTCTTATCCTTGGAATGTATAAAGAGGAAAAGCTTACATATATCGGGAATTGTGGTTCCGGTTTTTCAGAAGCAGAGCAAAAAAAACTGCTGGTAAAATTCAGAAAACTGGAATCGGTAGAAAGTCCGTTTGATAAGAAGATCAATTTAAAAGGCAGAACACCGCACTGGTTGAAACCCCAACTTATTTGTGAAGTTCACTTTACCGAATGGACCAAAACAGGAAGGTTACGGCATCCCGAATTCAAAGGCCTGCGGAATGATAAAAGCCTGACTGAAATCACCGGAGAAAAGGTGGTGGAAAATCCCGAAAGTATAAGCGAAACTTCCACCGATAAAGGGTCAGCGAAAGCAGGTCACCTAAAAATTGACGGCATTGAAGTTCCCTTCACCAACCTGGATAAGATCTACTGGCCGGAATCGGGTTTCAGAAAATATGACCTTATAGATTATTATATCAAGGTGTCTGATGTTATTTTGCCCTATTTGATAGACAGGCCCGAGAATTTACACCGGCATCCCAACGGGATTGATCAACCGGGATTCTATCAGAAAGATAATGAAGGCATACTGCCGGAATGGATAGAAACTTTCAGGGTACACTCAAAGTCATCCAACAAGGATATAGAATATCTTTTGTGCCAGAATGAAGCTACCCTGCTTTATATGGCAAACCTGGGGTGTATAGAGATCAACCCGTGGAGTTCCCGCATTCAGCATCCTGATAAGCCGGATTTTACGGTGATAGATATAGATCCTTCAGAAAAAAACAGTTTTGAGGAAGTGATAGAAGTGGCCCGGGCTGCAAAGGAGGTTTTGGATAAGGCAAAGATTAAAGGTTACTGTAAGACCTCGGGCTCCAGCGGCCTGCATATCTATATTCCTTTGGAAGGAAAATACACCTATGAGGAAGGCCGGGATTTCACCAAACTGATGTGCTATTTCATTCACGAAATGCTTCCGGAGATCACCAGCATGGAACGAAATATCAAGAAAAGGGGAAAGAAGATCTACCTGGATTATCTTCAGAACCGCAAAGGACAAACCCTGGCTGCGCCATATTGTGTGAGACCAAAACCGGGTGCTACGGTTTCAGCGCCTTTAAAGTGGGATGAGGTGAAACCAGGTTTAAAGATGGAAGATTATACTATAAAAACCATGCCCGGCCGTATCGATAAGATGGGTGATATTTTTAAAGAGGTGTTGGGAAAAGGGATCGATATGGAAACGGCCCTGCAAAATCTTAATGAGGATTAAAGGTTAGTTAGTGGTAAAAAAAGTTGAAAAGTTGAAAAGTTGGAAATTGGAGAGTTAAGTTTGGGGTTCCTGGCTTAAGGCTTTGACCAAATGATCACACATTTTCTAGATGAAATGATTCGTGTTGCGGAAAGGGAAAATCATCAGGAACTTTTGGGGTTTGATAAGGAGCTTCAAAAACATGCGGTCCTGGAAGAAGAAATTTTATTTCCTGCGGTATTGCTGATTGGAGATTACCTAAAACAAAAATACGGCGAAGGAGTAGAGGAGTAAGTCCGGTTTTTCTATATTGTATAACATTTAAATTTTTGCTTTTGATATTGCTAAAACTCTTGTCCTTCATTTTTTTTCTTCTGCTTTCTGTTGCTGGAATGGCACAGTCTGTTCACCTGGAGAACAGGTATGGCAGTAAAGTTTACTTTGTCGACGGAAATACGCTGAAGGCAAACGACAGGTATGGAAAGCCTGTTTTGTTTTATGACAATAAAACCTTGAAGTTGCAGAGCAATTATGGGAAACCATTGTACTTCCTGGATGATCAAACGGTAAAAGTAAAGAACAGGTATGGAGAAGCATTGCTGTTTTTCGATGGCAACTTTATTAAAACCGAAAACCGCTACGGGGAAAAACTGTACTACCTCGACGGGAATATCCTCAGAAGATCAGATCTATATGGCAAGCCCATTTACTATTTTGAAGAAGTACCGGAGAGGTGGGTGTTGGCTGGGGTGATTCTTTTCCTTTAACGTGGTTAATTCTTTATTACCGAAAGTTTACAGAGAGTTTCATCCGTAGCTTTTTTTATCTAAGGCCAGCCTTTCTTTTTAAAGTGGAATTTTTTATTCCCACCCCGAACCCAACAATTCGTCAAGATTTTCCAGTGCAGCCGTAAATCCTTCTTTAAAGCCCATTTCAAGCAATTTTTCAAGATCAGAAAGCAAATCAAACTTTGTTTCTATTGAAACTAATGTTGAATTGGATTTTTCACTGAATCCAACGGTCCAGAATGATATGGGTAACGCCGTGTCAACCGTTCCGTTTTCGTCACAAAATGCATCCCAGCCTGAAAAACTTTTTAAGGAGATAATCTCTTTGTAATCTGCCCTTGACCAATGTTTTGTTCCACTTGGTCCCTCCATTACATACAGCCAGAATCCCCCTTCTTTAAAATCCATTGTTTTGGTGGTAGCCTTCCAGGGTTTCGGGGCCCACCATTGGTCCAGAATCCGACTTTCTGTCCATGCAGCCCAAACTTTGGAAAGTGGTGCTGCAAATTCTCTCTTTACATTTATTCTTTTATTTTCCCTGTCAATGGAAAAATTCATTAAAAGATCTGTTTTCATGATTATTTAATTTAAGTTTATAAATGCCGGTTAATTCTGATCTGTAAATTCCCATGCGGATGTTTCCTGGTTTCAAAAATCGAAATTCAGCAAAAGTCACTGAGTTTTTCTTTGCACTCTCTGCGGGTTTTCTTCGCGCTCTTTCTGGTTAAATTGAGCAAAAACATTCATAATCAGAATTTTACCTTAAGATAAATCATAATAAAAATTGAAGAAAATGTTTTAAGTATCTTTTATGAGAGAATTAGGATTGAATAAAAACAGAAGCATTCTTAAAGACCTTCAATTGTATTTTTAAATACCCTCAGCATCACACTTAATTAAAAACCCTCAGGACTTAATAGTTCTGAGGGTTTTTCTTTGCGCTCTCTGCGGTTAAATTTTTTATCTACGATTAATTCATTTTAGCGCCAAGATCGCAGAGGTTTACGCAAAGGTCGCGGGGAGATTTTCTTTTGCTGTGCGTTCTCTGTTGTTACTCTTTTTTTCGAAAAGAATGGGTTTTCCGCTTAGCGTTTAGCTTTGAATTTTGATTTTTTGAACTTTGAATTATTCGCCAGATTGCTTCTCCCGATCCAAAAATCGGGATCGCAAGGACAGGCTCATTTCGAAATGACTCCAGGGGATGGCTTTTCCGTTTAGCGTTAACTTTTGAAACTTTGAACTTTTGAAACTTTGAACTTTTCAACTTTCTAACTTTGAACTTTTGATCCTCAGCAGCCTGACCGAACTTCCTTCGCCGCATTTCATTCTTACATAAATAACTATGGAAGAAAAGAAGGTGAGCGCGCCCACTATCGCAATAGCAGCTTCTATACTTATAAGATCTGAAATCACACCGGTAAGGATGGCTCCCACTGCATAACCCATATCCCTCCAAAGCCGGAAAATCCCGATACTTTTAGCCCTGTCGGTAGGATGGGTGTTTTCAGCAATAGTGGCCAGGAAGGTTGGATAAACCATCGCAGTTCCCCAGCCCAGAAGGGCCATCAACCCTACGAATTGCCACATGGTATTTGCCCATACAAGGGCGATTAGCACTACTGCCTGTAAGAACATCC
This sequence comes from Gillisia xinjiangensis, assembly GCF_046298265.1. Lineage (NCBI taxonomy): Bacteria > Pseudomonadati > Bacteroidota > Flavobacteriia > Flavobacteriales > Flavobacteriaceae > Gillisia > Gillisia xinjiangensis. The sequence goes on along the minus strand of NZ_JBKAHK010000004.1, from coordinate 286,006 downwards.
CAACAAAGAGCATATCTTTTTTGCAGAACTTATCGGCCATCCTTCCGGTGAATAATTGTCCAATTCCCCACACGCCGGGGTAAACAGCTACTACAATCCCTATTTGTTCCAGGTTAAATCCCCTGGTGGCCAGAAGGATTGGAAAAAGACCCCAGGCCATCCCATCATTCAGATTATTGATAAGCCCCGCCTGGGTGACAGATCCAAGGTTCTTATCTTTCCAGGTGGTGTCCCAGAAAATGTTTTTCAGCAAGGGAAAATCACTGGTATCTCCCTCTTTCAAAGCATGGCCACGTGTATCTTTTATAAGAAAAATACTGGATAGCAATCCCAGAACCATCAGTATGATGCCCAGATAAAAAGGATAGGGCCTAAGGCCGTACTCGGCGGCTATCCAGCCCGTTAACCAGGCAACCAGACCTACAGCCAGATATCCTGCAAATTCATTAAGGCCCATGGCAAATCCGCGCTGTCTTTCGCCAACAAGATCAATTTTCATAACCACGGTGCTGGACCAGGCAAGCCCCTGGTTGATCCCCAGCAAGACATTGGCAGCGATTATCCAGTTCCAGTTTTCGGCAAACATCAGGATAAACGGGATGGGAATTGCAAAGATCCATCCCAGGACCAGCAGGTTCTTTCGTCCAAACTTATTGGCAAGGGCTCCAGCATAATAATTGGAGATGGCCTTCACGATCCCGAACACTACAATAAAGGAGAGGATTGCGCTGGTGGCAGCTATGCCAAATTCCTTTTCGGCAATCTCGGGCAGAATACTGCGTTCCAAACCTACCATTCCACCCACAAAGGCATTTACAATTACCAGCAGGGTAAACTGTTTCCAGTTTTCCTTTAATCCGTGTTCCAGCGTATCTTTTTGCATATTTTTTGAGTAATGTCTGGTAAAGAGTCAAGATCGTTGCGCTTTTGGCGTAAGTACATGAATCAGGAACCAGGACTTGATTTCCCTCATTGAGGGTTTAAACCGCCTGAATGTTTCGGGCAGGCTCCCCCGGGTTTTTGATTTAACCGATAAACATTCAGTTATGATTGCTATTTTTTTATTCCGAATTATCTAAATGACTTATCTCAGCAGGAAAACCCATCGCTTTCCAATCCGGATATCCTTCTTTTAATCTTTTTGCCTTAAAACCTTTTTCTCTCAGCAAGCTTACTGCCTCATCGGCATATACGCATAAGGGCCCACGGCAATAGGCGATAATTTCCGAATCTCTGGGAAGTTCATCCATTCGGCCGGCAAGCTCTTCCACGGGAATAGAAATGGCTTCCTTAATGTGGCCATGTTCATACTCTTCCCCCGGACGCACATCGAGAATGACAACATCCTGCCCGGTAATTTTCTGACGTAACTCTTTCAATGTTACGGGTTCCAGTTGATTTTCGGAATGATAAAAATCATGAACGAGTTTCTCTGCTTCAGCGTTTTGGGCAAGCCCAAGTTCCCGTAAAGCCCTCCAGACCTGAAATACGCTCTCACCGGCAAGATGATAGTAAATGAAATTTCCCTTTCTGCTGATCTCTACCAGGAGCGCCCCTTTTAATACCTGCAAATGTTGCGAGGCGTTGGCGACACTCAAACTTGTTTGTTCTGCGATCTTCTCCACAGAAAAAGGACCTTGTGCCAACAGATCAATGATTTCCATTCGGCGGGGATTTCCCAGCGCCTTGGTCACTTTTGCCAGCTCGGTATATATTTTATTCTTAAACTCCCTCTTCTCCATAGCTTCAAATCTTTAGCTGAATTTCAGTTGCAAAGATAAAAATATAAATAACTATTCAATTATTTTATTGAATAGTTATTTAGCAGCAATGGCTGATTAAATAAGGAAGATTTAAGCTTAGGAAATTAGCTTAGACCGGCCACGAACTATTTTTATGGAGAAAGATCTCTTATAAGGCCGTAGAAATGCTCTTTCCCTATTGGTTTTCATTTATCTTTTCTTTCCGCTCTCTTCGGTTGCTCTTTTTTATCGAAACTAATACGTTTATTAGGGAACTTTCTAACTTTTGCATTTTGAAACTTTTTGAACTTTGAAATTTTTTTACCACAAAGGTCACAGAGGTTTACACAAAGTTCACGGAGAGATTTGTTTTCTCTGGATGCTTTTAGTTATCTATTTTATTAGAGTTCTCTGCGGTTCAGCTTTTACCGCAAAGAATGGGTATTTTCCGTTTAACTTTTTGAACTTTGAAACTTTTTTACCACTGTCATTTCGAGCGAGCGGTTTAAACTTGAAATTTGTTTGCCTGAAGGCATTGATTTTTATTAGGCTTTTGTCAGGTTTTCGGAATAAAGCGACGAGAAATCTCATGTTTGAAGGTAGAAGGTTTTAAGGGAGTTTTGGCTTTACTAATTTGAGATTTCTCAATCGCCAGATTGCTTCTCCCGATCCAAAAATCGGGATCGCAATGACAGGCTCATTTCGAAATGACTCCAGGGGATGGCTTTTCCGTTTAGCGTTTAGCTTTGAACTTTGAATTATTCGCCAGATTGCTTCTCCCGATCCAAAACCCGGGATCGCAATGACAGGCTCATTTCGAAATGACTCGAGTGGATTTGCGTTTAACTTTTGAACTTTCTAACTTTCTAACTTTTAAACTTTTAAACTTTTAAACTTTTCAACTTTGAAACTTGTCTATTTTTCCTTCTGTAACTGCCGATTGCTCAACCGTACTTTTACATTCAACTTTTGCTTCCGCTCTTTTTCATGGTTCTTATCCTGTACAAGTTGCAGGTAGAATTTTGAACCTGCCTTTGCAAAGGTTGTTTTTTCTGGAAGCGTCAAACCATCCTTACTTTTAAGGTTCCTCCAGGGCAGCGATAGCCAAACATCGATATACTCATCAAACTTTACCTTTCCTTCTACAAAAACATGAATGGCAGAGGATTGTATTTCCGTTTGGGGAATGAGGAGTACACCATCCCTAATTTCAAAAGTCTGAACGATGGGTCTAAATCGCAACTTCTCAAAACGCTCATCTTTCATCATTACCGAGTTTTCTATGATGGGTTTGTAATTGAAAAGTTCAAAATCCTTTAACTGTAATTCTAAGGTGCCGTTTAAAGACTCCAGCTTCACTTTGCCATCATTATCAAGAGCTCCAATCGCTTTTAAATGCAAATCAAGCATTCCTTCTATGGTGTCAGTGGCTCTTAAATCAGCATCATTAAAATAATCAAATCCTGTTACCAGCTCGTGAATGTCAACGTCAGTTGCTTTCATATCAATGGTCACAGGCAGGTTGTCACTGGTTTTTAAGTCAACCTCCATAGTTAGGGCGATAGCGCCACCATGAAAATCGAGTTGTGTGTCTTCAATTTTAAACTTGCCGGTATCGTCAAACAAAAGATCCATTCCAAAATCGGTCAAAGTAAAATCCTTATGCTTTAAGGTATCTATCTTAACGCCTAAAGTTGGATAGAAGGATGTATTGATCTTGACCATGGCATCCTTTAATTTCTGCAGATCTGTTTCTTTTCGGGTTGGCGTTTCATTGTTTAATGTCGCATTCTTTAAAAATTCCTTGAGGTCGTCAGTGTTCAGATATGGCGAATGAATAGAGAAATTGGATTTATGAATACTGTTTTCATAGGAATTATTTATAAATTCCGAAAAATGATCGATCGATCCGGAAAAATTGATGGCACTTTTTCCCGGCAATTTGATGTCGAGGTTTTTCAGGGTAGCCAAATCATCATTTATTTCCAAATGCAGGCTATCTACCGGAATTTGTAGGTTTGCCGCCGTGTAATCAATACGTGTGTTGCTTAACTTTAAATCGCCAAAGGTCTTTGAATTCATAATATTCAAATCTTCAGATTGTGCATTGTAGTTGCCGACAAATTCAAAATCACCCGATTGAAAAATAAAGTTGGTGGTTTTTAAGTAATCATTTAAATCTTCTGATTTTCCTTTGACCTTCACGAAAAAATCAAGGTCAAAAGGATTCCCGCCTGATAAGTCTTCTTTGCTGCTGTGCGCATTGATAGTGCCCTCTATGTAGACTTTGGTGTCTTTGTAGGTTACATCGAGATGGTTCAGCCGAAGAATGGAATCGTTTTCAAAATAGATCGCAGCTTTTAAGTTCTCGGTGATTAGTCCGTCATATTGGAGCGAATCAATGTCCAACTCAATTTCCGGATAGAACTTATACATATCCTTAAACAAACTGTGCATGGCTTTTTTAGTCCGTAGCTCCTTGTCAGCGTTTTCATTATCAAAGGATTTTATGGTATTCAACACATCATCAACATTTACGAAGGGCGCTTGTATCTTCAGGGCCATAGAGCCAGCATTCTGTACATCGTTTAATAAGAAGCTTGGAAACTGTTTGATACTTCCGGTTAAATTCAATGGGGTTTGTTCATCCACCTCTAAACTGAATTTATTCAGAAGAATATCAGAATTATCCAAAAATAGTGAGATAGAATCAATAACCACCTCCATATCTGCAGGTTCATAGTAGAGTTTGGTATTGGTTAAGGCCAAATCGCCTCGCGCATTATTCAAAAGTTCAGAAAACCTTTTGACATTGCCATTCACTTTTCCCTGAAACTGAAATTCACCGGAGTCTATGTGGAACAATTCAATATTGAACAGCTCCTTAAAAACAGCAATGGAGCCGCTTGAGGTAGCTTCGGCATCCATATAAATGGCATCCTTAAACTTGCTTTCGGGTCCATATATGATGAGGTTGCCATTAAGGCTTGTAGAGGATTCGTAGTATTTAAAATCAAAATTTCTCAATAAAATAGTTTCAGAATTCAATAAAGTTATGCCCGATTTCAAGTTATGGATAACATGATCATTATACTGCAAAGTGTCCACCCTGATACCGAATTGCGGATGGAATTGGGTATAAACCGCATCCAGGGTTTCGTGCAGCGTCTTTCGATTGTTCTTGTTTAAATCAGATTTTGGGATAAATTGTAGTGCCGTCGCAATTAGTTCATTGACATTGAGGTTTTTGGAATCCAGAAAAATCTGGCTCGTTGTGGGGAAGCCCGGCTCTTTTGATAAAAGTCCCGATAAGTTTTTGAGTTGGCCATAAAGCACCAGATTTTCCCCATTAGGAAGATTGATAACCAACTGTTTCAAATATGAATTTTCGGGTGCCAGCTCAAGGTTGATATTTTGGATGGGCAATTGAAGACCATTTTTTTTAAGGATGACCTGGGTACCTTCCAAATTAAAATGACCAGTGGCAATATTCAAAAAATGATACATATTAGGAATTTCTCCGGCAATGGCAGCATTCAACCGGAACCTTCCACCTTTAAAATCGAAATTTTCAGTTTTTATAATTCTCGTAAGGGACTCATTACTTCCATCCAGCAGGATGGTGGCTTCTACAAAGTTGGAAACATCACGGGTATTTTGGTAGTACCCATGCTGTATAAGAACTTTAGCATCCTCTAAATCCGCTTCAATCCTGTCAAATGCTATTTTGATATCCTTTGAGGATTTCTTTGCTTTTCGATCTTCATCAGTTTCATAAATATCAGTCGTTAAACATCCACCAAAAGAGGCATTTTTAAGATGTAACTTATTTGAAATTATGAGATCATTATTTTTTGTCGAAAAGGTTGCCAGGATATCCGGATCATTTCCATAAGCGAAGTTTCCCGCGATTTTTACTGTGGATTTGAACGGTTTCTGAATGTCAAAGTTTTCCATTTTGACCGCTATGCTATCGGTCAATAATCCTTTGACGGCTTTATAGTCGGTTTTGTCATTTTGAAAATTGAACAGATAGCTATCCAATTCCGACAGATTGAGTTGTGCATTCAATCGAAAGTTCTGTTCGTCAATACGCAGCGGAAATTCAGGGATTTCGATCTGATCATTTTGGATGTCTATCATAAATTTTGGTTTTCCAACGAGACGTGCGCCATTTGAAAAACTTCCTTTTTTTGTATTGAACCCGAGCTTGTTAATTGTAACATCAAAAAATGCACTTCCGGATAGCTGCAGGTCTTTTCCTTTATAGAAGCCTTCGATTTCATGGATGTTATAATCAAAATATCGGTTAGAAATACTGTCTTTACCGATGTATTTCACGTTATAAATAGAGAAGGCAGCGCCATCTTCAGCAAGCCATTCAGGTAGATTGAGCCCTTTTTGTTGGGTTTGTGACTTAAGTCGCCGGAGTTGTTCATGATATTCTAAGGACCTTTTTGAAATAACTTCAGAAGTGATGCGGGCATTATTAATGGAAATATTTTCAAATTTTATGTTTCCTATCAACAGGTTTCCTGCTCCAACAATCAGTTTTGCTTCGTCAATATGAAGGGTCAGGTTTATATCGGTAATCGTGTCTGTGCTTGTATGTGTAATATTTTTTAAAATGAACTCTACTTTTGGGAAACCACTTAAAAAGGTGGTATTTACTTTCTCAACAGTGAATGTCCCTGTACTGTTTTCACTATACCAATCCTGCAACTCATTGATGATGGTATCCCTATTCAGCCAGCCAAGGGTAAAGAGTGCGATGGGAAGTAAAATAATGACTGCTAAAGTTTTTAGAATACGCGGTAACCAGGTTCGGAAAGTGGATTTCTTATATTTTGCATTCTTCGCTTCCAAATCTGAATTTTATTGGAAAATAAGAAGAATATTTGGATTCTCTTGAGCCTTTTTAACTTTGAACTTTTGTTTTACCGCCAAGGTCGCGGAGAGATTTTCTTCCCTGTTGGTTTTTAGTTCTTTTTTCTTTGCGCTCTCTGCGGATTTTTCTTTGCGTTCTCTGCTGTTAAATTTTTACCTCTTGACCCTTTTTAACTTTCAAACTTTGAAACCTTTAAACTTTTTAACTTTGAACTTTTTTACCACAAAGGTCACAGAGGTTTACACAAAGGGCACAGAGAAATTCTTTTTTCTTAACTTTCAAACTTTGAGCTTTTCAATCTTGAACTTTGAATTTTTTAACATTGAACTTTGAAACTTTGAACACCCTAAAAGTCACCTGCGCCATCATTGAGAACAACGGAAAGATCCTGTGCGCGCAGCGCAGTGAGAAAATGCACCTGCCTCTTAAATGGGAATTTCCGGGCGGTAAGGTGGAAGACGATGAAAGCCTTGAAGCCTGCCTGAAAAGGGAGATAAAAGAGGAATTAGGAGTAGAAATTGAACTTATAGAACGGTTACCTTCTAATTTTCACATATATTCGAATATCAAATTAGAATTAATTCCATTTAGTTGTTCCCTACAAACATTTGAAATTGATCTCCTTGAACATGCACAAATTCACTGGCTCTCAATTCACAAGCTACAGGATTTGGATTGGGCAGAGGCAGATGTACCAATTGTTAATCATTATATACAAAATTATAAATGAGTTTTGAAACGGGGCTTTACGAACAACTTATAACTAAATTAGTTTCTAATAAACTTGAGGATATTGATTCTCAAAAGTTTCACATCAGTGAAACAGTTCTAGATAAGCAGGAAGCTTCTCAATACTTAAGTCTTTATTTAGCAGAGACTATTAAGTACGCTTTAAATGAAATTAAAGAAAAGGATCGTCCTTTAAAGCAAATAGAATTATCTAATAAGATTATTAACCTACTTGTAAAGGAGCTTCAAAATGTAGAACTTTCAAATAATTTAATTGAAATTGAAGGAAGGATTCTACAAGCTGTTTTCTCCAAATTAGATTTTCCGTTTTCAAATTTAGAAGCTCGTTTAAAGGAAATTACGCCATATACTCGTTTAAGTCAAAGTGAATTGTTTACAGGAAATAATGTGGGAATTTCTTTAGAAAGCGAACTTCGAAAAGAAATCCTCTCTTCAGATGAAATTTCCTGGATAGTTTCTTTTATAAAATATTCTGGAATTAGAATTTTTAAAAAGGAGCTGGAAGAGTTCACGAAAAGTGGTAGAAAATTAAAAATTATTACTACTTCCTATATGGGAGCAACAGATGTAAAGGCCATAGAATACCTCTCTTCACTTCCCAATACTGAAATAAAGGTTTCCTATAATTCTGAACATGAAAGATTACACGCGAAAGCTTATTTATTTCTAAGGAGCTCTGGATTTCATACGGGATATATTGGCTCATCTAACCTCTCCCGATCGGCACTTACAAACGGACTAGAATGGAATCTAAAAGTAACCACAAAGGAAATCGGCCATATTATTGACAAATTCCAAAAGACCTTTGAAACCTATTGGGAAGATCCAGAATTTGAACCTTATCTTCATGGAAAGGATCGCACAAAATTAAGCCAGGCTTTAAAAAGACAGAGCAATTTTGGCTTAGGAAAAATAAGTGCTTTTTTTGATTTGAAACCATATCCTTATCAGGAAGAGATTTTATCAAAATTACAAGCCGAAAGAGAAATCCATAACCGAAATAAAAATTTATTAGTTGCCGCTACTGGTACAGGAAAAACTGTTATCTCAGCATTTGATTTTAAAAGGTTTAAAAATGGAAAATCTAATCTGAATTTTTTATTTGTAGCCCATCGCAAAGAAATCTTGGTCCAAGCCCAGGAAACTTTTCAACATGTTCTGAAAGATGCCAATTTTGGAGAATTATGGGTTGATGGAAATGAACCGGAAAGATATAACCAGCTTTTCGCTTCAGTTCAAACCTTAAATAGCAGATTAAATAATCTTGACTTAGCAGAGAACTTTTTTGACTATATCATAGTTGATGAGGTTCATCATATCAAGGCAAACAGTTATCGCCCAATACTCAAAAGATTTGAACCGCAAATTCTACTTGGTTTAACAGCAACTCCTGAAAGAATGGATGGTGGCGATATAGCTGAAGATTTTCATAATAAAATTGCAGCGGAGATTAGACTTCCTGAAGCCTTAAATAGAAAACTACTTAGTCCTTTTCAATATTTTGCACTTTCTGATACTATTGACTTGTCCAATGTACAATGGCGAGGAAAATATGAAATTAAAGAACTTACCAAACTATACACCGAGAATGATCGCCGTGTTTCAGATATTATTAGGAACTGTGAAGACTATTTAACTGATATAAATGATGTTCAAGCCCTGGGTTTTTGTGTAAGTCAGGAGCACGCCAAGTATATGGCTGAAAAATTCACACTTGCAGGTTTGAAAGCCAATTATTTAGTTAGTAGCAACAGCTCCTCCAGGGATATCGTTAGAAATCAACTTCTTAAAAAAGAAATCAATTATCTCTTCGTCGTTGACATATTCAATGAGGGTGTTGATATTCCAAATATTGACACTGTTCTTTTTTTAAGGCCAACAGAAAGTCTGACTATATTTTTACAGCAATTAGGTAGAGGGCTCCGTCTTGCTGAAAACAAGGATTGTTTGACAGTTCTTGATTTTGTTGGTAATGCTCATCCAGATTACGATTTTGAGCATAAATTCAGGGCGCTTGTTGGCAAAACTCACACCTCAATAATCAAAGAAATCGAGGATGAATTTCCTCATTTACCACTAGGATGTTCAATAGTCTTAGAGAAAAAGGCAAAAGAAGTAATCCTACGGAATATTAGGGCAGCCACAGAATTTAGAAGACCTCAACTTCTTAAGAAGATTCAAAGTTTCAAACACCACTCAACACTCCCGCTCACTTTGCACAATTTTTTAGAATTTCATCATCTGGATATTCGACAAGTATATAAGAAAGGAAGCTGGAAAAGGTTATGTGCAGATGCAGGGGCTATTCCTGATTTCAAGGAGCCACAGGAAAAGGAATTGACTGCTTGTATGCAAAGGAAACTTATTCAAAGCAACTCTATTTACTATCTGAAATTTATTCAAAACGTAATTTCTGAAAATACAAACCTTGAATTATTGAATAAGCAAGAAGAGGTTATGCTTCTAATGTTCCATTATGACGTATGGAAAAAAAAATGGGCAGATTTAGGTTTTTCAGATGTTAGAGAGAGTATCAATTCCCTTCGGAAAAACAAAATTATGCTCCAAGAAATGCAAGAGTATATTGAACATCAAATTGAAAAAATAGAGTTTGTCGAAAAAAATATAGATTTAGGTTTCCCTTTTCCTTTAAAACTACACAGCAGATACAACCGGGAAGAAATTCTTGCAGCAATAGGAATGAGTACTTTCAGTGAGAAATCATCAAATCGTGAAGGTTCTGCTATGCAAAAAACATTAAATGTTGAAGCTTTATTTGTCACACTTAAAAAGACCGAAAAAGAATATTCTCCGACTACGATGTATGAAGATTATGCGGTTAATAAAACCCTTTTCCATTGGCAGTCTCAAAACAGCATCTCACCCCATTCGCCAAAAGGTGACTCTTACATTCGACATAAAGAAATTGGAAAAAAAATTATACTTTTCGTAAGGGAGCAAAACGTTGACGAATATGGATTTACTATGTCCTATATTTTTCTAGGAGAGACAGAATTTGTAAAAACTAAAGGAGCAAGGCCAATGAGCGTAGAATGGAAATTGGATGAACCTATACCTTCCTACCTTTTAAAAGAAAGTAGAAAATTGGCGGTTGGATAATATCTAATTGAAAATTTCCTGGTATCTTTTCTCTAAAATCAGAAATGAAAGCAGATTCAAGTAAACTCAGATTCGAGTATCTTCATCGGGATGGAAAAAATTATAAAATATTTGGTTCTATAATTATAAAGAATATTGATAAAATTTCTCCTTTAAAAGCAACGCTATTATTGGAAAAAAAGCTCATTGATACTGAATATTTTTATCCTAAAATGGCCAAAATTCCTTTATTTGAAGAACATAAAGAAGACAGTGAGTTTTTTACCGATTGGTATGAATTCGACAAATTCTCACTCACGGATGAAACTCCTTCCGATTCTCGTTCTTTAAAAGAGTTTATAAAGAGTTTTGAAAATTGATAAAAAAATAAGTCAACCTATTCAACCTGGTTCTTCAATTCCTTCTCACGCACACCGGTCCTCCCTCAAAAACCTTGGTGCGATTTCATCTTCTCCAATTATTTTATTGGATCTTAGGATCATTTGGGTTTTGCCAGTGAGCGGATTTTTAAACAGGGAGAATCCCCCGCGACAGTTTTTATAGCGAAAGAAAAATGCTTTTATTCCGGCAATTAATCCGTAAGCAGCGGTTTGATCGTAAATATGGTGGGAACAGGTTGTGGAGAACAGGCAGGCACCGCGTTGGGGAACCGGCACCCATTTCCAATACATACTGATACCTAAAAGAAGCAATTGTTTCATTTTTTTAAAATAGGAATGTCCGGTATAGAGTCAAGATCGTTCCGCCTTTGGCGTAACTGCAAGAATCAGGAACCAAAACTTGTCTTTAATTAAGTGATAAACATTTAGTTATGATTTCTATAAACCCCGGGGTCAATTCTTGCCCTTTTCTTACAAAAAAGGAATTGTTAACTATGGGCAGTTCTGTGGTTATAAAGGTAAACCGGGGTAGGGGATATTCCTTACGGGTTTCCGTAAACGGGTGAAATCAGGTCGTAAAAAAGGTTTATGCTTGATGTGAAAAAGTAGGCACTACTTCGAAAAATGCGATGAAGTGCCAACAAATTTTTAGGATTTCAGGAAGTGCCAATCAAGATGACCGGATTTTCAGGTTTTTGGGAAATACCTATTAACCTATTTATTTAAGAAAAAACCGCAGTTGAACACAAATTTAGGGCGATGGGGTTCTTTAATCGAAAAAACAGAATTGTCTTAAGATTAGGTTCAGGAATTGATATTTGATTTTTCAGTACATTAGGAGTGAAGAATCCAATTTAAAAGATATCAAATACACGTTCTAACCGAAGACTCATAATAGTGCACTTGTAGTTTAAATAACCAACCATGATTAGCATAAGCGATATTCCAAAATTTCTACTGGCCTTTTTCCTGGTCCTGCCAGTGATCTCCATTCTACATGAGGCCGGGCACGTTTTTTTTGCTTGGCTCATGGGTGGGAAGAAAATCAAGGTCACCGTGGGTAGCGGAAAACCCGTATTTAAGCTATGGATGCTGGAAATAAAGCAGTACTACTTCTGGTATGGCGTGTGTATTTTTGAAAATATTAAGCGCAAAAATAAATTCGCCAATATTCTCATTTTTTCCGGAGGTTCTTTTTTTAATCTTTTAGGGGTATTTGGTGTCATAATCCTTGTTGAAAATGAACTTTTGGAAACCGGAATTGTCACCTATCAGTTTTTATACTTTTCCCTCTACTATATTTTTTTCGCACTGTTTCCCATGCCCTATCCCGACGGGTCCTACAGTGACGGAAAGATGATCCTCGACATTTTAAAGGGTAAGGAAGCGGCAGTAGCGGAATGGACATATCGGGTTCAATGGCAGACGAAAGAAGAACAATGGCAAGTACTGGATTACAACAATGAATTTATCGAAAGTTTTGATAAGGAAGAAGATGCGATGGAAAAGGCCCGGAATGTTGCCCGGGAAAACCGGCCGAGCCGTATCCTTAAAAGCAAAGGAGATGAAGAAAGGGAGGTTCAAAACTTTCCAAAAATCCCTTTGTAAATTATTTAACAACACATAAAAGAAAGTTGTTAAATGCTTTGACCCTCATATCTTGGCTTTGTTGTAAATTATCAGAAGAAAAAAGGAGAAAACAGGATTCGGAATTGGCGCTTAATCCCTCCCGATGATTATCCTGACATACCCTATTCCCCCGAAGTTTTTGATTTAAATTTTAGATGCTGAAAAAATGAAGAAACCCGTTAAAAAAGAGAAGCCCGATCAAAATTCCAGGGTAGTTGTAATAGGTACATCTGCCGGGGGGCTTAGCGCATTGAAAGAATTAATTAGCCAATTGTACAAGGATTTTCCCCTCCCTATATTGGTTGTCCGCCACATTTCGCCCGATGCTACGGGAAATGTGCTTTTAGATGAACTTAATAGGTTGGGGACTGTAAAATGTCAACATGGAAAAAGCGGAAATACCCTGAAACCCGGAAATTTATACCTCGCACCATCAGACCATCACCTGATGATTGACGGAGACCTGAAAATTCTGGTGACCAAAGGCGCTCATGAAAACAGGTCACGGCCTGCTATTGACCCTTTATTTAGATCGGCTGCCGTAGTATTCGGTACTGGTGTAATAGGAATTTTGCTTACCGGGTATCTCGATGATGGCACGTCAGGAATGAAAGCTATTAAAAGCTGCGGAGGAACCTGTATCGTTCAGGATCCTGAGGAGGCCGAGTATCCCGATATGCCCAGAAATGCCCTGAATAATGTGAAAATTGATTATTCCCTTCCTATTTCTGAAATGGGAACCCTGCTGGACAAACTTATTCTCCGGAAATTAAGAAAACAAAAACCTGCTCCGGAAGATGTTGTTATAGAGGCTGAAATAGCCCAACGTGTATTGAGCGATTTGTCATCTGTAAATGCAGTGGGCGATCAGGTTCCCTTTAATTGCCCTGGTTGCGGTGGTGTTTTGTGGAAAATAGAGTCAGATAGTGACATGAGGTTCCGTTGTCATACTGGGCACGCATATACTTCTGCTGCCCTTTTAGCCGAACAAACAAGTAAGATTGAAGAGACTATGTGGACCGCATTACGGATGTTCGAGGAGCGAAAAAACCTGCTAACATCAATGTCACGAGGAGAAAAAGGTGTTGGTTCTAAATCGGCGCTTGAAAGAGCACAAATGTCTCAGGTTCATATCAATCGGATCAGGACTATTTTAAAAGCGGATGATACTAAAAGTGATGATGATATGCCTAAATGATGAACTCATCAATTAACAGAACAATGAGGATGAAAGGCCTGAAAGGGTGAAATATATTAGCGATGGGCAAAGCCCATCGAAAAAAAGACGATAGTTTAAGAAAGCCCTGAAAGGGCGAAATAAAAAGGGTACGAGGAAGAGTACACCTTAATTATCTCACCCTTTCAGGCCTGTTATGGTTTTTGTTTTCACCTGGCCTACCATCTCTGTAAAATTCAAAGTTTAAATGGTATTATTCTCTCATTGAACCTTCTGCCTGAACTTCTGCAATATTCATCACCTTTACTTTCCAATCATTTTCCTCATCAGACCGTTCCCAGATAAAGGTATAAGATCCCGCATAATGAGTCGTGTCGTCTGTATAGGTATGAACATAGGTGCCTGTTTCGTAAGCCACATAATCTGTAGTTTCTTTCTTCAGGCTACGCAATTTGAGATCTTGCATTGCCAAAGTGGCTGCATCTATCCAAGCGCCCAAACTATCCTGCGGAAATTCCTGTCCATTCAGCACCAGTACGACGTCATCTGCGGTCATTGCCCGCACCTGTTCAGGATCTTTACTGTTCCAGGCATTTTCCCAGCCCTTGATTGCCTCATCAGCATCAGGTACTTTTTGGGTAGTAATCATATCTTCTTGTTCCATTTCTGTATTGCGGTTTTCGGTTTCACCACAAGAATACAAAAAGATGAAAAGGGTAAAAAAGGAAAATAATTCAATCGTTTTCATAAAATTTGATTTAAAGTTAGTCATCTAATGTACTTAAAATTAAATAATTACATTTATTTAACTTAAAATTCAGTTAAAAGCATCTTACCTTCTCGTTTACTAACTATTTTTCTTTTAACCCGGCAAATCTCTATAAGGTAAAAATCCTTGTAAATTTTGCCCTGGATCAAATTCAATTCAGGAGATACTTTGGTTAGATATCTACCACGAATACACAAATGTTTTTTTATAACAGCGTTGGGTTGCAGAACTACTTTTCTGTATCCATTCTGGAACTTTCGGTGTTCACTATGCGATCCCTGAAGCTCAATTCATACTTTGTAGGCTTGCCCCGGGGTTTTCGATTTCTTTTTTATCAGAAAACAGGAGGCCAGGGTAATGAAATATGCTGCTGCGGCCATCAACATCAGCACTGAAAATCCTACTTCTATTGCCAGGATTGTAGCCAGGGAAGCACTTACCACTGAAAGGCAGCCATTGATTCCCCAGGCCCAGGGGACAGCTTCTTCATTCCTTTGGGAAAGAAAATGCAGCCCCAGCGGGAAAGGCATTCCCATAAAAAAGGAAGGAAGGCCTATGAGCACCAAAGAAACCAGGATCTTTGCCCAAATTGAAAATCCCATCCCCGCTTCCAGCAGCCATGGCAAGATCCCGGCATACAACAGCAACAACAAAACGATGGACAATACAATTTTTTGTATGCCCGCAATCGATAATTTTAAGCCTGAAGACAACCAGCTTCCAAATCCGGATAAGAGTAACATTCCACTTATCACAGCTGCCACCGAATATACGGGATGGCCCAGATAAAGGACAAACCGCTGGATCAACACTATTTCCACGAACATAAAACCCATTCCCAGTCCGGAAAAATATACCAGGGTGAACCCTTTGTTCCTGATATTCTTTTTCAGCCGGAACAGGGGAAGGAGGATAAGCAGAAAAGCAAGTAAAAGCGACTGGATAAAGGTTACTCCCACAATTAGGTAACCCAGCTCAATAAAGGAAGCAGACTGATTTCCGAAGATCTCCTGCAAATGCGGCAAACTTTTTAATCGCAGGAATTGTGAAAAATAGGGTTTGTCGTCGGTGGCAGGACGCAGGTGAAAATCGTAGTTTTCATAGATATTTTCCCTGTTGCCGGAAATAATGGAATCGGTAAGGCTGAACAAGGCCTGGTCTTCCAGCATATTATACTGGTTTCGCTCTTTGGGAGTGATTCCCGGGAGTAACATAGGGTCAAAATACAAACGATCGCAAAAATCGCGGACAGCCTGTACTTCTGTCAAAGAAAAAGGTGTTTTTTTGACCAGGAAGGTGAGGGTATTCCAGCTTCTTAGGCTTACCAGATGCTGTTTCGGGTGAGAAATGCCTTTTTTAGCAAGAATTTCAGAAATGGTGGCAGCAATTTTCAGCGGATTGCGGAAAGGATAATCCAGCCATACGGTTATTTCAAAGAATCCGTCGGTTTCCAGTCGGTCATAGATAAGGGAAAAAGCCCTGGTGGTAAGCAGATATTCCTCCTGCAGCGCTCCCAAACCGGCGGTTCCCCCAAAAGCACCAATAGGAGGGAGGCTAATAAGGTTATAGGATTTTTTGGTTTGGGCGAGAAAAGACCGGGAATCCTGCTGGTGCAAAGTTACAGCGTCGTCACTGGCAAGTTCGGTTTGATCTTCAGCAAAGTCGGTAACTAGCCGATGAGATTCCACGTGATCTATTTCCGAAGCACCCTTTAAGGAGGCATATTGGGTCCTCACGCCGGAGTCTGCATCCAGAACCAGCACTTTTTTATGATTTCCCAACTCCCAGGCTACAGCCGAAGTGGTATAATCTAGGATCTGGCTGTCCCCGGGAGATTTCAACACCGCGCCGGCCCATTCCCCGTTGCTGAACACCACATCGATTACCGGCACCTCCCCGGTAAAGGAAAGACTTAAGCCGGGGGCATAGCGCAGCACCGGAGAAGTGACATATTGCACCCAGCCGTGCGGACTGTTAGCCGATTTTTCTATATGTGCTTCCGGGAGATCCAGGGTTTGACTCAGACTTTTATATTGCGAAAGGGGTAACGTTGCCGGAGACGAAAATGCAAGAAGTATCAATATAACCGCTGTTATCCCTACGGAAACCATCCAGATTCGTTTTCGGTGATGGGGAATTATCAGCAAGGCAGACAGTAACGAGAGAAATCCGGTGATATAAGGGATTTGCGTGGGAAAAACCGTCCAGAACAGGGCAATAGCCGCCAGACCCCCCATTCCTGAACCCGCCAGATTGCTGAAATAAAGTTTTCCGATCCTGTCGGTATATTTAACGAAAACCAGCCCGATTGCAAGTGCACAAAAAAAGAACGGTATAAAAAAGAGCAACTCATACAGCAGCAATTGCCATAACTGACTTCGTTCCACGAACAAAAGATAGGTATCAAACCGGGCAAAAGGCTGTCCCGAAAGCCAGAGGACAAGCGGCATGAAAATACCGGTTAGCAGCATGAATAACGGCAGTAAATAATCTATTCTACCTAGCAGGTATTTTCGAAAGAGGGCAATAAAGGTTCCTGCAGCACCAAATCCCAGCAGGGCGATGGCAATCACCATATAGGCAAAATGATACCACTGCACGATAGACAGGTATTGCATCAGGCTCAACTGGTAGGCTATCATGGACAGCGAGAGCAGGGCAATAGAAAACAACAAGCGGTTGAAATAAGAAAAAGATCCCATTAGTTACGGGTAAAGGGAACAAACCTCACCGGCAGGAGATTGCGGGTTTTCCGTTTTCCGTCTTTTTGCTTTTCCACCAGCATAAGTTGCTGGGTGGTAAAAGGGGCACCCACAGGAATTACCATTTTCCCGCCTTCTTTTAATTGTTCTATAAGCGGCGGAGGGATAAATGCTGAAGCTGCAGTTACAATTATGGCATCAAAAGGAGCATGTTCTTCCCATCCAAAATAGCCATCGCCTTCTTTTACATGAACATTGGCATATCCCATTTCCTCCAACCTGCTTTTGGCCGTTTTTGCCAATGCTTCAACGATCTCAATAGTATAAACCTCATCCACAATTTCCGCAAGCACCGCCGCCTGATACCCGGATCCGGTACCGATTTCCAATACCTTCATTCCGGCAGTAGGCCTTATCACTTGGGTCATATATCCAACCATATAAGGCTGGGAGATGGTTTGTCCAAAACCTATGGGCAAAGGGCGGTCTTCATACGCATATTCCACCTGTGCTTTGGGAACCAGGCGGTGACGTTCAACACTGCGCATGGCGTTCAGGGTTGGCTTATGGTTAATTCCACGGGCTTCCAGTTGAGTTTTCACCATGTGTTGACGATCCTTTTGATATTTATCCTGATCAGCCGGAGCTACTGAAAAAAGCAATATAACTGAAATTAAGAGTGCTAACTTCATGATCCTTTAATTTGTTCATATTCAATTAAATATAAGAAAAAAGAGTTGAAAATTTAGGGTAAGGGAGTTGAAAAGATCTGTAAAACTTCGATCAGTACAGCAAATTTTTCGGTTTTAGGGCAGTCCTTCAGATGGACTATATTTTGAAGTTTTTTTCTCTTCGGAAAAGGGATTTTTTCAGCTCTAATTTTCCTAAACTTGAGAAAACACAAAAATTATTGAACTAATTAATCACATTCTGTTTCAGGAAATTGTTGAAAGCTGCTTATCTTAACCACAAAGGTCACAGAGATTTTAGTTCCCTGTGGGTTTTCAGTTCTTTTTCTTTACGATCTCAGCGCTAATTTTTTCCCGAATAGAATGCAAGCCTTTTAACTTTAGAACTTTGAAACTTTGAAACTTTGAATTTTTCAACTTTGAAAGAGTTAAAAGGAATCCATTTTTTGACAATTCAGCATATGTACCAGGATACCAAGATCCTGCACCTCCATTTTGTTTCTGGACAGCTTCAAGGAACCATTATGCTTCAGGCGTTGTAAATGCCGGTTTACTACCGCCCTTGTAGATCCCAGCAGGTGCGCAATTTCCTTATCCGGTAAATCGTGAATGAATTCCAAATCCCGGGAATTTTTGTTCACGTTTTTAATAAGTAATTTCAGAAGTCGGGTGGCGATGTCATTAAAGGTCATTTCGTAAAGGGAATTTTCCAATAGCCTCAATTGCTTTCCTGCATATGGGAGAAAATTTTTATACTTATCAGGGTTTTTATTAAGCCAGTTCCTTAAACTTTCCATGGGTGCCGAAAGCACAGTGACTTCGTCCAGACATTCATAATAAATGGTATGTGTCCGGCTATCAAGAAGGCAGAAAATATCAAAAAAGTCGCATTTGCTCAACAAAAAAAGTGTGAGCTCTTTTCCTGAAAGTGGATCTACCTGATACATTTTTAACCTTCCGGAAAGTATTATATGAAATTTTAAGGACAACTTTTCCGGGTTCAGGATACAGGTGTTTTTTGGCCACTTTTCTTCCTTAAAAAGCCCCAGAAAAGCATTGGATGTTTCTTTATCCAGGCTTTTTAGTAAATCGCATCCGCCCAATATCTCCCGATATTTATGGTTTAAAATTGTTTCTCTTGTCATCGCTACAGTCTTTATCATTCCAAATTTCAAACAGTAGGGCATAAGAACTGCTAAATAAGCAACATTTGGTTGATTATAAAAGCCTTATAGGACGGAGGCCTCCTAAATTTGTCCGGTTGGCTTAATTTTTTTATCGTAAAAATCGGTTGAAACAAAAAGTTATCTTTTTACAGTCGCCTGGCGAAGTGTAGCTGTTATATTTAAATTCTCCTGAATATTTTAGACTTCATAAATCAACAAGGCATTGAAAAACAAGGATTTAGTTGTATATTTCAGTTTTAATTTTTTAGTGTAAACTCTCTTGATTACAGCAAAAAATATCATTTTGACGCTGTTCCTTTCCGCGCTTTTCAGCACATCCGGTTATGGGCAAATCTTCGATTTCAGTAAACCCAATCCCTACAATAAGGTATTTGTGGGAACCGATGATTTTGATAGTTCCTATCTGCAAATTCTGGAAAATGCCCTGGATAAAATTGAAACAGATACCATAAAATTTTCTGTTTTAAATGATCTGGCCTATTACTGGCATACAAGAAACCTGACTTTTGCCCTGGATTTCACGGAGGAAGGTTTGAAACTCACTTCCCAAAAAAACAATAGCCTCTGGAATGGAAGATTTCAAATTACTCAGGGTTCAATTTTGCTGCGACAGGAAAAACTGGATTCGGCGGAAGCAGTGCTTAAGGAGGCTGAAAAAAAAGTTCCGGAAAGTGATCTGGCTTTTCTGAACACCCAGTTGGGTTACGTTTATGAACGTAGGGGGCAACTGGGAAGAGCGGCAGATTATGCCCTGGAATCCTTGCGGTTAGGGGAAAAATTAAATGACGAAAAGGCAATGGGACTGGCCTATAGCGATCTCAGCAACCTGTTTTGGAAGCAGGCTAAATTTGAAGAAGGGCTGGAGTATGGCTTAAAGTCGCTGTCCTTTTTTGAATCACGCGGATTGAACGATCTTGATTATGATTTCACGCTTTATATAGTCGGGAATAATTACTTAAGCCTTAATGAGTATTCAAAGGCGTTGGAATATTATAATCGTTCCATAGAAATTGGCGAGCGCTATGGCTTTTACAATAATTTAAGCGACGTTTATATTTCCCTTGTCGATCTGTATTCTTTTTTAAAACAATTCGACAAGGCAAATGAGGCCGGTAAAAATGCCTTGAAATATGCGTATTTACTGGATAATTCATTTATGCTGATGCGTTCCTATCTCTCTGTTGGCGAACTTCAAAACCAATATGGGAATTATCAGGCTGCTATAGAAAACATCAATAAATCCATCAACGTGGCCACCACAGAATTTGGGGATGGATTTTTTTTGAGTAAAGCTTTTGAAAGCTTGGGAACGGCCTATGCAGGAAATGGTCAATATAAGGAAGCCTATGACGCATTTTCCAAATATGATTCTCTTAAAAGCATAGTTTTTACTGCGGAAGCAGATCAACGTATCTCCCTGCTTCAAACCGAATTTGAGGTAGCGCAAAAAGAAAACACCATCGATTTACAGGAGATAAAACTGAAACAGCAATTGGCTACCCAGCGGTTGATCTTACTTATTTCAGGACTGCTTTTGCTTTTTTTAATCGTTTTGTTTTTTAGTTTCAGGAATAACCGAAAGAAAAACAAGCTTCTGAGGAAACAGAATAGGGAAAAGGAATTTTTGCTGAAGGAAATCCATCACAGGGTGAAAAACAATCTCGAGGTGGTTTCCAGCCTTTTAGCACTGCAAACAGCTCAAATAAAAGATCCCAATGTGGCGAGTGCGATGAAAGAGAGTCAAAACAGGGTGTATTCAATGAGTATTATTCACCAGCGCTTATATCAACATAATCACCTTTCTTCCATTGAAATGAAAGATTATTTATTCAATCTTGGCACTCATATTTTGGATTCTTTTGGGGAGGAGGAACGCATTAAAATCAACTATAAAATGCCGGAATTGTATCTGGATGTAGACACGGCCGTGCCTTTAGGATTAATAGTAAATGAATTATTGACGAACAGTTTCAAATACGCGTTTCCGAATAAACAACCGGGAGAGATCACTATCAATTTGGAAAAAATATCGGTGCACGAAATACAACTCTTGGTAAAAGACAACGGTATTGGGCAAACCGTAGGTGAACCCATTAAGGGCACGGGTTTTGGAAAAAAACTTATCGAACTGCTTACCCAGCAGCTGGATGGGACTATGGAGGTTATTCACAGCCCCGGTACACAATATTTATTTGAATTTAAAGTGAACGGACTTCAGTGACCGATATGTTGACCCTGGCGGGACATTATTCGCACTAGGTTTACCAGGGGAGCATTTTCAAAATACTGCCCCGGTATAAACACCAGCTTTCAAACTATTTTACCACAGCATCATCATTGTAAATGTCCCTGATGCAGATGTATTTTCCGTCGCGCTTTTCCCAGATAGCCATATATTTCCCTGTTCTAATCACCTTGCCTGATGCATCCTTAGATTCTGAAATGCCAATCTCAGTTACAATGTCTTCATCACCAAATACCTCAATGGTTTTATAAGCCACCGTTTCTCCTTCAGCTTTTTTTGCCAGGCCTTCCTCTATTTCCTTTTTAATGGCTGCTTTTCCTTTTGTCATTGGAGCATTATTGGACAAACTCACCGCGTCATCCGAATAAAACGCACTAAAAGCATTCGCATTACGGGCATTATCAGCTGCGGCCCAGGCACTTTCCAGGGCTTGTATCTCGGCTTTTATAGTGGCCATGTCTGCCTTGGCTACTGCTGGTTCTGCCGTTATAGTTGGTTCCTTTTCAGTTTTTTTATCGGGTTGGGAGTTACACCCTAAAGTGAAAAGGCAAATTGCAAAGCCTAGCGTTGCAAGTTTAAAATTGTTCCTTCCGTTCATTTTTTTGATTTTTAGTTTTGCCTACTCTGGTCGGTTTTTGGCTCACCCCTTTATTTTGTTTTAGATGCCTTGGAAAAAAGATTTTTTTGCATCTTTAAAATTGATTTTTCAAAAAGTAAATGGTAGCTGTGAAAACAAAATGAATCTGACTACAATTTTTTTAAACAGAGCCTTAAATTATTTACCAATAGCTTCCGCAAATTCTTTGTAGCGATATAATGCTGAAAACCATGCACTTTCCCGTTTTAAAATTCCCTTTTTTGAATTTCATTCTATAAATCAACCTGAAGCGACATGGTAATGGGTTCTAACACCGTGTGCAAATCTTTGATCCCCTGGTTTTTTGGGTCGTTAATGATGGCTCCAAGCAAATCCAAATCGGTTACTTCCACAACTAAAACCACCGAATTTGGGTCATCAGTATCCTGAAATGTTTTAAATTCTTTTACTGCCGGAGCGAATAATTTTACCCGATCCTGATGGCCCTTGAGCCATGCATTAATATCCCTGACTTTGTGTCTAACTACAATTGTTTCCATTTTTTTCTATTTAATTTTATTACCTACTCTTGGCGGTTTTCGGCTTACCCGGTTTTAAATCATTTACGTCATTAATGCTTTTCATAGGAATACATTTATGTTAATCATGATTCTTGATTCTTGTATCGAAACAGGCTCCAATCTTGTTCTGGACAATATTTAAATTATTTGCTGGAGGCATCTGCAAGTTGTTTTGTATCCACATACTGTTGAAAGCCGACTACTTTCCCATCTTTGAGTGTCCAGAGATGAGCAACCTGAGCATTATAGGTTTTTCCGGTTTCTTTCACTTTTCCATCATACCTTAGTGTTGCCAATACTTTATTGTCACTCATTTCATGGAGCTGAATATTTTCCAAGGTAAAATACTCATGTTCTTCACCCACGCGTGCAAAAACCCCATTCAAAACAGCGTCCGGACCGATGTACGGATTACCGTCAGCATAGGCGTTGCCTTCGGCCTCATTCCAGACAACTTTTTCATCCAAAGCACCAAGCACCGAGGGAATATCGCCAGTGGAAAAAGCTTTGTATAAATTATCTACTATGTCCAGGTTTTCAGGGTTGGATACCAAACCTAATTGTTGCATAAATAACATATTATCAAAAAAATCCTGTTCCTGGGCTATTTTTCCATTTTTCATTTTGGCAATTGTAACCCCACTTAAATCAACGGTTTTACCAGTTGGCGGAATCCCAAAAAAATCACCCGTGTGCTTGCCTTTAAAATTAAAATGTTTCACAATTTTATCTTCGCTTCCAAGAATTTCCACCACGGTGAATTTGATGTCTGAAAATCCGGTAAGAAAGTTTTGGTAGTAGGCTTTAAAGGCATCAATTCCCACAATATTCTCTGGGCTTGCTATCATGACGATGTTCTCGTCAAAATTTTTAGCGTTTATTTGATCTATTTGTCCTTTGTTAATGACATTGTCCCAGGTGGTCTTATAGGTTTTAATGTTGTTTTCTACCTGGCTTTGCTGCGCGAATATGTTCGGGATACTCAAAAAAGAGAGTGCTAAAAATAATGTTGCTGTTTTCATTTTAAGAAATTTAGTGGCTGGTATGATTTTGTAACTATTGTTTTATTTCTACCCTTATGAGCCTAATAATTTTTTGGTTAGTTCAGGTTTATTGCAGAATGAAGCGCTTGTCAACTTTCCACAAAGTCATTGAAAAATGTTTTATCGCACCTTCCTTAAAAGGGTAGCCATATACTTATATTTCAAATCCCGGGAAGCGATTCCTTCCTGAATTTTTCGATTTTGGTCTGCAGACAATGCTGGTGCTGCGGCAGCTCCTCCACTAAATAAATGGTTGTAATTCCTGTACATATCCACGGTGATATGTGAGGCGTAAACATCACTTCCAACCGGCAACATATAGCGCAATAAACCCCAATTTCCCCTTAATCCCGTATCGACTTCTTTTTGATGCATGGGCTGGAAAATTTCTGTTTCAAATTTTTCGTATTTTTCATAATCTCCATCCGTTACTTTCATTAAATTAATTCCGGCAACGGTACCTAAAGGCATCTCAAAATCACCTTTAGTGGTCGCGATTTGTTCAAGATATATGCGCTTTGCCAAATCTCTTGATTTTGCGGTGTTGTTAAATTTTTCAGTAAGATCGTCATCAGACATTTCCGGGTAAGCTGCTTTTAGGGCTGCCTCAAAATCTCCTGCCCCGCTCATCATTTTTACCGGATCATTATAAAGGCTTACAGTGAGGTATTGATATCCCTGATTCTCACCTCCGGGCTGTAAACCCCACAAATCCCATCCCATAATATCTCCATTTTTAACCCGCTGTTCCTGAATTTTTTCCCAAAATGCTTCGGTTTCCATATAAGCTTGTTCCTGCTCATTGTCCACTTTCATAAACTCGAATATTAAATAAAGCTTGTCCTGGGCAATTCCAGTATGGCCCACCATCATTAGTACGATTAGAATTAGTAAATTTTTCATGATCTATAGATTTTAAATTAGTTGTTGGTTTAGTTTTCATTTTGAAAAACTGCTTAATGTTTCCTTTACCGGCTTGAACTTTATTTTCAAATCGCTTTTAGCGAGATCGTTTTTATAAATAACCTGTGCTTCTTCTTTGGGTTCACGGTTGTTAAGCATCTCGTGAATATCTGAGACACGGTATGTTTGGCTGCTCAATAAATAGTCTTTCCCGTGGAGTCCTTTTGTAGTTGCGGCATTAAAAACGGCATTGGCTACATCTTCAACATCTACTACCGCAAAAGGAACATCGTTGTCGTAGAGTGATTGAAAAAACTCATCGGGGGCTATTTTGTTCTTTATGAGGAACTGAACTCCGGTAGAGGTGGAATCTTCTCTGTTAGAAAGGGATTTCCCCATCACCATCACCGGCGAAACTGAACATATTTCAAAAGAAATTTTGGGGTTTTTTTCGATGAATTGCTCCACTGCCTGATTGGCAATAAATTTGGCCTGACCATATGGGTGGCTTTCTATACTGGTAAATCGAAGTTCCTTTTCATCAAAGGGATCTGTAAAACTTTTACCGCCTGCCGGCATAGGAAAGTTAGTGTTGAAAGCAGCCACGGAGGCAATAAAAACTACCTTTTCAATATTTGGCGCCTCACTTACGGCATCAAGAAAATTATTGGTACCATTAATAGTTGGATCAAAAAGTTCGGTTTTGGGATCTTTAACATCCAATTGGAAAGGGGTGCCGCTGTGCACCACAATTTCACAATCCTTTATAAAATCCTGTAAAGTTTCTGTATCCTCGAGTTTTAATCCGCGAATATTGAGGTTGTCAGAATTTTTAAGATTGAAAAGATGTTGATACTTTTCGCTTTTACGGATATCGGTCACCGATACTTTTACCTCGAATCCTTCTGCCAAAAATTTCCGGGTGATGTAGCTTCCAATAAAGCCTGAACCACCAATTATTCCAACTGTTTTCATTTTCAAGGCCCGCGAAACCGGGTGTTTTTTTAGTTTATAAATTATAATCTATATTGAATCCTGTTCCTTAAAAGGGTAGCAAGAATACTCAATTGATTAGAAATTAAATCAAACAGATTCCCATAGATTTTTGTAAGCTCTTTAAATTAAAATTCGTTTCCTGATTACTACTCAACCTGTGTACCCAAATTATCTGCGTGTTTTTTATGAATTTAAGATTTTGGAGGTGCCGGCATTGAATATCCTAACTGTTGAAATAAAGTAAGATTATCATAATAGGCATCTTCTCTGGAAGCTTTTCCGTCTTTTTCAAAGGTCCAGATGCTTGCACCATGCGTGGTAATAGGTTTGTTTGTTGTTACCCCCTGGAACTCACCAGTATTGGTACCTGTGACTGTCCAATTAATCAACACTTTGTTCCCCATAATTTGATAGTCGTCTAAGGCCACCTGGAAATCAGGGAAACCGGTAAAAAAGACATCCATAAGGTTGGTTGCATATTCAGATGAGCTGTTAACAATAACATTCCCGTTTTCAGTTCTAATGAAATTGTCCGTCATGGCAGCCTTCATAGCTGCTTGATCGTTGGCATTCCAAGCTTTGACTATGTCGTCAATTCCTTTTTTGAGTAGTTTTTCATCAACAGACATGGCCTTTTCGGCTTCGATATTTTGTAATTCCATAAGGATTTCTGTTGGATCCCAATAGCCATGCTCTTGAACAATTTTACCATCTATTATTTTAAATGTCATATGAACCGGCATGTCAATTGCCTTTCCATTAGTCGCTAAGGTAGCTTGCCAATCCAGCCAGGCATTGACCCAAGTTTCACCATCATCGGTTACTACCATCTCAAATTCCTGGTCTTTTTCAAGAAAGCCTCTTTTAGAATAATTGGCATCATTGGCCTCATGGTAGGCGATGATGTCTTTTCTTAAAATAGGATTCTCTTTAGCATTAAAAAATGATTTAGAGCTATCGGCCAGGGCACTCCCATTCATGTTGTAATTCTTTTTGTTGTAATTGTCTATGTGTTTTTTCACCAAATCAATTTCCGGCGATTGTTGTGTGTATCGTGAGTCTTTTTGTTCACAGGCTGTAAATAAGACTATTGCAAGTCCAATTAATAGTATTTTTCGCATAATATTGGTTTTTTAATATTCTTTAAAACTGACGATTTTTCCATCTTTTAAATCCCAGGAATGTTTAAACCGGGTTGAGGTAAACTCACACTCTGTTGGTTGGCGTCCATTTACTATCCCGGTAACGATTACCTCATTTTTTTCGGTGTCCCGGATATCAAGTTTCTCAAATACAATGCTGCCCCATTCTTTTTTCATAATCGCATCCAATGTTATGGAGGATCTTTCATTGTCTTCCCTGGAATATTTTACATCCTCCCATTTTATTCCGGGGATTAACACTGTGATGTCATTTGAGCTTGCCTTACTGTTTTGCAGGATATCATATAAGTTTTTAATCATTTCCTGATTGTTGGTATTTTGCCCTTGCAGTATGGTTGATGTAAACAATACAGTTATAAGAAGAATTGAATATCTCTGTAAAGTGTTCATCGGTTGTTTTTTATGTTGTTATTGTTTTGCAGTATATCCCAGGTCTGCACGCATGCTGCCTGTTTTGGATTCATATTTATGAACGTATTGCATCATTTCATCAAACAATTTCTCTCCTTCCGCTCCCAGAAGTACATCTGTTTCATCAGATGTTTTTTCATAAGCCAGGGCATCCTTTGCTGATATTACCACGAGATAGTAATCTCCAGCGGTGCCAAAGCCATTGCGGTAGATCCTGAAATGTTCATTGGCCCCTTTCTCCTCGTACAATGCTTTAATTTCCTTCATCTTATTTCTAAGGTTCGCAACATTTTCAGGGGTTACGTGAAAGAAGTGCCATTTCCTGTAATCCTCTCCTGGGGTATTGGTGGTGAGTCCGTCAGGCATATAAGACATATCAGTGATCAAATGAACCACATAGTTCCTGTGAACATCATAGCATTTGTCAAAACGGTTAAATATGGCTCTAAAATTTTCTTCTCCCATTTTTTCAACTAAAGGCGCCAAAGTATTCTTATCAAGATCGGCCATGTTACTAATAGGTGAAATGGTCAAATAGGTTCCACCGTGCAGACGAGCCGTTGACCAGTTGGCATCTTTTAAATCATGTTCCTTGCAGGCGGCAATAAAATCTTTGGAAACGGCTTCATACTCTTTAAGCATGGAAGGTTTTACCTGGTCTTCGTGTACCCAAAATGACTGATTGGTGTTTTGAGAATGGACGACATTTGTTGGCAGAATTGCTAATGCAAAAAGGAAGGTGATAAAATTTACAGTTTTCATAATTTCCTGGTTTTAGTTGATTTAACAACAAAGTAATTACCTATTAATCTGAAAGCAAGTATGTTAGGATGAAAGGGGTGAAATACTGTCCTAAAGAGTTAAATAATTTCCCAAAGCATTCTTTTGTTGGTTAAATGGAAAAAAATAGAGAATAGAGAATAGACAAAATTATTCTTGTATTCTTAATGCATTGAGGATTAATTTCTGCGGAGATCAGCGGGAGATAAAAACAAGTAGCATTGAAAATTAATGTTTAATACCGGTCAACACTAATCAGCATTTTAATTATCGGTATAATTGAAAAATTCAGAAAAGCAAGGTTTGTTTATTTTCGACCAAATAATGTTTTAAAGGATTCTCCATCAGGCTGCATTTTTGATTTTAAAGTGAAACTCTACTGCAGTGCCATTTTCATTTTTTTCCAGAATAGTGCCATTGAGTTGTTGTGTCAATAATTGAATTAACTGAGAGCCAAAACCGGTTCCTTGTGGTGACAAACCGATTGTTTTACCCACGCCGTTATCAGACACTGTTAAGGATAAAGTCTCTGGATTTGTTTGAGATAAGCTTATTTGTATGGTTCCATTCCTATTCTCTGGAAACGCATATTTTAAGGCGTTTGTAAGTAGTTCATTAACTATCAAACCAATGGGTACTGCGGTATCCACATCCAGCTCCAGGCTGTCCATCGCGCATTCAATTTTCACCTTATCTTCTGCATTAAAGGTATCTAAAACGCCTTCACCCAAATTCAGGAAATAATCTTTCATTTCAATGCTTCCCAGATTTTCTCCCTGATATAATTTTTGATGAATAATGCCCATGGACTGCACCCTGTTTTGACTAGCCATCATAGCGTCTTTGGCTGCTGAATCTTCCAGTTGGGCTGATTGCAGCGAAATTAAACTTTTAACCAATTCCAAATTGTTTTTTACACGGTGATGAATTTCTTTTATAAGCAGCTCGTTTTGCTTGTTTTTGATATCTAATTGATTATTTAATGCGAGCAATTCCTGGTTTCGCTTTTGGCGCTTTTTATAATAATAGAATAATCCAAAAAGAATAAAGGCCAATAGACCCACAAGAATTATGTAAAGGGTTTGAGTTTTGCGTTGTTGCGTTATTTTTTCATTTTGAAAAAGGATGGTGGCATTTTTTTGTCCGGTTTCATATTTAGCCTGGATTTCACTTTCCAAACTTTGAATCGCGCGATCTTTAAGTTCTGTATATGCCTTTGCATAAAGCTTGGTGTATATCATTGCATTTTTGTAATCACCTAAAGACTCATAAATTGACGACACGTGCATATAGTTTTCCCATAGATTTCCTACCCTCCCTGTTTTTATCATAATATCAATAGCTTCGAGATTGTAGGGGAGTGCTTCTTCATATTTTCCCTGCATCAAATACACGTGCCCTATATTAGCCAAAGAGGGGATTAGGTATCGTTGCAATCCCATTTCGTTGGATTTATCAAAATTGGCCTGGTAATCTGCAATAGCAGCATCATACTCTCCCATATACTTGTAAATATTTCCACGCCAGTTTATAGAGGCCATCATAGGAATACCATATTCCCCCTGGGTTTTATAAAGGGCAATAGCTGTATTTATATTCTTCAATGCATCTTGCAGTTCATCTCCTGAAAAAAGTTGGTTAAATGCTTTATTATGATAGGCCAAGGCCAAATCTTCCTTTGAATCTAACTTTTCCAGTATTTCAATTGCTATGTTGCATAAATCGATCCCTGTTAAATAACTGTTTTCGTAATATAGTAGTCCGCAAAGATGCGTATAGCTTTGTGCGATGCCTTTTTGATCGTTTAATTTTTCGAAAATTTCCAAGGCTTTATACCCCTGTTCTGTAGCTTTTCCATACTCTGTTTTAAGGGCATAAACTTCCTTAAGGGCGAGATGGGTTTTGGCAAGGTTTAATTCATTTTGCAAAGTGCTGTAAATATCTTTTGCCTTAAGGGTATAAACCAATGAAGAATCCAGGTTAGAGTATTCTTTGTGATAATATGCCAGATGTAAATAAGATTTGGCAAGGGCGTTTTGGTTATTCAGCTTTTTGGACAGCAATACAGCTTTATGTGAATTAGCGCCCAACTGCGTAGAGTCTGCAGGTATTTTTGCGTGCGCATCCATCCATACAAGAATGGAATCTAAATCTTTCACATTCGAAGCCTGTGAAAAACCAGCGCTGATGTAAAAAAACATAAAAAGTAAAGAGATAATTTCTTTCATATTTATTTTTTTAAACTAGGAAAAATAACCTGAGGGTATTTAAATATATGGAAAAAAGAAACTGGTTTTACGTTTGGAAATCCATGGTTTAGCATCTCAAGATTGTTGAATAAATAATTATTTATAAATCTGAAGACAAGCAGAATAGCATGACCCGCAGAAAATACTTTCCAAATCGACCATATCTTTACCAAAGGTTTAAATGGTTTGCAATCTTTTTAAGAGCTCGGTGCGCATTCCTTTGGACATAGGGATTGTTTTTCGTGAAATAACTACATGCGAGCCGCCTATTTCGTCTATTCGGGAGAAATTGATAATGTAAGATCTATGAATTCTTAAAAAATGTTCTTGAGGTAGCTTTTTGTCTATATCTTTAAGCGTAGTCACTATTAAATATTCCTTTTCCATTGAAAATATCCTGCAATAATTACGCTCAGCTTCAATGTACCGAATATCCTTAATAGCTACTTTCACCATCGTTTCACGATTTCTAACAAAAAGGCAATCTTTTAAAACAACCGTGGAAGACCCGTTTTTAGATTCATTGGATGTGCTATTGATATTACATTTTAACTGATGGATTGTAAGCTCAATACTGCGCTGTAAATCTAATTTTTTAAAAGGTTTGGAGATAAATGCATACGGGTGGGTTATTTTAGCCCTGTTAAAATTTGCTTCATCGGCATTGGCAGTAAGGTATATTATCGCAATATCCTTATTGAGTTCATGCATCTTTTGCGCGGTTTCTATTCCATCCAGTTCACCTTTAAGCTGAATGTCTATCAACACGATATCCGGGAGGTTGTTTATAATATGACTTAAGGCGTCTTCACCCCTGGGAATAATTCCTGAAACTTCATACCCCATTTCTGTAAGCTGCATAGAAATATTGGCAGCGATGATCATTTCATCTTCAACGACTAATATTTGAATAGGTTGAATCATCGAATAGCGGTATTAAATCACACAAGCTGGCTTTTGTTTAAAACCGGAATTGATCTCAAATTATGACTGAAGCTCTTTTTCTTGAAAAAAACTTCCGAAACAAAACTCAAGAAAAAAGAGTTAGTAGAAAAGCTGCGCTTGTAATTATATTTTTAAATTGAATGAACATCAAAGGACAAGTAGGGTTTCTGTGAGAGGGAGGGCATTTCTTCCTTGCATCAGGAAGCGCATAAAATGCGTTCTTTCGCAGCTAATTTAATAAATATTTAGATATAATTAATAATTATTTTTCTGAATCTTCCGATCCGGCTATTCTTTTAACAGAAGAAGTGGGATTCTTCTATAAAGTTTATTTTTCAGGCCGCGTTTCGTATTTTTACCAGGAAAATAATTTAATTGGAATGGAGAAACAAGAAATTCTGGCAAAGTGTAATGAAATGTCTAAAAACACTTTGATGGAAACCCTCAATATAGAATTTATAGATATAGGCGACGATTTTGTTATGGCCAAAATGCCGGTTACTTCAAAGGTTCACCAACCGGATGGTGTCCTGCACGGTGGTGCAAGTGTTGCACTGGCCGAAAGCGTTGGCAGCGTGGCCTCTCATATTTTTATGGATGCCGAAGATTTTTACATCCGCGGCATTGAAATTTCTGCCAATCACATCAAAAGTATTTCTAAAGGAGATGTCTATGCAAAAGCAACCTTTATTCACAAGGGAAGAACCACTCAGTTATGGAATATAAGAATAACAGATGTTGAAGATAACCTGATCTCCCTTGTGAAATTGACTACCATCGCCTTGCCTAAAAAGAAATAAATGATTACTTCTGAAGAATTTTTTGATAAACTTCGGTTGCAGCTGGAGAAGAAATTGCCTTTTGTAGCGTATAGAAAACCATCGACGGGACCCGGGAGAGTAAAAGCCTTTCTGCAATCAAATCCTGAAATTTATAAAACCCAGGATTTTTCTGAAAGCGGTTTTGTTTTCGCCCCTTTTGATGCCGGCAAACCTAATTTTCATATTCCTGCTGCCCATTCAGAATTTCTGGAAAGCATCCTTGATCTTTCAGAAATCGATAAGAATTTCAGTAAGTCATCCATCGGTAAGACTGAATCTAAAACTGCCCGGAAGCAGCATATAGCTTTAGTAGAAAAGGGGATAGAGCAAATAAAAAAAGGAACATTCAAAAAAGTGGTGCTTTCAAGGAGAGAATCGGTGAAACTGCAAGGTCAGGATCCTGTAAAAATAGTTCAGGAATTATTCCAGATGTATCCAACAGCACTGGTGTATATCTGGTTTCATCCCGAAACCGGATTATGGCTTGGCGCTACTCCGGAAACCCTGCTTAAAATTGAGCGCAACCGGTTTAAAACGATGGCTCTTGCAGGAACTCAGAAATATGATGAAGAAATGGAGTTTGTTTGGGGAGAAAAGGAACAGCAGGAACAGCAGTTTGTTACAGATTCTATTATGGAGAATTTGAAACCATTTGTTGAGAAGATTGAAAAATCGGATCCTTTTACAGCTAAAGCGGGGAATTTACTTCATTTAAAAACCGATATCTCCGGATCTTTAAATCCGGAATCCCAGGATTTGGGAACCTTGATTTCTGTAATACATCCAACTCCTGCCATTTGCGGACTTCCGAAGGAACCCGCCAAAAAATTCATCCTGGAATATGAAAACTACGACAGGGAATATTACTCCGGCTTTTTAGGGGAATTGAATTTGAAGACGGAAATTAAAAGAAGCGGTAACCAAAGAAATCAGGAAAATCAGGCATACGCGACTATTATTACCACTTCGAATTTATTTGTGAACTTACGATGTATGAAGTTTGAAGAGAAGCAGGCCGTTTTGTTTGTTGGCGGCGGAATTACAAAAGACAGCGATCCGGAGGCGGAGTGGGTGGAAACCCAAAATAAAGCTGAAACGATGAAGGCGGTGCTTTAATCCAAGCCTTTCAGGATTTCATACCCTGACTGTCACTAGGTGCTGGTACATGTGCTTTCAAAATCGTAATTTTACCTTTCATTCAAAACTCATTATAAACCTCACAGGTTTTGAAAACCTGTGAGGTTTATAATGCGAGGTTTTGGTTAAATAAAGTTTAGTGAAATACTCCAAAATTCCCGTTGCCCAATCCATAGTCGCTTTATGCGTCGCAAAAAATATAAACCATGTGGTGATTTCTCCGGGTTCACGAAATGCACCATTAACCATTGGCTTTACCCATCATCCCGAAATTAAGGCTTACAGCATTGTAGATGAGCGTTGCGCAGCATTTTTCGCATTGGGAATGGCACAGCAACTTCAACAGCCGGTCGCCCTGGTGTGTACTTCCGGATCGGCATTATTGAATTATTATCCCGCGGTGGCAGAAGCTTTTTACAGCGATATTCCGTTGGTGGTGATCTCTGCCGACAGGCCAATTGAACGCATTGATATTGGGGATGGACAAACCATTCGGCAAAAAAATGTATTCGAGAATCATATCCTGTATTCTGCCAATCTCTATTCTGAAATCGTACTGGAGAACACTTCTGCAGATAAAAAATTACAACAGAAACAATTTGAATCTCAAAAGCACAATCAAAGGGAGATCAATCTTGCACTGAATAAAGCTTTGGAAGGAAAAGGTCCGGTTCATATCAACGTGCCTTTTTATGAGCCCTTGTATGAAATAGTAGAAAAAGCCTCGGTAAATCCTTTACAGATTCTTCCGGAAATCCGGGAACGAATTTATTCTGAAAAGGAATTGGAACCCTATGCCGAAATCTGGAACAAAGCCAAACGAAAAATAGTGATCGTGGGAGTTGCCCAGCCAAATGCGCTGGAGCAGAAATTTCTGGATTTCCTCGCTCAGGATGAATCGGTGTTGGTGTTGAGCGAAACCACGTCAAATTTAAATCATCCGGAAATTTTTACACGTATAGATACCCTGATAGGTCCTATTGAAAGAAGCGAAGATGCAGCAGAACAATTTGAGGCTTTAAGGCCAGATATATTGTTAAGCTTCGGAGGGATGATCGTTTCAAAGAAGATCAAGTCTTTTCTACGCAATTTTCAGCCGGAACATCACTGGCACGTAGATCCTAAAAAGGCGTACAATACCTTCTTCTGTTTAAATAAGCATTTTGAGACTTCCATCAATTCCTTCTTCGGAAAGTTTCATCCCTTGCTGGAAAATGGGAAAAGCGATTATGCCCTGCATTGGAAAAATATCAGGAAAAAAAGACAGGCCCGGCATGATCTATATGTTCAGGAAATCCCATATTCCGACTTTAAAGCCATGCAGCAAATTGTGCCAAGTGTGCCGGAAAAATATAATGTACAATTGGGAAATAGCGCCACCGTTCGATATGCACAACTTTTTAACTGGGACTCAACCCTGAAGTTGTTTTGCAATCGCGGCACGAGTGGGATAGATGGAAGCGTTTCTACCGCGGCAGGAGCTGCGCTCAACAATGAAGACCCTACTTTACTGATATGTGGTGATTTAAGCTTTTTCTATGATAGCAACGGGCTGTGGAACAATTACATTCCAAAAAACTTCAGAGTAATTATCCTGAACAATGAAGGAGGCGGGATTTTTAGAATTCTTCCGGGAAATAAGAATACTGAAAATTTTGATACGTATTTTGAAACCGTTCACAATATGAATGCGAAGCCTTTATGTGAATTGTATGACTTTGAATATTTTTCGGCTAAAAATTCAGAAGAGATAAGTGAATCTTTAAATGGATTTTATGACACTTCAGAAAAGCCAAAATTACTGGAGATCTTTACGCCGCGCCAAATCAATGATGAGGTTTTATTGGAGTACTTTGGTTTTATGAAATCTTAACTTTTATCTTTTTTTTTTCTAATATTTTGTTAAATTAGCAATTACTAATAATTAAAAATTTAAATTATGGGAACCAAAACCGATGAAAAAGTTGGAAAGTACATTCAGGATTATAAAGATAAAATAAATGATGATCTGGATGTAGGCTTGTTGCGCAAGGTAACAGAAGGATGTGGTCCAAGTATTTTTAACAGCGATGCCGAGACCGTTTCCGGATCTTCAAAATCTGAGCTTGCTACCGTAAGGAAAAATTTCCTCATCAATAAACTCGGTCTAAAAGATGATGAAAAACTGGATGCCGGAATTAATTCCGTGATGGAAAAATATGGCAAATCCAATAGAAACAAATACAGGGCAGTGGTATATTATATGCTTACCAAACATTTTAAAAAAGAAAGTGTCTATAACTAATAAATTCTTTTTTATGTCGAAAGATCCGTTTTTCAAAATTTGAAAAACGGATCTTTCAGTTTTCCCTCACTGAGGGTTTAATATCCTGGAGCTTTTTAATTTTTTAAAATTTAAGTTTGTGTAAGAAAAAACAAGGGCTCCTTCCTCCCGAAGCGTCGGGATAAAGGGAATCCCGCCCGGTACGGGCAGGGTGGATTAATTGGTACCGGAATATTTTTCTTATTGACCAGAATCCTTCTTCCGATTAAGACGGAAGGGTATAGGATTTAAATTAAAACCGGAACCACCCCGGCCTTTGGCCACCCTCCCGATTTTATCGGGATTGGGAAGTAAATGTTTTTCCAATCTTAGTAAGCTTGCTACGAGGTTTGTGATTTTATTTAGTATCCATCACATTTAGGACAAACCCCCGTTTATGTAAATTCTCGATTTTTACCGAAGGATCCCGGCTTAAGTATTTCCGGAGATGAGATATAAATATATTAAGGCTTTTTCGGTTAAAATAATCGAATTTCCGGTATTTCGGGTTTCATGATTCGGGCTAATAACACATTGATACGCGCTACAAGTTCTTCTTCATCAATAGGTTTTTTTGCCTCCATGGCTTCCTTGCTGTTCTTTGCCCCGGTAAACCCAAAATTCTTCATCCCAGATATTCGGATAGTAAATATCCAAGGGAAGCATCGACCTCTACAAGTAAAATTTTATAACTGCTTTTTTTTATTTGAGTAATGGTATATGGACAGAAACAATAGTTCCCTTGTTTTGTTCGCTTTCAATGGTGATTGTTCCGCGATGTTTTTTAACGATCTCTTTCACATAACTTAAACCGAGTCCGTAGCCTTTTACTTTATGCAAATTCCCGTTGGGAATCCGGTAGAATTTCTTGAAGATTCGCTCTTTTTCTTTCGCAGATATGCCAATCCCGTTATCCTCAATGCTGATTACCAATTTTTTATTCTGAAGTGATGCTTTCAGATTAATTTCAGGTTGATCGGAATATTTTTTTGCATTATCCAACAGGTTGTTGATCGCGTTTTCCAAATGGGAAACTTCAGCTTTAACTGGGTATTTTCCCTCCTGCAGTTCGCAGGAAAATTTTATTTCTTCCATTTGAGCCAGCAAACTGAAATCTGCACACAGCTGAAGCAGTACCGGGCGGAGATCTGTTTCTTTAAAATCGAATATTTTTTTCCCAGATTCCAGACTTGCAAGATCCAGAACCTGATCGATATGTCTTTTTAAGCGCTCTACCTGCTTTCGAATTAGATGAACTATAGGTTTTTGGCGTTCATCCAGATCATCCTCCAGTATTTTTGAGGCGAGTCCAATTGAAAATACCGGGGTTTTAAGCTCGTGCGTGAGGTTGTTTATAAACTCATTTGTGGTGGTAATTACATTGCTTTGCCAATAAAAAGATCTTAGGATCCAGATCACAACAAAGATAATAGCAATAATAAATATCAATGCCGGAATGGTAAGCCCATTAAGCTGGGAAAGGAAATACTTGTTGAGGTCCTGGAATTGTAATTCCAGGATAAGTGATTTTTCAATGGACTGAGGTAAATACCCCTTTAGTTCGATTGGATAGTTTATAAGGGATTCGTCCTTTTTAAAAACAGTAGGGGATTTTAAATAATCGGTGCTGTCCCGGGTGTAAAGCCGATAGGAAAAATCGGTATCTATTCCATTTGATACCAGGCGTTGCTCGAGAAAATCATTCAGAAAAAAGCGGGATGCATCTTCAACGCTGTCAAGGCTTAATTTAAAATAATCTTCTCCCGTGATAGCTTTGGCAACTAAAAAGGTAAGTTGGTTTTCAGAATTAAGATCATCCTGAATATCCTTTCCAGCCGTGGCCATTTTCCTGTCAAACTGAACCTTCGCCAGATTCAGGCCAACCCTCAGGAATTGGTACTGTACAACGAACAGGCCGAGCACGGAAACTATAAAAATACCTATATATAATTTTCTTCTTCTCACAATTGCAGGCCCTATATTACAGAAAAATCTCCTTAAAAACCCATAAATAGCCTTTATTAATTCATTTGATCCTTCTTTTATCTTTTTTGTTTTTCATCTACTGTTTATGCAGTATTATTTATAAACAGGCATCTTTAACCCAGTTTATAAGTTTCTTTTCAGGATGCGGGAGGATTTTATCCATAATATGGTTGTTGGTTCTCTTGCCTTATCTGGCAAATTCGATCGTATAATATTGATATTCAGTTGTGTAGATTAAAAAAATCTTAAATTAATAAAGTAAGATGTAGGTGTATTATTCAAAAATAGACGATATTTAAATAAAAAACACTTCAGAGTTGTATTTAACTGCTGAGTATTTTTCTCTCTCCCCCTTGAATTTATTTAAAAAATTAAGAATATCTGTTTCAAAATATTTTAGAGAGGCTATAAAGGCTGGACTGAAAAATAGAATTACTAAAATTTAAAAAGTATATCATGGAGAACAAGATCAAAAGATTTGGATTTTTAGTATTATTTATTCTGGCAACTTTTATAACCAGCAATGCGCAGGAGGTGAAACAGTGGAGCCTGGATAAAAATCATACTTCTGTTTCATTCGGAATTAAACATTTCTTTAACACTGTAAACGGAACTTTTAATGATTACCAGGGGGAATTTTGGTTTGACGCAAATAATTTGAAAGACAGTAAGTTCACTTTTACAATTCCAGCTTCAAGTATAGATACCAATAATAAAAAGCGGGATACACACCTTAGATCTGAGGATTTTTTTTATGTTGAAAAACATCCAAACATCACATTTAAATCTAAAGGTTTTGAGAAAAAATCTGGAGCAAATTATGTAGTTCATGGCGATTTAACGATTAGGGGAATAACCCGGAAGGTTACGGTACCTTTCGAAATTACCGGGGAAATGGATCACCCAATGAAGGAAGGGACAAAACTTATGGGCCTTTCCTTTAACACCAACCTGGATCGCACAGATTATAAGGTGGGAGTGGGAGATTGGGCTTCCACGCTGGTGGTTGGCGATAATGTTAATGTGTCCATCAATATGGAACTCAACAGCAAAAAATAAAGCAAACGCAAGATTATAGTTTTGAAAAGTCCACTTTGTTTAAAATGTGGACTTTTTTGATCCCTCATTGTGGGGTTAATTCCCCGATGCTTGCCCCAAAGTTTTTGATTTTTAGTACCGGTAATTTATTCTTATTTTTCAGCATCCAAAAATCCATAATTTATGAAATCAGTTCTCAGCTTTATGTTCACTATCTTTTTTATCTCCTTCAGCAATGCGCAGAATGGTACCCCCACCGATTATTTATCGGCAGAATTCCACAAAGAAAGACGTGAGGCACTTCGCGCAAAAATGCCTGAGAATAGTGTAGCGGTATTTTTCGCAAATGCTGTTCGTAACCGTGCCAACGATGTTGATTATATTTATCACCAGGATCCCGATTTTCATTATTTGACAGGTTACAAGGAGCCGCATTCTGTTTTGGTTATTTTTTCTGAAGACCAGGTCAATGCTGAAGGAAACTCTTTTAATGAGCTTTTATACGTTCAGGAAAAAAATCAGAGGGCAGAGCAATGGACAGGTTACAGATTGGGTGTTGAAGGCGCCAAATCGAAACTTGGATTTGAAATTGCCCAAAACGGAAAGGAATTTTTAAACTCCGGAATAGATTATACCGGATTTGATAAGGTGTTTTTCAAGGATTTTGAGGATGATTACCGGGATAATAAAAGAGATTCCGCAGATCTTTACAGTTTAGTTGAAACATTTAAGGTTCAGGTTGGATACTATCTGGAGGAGGAAGGACAGGGAAATGACCCTTTAAACAATGAACTCAACGTAAAAAACACCCTTACTTCCCCAAAAGCCAAAACCGATACCAGAACACTCAGGACTTTTATGGCAGGTCTACGCCAGATAAAAACTGAAGAGGAAATGGCTTTGCTTACCAAGGCTGTTCGTATTTCGGCAATGGGACAACGAGAGATCATGAAAGCCATGCACCCCGGAATGTCGGAAGCCGAAATACAGGGAATTCACGAATATATTTATAAAAAATATGGCAGCGAGTATGAAGGCTATCCATCAATAGTTGGAGCGGGTAACAATGGTTGTGTTTTACATTATATTGAAAACAATAAAATGAAGGTGGAAAATGACCTTGTCTTGATGGATCTTGGTGCCGAATACCACGGTTACACTGCAGATGTTACCCGTACCATCCCTGCAAACGGAAAATTCACGCCAGAGCAGAAGGCTATTTATGACCTGGTTTATAAGGCTCAGGAAGCCGGTATTGCAGCTTCGGTTGTGGGAAATGAGTTTGGTTCACCCGATGCCGCCGCACGAAAGGTTATTAACGAAGGCCTTGTTAAATTGGGAATTGTTGAAACAGAGGAGGAAGCACGCCAATATTTTCCTCACGGAACTTCTCATCATATAGGTTTAGACGTTCACGATCCCGGATTGGGAGGGCCTTTTGAAGCCAATATGGTAATTACCGTGGAACCCGGAATTTATATTCCGGAAGGCAGCAATTGCGATCCAAAATGGCATGGAATTGCAGTAAGGATTGAAGATGATATTCTCATCACCAAAAACGGTCCGGTAAACTTATCGGGAGAAGCGCCTCGAAAATCGGAAGAGATCGAAGAACTGATGAAAGAAAAAAGTGTTTTGGGTGATTTTGAACTACCTAAACTGGATTGAGTATGCACGATTAAAAATCCATATAAATATGCCAATTTCAGAGTTCGATTTGTAATTCCAGTTCTCCAGAGATGTAATATACATGGCAACAATCTGCACCTACCTCGTAATTTGAACTTACAACTTCTACTTCATCTATAAACCCTTTAAAATTTATAGTTATTTCCCGCTGCCTGAATTCTCCGGAAAACAAATCGCTAAAGATTGGATAGGTACCATTTTCTCTGAGATATTGAAATTCTGATTCATTTATTCTCAGGTTAAGCTCATTGCCATTTGCTGTATTGATAACCCTGAAAGAATCCAAAGCAACTGGATTGCCTTCCGAATCTATTATTTCTATTGTAATAGTCCTGAATTCTTCCGTGCAAATTCCGGAACACTCATTAACTTCATCTCCTTTCATGCAGGATTGAAAAAGAAGGGTCACAAAAATAATGGTCAGGCTGAGGTTTTTCATAGAAATTCTGTATTTGGTAAAATTATAATGAAAGTTAGGAATGTAGTGGTTTGTTGATCTAAATATTTCCTTAAAATAAAGAAATGTTTTAAAGGATTCATTTTTTCTGAAATATTTCAGGTTTTTCACTTTCATCCTTGATTTTGGAACCTGGAACAAAATACAAACTGTACAATCCTAAAGCAGGGCCAATGGCAAGGACGGTGAGGACAAAAAATGGATTAAACAGGGTTATTAAAAATGTAACCAATTGTATGCTGAGGATCGTGATTGCAAAACCTATGGAGTTTACAATTGTTAGTGCAGTACCTCTGGATTCTGCGAAAGCATTTTCAGATACCAGGGTAGAAAACAGGGGAGAATCTGCCACCACCATAAGTCCCCAAAAGATCAGGAAGCAAAGGAGGAAAATTTCAGAATCCTGTAAAAAAACGAGGGGAGAAATAACACAACAGCAGCCCGAAAGGAACAGGGATGCAGTAGCGAGCTTTTTCGCACCCCACTTTAGTGATAGATATCCTCCTGCTGCACAGGCAAATCCGCCAAGTCCAATAATAAGAAAAGAATTCAGGGGAACATTAAGATCGGTT
This sequence comes from Gillisia xinjiangensis, assembly GCF_046298265.1. Classification (NCBI taxonomy): domain Bacteria; kingdom Pseudomonadati; phylum Bacteroidota; class Flavobacteriia; order Flavobacteriales; family Flavobacteriaceae; genus Gillisia; species Gillisia xinjiangensis. The sequence goes on along the minus strand of NZ_JBKAHK010000004.1, from coordinate 245,078 downwards.
CCCGGGTGAAGCAGATTATAACTGCTTAAAACAACCGGAACAAAAGCCCAGAATGCATACAACTCCCACATATGTCCAAAATATCCAAAAGCTGCCGCACGAAACTCCCTGTTTTTAAAGACTTTTATAAATCTGAAAAAATCTTTTCCGGTTTGGGGTTTTCTAAAGGGACCTTCGGGAACTGCCAGCAGGATTAAAAAGCCTCCTAAAGTCGCCATTAATGAAGTGATTATAATCACCATTTTCCAGGGAAGATTTTCGGCTCCGGTAAAATTTTTAAGCAAATGCGGAAAGGCAGTTCCCAAAACAAGGGCTCCCACAAGGAATCCAAGAGATCTCCCAAGATCCTTTTGATAATAATCGGCGGCAATTTTCATTCCTACCGGGTAAATACCAGCCAGGGAAAATCCAGTTAGAAACCGCCACAAAAGCAAACTACTCAGGTTATTGTTATCCAGGATCACTCCAAGGTTAAAAACCGCCCCAAAAAGTGCGCAAATAAAAAACACTTTGGAAGGAGGAAATCTGTCTGCCAGACTAAGAAATGCAAATAGAAGAGTGCCTGCTATAAAACCTATTTGTACCGCTGAAGTTAAGTGACCCAGTGCTAAAAGGCTCAGTCCATAGGTTTGCAGAAGATTACTCATAACGCCATTCCCGGCAAACCATAAGGAGGTACAACAGAACTGTGCGAATACAATGGTGGGAAGTATGAATTTCATTTCGTTATCAAACCTCATTGCCATTTTTTCGGATTGTTGTCCTTGTTTTATTGGTGCAATATAAAGTTTCTCATTTGAACTTCTTTCGTCAAGATTTTAATATCGTAAATATTCTGAATTGTGGAGAGCGATGATAAGGCCTAAAATTGAAGATTTCTAGGTCAAGAGATGCTGGAATTTTTTTCCTTAATCATTTTTATATCTTCCAGTTGCTTTTTGATAAACTTCTTTTGTTTCCTGTTGTTTCTAAGAAGTATCAACAGGAAAAAAGCGAACAGGATAATCAGGATTCCATATATTAAATTTATCATTAGAAAAATTTGGATTTGTAAACATAAACTAATCCCGAAGATTTGCTTTACGGAAAACCACAAACCGAGGGTTTATTTGATTCTTTTTTAAGTAGGCCTCATAGGTCTTCGAGACCTGTGAGGCCTAAACTATTATCCTCATTTAATATTTCATACCGTTTTACCTTACAGAATTTTTAGTACTTCTTATTAAAACTTAACAAGGGAACTTTCAGGCAGACTTGCATTCGTTTAACCAGATCCCGGTGTAATATTTTTGTCAATTCGGTTTTTTTTCCGCGCTCCAGCATCGCAACGATGTCTATACCGGCCTCCTCGACATAGGTTTTTAAGGATTCAACGATTTCATCAGAATAAACTATTCGGACAGTGGAATTGCTGAATTCTAAACAATTTTAACTGGTTTGGATTTAAGAAACAATTTAGGATTGATATTTATCATTGTTAATCAAAGGTTTAGATAGTAAATTCAATACATAATACTAAAAATTTTAAGCTTATTGATATTGGATGATTAAGAAAACACAAAAAAATGGCTAAAAAAGTAGCGGTTATAGTTGCACATCCCGATGACGAAACCTTATGGAGTGGTGGAACTATTTTGATGCATCCTTCCTATAACTGGTTAATTATTTCTCTTTCCAGAAAAAAAGACCAGGACAGAGCTCCTAAATTTTATAAGGCTGTTGAACTTTTCCAAGCAAAAGGGATTATGGGGACCATGGATGATGGTCCGGAACAATTTCCTCTGGAGGAAGCAACTATTGAAAAAATGATATTGGAGCTTTTACCAAAGGATTATTTCGATGTGTTAATAACTCATGATCCACAGGGAGAATATACCCGGCACAGACGGCATGAGGAAGTAAGCCGGGCGGTGATAAAATTATGGTATTATGGAAAGATTCATGCAGGTGAACTCTGGACCTTTGCTTATGAGGACGGAAATAAAAGATATTTTCCAAAGCCCGTGGAGGATTCATCTATTCTAAACAGACTTCATCATAATATCTGGAAGCAGAAATATGATATAATTACAAAAGTTTATGGTTTTCCTCCTGGAGGTTTTGAGGCTGAAACTACCCCGAAATCCGAAGCATTCAGGAAATTCCGGAATCCTGTAGAGGCATATCGCTGGCTTATTAAAAAGGGAAATCTGGGATTGACAAAGCAGTATATAAATTAATGTTTTTGAGAAACACGTGTCTAAAAAAACTATGAAATGAACACAACGGAAACACGAGACATACACCGATGAAGATATACGAATTACACATGACCAATAAAAAACGCTTGTATTGAGCGAAGTCGAAATAATAAATATCTACCTATGAAAGTATTGGTGCTTTATGATTATCCACCTTCTCCAGGCGGTTTAGCTACCCAGGGAGATCTGTTATATAGAGGTTTACGGGAATTGGGAATAGATGCCCATGCGGCTCATTTTGAATCTTCACAGGAAAAGGAATGGTATTATCGTTGGTTTAAGCCGGACGTAGTAGTGGGAGTTGGATATTGGGGTCACACCCCGGATCTCATTCTTCATCCTCAGAGCTTTGGAATACAACCTGTGCCCTGGTTAGTGGCAGATGGATATATAGCCAATTATCAGAAAGTTTTAAATGAACTTCCACTTATTTTGGTGACTTCCAATTGGGTTAAGGAAATGTATGTTCGTGACGGTATTAAGGAAGACAATATTGTGGTATTGCCCGTTGGTTGCGATACAGCGTCTTTTCGTCCATTTGAAAAAACACATCCCAAAATTATGGCGGTCCGTGAAGCATTGGGAATCACTCCCGAACAGATCATGCTCCTTACCGTGGGTGGTGATGCGGCATCTAAAGGAGCTCAGGAGGTCATGCAGGCACTTGCAATTATTGATGCAAAAGCACCCAACTGGAAATATATTTGTAAAGTTTGGCCCCAACGCCGCACAATATTGCAAAACAGCAAAGACCTTGAGTTGGCAAGGCAATTGGGTATAAAAGAGAAAATATTTTATGCCACTAATACCGTATCCCGCAATTTTATGCCATATCTCATTGGGGCCTGTGATATCTATGCAGGTCCATCCAGGCTGGAGGGTTTTGGAATGCCCCAGGTGGAGGCAGGGGCCTGCGGAAAGCCTGTTATCGGGATCAATGCCATGGGAATGAAAGACACACTTATCCATGACAAAACCGCATTGCTTGCCGGAATAGCAAAGAAAATTGATGTAGACCACGTAATTCTTGGAAAAGAATCCGGCTATGAGAAAAATCACCAAATTACATTTGACATTCCAAGAACTGTAGATTACCGGGCGAATGTTCAGGATATTGCCCAAAATCTTCAACGGCTTATGCAGGATGCAGATTTAAGGGAAAAAATGGGGAAAGAAGCGCGTCAACATATTGAAAGAAAATTCAATTACAAAATTGTAGCAAAGCGGTTTTTAGATACTATACAGGATAAACTAGGAATTAAATAAAGCCTCATCGATGAACTCAGAAAATCTCCTTTTGATAGAATCTGCGAAAAAAGCAGCCCTGGAAGTACTTCTTAATAATTCTGAAGGAGCGTATCATGGACTTCCCAGAACTGCCGCCTGGGGATATCCTGAACCCTATACCCGGGATTTAATGTTTTCCATACTTGGAATAGCAGTAACAAATAATCCTGTTCTTATAAGCAGTATCCGAAAAGTTCTTGAAAAGCTTGCTGAAACACAATCTGAAAAAGGACATATTACCTCATTGGTTCACGATAAGGAAGATAGGGGAGCAAGTGATACCACTCCCTTGTTTTTGGTTGGAGTAGGTATTTTCCGGAAACTAATTGATGAACCTGAATTTTTAACAACCGCTGTAAACAAAGCGCTTTTGTGGATGGAATACCAAAGCCCAACAAACCAGTATTTGGTTGCGCAACAACCTACCAGTGATTGGAGGGATGAACAATGGGTCCTGGGTTATGGCTTGTTTGTGAATAGCCTTGTATATACGTATTTAAGAATGTTGGGTCAAAACAAAAGAGCAGAAAATGTCCGTGTAGAGATGGATCGATTTGCCATAACCGAGAAAAAAATGCATAGGCATGTGCACGAAGGATTGGTATTAAAGAATAAACCTTATTACGCGTTGTGGTCTTATAAAATATTATGTAGTGAACGTTTTGATCTTTTGGGCAATAGTTTGGCTATTCTCTCTGGGATTTCTTCCCGGGAACGTTCAGAGGAAATAATTGACTGGATAGAAAAAGAGTGTCTGGCGATGAAGGAAAAAAATGAATTAAATGTAGATCTTCCCCCGAACTTCTTTCCTTTTGTAAAAGCTGAAGATTCCGACTGGAATGAACGTTATGCACTTTATAATAAACCCGGGGAATACCATAATGGCGGAATCTGGCCTTTTGTATGTGGTATTTATGTAGCTGCATTGGTTGCTTCGAAAAACTACAGTCTTGCAGAAGAAAAACTTGTAGCGCTCACTAAACTTGTAAAACTTTCCAATAAGGAAAATCTTGAATTCGGATTCAATGAGTGGCATAGACCGGAGAATGGAGAACCTGCAGGGCAGGATTGGCAAACCTGGAGTGCTGCCCTCTACCTGTATGCTGCCAAGTGTGTAGAAGAAAAAAGTACTCCCTATTTTGAAGACATGAGGAAATATTCCCTTTAATCCCTCATTGAGGGTTTAATTCCCCGAGGCCTGCCGGGATTTTTTAGCCGAGCCTGCCTTGAATTTTTAAAAGTTTTTTCCTCCAGATAATATCGGGACATACCTTGTGGGTTTTTCCCGAGATTTCGATTTGGGATCAGTTTCTGGTAAAACTCTGTCGTTCCAGACCAATGTTTAGGCCTTTTTCGATCTTTTTAAAACAGCCAGTAATTCAGTCATATCCACAACACCATAAGTCGAAGAATAATCGGATACGGCATAGGGAAGAATAAGATTGTTGTTATGAATAAGCGATCCACAGGAATAAACCACATTGGGGACATAGCCTTCCCTTTCATGTTCCATTGGAGTGAGGAGTGGTTCCTTCAGGCGCCCTATTTCTTTTGAAGGATCATCCAGATCAAACAATGAAGCACCGATGCAATAACGGCGCATGGTTCCAACTCCGTGAGTGATGATTAACCAACCTTCTTCGGTCCATATTGGGGATCCGCAATTCCCCAACTGGGTAAACTCCCAGGGGTATTTTGGTTGTTGGAGGATTTCAGGGTTGTTCCAAAGGGTTGCTCTATCCGAATACATAATATAATTATTTACACCATCCACCCTTGCAAGCATCGCATATTTGCCTTTGATCTTTCTTGGAAACAAGGCCAAATTCTTATCTCTGGCACCATTTCCGTGCATCGGCATTACCCTGAACGTATAAAAATCTTCTGTAGATATCAGCTTAGGAAGGATAGTTTTACCATCATAAGCTGTATAAGTCGCAAAAATTTTAACGCTATTGTCATCATCAGTAAAATGCACAAACCGTGCATCTTCTATCCCGCTCTTTTCAGCACTTGAGATAGGAAAAATCACCCGTTCAGAAAGATCGGAATCTTTATGGAATTTAATATCGTAGTACGAATCTACAAGCCAGGTCATCTCTTCAAGGGCAATTTTTTTATCGGTGGATAAGGTGCTGTTTTGCAAAACTTTTTCTACTTCATTCTTCAATGAATAATGTTCAAATTTATCCGGAAGACCATTCATGATACTTTGCGAATATTTTTCAGGAATATTCATTTCCTTCATCTTATTAGAAAATCGTTTCTTATCGTATAATTTTTTAAAAGAGATTACCGGCACATCGATGTTATCACCAACCCGGCTAATTATTAAGTCATTATTACTGTTCAGGACAGCTCTTCTAAATACCAATGAGGAAATATGGCCTTCTCCGGTAGCACGAAAGGAAATAATCACTCTCTTCTCCCCTGGTTTCAAATAGGTTTGATCAAAATCCTCTACTATGGAAGGATTGAAAATAGCGGCAGATTCTATGGCATATTCACTTGTACAGTATGCCCCTAATAATAATTTACGTTCTAAGGATAACTCTTTAAAATCAATTTCCATTTCCTCTATGATGTCCTGTATTTCAATTACATGATTCATGAAAACTTTGGAGATATTCCGGTGCCTGTTTGCAAATTCCCTTAAGGTTTGTTCCAGGGCCATATTGACTTTTTTATCCGGCAGGTTGAGGACTCTCATGATGAGCTGCTGGGTTCTTAATTCCCCACTCATAAAAAACCTGGCAATGATCCGACTGGAATCTGGAAGAAATTTGATGTTTTTTCGTGTTACAGAAACTCGCATATAATTAATTTTAAAGCACTATAAACCTCTTAAAGATACTAAAACATCCTTAGTATTTAATCTTCTAAATAGCTGATATTTATCATCATGTGCAATTGTGATTTCAATTTTTTTCTGGTTTTTCCGAAGCGTATTTGCAATTCTATTATTGTTTTTTGCGATTTATCCCGAAGTTAGCCTATGCCAACTATCCGTGGTGGTTTTCACTGTTACGCTGAATTTATTGTATATTTAAAAGCTATTCTCTGAAATTTTAGTCAGTATTTATGGAACGAATTATAGGTTTAAAATATAACCATCAAGGCAACTACAAGTTTCCGCTTGCTTTTCCCAGGCAGAAAGATCTCAAAGAATTATCAGGCCATGTGCTGGCAGCTGATGTCGGAGGTACAAAGACTAATTTATCGCTTTATCAAATAGATGATGGCGCGCTCCAACCCATAAAACAAAAATCCTATAGCACTAAAGAGCATTCCTCTTTTCAGGAAATTGTCAAGAAATTTAAAAATGAAGACCTCCCGGAAATAGATAGCCTTTGTCTTGGGGTTGCGGGGCCGGTTAATAAAGGTGTTGTAAAGGGAACGAATTTTCCCTGGATAATCGATGAAAAAGAGATCCGTAGGGAACTTGGTATCAGGAATGTTGAGATGATAAATGATATGGAAGCCAATGCCTTTGGATTGGGCGCGCTGGAAGATTCCGATTTCGAGGAAATTAGAAAAGGAGCGGAAGTAGCCGGGAATGCCGTCATTATTTCACCGGGTACAGGACTTGGCGAAGCAGGTTTATTTTGGAATGGAAAGGCTTATCATCCATTTGCAACCGAAGGTGGACACTCTGAATTTAGCCCCCGGAATCAATTCGATGCTGATTTATGGCACTTCTTGCATAAAAAATACGGTTTGGTAAGCTGGGAAAGGATCATCTCCGGTTCTGGAATTTATGATATCTACCAATACCTGATTCATAGCAAGGGAATAAAGGAACCAACCTGGTTTAAAGAGCGAATTTTACATGAAGATCCGGCAGCCGTTATAAGTGCTGCTGCTATGGAGGGAAATTACCCTGTTTGTAAAGAAACCATAGATCTTTTTGTGAGATATCTGGCCACTGAAGCCAATCAATTTGCATTAAAAACAAAAGCTACCGGTGGAATATTTATAGGTGGCGGAATTGTTCCAAAAATTATTAAAACTATTGATAAGGAAATTTTTAACCAAAATTTTATTAAATCGGACAGGATGGAGCACCTCCTGGAGCTTATGCCGGTTAAAGCGATACTAAATGAAAAAACGGCTACCTATGGGGCCGCACTTTACGGCGCGATGCTATTATAAGAATTGAAAACAATCCTAATCAGTCCAAAGGAATCCTTTTGAATAGGTTCTTGCTTTTCCGCTGATAAGAACACGATCCCCTTTATTTTCACAAATAAGACTTCCTCCCCTTTCAGAAATTTGTTTTGCTTTCATCACGGATTTATTCAGTTTTTCACTCCAGTAAGGAATGAGCGAACAATGTGCCGATCCGGTTACCGGATCTTCAAAAACCGAAGCACCCGGGGTGAAAAATCTGGATACAAAATCACAGTCGGTTCCTCTGGCCGTAAAGATCACTCCTCCGGTTCCAAGATCCAGTTGATCAAAATACAACCTGTTGATCTCTATATTCTGAATATCTTCTTCCTTTGGGTAAACCAAAACAAAATCGCGTGCCTTAAGCACATACGTAGGTTTTATACTTATTGCTTTTTCCATAAGTTCCGGCAAGGGAGTTGGGATTGGTTTCCTGGAAGGGAAATCCAGGGTATATGTATCATTTTCTATGAAGACCTTCAAATCGCCACTTTTGGTGGTGAAAACTAAATTTCTCTTAGGATAGTCGTGAATGGAATGAAGCGCATGTGCTGCAGCAAGTGTTGCGTGCCCGCAAAGATCCATTTCGATTTCAGGCGTGAACCATCTCAAATGAATTTTACTGCCTGACACGACAAAAAAAGCGGTTTCAGCCACCGCATTTTCCCTGGCTATTTTCAGCAGTAATTCATCCGGGATCCATTCCTGAAGAGGAACAACACAAGCGGGATTCCCGGAAAACAATTCATCTGTAAAAGCATCAATTTGATAAAGCGGTAATTTCATAAGCCTGATTTATCGCTAAATTACTTAAAGAAAGCAAAACTGACAATTATTATAAAAACAGTCAGTAATGGCCGGAAAAGAATCAAGTTCGTTCCGCCTTTGGCCTAACTGAAAGAATCAAGACTTGATTTTTAATTAGCTGATAAACATTTAGTTATAATTTCAAATTTTGCAAAACACTTTAATTTTTAGTATAATTTAAAAATATTAAAAAGGCAAGTTCTGTTTTTGAAAAATCTCATAGGAATGCCCAATGGAGGTATAATTTCAGCTTTAAAAAAAATGTTTGTCGGACACCAATAAAAAAAGTGATAAAATAGTTCAAAAACCATTCTTCAGAAGACATAAACCAGTCTTCAATAATGCCAAATTCTTAGATCAGGGAAATTCGTTTTCCCCCATTTGCTGCAGATTCGTATATTTTTTCCAAAATCACAATGTCCTTCAATCCATCGGTTCCGGGGACAAAAACCGGAGTGTCATTAAGAATAGCCAGCGCATCATCATCCATCTGGACTGCCTGCTGATTCTTACCAAAAGGCTCCAAAACAGTTCCGTCGCTGGCTTTGCCCTTAACTCCGGAGTAGGACTGAAACGGGCGTAAATAATACCATCCATTTCTGCAATTTATCTCAAGGTTATTGAGGTTTTCTCCAAAACTTGTTTTGCAGTTGGCAACAATCCCTTCAGGAAATTCGAGTTCGAAGATGGTGGTTTCGTCAACTTCAGTAAATACTTCCGGCCTGTTGGTAGTATGGGTAGCACTTACAGCTATTGGCTCCAGCCCGGTGGAATAGCGTGCAGCATTCAGGGGATATACACCCATATCATACATAGCACCGCCTCCCATTTCCTTTTTCAATTTCCATGGATTCATCGGGTTGCCATAATACCCGGCTTCGGCTTTCAGGTATTTTATGTTTCCAAAAGGTTTGGTTTTTGCCCATTTCATAATGGTTTGGGTGTTATCCTCATGCTGCATCCGGTATCCGATGGAAAGTTTCACCTTATTCTGCTCGCAAGCCTGAATGATTTGCCGGCATTCTTCGGCAGTTCTGGCCATTGGTTTCTCACACCAAACATGTTTTCCTGTATTGGCAGCTTTAATGGCATATTGCGCGTGTAAACCTGTGGGCACAACGATGTAAATCACATCGATCTCCGGATTGTTGGCTATGGAATCCATATTTTCATAGTTGTAAATATTGGAGTCTTTAATCCCATACTTTTTTTGCCAGACAGGTATTTTTCCGGGACTTCCCGTAACGATTCCCCGAAGTTCACAATGTTTGGTTTTCAAAAGGGCCGGAGCAAGCTGAGTACTGCTGTAATTTCCCAAACCAACCAGGGCAACACCTAATTTTCTGTTTCCATTAGGAAAAAGAAAACCATAGGATGGAAGAGCAGCTGCAGCCATAAATAAGCCCGATTTTTTGATAAAAGTTCGTCTGTTACTCATAATTTCTGAAATTAAGCAACTTAAAGATAACTCAAATCTTTCATTGAGGGTTTAATTCGCCGTAGCTTGTTTCGAATTTATGAAAATATTTTCTAATTCATACCTCGTGGGCTTGCTTCGAGGTTTTTAATTTATTTTTTTCTGCTGCATTCTTTTAATCCTAAATATGAAATATCTGAGTTTTAACAGCTGAAACATAAGTGTATGTAGAAATTTTTCTTCTGTTAATGCAAGCTGAAACAGCCTTCTAAAATTCCCGTTGAGGCAAGAATCAAATTCAAAGAAAAAACGCTATTTTTGCACATTAATAAAAGAATAAAGTTGATATGGGCAATATTGTAGCCATTGTAGGAAGACCGAATGTAGGGAAATCCACTTTTTTTAACCGCCTGATCCAACGCCGGGAGGCAATTGTGGATGCGGTAAGTGGGGTTACCCGCGACAGACATTACGGAAAATCTGACTGGAATGGTCAAACTTTTTCGATTATAGATACCGGTGGGTATGTGAAAGGGAGTGATGATGTTTTTGAGGCTGAAATAGATAAGCAGGTGGAACTTGCTATTGATGAAGCCGATGCGATTATTTTTATGGTAGACGTTGAAAGCGGAATAACCGGAATGGATGAGGACGTTGCCGCGCTGCTTCGAAAAGTTGAAAAACCTGTTTTCCTCGTGGTAAACAAGGTTGATAATGCAAAACGACTCGAAAATGCCGTGGAATTTTATTCCCTGGGGTTAGGAGATTATTTTCCCATTGCCAGTACCAGCGGAAGCGGAACAGGGGAACTGCTGGATGCGCTTATTAAGGCCCTTCCTGAAGTGGAAGATGAAGAAGAGACAGAATTGCCAAGGTTTGCCGTTGTAGGAAGACCAAATGCAGGAAAATCATCTTTCATAAATGCACTTATAGGTGAAGATCGATATATAGTACACGATGTTGCGGGAACTACCCGTGATTCCATAGATACAAAATACGACCGTTTTGGTTTTGAATTTAACCTGGTAGATACTGCCGGAATTAGAAGAAAATCGAAGGTTAAGGAAGATCTCGAGTTTTACTCGGTAATGCGATCTGTACGTGCGATAGAGAATTCAGATGTTTGCTTAATTATTCTGGATGCCACCCGTGGATTTGACGGACAAGTACAAAATATTTTCTGGCTTGCCCAGCGCAATCGCAAAGGGATTGTTATCCTGGTAAACAAATGGGATCTTTTGGAAGATAAAGAGACCAATACCTTAAAGGAATACGAAAAAAATATAAGGAGAGAGATTGAGCCTTTTACAGATGTGCCAATCGTATTTATTTCGGTGTTGACAAAACAAAGGATTTATAAGGCCATTGAAACTGCTGTTGAGGTTTATAAAAACCGAAGCAAGAAAATCAAGACCAGCGAACTAAATGAACGCATGTTGCCAATAATAGAACATTATCCGCCGCCGGCCTGGAAAGGAAAGTATGTTAAGATAAAATTCTGTATGCAACTTCCCACTCCGCAGCCTCAATTCGCATTTTTCTGTAATTTGCCTCAATATGTACGGGAGCCTTATAAACGTTACCTGGAGAATAAATTGAGAGAGGAATTTGACTTTAAAGGAGTTCCGGTTTCAGTTTATTTCAGAAAAAAATAAGATTGGTTTAAACCATTGTTAAATATAATGGTCTTAACAGAGTAATTTCTGTTAAGACCATTTTTTCGTTAAAATCAAATAACAAACTCCTCCCAAATGAAATCAGTATTTTTTCTCCTTACCTGTTTTTTCACATTTCAATTAGCTGCCCAGGATTTTAAAATTTCAGGTAAGATCCTGAATAAGGAATCTAATGAACCTCTGGAAGCTGCAACTATTTATGTTGAGAAATCTACAGATAGCAGTCTTGTAAGTTATACGATTTCAGAAAAGGACGGGGATTTTGTCCTTAGCGGAAATTCTTCAGCAAAATCAATGAATTTATTTATTTCATTTACAGGATTTCAAACCTACAGGCAAAGCGTTTCCCTGGAGGAAAATCCTACCTATACCTTGGGAACCATCCAAATGGAAACCCAGGATAATACCCTGGGTGAAGTTCAAATTGTTGGCAGCCGTCCTCCAATAGTGGTGAAAAAGGATACCCTGGAGTTTAATGCAGCCTCTTTCAACACACGTCAGGATGCCAATTTGGAGGATGTTATGAGAAAACTTCCCGGGGTTGAAGTGGATACCCAGGGAAATATAACCGTGAATGGAAAACCGGTTTCCAGGATACTTGTAAATGGAAAGGAATTTTTTGGAAATGATCCCTTAATAGCTACTAAAAATCTTCCGAAGGAGATTATAGATAAAATTCAGGTAACCGATACTAAAACAAGGTCTCAGGAATTTACGGGAAAAGCAGGAGATCCAGATGATAAAACAATCAATATTACCATACAGGAGGATAAAAATAAAGGATATTTTGCCCGTTCAACTCTTGGAGGAGGAACCGATGAGCGTTATGAAATGAGCGGAATTGGGAATTATTTTAAGGATAAAATGAGGCTTAGTGTTTTGGCGAGTTCAAATAATATTAACAGCTCGGGCTTTAGTTTCGATGAGGTTTTTGATATGATGGGAAGAAATGCCAGGAGTATATCGATGAACAGTGGTAGTGGCGGAAATTCCTTTGGGATCAACGGAATGAATTTTGGGGGTGGAGGTGGCATCACTAAAGCTGAAACTGCCGGAATAAATTATGTGAACGAATGGGGAAAAGAACTGGAATTCACTGCCGATTATTTCTTTGGTAGAAATGATACCGAAAGCAGAACCATTGTAGCACGGGAAAATATTTTACCAAATTCGCGGTTTTTTTCAAATTCCATCAGCGAAAGCAATTTGGTGAATGACAGTCATCGCGCGAGTGCAAGGTTGGAATATGAACCCGATACCTTAACCCGAATCTCTATTTCACCCAGGTTTAATTCAAATTCTGGAATTTCTAACCGAAATAATTCTGCGTTTTCTCAAAATAAAGATCTCCAACTCGTGAATTCCACCGAAACCCGTGATGATGAGGTTCTGGAAAGCAGAAGCTTTAGCAACAGGCTCGATTTTATCAGGAAATATGGAAACCGCGGCGCATATACGCAGGTGAATTTTGAGAATAGCCACAGAAATCAGGAAAATGAAAATTTCTTTTTTTCTGAAAGTCGGTTTTTCAGGGATGGGGAAGTGATCGAGATTCAGGATCAGTTCATAGATGAAGAGGAGCAGCAGGATGAATATTCTATAGGAGCCACGCAGCGCTTTGTGCTTGCAGAAAAATTGTTCCTGGATGCATCCTATGATTTTTCTGCCTCCAACTCTGCCAATACCCGAAATGTATTGGATTTTAATGAGCAAAACGGAAATTATTCAAGCTTTAATGAGTTGCTCAGCAATGATTTTGAGGTTAAAAGTCGAAAAAATATTCCGAATGTGGGACTGAATTATGAAGGAGAGAAATGGCGGGTAGGATCTGAAATAGGTCTTTTAAATACCAGCCTGGAAAATACCAATTTCCTTCAGGAAGCCTCCTTTTCCAATTCGTATAACAACCTTTTCCTAAGCGCAAATGTTCGGTACGAGATTAAGCGATCTCAGAGTGTTTACCTCAATTATAACAGCGATGCAGGAATTCCTTCTATTCAGCAATTACAACCGGTTGTGAACAGAACCAATCCGTTGAACATCATTACAGGAAATCCAGATCTTAGGCCATCCTACACGCAAAGCCTTCGCGGGGGATACAGGAATTTTGATTTTGCAAAGCGCAGCGGATTTTTCAGCTATGGTTCCGTAACTTTTACAGATAACAATGTTGTGCCGGTAACTATAACGGGGGAGGACCTCGTAAGAACTACAACCTATACCAATGTGGACGGGGCAATCAATTCCAATCTTGGAATGTCATATTCCAAAACCAACAAAAAGGAGAAAAGGGAATTTAGATATAGACTCGGGCTTAACGGAGATTACAGCAGGAATATTGGGTTTACCAACGGAGAGAAATATAAGGCCGAAAGGTATACAGCAAGGCCTAGAATCAATTTAACTTATGCGATTGAAGATTATTTTTCACTGGATCCTGGTTATCAGCTCACTTTTACTGAAACCCAATATGATATTAATGCCAGCAGAAATGAGAATTTCGTGAACCATCAAATAAGTCTGGAAGCCACAACTTATTGGCCTAAAAATGTGGTTTTTGGCAATGATATTTCTTATAACTATTACGGGAATGTTTCTCCTGGATTTGATAATACAGCCTTGTTATGGAATGTGAGTTTGGGGTATAAATTCCTGAAAGACAAGGCTACTTTAAAAATAAAGGTGCACGATATGCTGAATGAAAATGTTTCTACCCAGCGTATTGTGGGGGATGATTTTATCCAGGATACCAACAATTTGATTTTACGCAGATATGGAATGTTGAGTTTTACCTATAAAATCAGCAAATTTGGCGGAAAAGATCCTAATGCTGGCAGAGGAATGATGAGAATGTGATAGCAGGAAGTACTTCAGTTTACCAGCTTCCACCGGCACCGCCACCACCAAAGCCTCCGCCACCGAAACCGCCACCAAAACCTCCGCCACCACCAAAACTTCCTCCTCCGCTTGAGCCACCGCCAAAACCACCACGGCCTAAGCTGCTTAGGATGATTACATCCAATAAAGAACCACCAAAGCCACGTTTGCTTCCGGGGCCGCCATTGTTGCCTTTATTTTTGCGTACAAGGGAAACTATGAATACCAGGAATATCACCCCAAGGATCAATAACTGAACAGGAAATCCCTGTGATCCCTGTCGTTGTTTGGGAGAACCCTGAAACGTACCACTTAGTACCTCAAATATTGCAGATGTGCCTTTGTCCAGTCCATTGTAATAATCGTTATTTCTAAATTCGGGAAGGATGATATTCTCAATAATATCTTTGGTTCGGGCATCGGTTAAATATTCTTCCAGTCCGTAACCGGTGGTGATCCATATTTTTCGGTCTTTCTCAGACATTAGGATCAACAGGCCATTATCTTCTTTTTTCTGACCGATTCCCCATTCCTGCGCCCATTCGGGAGCATACAGGCCAATATATTCCCCTTCCAGGGATTCTATGGTCGCTATGACTATTTGGGTAGTGGTAGTATCGGCGTAATTGATGAGTTTTTGTTCCAGCCTTTTTTCATCGGCAGCCGATAAAATATCAGCCTCATCATAAACGCTTGTTTGTTCAGCTGGTTTGGGAGGTATATCCCTTTGAGCAAATCCTGATAAAGAAAAGGCTGCTATTAATAGAAAGGTTACCAGAAATTTTCTTTTAAATTGTAGCATTTACTCTTTTGAAATATTATTGGGAAGTTCGTTTCTATTGCCTTCACTCCAGGGGAAATGAGTTTGTAACTGTCCCCCTGCTTTCAAAATTCCATCGATGAGTCCCTGTTTGAAATTGCCGGCCTTAAATTGGGCGACAATCGCATCTTTGGTGCTTTCCCAAAAATCTGCAGGAACCACATCATTGATACCTTTGTCTCCGTAGATCACAAAATCACGGTCTTCCACCGCAACATAAATCAAAACACCATTATCCAGTTTGGTATTATCCATTTTTAAAAGGTGAAATACCTCCATGGCACGTTCAAAAATATCCTGATCGCCGTGCGTTTTTTCTATATGAACCCTGATTTCCCCTGAAGTAGATTTTTCAGCCACTCTTATAGCTTCAACAACTTCCTCTTCTTCTTTTTTGGATAAGAAATCTTCAACTTTGCTCATAATTTTTATTTTTTCTTTAAAAATCGAAATCCACATCGGGTGCATCTTCAGAACCGGCATCGGCTTCAAAACGTACCATTTGGTCAAAGCCAAACCATCCTGCAAATACAGAATTAGGAAAAGTCCTTATGTAGGTATTATAATCTGTAACTGCTTCATTATATCTGTTTCGGGCTACATTTATCCGGTTTTCAGTCCCTTCCAGTTGTGATTGTAACTGAAGGAAGTTTTGATTTGCTTTAATATCCGGATAGCGCTCCACAGTAACCAACAATCTGGATAGGGCAGAAGAAACCTGGCCCTGCGCTTGCTGGAATTGTTGCATTTGTTCCGGTGTGATGTTGGACGGATCTATCGTAATACCGGTAGCTTTTGATCTTGCTTCAATGACATCGGTAAGCGTACCTCTTTCAAAATCGGCTGCTCCCTGAACGGTTTTTACCAAATTGGTGATAAGATCATTTCTTCGCTGGTAGGAGCTTTCCACATTGGACCAAGTCAATCGGGCATTTTCCTGTTTAGTGATGGCGGTATTGTTGAATCCTACTGTAAGACTGTAAATAATGATCCCTAACACAGCGATCGCGATTACGGGAATAAGCCATTTTTTCATTTTATAATTGGTTTTTGATGTTGGTTAATTCAGCTTTAACACTTTGCAGTTTTCTAATAATTTCAAAGTTAGTAAGAGTTTTTTTCTTTTCCTCTTTTAAATGGATTTTTGCACCTTCCAGTGTAAAACCGCGTTCCTTCACAAGATGAAAGATAAGCTCCAGATTCCTGATATCCTGAGGGGTAAATAAGCGATTGCCCTTGGCGTTCTTTTTAGGCTTTAAGGCATCAAATTCCTTTTCCCAAAAGCGGATAAGCGATGTGTTCACGCCAAAAGCCTCGGCTACCTCACCAATTGCATAATAGCGTTTTTCGGGAAGATCTATATACATTAGTCCAGAGATTGGTTTTCCTGCTGTGATTTCTCTAGTACCTGATCAAACTCTTCAGGAGAAAGGTTTCCGTAGTAAAAGTTTATAGGATTGATACGGTCTTCATCTTTAAATATTTCATAATGAAGATGAGGAGCTTCAGATCTTCCTGTGCTACCCACAAAACCTATAACATCGCCACGTTTAACTCTTTGACCAACGCGTACATTATATTTATATAGATGTCCATAAAGACTGGTATATCCATAACCATGATCTATCCGGATGTGATTGCCATATCCTGTAGACCGGTTATCTGCACGTTCAATTCTCCCATCTCCTGTAGCATATACCGGGGTTCCGCGGGGTGCGGTAAAATCCATGCCATAATGGAATTTCCTTACTTTGGTAAATGGATCGCTTCTCCAACCATAGCCGGAGGCGATCCTTTTTAAATTTTCATTTTTTACCGGTTGAATTGCAGGAATTGAAGCCAATAAATTTTCCTTTTCCTTCGCAAGGACGGCGATTTCATCGAGGGATTTGGACTGAACCACTATTTGTTTGGAGAGGATATCCATCCTTTTATTGGTTTCGGTGATGAGTTTTGAATTTTCATATCCCTCCAGGTTTCTGTACCTGTTAATACCTCCAAATCCTGCTCTTCTTTGTTCATCAGGGATAGGATTTGCTTCAAAATACATTCTGTAAATATTATTATCCCGGTCCTCTACATTGGTGAGTACATCCTGAATTTGATCCATTTTCTTATTGAGCATCCCGTATTGAAGTTGCATATTTTGCAGCTCCCGTTTCAGTGCTTTTTCCTTTGGAGTTTCAATAAGAGGAATATTCAGGTAGATTACCAACAGGACAAAACCTGCTAAAAAAGTTCCAATTATGCTCAGAAATACAATTCCTAACCTTCGGCCTTTCTTTTGCTCAATTTTTTGGTAAGAAAGCGTGTCGCTATCGTAATAATATTTAACCTTCGCCATAAATTAAAAATATACTATTTTTGCTGATATAAACTTGTGCAAAAACCTTGCAGAAGTTTAAGAGAAACGAACAAATATAAAAATTGTTTTCTCAACCTACACAATTTAATAATTTTTAGACCTTTTCCGGCTATATGAAATCTAAAAAGATACGATCTACATACCTCGAATTTTTTAAATCCAAATCACACGTAATTGTTCCATCTGCACCCATGGTTATCAAGGATGATCCCAGCCTTATGTTTACCAATGCAGGAATGAACCAATTTAAGGAATATTTTTTAGGAAATACGGACCCAAAATTTTCCAGGGCAACCGATACCCAAAAATGTTTGCGGGTAAGCGGAAAACATAATGACCTGGAAGAAGTGGGAATGGATACCTATCACCATACTATGTTCGAAATGCTTGGAAACTGGAGTTTTGGTAATCCTGAAGGAAAAGAGATCAATGGCGTTGGAGGTTATTTTAAGAAAGAAGCCATTCATTGGGCATGGGAGTTGTTGACGGAGGTTTTCAAGATAGATAAAAGCATTTTATATGTTTCGGTTTTTGAAGGAAGCGATGATGATAAACTCGAAATGGATAATGAAGCGCTGGAACTTTGGAAAGCCATAGTTCCGGAGGATCGTATAATTTATGGCAACAAAAAGGATAATTTCTGGGAAATGGGGGATCAGGGTCCTTGCGGGCCAAGTTCAGAGATCCACGTAGATATACGAACGGACGCTGAAAAAGCCAGGGTTCCGGGAAGGGATCTTGTAAATGCAGATCATCCCCAGGTTGTAGAGATATGGAACCTGGTTTTTATAGAATTTAACAGAAAAGCCGATGCTTCTCTTGAAAAACTGCCAGCGAGACATGTTGACACGGGAATGGGCTTTGAGCGCTTATGTATGGTTTTACAGGATAAAAAATCCAATTACGATACCGATGTTTTTACGCCGCTCATTCAGGAAATTGAAAAAGTAACCAATTCCCAGTACGGAAAAAGTGATAAAACAGATATTGCAATTCGTGTAATCGCAGATCATGTAAGAGCAGTAACCTTCTCTATCGCCGATGGACAATTACCCAGCAATACCGGGGCTGGATACGTGATAAGAAGAATTTTACGACGGGCTATTCGTTATGGATTCACATTTTTGGACACCAAAGAACCTTTTATTTATAAGCTCGTAGAAACTCTAAGTTCCCAAATGGGAGAGTCGTTTCCCGAACTTATCTCTCAAAAGACGCTTTGCGAGAATGTTATACGGGAAGAAGAGCAATCCTTTTTAAGAACGCTGGATCAGGGGCTTGTTTTACTTGATAATATCATAGAAGTTAGCCCGGGAAAAACCGTTTCCGGAAAAAAGGCTTTTGAGTTATATGATACGTTTGGTTTTCCAATAGATCTTACCGCGCTAATCCTTCGGGAACGTGGGTATTATCTTGATGAAAAGGAATTTGATGCTGAATTGCAAAAACAAAAAGTAAGATCCCGTGCCGCATCTGTTGTTATCTCCGGGGATTGGCAAATTCTTGGAAAAGAGGAAGAAGTGCCTTTTATTGGGTATGATGCAATGGAAACTGAAGTGAAAATCACCCGAATCCGAAAGGTGGAAAGCAAAAAAGAAGGGGAACTTTATCAGTTGGTATTTAATAAAACACCGTTTTATCCCGAAGGGGGAGGACAAGTAGGAGATAAAGGTTTTCTTATACTTCCCGATGGAAACATGATTAAAATCCTTGATACCAGAAAGGAAAACAACCTGATTCTTCATTTTACTAAAAAATTACCTTCAGATACTTCTGCAATCTTAAAAGCCAGAGTTAATAGAATGAAGCGACTTCAAACTCAGGCAAATCATTCTGCTACCCATTTATTGCATCAGGGATTGAGGATGTTCCTTGGAGATCATGTGGAGCAAAAGGGTTCTATGGTTAGCAGTGACCATTTAAGATTTGACTTTTCCCATTTCAGCAAACTTTCTTCCGAAGAATTAAAACAAGTGGAAGATTTTGTGAATGACAGGATTAGGGAACAACTTCCGATTCTAGAACAACGAAATTTGGCCTTTCAGGAAGCGCTGGAACAGGGAGCTATTGCCTTATTTGGAGAAAAATACGGAGATACTGTGCGAGCGATAAAATTTGGGGACTCCATGGAACTTTGTGGAGGGACCCATGTTCAAAATACCGGTGATATCTGGTTTTTCAAAATTATTTCAGAGGGTGCTGTTGCAGCTGGTATTAGAAGAATTGAGGCGATTACGGGAGATGCCGTAAAAGAACATTTTACAGAACAAACTGAGACATTAAATAAGATTAAGGCAGAATTAAAAAACGCCAGCGATCCCGTAAAAGCGATTGGTTCTTTACAGCATGAAAATGCCAACCTTAAAAAGCAGTTAGAATCTTTGATGCGGGACAAAGCCAAAAACCTTAAAGCTGAATTGCAGGAGGAATTAACAGAAGTGAACGGAATTTCTTTTCTTGCTAAAAAAGTGGATATCGACGCCGGAGGTATAAAAGATCTTGCTTTTCAGTTAGGGGAAAAAGCAAACAACCTGTTTTTATTACTGGCTTCAGAACAAGATGGTAAAGCCGTGCTTTCCTGCTATATTTCTAAAGAACTTGTTGTGGAAAAAGGATTAAATGCAGGAAAAGTGGTAAAAGATCTTGGGAAATACATTCAGGGAGGTGGTGGCGGTCAGCCATTTTTTGCCACGGCTGGCGGAAAAAATCCAGCCGGAATCCAGGAAGCTTTAGATAAGGCAAAATCTTTCGTAGAATAATTTTTTCGATTTAAATTAAAATGCAGTTTAGAACCCAGTTTTCCATAGAATCTCAGGAACCTAAAATAGATCATACTTCCAGGATCTTTTTGACGGGATCTTGTTTTGTGGAAAACATTGGCGCTAAACTGGATTATTATAAATTTCAAAATCGTCAAAATCCTTTCGGAATATTATTTCATCCGGCAGCGATCGAAAAATTTATCACCAATGCGGTGAATGAAAAGGAATACACTGCTGAGGATATCTTTTTCCATAATGAACGCTGGCATTGTTTTGATGCGCATTCGGCCCTTAGCGATCCGGATGAATTAGCTTTACTGAAAACTCTCAAAAGAGGCATTACGGAGACGCGAAAGTTCCTTCAGGAATCTACGCATGTGATTATAACTCTTGGAACTTCCTGGGTTTATAGAAATCTAAATTCTGATGAAACCGTAGCAAACTGTCATAAGCTTCCGCAGAAAAATTTTTCAAAGGAGATCACAGGAGTGGAGCAGATTTACGATCACTTAAAATCAACGATTTCGGCAATTAAGAGTTTAAACGCTAAGGCAGGAATCGTATTCACAATTTCACCCGTACGGCACCTTAAGGATGGCGTGGTTCAAAACCAGCGCAGCAAAGCACATCTGATTGCGGCTTTACATAAAGTAATGGACGAACAGGATAAAATTGATTTGTTAAGTTATTTTCCGGCCTATGAATTAATGATGGACGATTTAAGGGATTACAGATTCTATGGCGAGGATATGTTACATCCCAATGAAACTGCTATTGAATATATATGGCAGAAATTTGTTGATTCCCAAATTTCCCCCGAAAGCCTTCCTCTTTTAAAACAAATTGAATCCATTCAAAAAAGCCTGAAGCACAGGGCCTTTAACAGCGACTCTCAAGCTCATATAAAATTTCAAAAATCTCTTGAAAATAAGATTGACCAGCTTCAAAAAATATATCCACACTTGAATTTTTAATCCCTCATTGAGGGTTTATCTCGAATTTTTAAAAGTTTTTTCGGCCTCATACTTCTTATACTTGCATCGAGGTTTTTGATTACGACCAATTTATAAGCCTGATGATTTTAAATGAATCCAGGGTATTTTTTTAGTGATTGATTATGATTTACTGATTTGTAGTGATTTAAGGTTTTTTGGGTTAATGAATTTCCTTGATTTGATTTATTTTTGGGTTACAAGTTTAAACTTAGAATCTTTTTAATATCCCATAAAGCTATGGGGGTAGCTTTGGGGTAATTAAGAAGCAAAATGGACGGGATAGCCGTCCATTTTGCTTTTTTCTCTCTCCTTAAAAACCAAGAAAATCAAGGTTTAATTTTTTTTTACAAATATTTAAAGGTCAGATATTTATAATTAATGAGTATGGAAAAATCTCATTAATCATATTTTATTTTCAATATTTAATTACGACTGAATTTGAAATTATTAACAAATTGTTGATAAGTAGCTCATAAAATAAATAAAATTTTTATAAAGGAATCAATTAGATGAATTTCACTGCGAATTCCTTGTTAATATTGAATTTATTTGCACTTTTAATATTATAGATAATTAACTATTGAATTGAATTATTGATTAAATTTTAGCATAATAATTATGTTATATTAATAATAACTGTCAAATATACAATTAAGTATTATGTAAAAAATATAAAAATCCCCCTGGAATTGAAGATTTTTTTTGTACATTTAGTCTTGTTATGAAACTCTAAGCAAACTCAATTCGTTGTATTTGATTAAAAGTCATAACGAAGTTTCTAAAATTTGTTGGGGTAGATTTTAGAAAAAAAAAGACAAATGGACGGGTGGGGCCGTCCATTTGTGCGTTTTGTATTTAAGGTTTTCTTCAATTTCTTTTAAACTTCCGCCTGTTATTTGAATTTGTATCTTTGTTGAAAATTTGAACTATGCGGAAGCTTCTTCCTGTTGTTCTTTTGGGCTTAGTGATCTTTTTTGCCTGGAAGTATTTTGAGAATAAAAGTATACAAAGGGATAGGCTTGAGGAAAGTACAGACCTCATCCAGAAACAGATAAAAAATGTGGGAAAGCTGGTGGTTACGGAAGGTAATTTCGCCCAGGTGTTTTCCTATAATGACTCTAAAAAGTTTTATCTGGATGTTTTTTCAGCAAGAAAAAAGGCCCTTATCATCGTTAATGCCGATGTTACTGTGGCATACGATTTAAGTAAACTCCAAACACGGGTTAATCCAGAGACCAAAACTGTAACCATTACTTATATTCCTGAGGAGGAGATCTCCATTAATCCTAATATTCAGTATTACGATGTTACCCAGGATTATTTAAACCAGTTTGAGGCCAAAGATTATAATAAAATTCAGGAACGTATTAAAAAATCGTTGATGGGTAAGATTGAACAATCCTCTTTAAAATCCAATGCGAAAAACCGATTGATAAGCGAGCTTCAAAAAATTTATATCCTTACAAATTCCATGGGTTGGACACTGGAATATAACGGAAATGAGATCACAAGCCCGGACGCTATGGACGTTTTAAAATTTTAGACAGATTTAAAAATAGTTCAGTCTTTAAAATAAATCCTTTCAAAAAGCTTTAATGGATAAGAGATTTGGATTCTATCATTTCAATCCCGCCATCTATCAAATGGGCTATTTTGGGCCGTGAAACTTTTACCATTTTCAGGTGTTCCTTTATCTCGTCTGCAAATTTCGGATCCCTGTCTGTTACCAATTCATAGATTTCTACTGCAAGCAGCCAGTCTTTTGGGTGGTGTTTTTTTGCAATATCGAAAGCAGCTTGCAGGGAGAACCTTGTATTTTCTCCATTTCTGATATTTCTAACCGATTGATATAATGATTCCAATTCTTCCTTTTCAGCAGTTTTCTTGCTTTTAATGGTTGTGCTTGAAGGCGTATGAGTGATCAAATCAAAGGATTTAGGATCTGCAGGTCCAGCAAATGCTGAAATAATAGATTTCCCAATTGCCATATCATAATTACCCCATTCGGGTTTAAATAAAATTTCGTCCTGGTACTGTACCGTGCAGTTTTTAAGACTTATCAAAATTATTTTTCCCTGCAGGTTCCGGCTTCCGGTAATTATCTCTCCTTTTACTGTCACACCCCCTTCGAATTCGAAAGTGATATGCTCTCCTTCGTAAATGTCATAGGCTCGTAAATCACGCGGACTCATATCTTCAATTGCAAGGTTGATCCCTTTAAGCTTCCCAAGAGGAGAACCAAAACCATCGGGATGATTATGTGTGCCGTGCCCTACAAGCTCTTTTTCCCGCGAAGAAAGTGCAGTTTTTCCTTTGGTTTGAAAATAAACAGGTTGACCTTGATCTACCAGTACTCTTGAGAAATCCCCGGATATTTGTATTCCGGTACTCAGCTCTATAGTCCCGAGATTTTTTGAATTAACTAGTTTTTGAAGTCCTTCCAATCCACCGGTTCTCAAGGCCATTGTATTGGCAAATTCTTCCAGGACCAGGCTCAAATGTGCGAAATCCGGAGTAACATATAATTGGGGTTGTGGTTTTGTAATATCAAAATCCTGTTTTGATGCCGCCAGAGTATACGGGATTTTTCTGACTTTATCTGTCATACACCACGCGCTTTCACCTATAGAAGACAGTAAGCCGGCTCCATAGATCTTTGGATCTTCAAGAGTTCCAATCAAGCCATATTCCACCGTCCACCAGTGGAGATTTCTTATTTGAGCCATTTCGCTTTGTTCTCCCATATTATTCTGAAGAAATTCAACTTTTTCTTCAGCTTTGCTGATATCTTCTTCAGGTGTATCTTCAGCCTCCTTTATGATAGACAAATGTCTGATGGCTTCATACATCTCATAATCTCTTGCGCTGGAAATTGCTTTGCAGCCTATTTCTCCAAATCTCCGCAGATATTCGGCATATTCAGGGTTGGCGATAATAGGAGCGTGTCCCGCTCCTTCGTGTATAATATCAGGGGCGGGCGTATATTCAATATGATCCAATTGTCTGATGTCACTTGCTATCACCAATACATTATAAGCCTGAAACTCCATAAATGCCGCCGGGGGAATAAAGCCGTCAACCGCGACTGCTGCCCAGCCAATTTCTTTCAAAATGCGGTTCATCCCATACATATTGGGAATGCTGTCAATAGAAATTCCTGTTTGGTTTAGACCTTCCAAATAAGACTTATGTGCCACCTGACTCAAATACTCCACATTTTTGCGCATTACATAACGCCAAACTGCCTGATTGATGGCGTTGTAATCGTCGTAATTTTGCGGTTTAATGAATTGTTGTAAATGGGCCGGGAGCCTGTCTAAAATTTCATTTGATTCTATATTTTCTAACATAATTAAAAAGTCTTATCCGATTCATAAAGATACAAAACAGGAAGGGAATTCTTTAAAATCTGTGGAATCCGATTTTGCGAAGTCTTTGAACATAAAAAAACCTCCCGAAGGAGGCTTTAAAAATTCTTATCTTTTTGCTTCCGGAGGATATTTTTCTAATATTTTACTTACAATCTCATTAATACGCTCCTGTTTACGGTTTACATCTTTTGCAAGGGCTGCAGTTCCCATTCCCTGCCATACAAGTTCTTTTTCTTCTGCATCAATTAGGTCAAGATATAAAGTTCCTTCACTTGTGGTGCTAACTGTATTTCTTCCGGTTCCCCAATACCAGGGGTTCCATCCCCAACCGTAATAACCATACATGTTGTTTTGATAAATATTGATATTCTCGTTTGTTTTGGTAAAAATACTTACTAAAAGATCTGGATCTTCAGATTTCACAAAACCTTTGGCCATCATTTCGCTTTCGATAGCGCGGAGAATCCTTTTTTTATCCAAATCAGAAATTTCTGCCTTGTCAATTCCCGGTTTGAAGAATGCAAAGGATTTGTATTTGCTGAAATCGGCATTCTGATCATAATCGGATGCAACCTGAACAGTGCTGCAGGAAGTCATTACAACTGATAGCAGAAGAAGCACGGAAGTGATTTTAAAGATTTTCATAGATATATATTTTAGGTTTAAAGTCTAATCTAAAAATAAAGAATCTTCAACAATATTGGGCATTGTGATTTTAAGCTTCTTTTCGATTTCCATTGCACGATTCACAGAGAAAATAGCCTCTTTATTTCGGGCCCAGGAACGTCTTGCCAGCCCATTGGTCACATCCCAAAATAACATGGAACGCAATTTATCTTCAGACTCTTTTGAACCATCAAGAACCATACCGAATCCCCCGTTTATAACCTCTCCCCAGCCAACTCCACCGCCATTATGAATGCTCACCCAGGTAGCTCCGCGGAAGCTGTCTCCAATAACATTTTGTATCGCCATATCGGCTGTGAATTGGGAGCCATCATAAATATTAGAGGTTTCTCTGTAAGGAGAATCGGTTCCCGAAACATCATGATGATCTCTTCCAAGGATCACGGGACCAGAAAAAGCGCCTTCAGCTATAGCGTCGTTAAAGGCTTTTGCGATTTCAATTCTTCCTACAGCATCCGCATATAAGATCCTGGCTTTGGA
Organism: Gillisia xinjiangensis; assembly: GCF_046298265.1. Taxonomy (NCBI): domain Bacteria; kingdom Pseudomonadati; phylum Bacteroidota; class Flavobacteriia; order Flavobacteriales; family Flavobacteriaceae; genus Gillisia; species Gillisia xinjiangensis. The sequence continues at coordinate 219,124 of NZ_JBKAHK010000004.1, read as the reverse complement.
ACCTACGACGAGCTTGTTGTGTTTAGCAGTTTTTATCCAGTGGATATTATCCTGAAGCTGGGACTGGATCTCGGCCGGTGCATTTTCTTTGAGTTTTTCTAAAACCCCGGCGGCAATAGCATCGGTTTTATCGAGGTCTTCCTCCAAGCCCGAAGCGCAAACCCATCTAAAAGGGCCAAAACCATAATCAAAACACATTGGCCCCATAATATCCTGTACATAGGAAGGGTATGCCCAATTGGTATTGTTTTCATCTACTTCCCTGGAGCTTACAAATTCCCCGTCTTTATCTTTAAAGATTTTAGCTCCGGCCCTGGAAGCCTCCAATAAAAAGGCATTTCCATAATCAAAGAAATAGGTTCCTTTTTTGGAATGCTTATTTATTGCCTCGGTTTGTCTACGAAGGCTTTCCTGTACTTTCTCTTTAAATTTATCCGGGTTTTTCGCCATCATTTCATTGGATTCCTCAAAACTCATTCCCGCAGGGTAATATCCGCCTGCCCAGGGATTATGTAGGGAGGTTTGGTCACTGCCCAAATCTATATAAATATCTTCCTTATCAAAATGTTCCCATATTTCAACGATATTCCCCTGATAGGCCAGGGAAACCGATTCCTTATTTGTTTTGGCAATTTTAACCCTTTGCGTAAGAGGATCCAGATCTGTGAAAACTTCATCTACCCAGCCCTGACTATTTCTTGTGTTTACCGCTTTTGGGTTTACTTCGGCACAAACGGTAATGCATCCGGCAATATTTCCGGCTTTTGGTTGTGCTCCGCTCATTCCCCCAAGTCCGGAAGTGACAAAAAGTGCACCGTCTTCCTGTTTTTTGGAGATTTTCCTTAATGCGTTTAAAACTGTAATGGTTGTCCCATGAACAATCCCTTGCGGTCCTATATACATATAGCTTCCGGCTGTCATCTGTCCATATTGGGTAACCCCAAGCGCATTGAATTTTTCCCAGTCGTCAGGTTTTGAGTAATTCGGGATCATCATCCCATTGGTAACCACAACCCGGGGAGCATTGGTATGTGAAGGAAAAAGCCCCATAGGATGGCCGGAATAGATTACCAGGGTTTGGTCATTTTCCATTTCTGAAAGATATTTCATCACCAGTAAATACTGCGCCCAGTTTTGAAATACTGCTCCGTTCCCACCATAAGTGATCAATTCCTCCGGATGTTGGGCAACATCGGGATCCAGGTTATTCTGGATCATAAGCATAATTGCTTTTGCCTGAAGACACCTCCCTGGATATTCTTCTACCGGCCGGGCATAGATCTTATATTCGGGCATAAAACGGTACATATAGATTCTTCCGTAGGTTTCCAGTTCATTTCTAAATTCCGGAAGGAGCACAGAATGATGTTTTGGATCAAAATACCGAAGCGCATTTTTTAGGGCAAGGATTTTATCCTCTTTATTGAGAATATCCTTCCGTTTAGGAGCGTGGTTAACAGAAGTGTCGTATGGTCTTATGCTTGGTAATTCTTCAGGAATTCCCTGTGAAAGCTGTTCTTTAAAATTCATTAATTATGTTTTGGTTAGATCCTTTTTAAAGTACCATAAAATTAAGAACTTTCATATATTTAGACCTTGTTTTATAAATTAAAAACTCCAATAAAATGATAAAATCAATCCTGTATATTTTGATGTTGTTTTGCATTCTTTCATGTAAAGATGAAAAAGAAGCTGCAGAAACAATTGAAAATACCGCTAAAACTGAATCGGACATTGCTTCTGAAAAGATATCGGAAATCAAAGATGGCCATACTTCTGAAAATTCCCTGGATTGGGAAGGGTCTTATTCCGGAGTGCTTCCCTGCGCAGATTGTGAGGGGATAGATACCCGTCTCATTCTCCGTAAAGACCAAACATATCAACTGAAGCTTCGCTATTTAGGAATTCCTGAAAAAGAAAGTCAGGATTTTATTTCTGAAGGTAAATTTAGCTGGGAAGTTGATGGGAATAATATACTACTTGAAGGCGAAAAAGTGGATTTTCAAAATTTTAAGGTCGGGGAGCTTTTTCTAATGCCGTTGGACAAAGATGGGAATGAACTTAAGAGGATGCCCGGCAATAATTTTAAATTATTGAAATCTTAGGGGTCACATAAAAAACCTATTTAAGAGTCCCTGTTTTTTTATCGAAACCGTAAGGACAATGCCTGCATCCGCTTTGACAGCAATGGCCTCGCTTCAAGTGGTATTGTTCGGTGAAACATTTATATCCCTCTGGAGTCAGATAATAATCTCCTTCTTCCAGATCGATTTTTTTATTGTAAAAACTCATGCTGCAAAATTACAAATTCTTACTTTGAAACTGTGATCCTGATCGTAAACAAATATTTACTCAGTAAAAAATTCAGGGGCATCAGCCTTTGGCCATTTGTGATTATAAGGAAGAGAGAAGACTCCAGCGATCCGGTTTTCCTAAATCATGAGCGAATTCACCTGCACCAGCAACTGGAATTATTCATTATTCCTTTTTACATATGGTATGTCGCAGAATTTAGTATCAGATATTTTCAAACGAAAGATTTTCACCGGGCATATCGCAATATCTCATTTGAGCGGGAAGCTTATACTAATGAAAGTAATTTAAATTATCGTATTTCGAGAAAGCGTTGGAATTTTTTAGGTTACCTAAATTTTAAAAATAAAGAAAATTAGGCATCGGGGGTTTCTTAATCCGGCTGGTTTTTTTGAATCTTTGCAGCATGAGGGAACCACTGAATTTTAGTTTAAAAAATTCTCCAAATGAACTAATCTGGAAATTTGAAAGTTCCAATAGTTCGCTTTTCTTAAAAAGGGAAGATCTTCTGCATCCTGAAGTTTCAGGGAATAAATTCAGAAAATTAAAATATAATTTACAGGAAGCCAAAAATCAGAAAAAGCGATTGTTACTCACTTTTGGCGGAGCCTTTTCAAATCATATTTCGGCGGTAGCTGCTGCCGGAAAAATTACGGGATTTAAAACCATTGGGATCATAAGAGGAGAGGAATTAGGGAAAAATTTGGAAAGCACCCTTAGGGAAAATCCAACCTTAAGATTTGCAGCGAGCCAGGGAATGGAGCTGTGGTTTGTTTCAAGGGATGAATACAGGCAGAAGGATCAAGCGTATTATATAGAGAATTTAAAACATCAATTAGGTGAATTTTACCTGCTTCCGGAAGGCGGGACCAACGCTTTAGCGATAAAAGGTTGCCAAGAGATTCTTTCAGAATCCGACAAAGATTTCGACTTTATTTGCTGTTCCGTAGGCACCGGTGGAACAATCTCAGGGATAATTGATTCCGCAGAAGCTTCTCAGAAAGTCCTTGGGTTCCCCGCATTAAAGGGAGATTTTTTAAGATCTGATATTTCCGGATTTACCTCGAAAACCAACTGGGAGCTCATTAAGGATTACCATTTTGGCGGTTATGCTAAAATTTCTTCAGAATTGATCACATTTATAAATGAATTTCAACAAAAAACCAACATAGCACTGGATCCGGTTTACACCGGAAAGATGATTTTTGGTATTTTTGATATGATGGAACGGTCTGCATTTCCTGAAAATTCCCGTATTTTAGCCATTCATACGGGAGGATTGCAAGGTATTGCCGGAATGAACAAGGTATTATCAAAGAAAAATCTGCCCTTAATCGATGTTAGGAATGAAATTTAGTCGCTATTTAATACTGATAGTAATCCTGGTTTTTGCTGCTTCCTGCGGAAGTAAGAAAAAGGCTGTTTCCGGTAAAACCGAAGAAAAACAGGCTGCTTCAGAAGTTTCCTTAGGAGAAAGAACGGAGCTTCCTCAAAAACGCTATGCCGATGTGGTTGAGGATTATATATCAGAATTTTCAGTAATCGCACAGGAAGAAATGAGACTTTATAAAATACCAGCCAGTATTACCCTTGCACAAGGGATTCTGGAATCGGGTGCCGGAAGGGGAGACCTTACAAGGAGGGCAAATAACCATTTTGGAATAAAATGTCATGACTGGGAAGGCGATAAAGTGTACCACGATGACGATCTTTCCCAGGAATGTTTTAGAAAATACAGTGATCCAAAATTTTCCTACCGCGATCATTCCTTGTTTTTAAGCGAGCGATTGCGTTATGCAAAATTATTTGAACTGGATGAGGATGATTACCAGGGTTGGGCAAAAGGTTTGAGAGCTGCCGGATATGCTACAGACAGGTTGTATCCCGCAAAGCTGATTAGTTTGATAGAACGGTATGAGTTATATAATTATGACGCGGAAGTCCTTGGGGAAATAACAAGAAAGTCTTCCATTGCTCAAAAGGGTGGAACTACGCACTATGTGAGGAAAGGAGATACTTTATATTCAATTGCTAAACGCTATAATACGACAGTAGAAGTGCTGCAGAGAAATAATAATTTAAGAGGAACGGAAATTTCCATAGGTCAGGAATTAACTGTGGAATCCAATTAAAAATGTTTAAAAAATATGATTTATAAAAGAAGTAGCGCATTGTTTGAAGATGCACAAAAAGTGATCCCGGGTGGGGTGAATTCTCCGGTACGTGCTTTTACGGCGGTAGGAGGAGATCCTGTTTTTATTGAAAAAGCGGAAGGGGCTTATCTTTTTGATGCAGATGGAAACAAGTATATAGATTATATCAATTCCTGGGGTCCAATGATCCTTGGACATGCGCACAAACCTGTTGTGGATGCTATCATTGAAAAAACCAAACTGGGAACCTCCTTTGGAACTCCTACTGAAGTTGAAACAAAAATCGCCGAACTGGCGGTAAAAATGGTCCCTAATATTGATAAGATCCGTTTTGTGAATTCCGGTACCGAGGCTTGTATGAGTGCGGTAAGGCTTGCGCGGGGATTCACATCAAAAGAGAAGATCATTAAATTCGCGGGTTGTTACCACGGGCACAGCGATTCTTTTTTGATACAGGCCGGAAGTGGTGCGATGACGTTTGGTACACCCAACAGTCCCGGGGTTACCCAGGGAACGGCAAAGGATACCTTGCTTGCAAAATACAACGATCTTAAAAGTGTATCGGAACTGGTTGAATCCAATTCTGGTGAGATCGCCTGTATCATCCTGGAACCGGTAGCTGGAAATATGGGATGTATCCCACCTCAAAATGGATTTCTGGAAGGCCTTAGAAGATTATGCGATGAACATGATATTTTACTGATATTTGATGAAGTAATGACCGGATTCAGACTGGCTCCGGGTGGAGTTCAGGAACGACTTGGAGTAAAAGCAGATCTGGTGACTTTTGGAAAAGTGATTGGCGGTGGTTTGCCGGTTGGAGCTTTTGCAGGCCGTGCCGAAATCATGGATTATCTCGCACCCATCGGGCCGGTTTATCAGGCCGGAACTTTGAGCGGAAACCCGCTGGCTATGGCCGCCGGACTTGCTATGCTTACCGAACTCGATGAAAACCGTACTATTTTTGAGAGTATAGATAAAAAAACGGCTTATTTGCATTCAGGTATGGAATCTGTCCTGAAATCCAACAATGTTGCCCATACCATTAACAGGATAGGATCAATGATCTCTGTGCATTTTTCTGAACAGCCTGTTAATGATTTTGAATCGGCTGCGCACGGGAATAATCATTTATTTAAAGAGTTTTTCCGCGGAATGCTGGAAAACGGGATCTATATAGCACCAAGTGCTTTTGAAACCTGGTTTATAACAGATGCCCTTTCTTACGAAGATCTTGACAGGACCATAGCGGTGGTGGGGAAAATAACGAAGGATTTTTAATCCCACTGGAAGGGTTAAGGAATTAAAGTATAACTGAAACCACCCCGGTCTTTGGCCTCCCCTCCTTCTGAGGAGGGGGGCTTTTATATTTTTTAAATTTTAAGTTTGTTTAAAATAATAAGAAAAAACAAAGGGCTCCTTTCCTTTGAAGGGAAGGTGGATTAATAGGAACCAGGATGTTTCTGATTTACCAGGATTCTACGGCCGATTAAGACGGAAGGTTTAAGGAACTAAATTATAACTGCAATCACCCCGGCCTGATACCTGAATTTGACTATCACGAAACCATCTTCTATTTATAAAACACCCGAACCATCTCTTCCGTAATTTTTACGGGCTTTTTGGTTTTATAGTCCATCAAACACCAGGTAGATTTTGCTTTTATAAGAACTTCCTGGGTTTTCTTATTCAAAATGTTTACCAGTCGCTGTGAGGTTACATGGGTGTGCTCCCCAACATATGTCTGCAATAATAATTCATCATCCAGGAATGCCTGTCCTTTATAATCGATCTCGTGGCGTATCACTATCCAAAAATAGTCTTCCTTAATCTCGTCACTTGCGCGGACGTTCCAGTGTGCTTTAGCGATATCTTCCATCCATTGCACATACCGCACATTGTTTACATGCTGCAGTTCATCAAGATCTGCCTTGGTAACCTTAATGGTTTGTTCAAAAATTTCGGGGCTCAGGCTCATTTTTTTATAATTTCAACTTCAAATAATTTATCCCAGTTCTTTCCGGTCACATAGATTTTTTTGGTATTAGGATTGTATGCGATCCCGTTTAAAACATCCAGGTCCGGATGTTGTGTTACTTTGTCCCGAAGCCCCTGAAAATTGATAAGACCTTCTATTGCTCCATTTTTCGGATTAATAATCGCTACTCCATCTTTTTGGTAAGTGTTTGCGTAGATTTTTCCTTCTATCCATTCCAATTCATTCAATTGAGTGGATATGGAACGGTGGGTTGTGGGTTGGATAAAACTTTCTTCAGCTAAGGTAGTGCCATTTAAAATCCATATTTTTTCGCTTCCATCGCTTTTATAAAATTTCTTTCCATCATTGGTGAGCCCCCAGCCTTCTTTACTTTGATTGTATTTAAAACTTCCAGTTTGTTTTAAATCTGCAATATCGTAAATCAAACCTTCACCTTCATTCCAGGTAAGTTGGTAGATCTTATCGTTTAAAACAGAAAGGCCTTCCCCAAAATATCGGTCGGCCAGATCTACCTTTTTAAGGATTTCTCCGGTTTCAAAATCGGTCTTACGTAACGATGAATTTCCGTACTGCCCGGTGCTTTCATATAAAGTATCCTTATAAAATTCTAAACCCTGCGTATACGCTTTTTGATCATGGGGATAGGTATTGATTATTTTATAGGTATAAATTTCCGGTAGGTTATTGTTGAAAATTTTTACACCAATCTGTATACTGTCTGTTTTTCCTTCGGAATATACCAAAGCCTGAATATTTTGATTCCCGAGTTTCTGATCTTTCAGCTGAAGACTGGCTGAAGTTTTATCTGATTTTTCCAGTAAATGATCTTCAAAATAAAAGCTGACAGAATCGATTTCCCTGTTTTTCGGATTTTTTACAGCAACTTCCAGGGTCTCTCCAAGTTGAAATTCGGTCTTCGAATCCATAAGACTCAAAGAAAAATCACTGATTTTTTTTCCGGAATTACTTCCGCAGGAAATCAATGTGAGGTTTAATATAAACAGTAACAGGAGGTTAGAATTTTTCATGAAAATGTGGGTATTTACTGAAGGCTAAATTAATTAAATCAATCTAAAAAATCCTTGTAAAATGTATCAAAGATTGTATCTTTGCCCCGGCAAGTCCCACACAACCAGCTCCTGCTGAATCCCCCAGGGCGGGAACGCAGCAAGGGTAAGTGGTCGTAGCGGTGTGATGTGGGTCGCTTGCCATTTTTTGTGTCTGATATTTAATTTTTATCGCATCTTTGTGATCTATGAAAACAGATACTTCTTCAAAAGTTGTCCTTATCACAGGTGGTTCTTCAGGAATTGGAAAATCCATAGGTGAATATTTAAAAAGCAAAAATTTCATTGTTTACGGTACCAGCAGAAATCCTGGCAAGATCGCCAATTTTCCATTTTCACTTGTTGCGCTTGATGTTACCAGGAATGAGACTATTACTGCGGCAATTTCAGAAATTATTAAAAAGGAGGGGCGTATAGATGTCTTAATCAATAACGCGGGAATTGGGATCACGGGTCCTATTGAGGAAACTCCGGAAGTGGAGATCAAAAAAGCCTTTGACACCAATTATTTTGGTCCTTTAAATGTTATAAAAGCGGTTTTGCCCCTTATGCGACAGCAGGGGGAAGGACTTGTAATTAATATTACCTCCATTGCAGGATATATGGGCTTGCCTTACCGAGGAATATATTCTGCCACCAAAGGTGCTTTGGAATTAACGACGGAAGCTTTTAGGATGGAATTGAAAGACTTTAATATAAAAATGACCAATGTTGCGCCGGGAGATTTTGCAACTAATATTGCTGCCGGAAGATACCACGCACCGGTTCTGGAAACTTCACCTTATAAAAAGGCTTACAGCAATACCCTGGATATAATGAACCAGCATGTGGCATCCGGAAAAGATCCTCAGTTGATGGCAAAAGCAATTTATAAAATCATCCATACAAAAAATCCCAAAGGACATTATAAAGTAGGGGAGCCCTTGCAAAAATTTTCCATTGCACTTAAGCGCATTTTACCGGATAAAGTATATGAGAAAATGCTCCTTAAACATTATAAATTGTAATTTCGCGAAAAAATAGCTTTCCTGTTACCCGGGAGTTGCTTAATATAAAAGTAAAACCTTAAAATACACAACTATGAAATTTTTTATTGATACTGCAAATCTTGACCAAATAAAGGAAGCCCAGGAACTTGGAGTTCTTGATGGGGTTACTACTAATCCTTCCCTTATGGCCAAGGAAGGGATTACAGGAAGGGAAAACATCATCAATCATTACAAAAAAATATGTGAGATCGTAGATGGAGATGTGAGTGCGGAGGTAATCGCTACAGATTTTGCCGGGATCGTGAAAGAAGGGGAAGAACTTGCAAAATTGCATGATCAAATAGTGGTAAAAGTTCCAATGATTAAAGAAGGGATTAAAGCTATTAAATATTTTAGTGATAAAGGGATCCGCACAAATTGCACCCTGGTTTTTTCTGCGGGACAGGCATTATTAGCAGCTAAGGCAGGTGCTACCTATGTTTCTCCATTTATAGGAAGACTAGATGATATTTCAACAGACGGTTTAAACCTGATTGCAGATATTCGGTTGATTTACGATAATTATGGATTTGAAACCCAGATTCTTGCGGCTTCAGTAAGACACAGTATGCATATTCTGGAGTGTGCTAAAATTGGTGCCGATGTTATGACAGGACCACTTTCTTCTATTGAAGGTCTTTTAAACCATCCGCTTACAGATAGTGGACTGGCAAAATTCCTGGCAGACTATAACAAAGGGAACTAAGAATTATAACTTATTATTCTTAATAAACAGAACCCCCGAAATGTGAATTTAGGGGGTTCTGTTTTTATTTTATAAAACCAGCTATTTCACTGACTAATAAATTCAAGAATACTTGTTTCCAAATCGGGTGCGTTCAATTGAATATCCCCTTTGATTATGGTTCCGGAAGGATCCATAAAGAGCATTTTATTTAAATAATTTTTCAATAAACCCTCTTTCACCCGAATCATGTCGGGTTGATATTCAAATTCCGGATTATAAGAATTATTTTTAATTACCCTTTTCCAAATTTCGGTTTGATCCTTATCTATGTTGATCCCTATAAAATTGATTTCAGGATATTTAAATCTAAGATCTTTAATGATCTTATGCGCCAATCTGTGATGTCCTTGTTCGCTTAAGGACCAATGGAAAGTAACTATAGGTTTTGTGGAAATATTTTTTAACTGCACGGTTTCCCCAGTTGTAAGGACTAATTTTAACTCGCCAATATTATTTCCCGGAAGTAAGCTTCCCTGGATTTCTGCCATTTGTTTTAGGTCTGTCAGCGCATTTCCTTCATAGTTAATTTCCTCAATCAGTTTCAGGATCGATTTAATTTCCCCCAGGCTGGTAGAAAAAATAATCCCCTGTGCGGCAAGCCTTTCAAGAAAAGGATTCTTGATGTTTTTATTTTGAATAAGGGAATCCGTCATTAAAATCCTTCTTCTAATATTCTCCACACTTATAAGGTTGGAACAGGAATGCCCGGCAATGTTATTTTTATTGCAATTTTCCACAGAAACAGTTCGTATATAATCGTCAATCAGGTTTAAGTACAAATAATAATTTTGAAACTGTTCATCATTAAAATTAATATTTTTACGATACTCATGAAAATCACCCGGAATTTTATCGATATACTCTCTTTGGTATTTATGGATTAAAAGGGCGTATCGTTCTCTTAAATCATAATACTCGTAATTGATACTGGTTTTTGCCAGTTGGTAGAATTCTTCTGAAAACTCTTTTTTTACATTTATTTTATCCAGCTCTTGGTGCCGCACTTCTCTTATGGAATCTGTTTTTCGGGCAAATTCTATGGGTTCTACTTTATAATAGGAAAGAATGAGGTCGTTATTTTTCTGATTTAAAAGATAAATATTTGTGATGAAATTGCTTTTATCAGCACCTTTTCCACTAAAATTTATAGATTCATCAAATGCTAAGGTGTTTACCCAAATCAATGTGCTATCTCCCGGTTCCAGATACATCACTTGATTTTCGGGCGGGTGCCTGAAAACATACAATCCAGCTTCAATATTCTTAAGCTTTCCACTAAACTTGTTATTTTCATTTAAATAAAGAGTATCCAGGATGACATTATTTTTAGAGATAATAACATATTCACTTGTTGGATTGGCAATTTGCCCCCCTATATAAGTGTCATCTAAACCATTAGTTTCCTTTTTGCAGGAAAAAAATGTCAGAATTGCAAAAAATACTATAAGAGCTGTTTTTATGTTCATATTAGGTTTTAAGAGCAAGTGAGGTTGATCCTAAAGTTCACGGTATTTAATACAAAAGTAATTTTTGCCTTTCCGGAGCTATGTTAACTGCACGTTAAAAGGGTTATTTAAAACGTTAATCTTTTATGAAGTGGGCAATATTAGCTACTTTTGCAAAAATTATTAGAAGAAAATAAAAATTTATGTTATCAGTTTCAAATCTTTCGGTTCAATTTGGTAAGCGCGTGTTGTTTGATGAGGTTTCTACCAGTTTTACACAAGGAAATATTTATGGGATTATTGGTGCCAATGGTGCCGGGAAATCTACGTTTTTAAACATACTTTCAGGAAAATCTGAGCCAACCAGCGGAAGGGTTTTTCTGGAACCCGGTAAGCGTATGTCTGTTTTGGAGCAAAATCATAATTTGTATGATGAATATCCGGTTTTGGAAACAGTGATTATGGGTAACAAGCCTCTTTACAAGATCAAGAAAGAAATGGACGAGATCTATGCCAAGGAGGATTTTAATGATGCCGATGGGGAACGGGTAGGAGTGCTACAGGTTACTTTTGAGGAAATGGACGGCTGGAATGCCGATAGTAACGCTGCTTCCCTGCTTTCAAATTTGGGAATAAAGGCGAATTACCATTATACCCAAATGAAAGATCTTGACGGACAGCAAAAAGTGAGGGTTCTTTTAGCCCAGGCACTTTTTGGAAATCCGGATGTATTGATCATGGATGAGCCAACCAACGATCTGGATTATGAAGCAATTCTTTGGCTGGAGAACTTTCTTGCCAATTATGATAATACGGTGATCGTGGTTTCTCACGACCGTCACTTTTTGGATTCAGTTTGCACGCATATATCCGATATAGATTTTGGGAAAATAAATCATTTCAGCGGAAATTATACTTTTTGGTATGAATCGTCTCAGCTTGCAGCAAGACAGCGATCTCAGCAAAATAAGAAGGCAGAAGAAAAGAAAAAAGAATTACAGGAATTTATAATGCGTTTCAGCGCGAACGTGGCCAAGTCAAAACAGGCTACTTCGCGTAAAAAGATGATTGATAAACTGAATATTGAAGAGATCAGGCCATCCAGCAGAAGATATCCTGCCATTATTTTTGACAGGGAGCGGGAAGCCGGGGATCAAATCTTAAACATTGAAGGTCTGCAAGCATCCATAGAAGGGGAAACCATCTTTAAAAACATAGATCTAAACCTTAAAAAAGAAGATAAGGTGGTTGTGTTTTCAAGAGATTCACGGGCGACTACTGCATTTTATGAGATTCTTAACGGCAATGAAAAGCCGGTTTCAGGAACTTTTTCCTGGGGGATCACCACTTCCCAATCGTATTTGCCACTGGATAATTCTGGATTTTTTGAGAACGACCTAACCCTGGTTGATTGGTTACGCCAATGGGCTAAGACTGAAGAGGAACGGGAAGAGGTTTATATTCGCGGATTTTTAGGAAAAATGATTTTTAGCGGAGAGGAAGCGCTTAAAACTTCAAGGGTATTATCTGGAGGGGAAAAAGTTCGTTGTATGCTAAGCCGAATGATGATGATGCGCGCCAATGTCCTGATGTTGGATGAACCTACCAATCACCTGGATTTGGAATCTATTACCGCATTCAATAATTCCCTTAAGAATTTTAAAGGAACTGTATTATTTACTACTCATGACCACGAATTTGCACAAACAGTAGCAAACCGTATCGTGGAATTAACTCCTAGCGGTGTAATTGACAGGTATATGACGTTTGACGAATATATGGATGATAAGAAAATCCGGGAGCAAAGGGATAAAATGTATGCAGTAAAGGCATAATCCAGCTCTCAATCCCTGAGTTTACTCCAAGGGAATTGACCACAACCAAAAAGCGGGAATTCCATTTAGGAGTTCCCGCTTTTTGGTTGAAATTATTGGATGTTAAGTGCTAATAATTTTGTTAAAGGCCTTTGTTATATTTCCAGAGGTCATATAAACCAAAAGCAATAAACCCTATGGCCAGTATAAGTCCAAGGGTGTCATCCTGAAAATTATTTTCTGAAAGAACATATAGCCGGTAGCTTCCGTAGATCAAAAAAAGCAGTCCTAAGACCAGGTTCCAGATGTTCTTTTTCTTTGGAACTCCGTTAATATTCTCGTTGTTATTCTCCATCTGTATAGTCTTTTGGGAAGGTGGTCTTGGCGATTTTTAATGCTTCGTCTAGATGCGATTTTAGTGCGAATAACTGAACCTGGCCAGGCAGTCCTCCACCAAATCCAGCCCTTAATCCCGAGTCAAAATCATTTCTAACCCTTGATGCAATCCCAGCTTTTTCAAAAAGCTCCTGCAGGTATTGAACATTTGTTTCAGAGCCCGTGTAAACCCTTTCGTAACTATCGTCTGTACTCATAATTCTTGATTTTCGATCTAAGATACACAGAACAATAGAAATCAATATGTTTTTTTAAAAGAGTTTAACGCATCAGGCGTTATAAAATCTACTTCTCCAAATGGAAGAACTAAAATTCTTACCCAATTTGACTCCATAAAATATTGAAATTCCTCCAACCCATTTTATCATAAAGAAATAGATCATAAAAAATTCGGAGGTGGTTTGTTGTTTGGAAAATAATCCTTCGGGCACCATTGCGGTTAATATCAGGCTTATAAGAAGCACGAAACCAATGAAATTTTCCAGGTTTCTGAAAGGCCACATCATCACTTTCCTTAACGGATGTAAATCCCTGCCCCAGGAATGTATAAGATAATAATATTGATTTCCTATAGGAGCAAATAAAAGCGGATCGTCTGAATTTTTCAATTTAAACACCTTGGCCGGAGCCATGATCTTAAAACCCTTCAGGCTTGTATTATGGTTTTTTTCAAGATGTTTTATTTTTGAGATCGCTTGATAAGGTAATTCTGCTTTAAAGAGGGCGCTGTTCAAAAACCGAAGCCGGTAGTCAATACATATACGCTCTATGTCTGAAAGATGATAAATGTTATCGCCTTCCAAAAGATCAAAATCAAAAATATTGGATTCCTCAACTTCGGAATCATCGTTAAGGCTATCCAAAATTATACGATCCTTTCGACTTTCCACTTCAAAAATCCGCTGAACTTGTTCCATTAAGTTTTCCTGGGAAATCCTTTTGTTTCTGAAATTTAAAATTTTTTCGGGAATGTGGGTTCTCTTTATTTTCATCTTCATCGACTTAACCTAATTACTAATTTAAATAATTGATCCTTAACCAACAACGCTTTATTGAAAATAAATTTTCTAACCATAATTTACTTTTTGAGACCTGAAACGCATGTTAATTTCATATTAATTCGATTAAAATTAATAATCGTCCAGTTTATTACTGCATTCATTAGAAAATACGGAAATGGAACAGCGACTTTTAAAACTGTTAATGGTGTTGAGTTAAAAGCGATGTTAGATGGCGGAGCAGTTAAGTTAAATAACTATGATGAAAACCAGTCTAATGGTGTAATTCACCTAATCGATACCATGCCTTTTCCCGCAAAATAGAATTTTATCCTTCCTGATAAATTTTTAGTATAGAAAAAGTCCTTTTCAGAATTTCTGAAAAGGACTTTTTCTGTTAATCCGGTTGACTGAATTAGAAATAACCGCTTTTATTACCTTAATTCCGCCTTGAGCTCTTCCTCAAAGCGGTGCTTTAATTTTTTCATAACCTTATCGACCTGCTTGTCGGTAAGGGTTTTATAATCATCCTGAAATGTAAAGCTTACCGCATAGCTCTTTTTGCCTTCCGGCAGATTATTACCCTGATAAACATCAAATAAACTCACCGATTTAAGCAATTTTTTTTCAGTTTGCTGTGCGATTTCTTCTACTTGCCGATACATTACTGAATCATCCAGAAGCAAGGCGAAATCTCTTCGTACAGCAGGGAATTTTGGAATGTCGGTAAATTTGTTCTTTTGTGATTTGGTGGTTTCAATGATTAGATCCCAATTAAAATCGGCGTAAATAACTTCCTGAGCGATATCAAAATGTTTTAAAACCGATTTCTTCAAAACCCCGAATTCTACAAGTTTCGATTTGCCCAAACTCAGGATTAATCCTTCAGAAAAAACATCCGATTTGAACGCGGCTGATTTTAAATCTTTAATTCCCAATCGTTCAAAAACACTTGAAATAATTCCTTTCATAAAGAAAAAACTTCCTCCGTTTTTAGAAAAGCTCCAACTTTCCGGGAATCTGTTCCCTGAAACAATCAAACTTAAATGCTTGGTTTCTTCTCTTCCGCCTGGGTAGTTGTGATAGGTTTTTCCAAACTCAAATAATTTAAGATCGGTTCTCTTTCTGTTGATATTATAGCTTATCGCTTCCAGACCTGAAAACAATAAAGACTGACGCATTACCGAAAGATCCTGACTTAAAGGATTCAGTATTTTCACGTCGTTTTCTTCTTTTAGATTTTCGGTTAAACGGGTATATACTGCGGAAGTAAGGGAATTTGCCATCGTTTCATAGAACCCCTGACCTACTAATTGGTTTGCAACATGATTCTGAAGTTTGTAATCTTCAAATTTTGTTGAGTTTGCAATGGATGCATTAAATTTAGTCCCGAATTCAATCTTGTTGTATCCGTAAACCCGTAATATTTCCTCAATAACATCGGCTTCACGCTGTACATCTACGCGATAGGAGGGAATGGTGAGGCCCATTCCGGTTTCGGTAACATTGTTTACGCGAATCTCCAGGGATGCAAGAATAGATTTAATGGTTTCTTCGGCAAGATTCTGCCCAATGAGTTTATTTACTTTTTCAAAGGTCAGGAATACCTGGAAGTCTTCAAATTTCTTGAAATACAAATCGTCAATATCACTGGTGATCTCTCCTCCGGCCAGATCCAGGATAAGCAAGGCGGCACGTTTTAAAGCATATTCTGTAATATTAGGATCTATTCCTCTTTCGTACCTGAAGGAGGCGTCTGTGTTCAGGCCATGTCTCTTTGCGCTTTTACGAACGCTAACAGGATTAAAATAGGCACTTTCTATAAATATTTTTGTGGTGTCTTTAGAAACAGCGCTGTGCAAACCGCCAAAGATTCCGGCCAGCGCCAGGGGTTTTTCTGCATCACAAATCACGAGATCTTCTTCGTGAAGTTCGCGTTCCACTTCGTCCAGCGTAGTGAATTTTGTGCCTTTGGGCAAAGTTTTTACATTGATCTCATCACCAGCAATTTTTTCGGCATCAAAAAAATGTAAGGGCTGTCCCAGCTCGTGCATCACATAATTTGAAATATCTACGAGGTTGTTTTTAGAGTTGATCCCAATGGCTTTTAACCTGTTCTGCAGCCATTTTGGAGATTCTTTCACCTGTATTCCGGAAACGGTAATTCCGCAATATCTTGGCGCAAGGGCAGAATTTTCTACCTTTATTGGAATTCTAAAACTCCTGCTATCTACATGAAAAGCACCTACCGAAGGTGTGATGAGCTCCAGGCTGATATCCTGTTGCTGATATCCCGCCTTAAGATCCCTGGCAACGCCCCAATGGCTCATAGCATCGGCACGGTTAGGGGTTAGTCCTATTTCAAAAACATGATCATTTTCAATATCAAATATTTCAGAAACAGGTTTTCCGGGAATAAGATCAGCTTTCATCACCATAATTCCTTCGTGGCTGGTTCCAAGGCCGAGTTCTTTTTCTGAACATACCATTCCTTCACTTGCTTCCCCGCGGATCTTACCTTTTTTAATCACAAAGGATTCCCCTTTTTCATCATACAACGTAGTTCCTATAGTTGCAACCGGAACTTTTTGTCCTTCGGCAATATTAGGGGCACCACATACAATTTGAAGAACCTCTCCATTCCCAACATCAATTTTGCAAAGTTGTAATTTATCGGCATTGGGATGTGAAATACAGCTTTTTACATGCCCAACAACAATTCCCTGCAGTCCGCCTTTTATACTCTGAAAGTCTTTAATTCCTTCTACCTCCAGGCCAAGATCTGTAAGTAAATGACCTGTTTCTTCAGGGGTATTTGGGAGTTTTATAAACTGCTTAAGCCAATTGTATGAAATCTTCATCGGATACTTTTTTCGAGTGCCAAAGATAGTATTACTAATAGTTTTGGCATAATGTGAATTTTGTTTTTTAAAGCTAATAATAATGATCCCAATATAGATTAAAGGGCAGCTTAGCTGCAAAATCAAAACAAAGCAGTTTTTCTGGCGTATTTAAGATGAGATTTAAATCCCTTAGCTGATATAATTCCAGATATTCTTGTGGACTCCCAGTTGCTGAAAAGTATATCCAATCATTTTATTTTTAGGCATTTTCATTTCTGGATCTTCGGCCAAAAGTTGTTTTGCATAAAACCTGGCCGATTGCAGGATCTGGTTGTCCCTTACAATATCGGCTATTTTGAGGTTGAGCACCCCGCTTTGCTGGGTTCCCATAAGATCCCCGGGGCCGCGAAGTTTCAAGTCAACTTCAGCGATTTCAAATCCGTCGCTGGTGGAAACCATGGTTTCCAATCGTGTTTTAGCATCCGATGAGAGTTTATGGCTTGTCATCAGGATACAATAACTCTGTTCGGCTCCCCGGCCAACCCGTCCTCTCAACTGGTGCAACTGCGATAATCCAAATCTTTCAGCGCTTTCAATAATCATTACACTGGCGTTGGGAACATTTACCCCAACTTCAATTACCGTAGTGGCGACCATGATCTGGGTTTCGCCTTTAACAAAACGTTGCATTTCAATCTCCTTATCGGCAGGTTTCATTTGCCCGTGCACGATGGAAATTTGATATTCCGGCATTGGAAATTCCCTTGCAATACTCTCATAACCGTCCATAAGATCCTTGTAATCCATGGTTGCCGATTCCTGGATCAAGGGATAAACTATATAAATTTGTCTTCCCTTTTGGATCTCATCCCTTATAAATTTGAAGACTTTTAATCGATTGCTATCGTACCTGTGAACGGTTTTTATTTCCTGTCTTCCGGGTGGTAATTCATCTATTACAGAAACGTCCAGATCTCCATACAAACTCATCGCCAGAGTTCTTGGAATTGGGGTAGCGGTCATCACTAAAATATGCGGGGGCAAATGATTTTTTTGCCATAATTTTGACCGCTGCGCTACTCCAAAACGATGTTGCTCATCGATGATTGCAAGGCCTAAATTCTTAAATTTCACCTTGTCCTCAAGGAGGGCATGGGTGCCAATTAAGATGTTTATTTCCCCGTTTTCCAGTTTTTCGTGGATTTCCCTTCTCTTTGAAGTCTTACTTGAACCAGTGAGTAGGTAAATACTGGTTTTCAAATCTTTACATAATTCCATTAACCCATTGTAGTG
Source organism: Gillisia xinjiangensis (assembly GCF_046298265.1). NCBI lineage: Bacteria > Pseudomonadati > Bacteroidota > Flavobacteriia > Flavobacteriales > Flavobacteriaceae > Gillisia > Gillisia xinjiangensis. Next base: position 201,027 of record NZ_JBKAHK010000004.1, on the reverse strand, counting down.
CTGTACTGACAAAATTTCAGTAGGAGCCATTAAACAAGCCTGAAAATCGTTGTCAAGCGCTATAAGCATTGACATGAGCGCCACTATGGTCTTCCCTGAACCAACATCTCCCTGGAGCAAGCGATTCATTTGTGCCCCGCTGCCCAAATCGCTCCTTATTTCCTTGATCACCCGCTTTTGTGCACCGGTTAATTGGAAGGGTAAATGTTCCTGATAGAACTCCCCGAAATTTTCTCCCACCTGTTCAAAAACAAAGCCTTTAATTTTTTGTTTATGGAGCATATTTTTAATCAGAAGCTGAAGCTGAATGTAAAATAATTCTTCAAATTTCAACCGGAATTGTGCTCTTGCAAGCAGCTCCTGGCTCTTCGGAAAATGAATATTAAACATGGCTTCTGCCCGGGAAATAAGTTTCAATTCTTCCTTTATCTCTTCCGATAAAGTGTCGTAAAATCTTCCGCCGGTTTCTATAAAAAGTTGTTGCATCAACTTATTTATAACCCGGTTTGTAATTCCTGCTTTGGTGAGTTTTTCTGTAGAAGGATAAACCGGTTGCATGGCCGTGCGCAAATTCTTTTGGTGTTCCTCCAGCAATTCCATTTCCGGATGCGGCATATTGAACATTCCATTAAACCAGTTTGTTTTTCCAAAGATCACATAAGGAGTATTGATCTTTATATTTTCCCGGATCCATTTCTGACCCCGAAACCATACCAATTCCATTTTTCCGGTATCATCAATAAATTCAGCCACCATCCTGCTGCCCCTTTTTTGATCTACGGTTCTTATATTGATTATCTTTCCCACTACCTGGACTTCAGCTGTGTTTTGCTGCAGTTCGTTAATCTTGTAAAACCTGGTTTTATCAATATAGCGGTTGGGGAAAAAGTTGATGAGATCCTGGTAGGTGTGAATGCCTAATTCCGTACGAAGCAATGCTGCCCGGTTGGGACCAACTCCTTTTAAATAATCGATGGGGGTTTGTAACAGGTTTGCATTCATAAAACGAAGATATTAAATCTGCTATCAAACTTCCTCAATGTTGAAATAATATTGTAATTGGCCATTTCTATAAGTATTCAAAATCCGGTATGCTGCAATTATAATGGCTGGATTTTGTAATTTGCCTGAAATAAGGCCAACTATTTTTATGAGATCTAAATTTCTTCTGCTATTTCTGCTTTTAACAATACCAGGGTTTTCGCAATATGATGCTTCCCGGGATCAAAATAAGGTGGTAGATTTTAAAGATGTACTTGCTGAAGTTTCCATATTTCCTTCGGAAAAAAGGGTAAAAGGAACGGTAGATTTCAGTTTTGATATCCTTCAGAAGGTGGATTCTATCTTTATAGATGCTAAAAACATGAAATTTGAACATGTGATTTTCAACGGGAAACCTGTAAAATTTCACAATGACAGTTCCCGGCTTTGGTTGATCTCCAAATTCAGGCCTTCAGAAGAAAACAATTTAAAATTCAGTTATTCTGTACAACCGAAGCAGGCGATGTACTTTATAAACTGGGATTTCCCGGAGAAAATGGAAATCCCAAAGCAAGTGTGGACCCAGGGACAGGGTAGAAATACCTCCAATTGGCTTCCCAGTTTCGACGATATGAGAGAGAAGTTGGTTTTCGATTTAAAAATTAAATTTAAATCGGGATACGACGTGATCGCGAATGGAAAATTGATCGAAACCAAAATTTTAAACGATTCCATAACTCAATGGTACTATGATATGGATCAACCAATGAGCAGTTACCTGGTTGGGATTGTTGCTGGAAATTATCTGCATAAAGAAATTGAATCGGCTTCCGGAATACCAATTTTGCTTTACTACAATATTTCAGAAGAGAATAAGGTAGAACCAACGTATCGGTATTCAGAAGAGATCTTTAATTTTCTGGAAAAGGAAATAGGCGTTCCATACCCGTGGCAAAATTATAAGCAAATTCCGGTGCAGGATTTTTTGTATGCCGGGATGGAAAACACGGGAACAACTTTTTTTTCTAATTCCCTGATGGTGGATTCTATAGCTTTTAATGACCGGAATTATGTAAATGTAAATGCGCATGAATTGGCTCATCAATGGTTTGGGAATTTAATAACCGAAACCAACGGAGCCAACCACTGGCTCCACGAGGGGTTTGCAACCTATTACGCATTGCTGGCAGAAAAGGAGCTTTTTGGAGAGGATCACTTTTATTGGAAGCTCTATGAAACTGCAGAGCAACTAAAGGAATTAAGTGATTCCGGCAAGGGAGAAGCCCTTTTAAAAGTTGGCGCCGGTTCCTTGACCTATTACCAAAAAGGGGCGTGGGCATTGCATATTTTAAAAGAAAAGCTGGGAGAAGAAGCTTTTAGAAAAGGGGTGAAAAACTATTTGGAAAAATATGCTTTTAAAAATGTTACCACTGATGAATTTCTGTTTGAAATGGAAAATGCATCGGGGATGGATCTATCTCAATTTAAAAAAGATTGGTTACTGCAGTCTGCATTTCAGGGAACCCAGGCTTTAAATTCCTTGAAAAAGTCAGAATTCATCACAAATTATTTGGAAATAGCTGCTTTAAGGGAACTCCCATTATCCCATAAAAGCGAACTCTTATCTACAGCCCTGGATTTTCCGGTAAACGATTATATTGGATTGGAAGTTGTTTATCAAATTGCAGGAGAGCAGGATGCCGAAGCGCTTAAACTTTACAAGAAAGCCTTCAGCAGCGGAAATCTTTATGTAAGACAGGCTATTGCCTTAAGTTTGCAGCCAGTTCCAGGGGAGTTAAAATCCGAATTCAGAAGTCTTTTGAATGATAAATCGTATATCACTATTGAAAATGCGCTTTTGAAGTTGTGGATGCAATTTCCGGATCAGGCGGAGGAGTTTCTGGAAAAGACCAACGATATGGAAGGCTTTTCAAACAAAAATATCCGAATGTTATGGCTGGTCCTTAACCTTGTTAGCCCTGAAGTGAACCCAGAACACACGGGAGATTATTACAAAGAACTATCAGGATATACCCGGGAATATTATCCATTTGAAGTAAGGGAAAATACTTTTGGATACCTTTACCAGTTAAATGCATTCAGCGATCAGAATTTGCTGGATTTGTTGAATGCTACACAGCATCATACCTACAAATTCAGGGATTTCAGCAGAAAATTATTAGACACCTTGTTGAAAGAAGAAGAATATCGTAAAAGTTATGTAGCTTTAAGGGAGCAAATTTTTGGAAGAGAACTTGAATTTTTAAAAACTAAGCTAAACTTATAGATGCGGGCACTTGTAATTTCAGGAGGAGGCAGTAAAGGAGCATTTGCCGGAGGTGTAGCTCAATATTTAAGAGAAGTTCAGGGTAAGGATTATGATCTTTATTTGGGCACCTCAACAGGAAGTTTGCTCATCTCTCATTTAGCCCTGGATAAAACTCAAAAGATAAAAGAAGTATTTACTTCGGTTACCCAAAAAAGCATCTTCAGCAGCGTTCCATTTAAGATAAAACGCGTCCATGGACAAGATCAGATTAGTATTGATCATTTTAATGTGGTTCGGAATTTTATAAAGGGTAAAAAAACCTTCGGCGAAAGCCTGAACCTGAAAAAACTTATCCTTGAAACTTTAAGTCCGGAGGAATTTGAGAAACTGAAAGCTTCTCAAAAAGATATTGTAATAACGGTGTCCAACTTATCGTTGAATGAAGTAGAATATAAGTCGATTAAGGATTATGGATATGAGGATTTTTGTGAATGGATATGGATTTCTTGTAATTATACGCCATTTATGAGTTTGGTTAAAAAAAATGGATGTGAATATGCCGATGGTGGCCTGGGTTCCATGGTGCCAATAGAAGAGGCTATTAAGAGAGGTGCAACTCAAATTGATGCGATTGTGCTTCAAACCGAAGTTACTTATTTTAACAGGATGCCTTCAAAAAATGTTTTTGCACTTATAATTAATCTGTTTAGTTTTATGCTGGACAGAATTGAAAATCAGAATATTCGAATCGGGAAATTTGCAGCTGCAAATAAAGATGTGATCATTAATTTTTATTACACCCCCACGGTTTTGACCACCAATTCTCTTATTTTTGATAAAATAAAGATGGAAAGCTGGTGGGAAAGTGGATTTAGTTTTGCTAAATTTAAAAATGAAGAGTTAACCCAAATTGAACCTTAATGCGAGCATTGGTAATTTCAGGAGGGGGCAGTAAAGGAGCCTTTGCAGGCGGTGTTGCTCAATACCTGATGGAAGAAGAAGGCAAAAAATATGATCTTTTCCTGGGAACTTCAACCGGAGGGCTTTTGATCCCGCATCTAGCCGACGGAAATATTACCAAGATCCACGATATTTATACCAATGTTACCCAGCAAAAAATTTTTAGCGTTAATCCATTTGTTGTAAAAAAGAAGGATGGACGCGAATATGTTTCCATCAATTATTTTAATACGTTTTGGCAATTTATCAAGCAGAAAAGGACCTTTGGGGAAAGTAAAAATTTGCAAAAGGAGATCCGAAAGCATTTTAGCGAAGAGAATTTTCTTTCAGTAAAAAACAGCGATAAAGATGTAATAGTCACTGTTTCCAACCTTTCCAAAAACCGGGTGGAATATAAATCGATAAGGGATTTTGATTACGATGATTTTTGTGAATGGATCTGGATTTCCTGCAACTATATTCCCTTTATGAGTCTGGTTACAAAAAACGGCTACGAATATGCCGATGGAGGTTTGGGGTGCGTTGTGCCTATACGGGAAGCGATACGCCGCGGTGCTACAGAAGTAGATGCAATTGTTCTGGAAGCTGAAAACATGGAATATAATAAAGTGCTTGGAAAAAATCCATTTTCATTGATGATCAACCTTTTTGGATTTCTTCTGGATCAGGTGGAATACCACGATTTAGTGGAAGGAAGGCTGGCGGCTTTAAATAAAAAGGTGAAATTAAACACTTATTTCACGCCGGTACAACTCACGGAAAATTCGCTCATCTTCGATAAAAAAGCTATGACCCGTTGGTGGCAAGAAGGTTTTGAACATGCAAAAGAAAAAGCTTTGAAACAGAAAGCGGAAGCAGGATTCTTTAAACGTTACTTTTTTTAAATCGATTCGGTCTAAATTAAATAGTATTTCTCACTTCTTTCTTGATAAATTCCAGTGCCGCATCTGTTGGAGAAGTTTGATCCATGGAGCTGGTGAGGATCACTTCACGTAATTTTTCTGCGGAATCCATATCTTCACTCATTCCGGTCTTACGAATGATGCCTATAGTTGCATTTTTAGCTGTTTTTATCACGTTCCAGCATTCAGCAGAAAGGTATATTTGCTGCGCCAGGTTGTGTTCAAATTCCTGATCGATATTACGGATAAGCAGTTGTTCATACTCTTCTTTCGAATAATTCGATGGCTTAACTCTCAAAAGCAGTTTTCCCGGGGATATTCGCTCCAGAAGTAATGCCATTCTTTCGAAAGCCTGTAATTTTATTGGGAGCGCGGTTTTTTGATTTTCCTGTCTCAATAAAAACCTTCTTAGTTTTTCTTCGTTATCCACGTGCATTTTGAAAAAGTAATAGGAGATAGCACCTACAATTACTGCAGGTAAGAGGAAAAAAAATAACTGTATAATATTAATCTCGTCCATAGGCGACCTTTGAAAACTGATTTTTTTCAGTTTCGGTTTCTTGATTTATTAAAATGCAAATATAAAATATTTGTTCAATGGTATTTGGAGCTGATTTTTTTAGCTTGCTGTTTCAGAAAAAATATCGCTTATAAATTCAAATAATCCAGCGCCAGTTGAGACATTACTTTTACTCCAAGCAGCATTCCGTTTTCATCTATAAAAAAATCGGGAGTATGATGCGGCGCGGCTTCAGAAGTTCCCAATGGCTGTCCTCCCAGGAAAAAGTAAAATCCGGGAATTTCTTCCTGAAAAAAGGAAAAATCCTCTCCACCTGTGGTAGCCTTTACCAGTTCCACTTTTTCCGGACCCGCAACTTTTTGAAGCGTAGGCAGCATCTGCGCGGTTAGTTCCACATCATTAAAAGTAATCGCGGTGTTGTTTTGAATTTCAATAGTTGCTGTTCCACCAAATGCTTCGGCAATTGCAGGAACCATTTCCCTCATTCTCCTAAGGATCATTTCCTTCATGGCAGGGTCCAGGGTGCGTACTGTTCCTATCATTTCAGCAGTTTCGGGAATTATATTGAAGCGTACGCCGCTTGTTATTTTTCCGACGGTAATCACTGCCGGCGCATCTACCAGTCGGGATTCCCGGCTGATAATGGTTTGTAATCCATCAATAATTTTTGCGGAAATTAGAATGGGATCAACTCCGCTCCAGGGTGCCGATCCATGAGTTTGTTTTCCTTTAACATTTATTACGAAACGCTCTACAGCGGCCATAGTGCCTTCCGGCTTATAACGAAGGGTTCCCACCGGTGTTCCGGAATTGATATGCAACCCAAAAATCGCATCTACATCCGGGTTTTTTAACACTCCCTCTTTGATCATAACCGAAGCGCCGCCTTCTTCTCCCGGAGGCGGACCTTCCTCTGCCGGTTGAAAGATGAATTTTACGGTACCATTGATCTTGTCTTTGTTTTTTGAAAGAATTTCTGCAACCCCCATTAAAATAGCCGTGTGGGTATCGTGACCACAGGCGTGCATCACCCCGGTTTTTGCACCAAGAAATTCGGTTTCTACTGTGGATTTAAAAGGAAGATCATTTCTTTCAGTCACCGGTAAAGCATCGATATCGGCCCTTAGAGCGACTACTTTTCCCGGATTATCACCTTTTAAAACTCCAACAACCCCGGTTTTTGCAACTCCGGTTTGAACTTCCATTCCAAGGCTTTTGAGATGTGCCGCTATCTTTTCAGCGGTTTTAAATTCACGGTTGGATAATTCAGGGTTTTGGTGAAAATTCCGTCTCCATTCTATAACCTGTTGTTCCAGTTCTTCTGCTGCCAGGCTTATTTCAGGATCTATTTGCTGTGCGTTGGACGTAAAGCAGAAAAGAGTCGTAAAAAAGACAGCGACTAAGGTTGATAATTGATTTTTCATAGAATCGGTTTTTTTTGTGATTATTGTAAACTGAAACTTTATAAACGTATCAGCCGGTATCCATCATTTTGAAGCTGGATCAGGGCCGTCATTGCCGATAGGGAAATCTTAGCCTCCGGTATCCTTCTTTCTTTTGAAATATTTCTGGCGTGAGCTGTTTGCCCACATAAAATAATTTTAACTCCCGTTTCGTTTAAAGCCTCAAAAAGGGCGATATTTGGATTGTCTGTTTTATAAACCTCATTGTAGAATTCATTTTTGAGAAGCGTTTGTGCGGCCCCACCGTGCATTACAACATAGACATCCATGGAATTTAAAGGTTTTCCGGCTTCCACATGCATATTTAAAAACCGGGCAACAGCTTCCACATATCTGTTTAGTTCAGAAGGATCTTCAGAAGCCTTGGTGATATCAAAAACAACTTTATATTCTTCGGAAAGTGAAGTTTTATAATCGGGGTTTTCAATAGGGTAGGTTGGTCCAAAATTGGAAATTGGTTTCTCTGGTGTAACCTTGTTCTGTGCAAAACTTTCAGAAAAAATAAAAAGGAAACTCAGCAAAAACAGTACTTGAACTTTTTTGATCATAAACGCTTAGATTAAATGAAGATGCTAAATGTATTTAAAATATAGGTATTGACATAATTTAAGATTCGTTTGTTTAAAAGTAACCTAGATTGAGGTTTTCAGTTAAGGGGTTTTTGGTTAAATTCACAGCTTAAAATAAAGAAGAACTATTGGAATCTTATTTAGCAGAATTAAATGATGCCCAACGGGCTCCAGTCCTTCAAAAGGACGGTGCGATGATTGTGATAGCAGGGGCTGGCTCCGGGAAAACCAGGGTGCTTACCTACAGGATTGCCTATTTGATGAGCAAAGGGGTAGATCCTTTTAACATCCTCTCGCTCACCTTTACCAACAAAGCGGCCAAGGAAATGAAGAAACGTATTTCCCAGATCGTGGGAAGCAGCGAGGCCAAAAACTTGTGGATGGGTACCTTTCACTCCATATTTGCTAAAATGTTGCGTTTTGAAGCAGATAAATTAGGATATCCATCAAATTTCACCATTTATGATACCCAGGATTCCCAACGATTAATTTCGGCTATAATAAAGGAAATGGGTCTGGATAAGGATATTTATAAATATAAACAGGTGTATTCCAGGATCTCTTCCTATAAAAACAGCCTAATCACAGTAAAAGCTTATTTTCAGAATCCGGAACTAAGGGAAGCCGATGCGATGTCTAAAAAACCTCGTTTAGGTGATATCTATCAAAATTATGTAGACCGTTGTTTTAAGGCAGGAGCGATGGACTTTGATGATTTGTTGCTGAAAACAAACGAACTTTTAAACCGGTTTCCGGAAGTGCTTCAGAAATATCAAAACCGCTTCAGGTATATTCTTGTGGATGAGTACCAGGATACCAATCATTCCCAATATTTGATCGTAAAAGCACTTTCAGATAAATTTCAGAATATATGTGTGGTAGGAGATGATGCTCAAAGTATTTATGCCTTTCGGGGTGCGAACATCAACAATATTCTGAATTTTCAGAAAGATTATGACAATGTTCAACTTTACAGACTGGAACAGAATTACCGTTCTACAAAAAACATCGTGAATGCCGCCAACTCCATCATTGAAAAGAATAAAACCAAGCTTGAAAAGGTGGTTTGGACCGCAAATGAAGACGGGCCAAAGATCATTGTAAACCGGTTGTTAACCGATGGGGAAGAAGGCAGGTTTGTGGCGAGCTCAATTTTTGAGAACAAAATGCAAAACCAGTTGAACAATGGGAGTTTTGCCATTTTATACAGAACGAATGCCCAAAGCCGGGCGATGGAAGATGCCTTGAGAAAACGCGAAATCCCTTACCGGATCTATGGCGGACTTTCATTTTATCAGCGTAAGGAGATAAAAGATGTACTTTCATATTTAAGATTGCTTATCAATCCTAATGACGAACAGGCCTTGAAAAGGGTGATCAATTATCCTGCCCGTGGAATTGGGCAAACCACCATCGATAAGCTTACCATTGCTGCAAATACCTATGGAAAATCAATCTTTGAGATCATTGAAAATCTGGATCATATAGATTTAAAGGTGAATTCCGGAACCAGGAGCAAGCTTACAAATTTCGTAAATATGATTAAAAGCTTCAGCATTTTGAACGAAAATGCCGATGCTTTTACAGTTGCCGATACGGTTGCAAAAAAAACAGGGCTTGTTCAGGATTTGAAGAAAGACGGAACTCCGGAAGGAGTTGCCAAAATTGAAAACATTGAAGAGTTATTGAATGGAATCAAGGATTTTGTAGAAGGGCAAAAAGAACTGGCCGATGCTACCGGGTCTTTAGCCGAATTCCTGGAAGATGTAGCATTGGCTACCGATATGGATAAGGAATCCAACGATGATCACGTGGCCCTTATGACCATTCACCTGGCGAAAGGACTGGAATTTCCATACGTTTATATTGTTGGGATGGAAGAAGATCTTTTTCCTTCCGGAATGAGTATGAACACCAGAAGTGAACTGGAAGAGGAAAGACGACTTTTTTATGTTGCACTAACCCGGGCTGAAAAGCAGGCCTATCTTACCTATACCCAATCGCGGTACCGATGGGGGAAACTGGTGGATGCCGAACCCAGCCGATTTATAGAAGAAATTGAAGGACAGTTCCTGGATTATATGATTCCGCAGGATGATTACAAGTACAAACCATTGATAGATACCGATATTTTTGGGGAAGTGGACAAAAGCAAATTGCGGCAAACCAAACCCAAAGCAGGATCACCACCACCAGCTCATAAGCCAAGTGAAGAGCAACTTCGGAAACTCAGGAAATTAAGGCCAGCTTTAGATAATTCGGGACAGGCATCGATTAAAGATGTGGTAAAGCTTGAAGAAGGGAATGAAGTGGAGCATATTCGCTTCGGAAAGGGGAAGGTCCTAAAAATAGATGGCATAGGACAGGATAAAAAAGCAGAGATCAATTTTGAAAATGGAGGAATCAAAAAGTTGTTGCTTCGATTTGCAAAGCTAAAATTACTTTCATGATTTTTTAATTTTTTGTTTTGTGGTAAGAGATTATCCGGTGAATTTTGAATTACATTTTGTCAAGATCATTTTAACTTTAAAGTTTTACTAACTTTAGTAAGTAATAATTAAAAACGGTTAATTTGAAAACTCTGAAAATGTGCAATAAAATCTCGATAATTTGAACCCCCAAAAAATAATAGGCAAGCAAACCTATTTTATTTTGGGGTTTTTGTTGATATGGGTAGTACTCAATCTTCTTAGTGCAGCCTTTACCGGCCTGGCTCATGATGAGGCTTATTACTGGATGTATTCCCAAAATTTAGATTGGGGTTTTTATGATCATCCACCCGCAATTGCGATCATGATTAAAGCTGGTTATTTTCTCTTTGAAAATGATTTTGGATTGCGGCTTGTAAACGTTTTAACGGGATGTGTATCCCTGTTTCTGTTATGGAAAATTTGCACTAAATACGGAGAGGATTTTTTGCTTTTTGTTTCATTGATCTCCGGGTTAATCATTTTTCATGTATATGGATTTATCGTGGTTCCTGATGGGCCACTCCTGGCTTCATCCATATTTTATTTTTGGGCTTTAGAAAAATACCTCAATTCAGAAAAAATAAAATATATTTTGATCTTAGCCCTGTCTGTTGCCTTAATGCTATACAGTAAATATCATGGTTTCTTAATCCTGCTTTTTACAATAATAGCAGCCCCCGAATTTCTTAAAAAAAGGAGTTTCTGGCTCATAGCACTATTTTCCCTGATATTATTCTTTCCCCATATTATTTGGCAAATAGAAAACAACTATCCTACTTTGCAATACCATCTTTTGGGAAGAGGAAACCGGGCATATACCATTTCCTTCTCCCTCAATTATTTTTTAGGATTAATCCTTATATCCGGACCACTGATAGGTTTTATTTTATGGTATGTCTTTTTTAAAGTTCGTATCACATCAAAGTGGGAGCGGGTATTAAAATTCAATGTGCTTGGGGTGGTGATATTTTTCTTTTTCTCAAGTTTTTACAGCAAAGTTGAACCCAACTGGAATATTCCCGTTGTAATACCGCTGTTAATTCTTTCCTATAAATATTTAAAGGAGGAATTTACTTTGCGAAAATGGATTGTCGTTTTAGGAGGAATAACATTTGTGATTGGATTATTTTTTCGGGTTTTCCTGGCTACTGATAGCATATTTAATGGGGTTTCTTCACATTTTAAAATTAGGAATGAATTTCATAATTGGGAAGAATGGGCGCAGGAAATAGCCAAAAAAGCACAAAACAAACCGGTGATTTTTTTGAACTCATATCAAAAAGCTTCAAAATACACCTATTATACAAAAAGTTTAGCGCACAGTTACAACGGAGTAAATTACAGAAAAAATCAATTTGACCTGTGGGATACAGAAACTAAAATTCAGGGTAAAAATGTCCTGATGGTATTGGGTATGGATTTGCCGAACTTTTCTTTGGTTGAAACCGCTATTGGGGATTTTTATATTTCTGAATTAAAAAATTTCAGAAGTTATAATAAAGTGGAAATTGAGGTCTTGAATAAGGAATGGACTTTTGAAGCAAAAAAAACATATCCATTGGAAGTAATGTTAACGAACAACTACCCTTTTTCGGTAAACTTTCAAGAGAATGAAAATTTTTCAGTGGAAATTGTTGCTTCTTTAATTAAGGATAAGCAACTTGTTGAAGAACAGCGTTTTCCTTTATTATTAGATAAGGGAGAATTGGATCCGGGTGAAAGTTTTATTCAAATAATAAATTATAAAGCCCCACCTGAAAAGGACAGTTACCATATTTTCGTTTCTTTAAAAAGCAATTATCTGGAACCTGGAATAAACTATAAAAACAAGATTCTAATTGTAGAATAATTAGTGATGGAAATATTTGCCTGGCAATTTATTAAATTTTCTCTTGTCGGAACTTCAGGGTTATTTATTGATTTTGGAATCACCTTTCTTCTCAAAGAAAGATTTTCCTTTAATAAATATCTCGCCAATAGTACTGGATTTTCATTCGCGGTGATAAGCAACTATTTTCTCAATAAATATTGGACTTTTCAGGACCTCAATCCGGAAATTTTCTCCCAAGGGTTCAAATTTATTCTCATTGCCATCATAGGTTTAATTATTAATAACCAGGTGATCTATCTTTTAAACCACCACAAACAGTTTAATTTTTATGTGGCTAAGGTTTTTGCGATTGGAATTGTTGTTTTATGGAATTTTACAGCAAATTATTTTTATACCTTCTCAGGATAATTTTTCGTTCATATTTTAAGGTAAAAACTTTAAAATTTTGTAAATTCTTTTTGTTATTAAAATAAGGTAGTTATGGCAGAATTAATACGTATTTACGAAGAGAACCCAAATCCTAAAGATATTAAAAAAGTGGTGGAAGTACTGCGAAAAGGTGGTTTGGTGATCTATCCAACCGATACCGTTTACGGGCTGGGTTGTGATATCACCAATACTTCGGCACTAGAGCGAATAGCTCAAATAAAACAGGTGAAACTTGAGAAAGCAAATTTCTCCTTTATATGTGAAGATCTCAGTAATCTTTCAGATTATGTAAAACAAATTGACACCCAGACCTTTAAGATCTTAAAACGAAATCTTCCCGGGCCTTATACCTTTATTTTGCCGGGAAATAGCAATTTGCCGAATGTTTTCAAAAAGAAAAAAACAGTCGGAATCAGGGTGCCCGATAATAATATTTGCAGGGCTATCGTTCGTGAACTCGGAAATCCTATTGTTTCAACCTCGATTCGCGATGATGATGAGGTGATAGAATATACCACAGATCCTGAGCTGATCCATGAAAAATGGGATAAATTGGTAGATATAGTTATTGATGGTGGGTACGGAGATAATATTCCTTCCACTGTAATAGACCTTACCAATGCTGAGCCTGAAGTAATGAGGGAAGGAAAGGGAAGTATTGAGATTATATAAATGGGGGTTGTAACAGTTTGCTCAAAATCCTGAATTATTAAATCCAGATAATAAAAAAGCCCCGCAATGCGAGGCTTTTTTGTATTTATGTTTTCTGCTAGTTATTATTTAGCATCTCCCATACCTTCTTCAATCAGGTTGTAGAACTGATCTAATTTAGGTAAGATAACAATTCTTGTTCTTCTGTTTTTAGCACGACCTTCAGCATTTGCATTGGTTGCAAGTGGAATATAGTAACTTCTTCCTGCTGCAGTCATTCTTTCCGGTGGCACACCGAATTCGTTTTGAAGTATTCTCACAACTGAAGTTGCACGTTTTACGCTTAAATCCCAGTTATCTTCAATCACGGCAGTTTTTATAGCCTGATCATCTGTATGACCTTCAACCATAAATTCAATTTCCGGTCTGTTTTTTACAACGGTAGCAACTTTACCCAGTACTTCTTTAGCACGACTGGTAACATTCCAACGACCACTGTCAAATAACATTTTATCTGAAATGGATACATAAACAACACCCTTTTCAACATTGATCTGGATATCTTCATCGCTCATGTTTCCAAGAACACCTTTAAGACTTGTTACCAAAGCAAGGGTTACCGAATCTTTTTTGGTGATTGCATCCTGCATACGTTGAATTTTCAAATCTTTTTCTTTGATACTTTCCAAAGATCTTTCAAGATTTTGAGCTTCTTTCACTGAAAGTGTCGCTAAATCTCCAACGTTGTTAAGCAATGCAGCATTTTGATTGTTTAAAGTTTTGACTTGTTGTCCCAACCTCTCTTTTTCGTCTAAACAAGAATTCAGCTTAACTGTAGCCGTGTTTAATTGATCCTGAGTTTCTCTTTGTTGAGTTTCCAGTGCTGCATATTTCTTCTGTGAAACGCAAGAAGAAAGAAGAAGCGCTGCTGATGCTGTTAAAAGCAAAATTTTCTTCATAATGGTGTTTTTTTTTGTTAAAGTTAGATTTTCCCAAAGTTATCAAAACTGGTGCCAATTCCCTAGTTTTTGGTTAAAAACATTACATTTCCGAGAATTTTTTTATTCCCAAAAAATAATGACTGCAAACAACGGAAAATTTTGAAAAAGAGGCGAATTTCACAGGGACTTTTTTTCTCTTTTTAATGAATACCGGCAACATTTTATAAAAACTTATATGGGCATTTAGAATCTCTAAAAAATGTTTTCCACGGCCTTCAATTAAAAATTTTATAGCTGCGATCCCGTCCAGGATCATTCGTATTGGAAGTATCCATAAGAGTTGAGAAGCAGGAAGATTTTTCAGCAAATTATATAAGCTGTTCCTGAAATTATAAAAGGTTTTTCTTGGATTCATATGGTTTAAGGTTGCCCCGCCCACGTGATACACAATAGATTTTGGCGTGTATTTTACTTTGAACCCAAAATTATGCAAGCGCCAGCAAACATCTATTTCTTCCTGATGGGCAAAATAATCTTCATCCAGCCCTCCTATTTTAAAAAAAGCACTGCTCCTAATTGCAAGACACGCGCCGCTTGCCCAAAAAATATTGGTTTCATCGTCATATTGGCCTTGATCTTTTTCCAAACTGTTAAAAATTCTTCCCCGGCAATAAGGATATCCCAGTTTATCGATAAAACCGCCTGCAGCTCCTGCATATTCAAAATATTCAGGATTTTTAAAATCCATAATTTTAGGTTGTGCTGCTCCCAGATCTTCATTTTTTTGGAATAGCTCCATTATTGGGGGTAGCCAGTGCGGAGTCACCTGCACATCGCTGTTCAACAAGATAAAAAGTTCTTCCTCAAGGCCGGAAAGTGCATCATTATATCCTTTTGAATAGCCTCCGTTTAATTTATTCTGAATGATCTTTACTTTCGGAAAATTTTCTTTTACAAATTTAACCGAATTATCTGAAGAAGCATTATCGGCAAGATACACTGTGGCTTCAGGAGAAAAATCGACCACAGAAGGCAAAAACTGTTTTAAGAGTTCAATTCCATTCCAGTTTAAAATCACAACAGCTACGGTCATTAAAGGGGATTTTTTTAAGCGTGTTCAAAAGTAATCAGAAAATTTCAAGGTTGCCCGATGCAAAATGGCTTATTCTATTTTCTATAGATTCAAATATTCCGGAAGATCCTGAAGAAAATGATATTTTTCCTCTGCATAATCAAGTTTACAGTAATAATGCTCCAATCCATTGGTAACCATTAAATAGGTAGCATCTAAACTCATATTATAACGTGCAATTTGATCAAAAGTAGCCTGGGAGATCTTTATTGATGGGGCTTTACATTCCACAATCAATTGTATTTTTCCATTGGGTTTATAAACCACCACATCATAACGCTTGGTCATTTTGCCCAATTTCAGCTGTTTCTCAACATTTAAATGGCTTTTTGGATACTGTTTCTCCTTCATAAGAAATTGAACCGTATGCAATCGAACCCATTCTTCAGGAGTTAGAATTACAAACTTTTTTCGTATTTCATCAAATACGGCCGTTTTATTTTCGCTATTTTTGAATCGAAATGAATAGTCCGGGAAATTCAATTTTTGCATAATTCAAAATAACAAAATTTTAGAGTGAACTCCTGAATCTATTCAAATTAAATTCTTGAAAGGAACTACGGAATTTAAGAAATCAAAGAACCTTTTTAGCTATGAACTCAAAAGTTTAAACTATTTTAAGCCATTATGGAAGAAGCTATACAAATAGTTAAAAAAATAAAAAACGGACAAATACACCCCATTTATTTCCTGATGGGTGAAGAGCCTTATTATATCGATAAGATTTCCGACTATATTGAGGATAATTTATTAGCAGAGGAAGAAAAAGGCTTTAACCAGATGGTCCTCTACGGAAGAGATACAAGTATTGATGAGATTGTGAGCAATGCCAAGCGCTATCCCATGATGGCAGAGCGGCAGCTTGTAATTATAAAAGAGGCCCAGGATCTCTCCCGAAGTATTGAAAAACTTGAATCCTATGCCGAGAATCCTCAACCTACAAGTGTTTTGGTATTTTGCTATAAATACAAAAAAATAGATAAGCGTAAAAAACTATATAAAACCATCTCAAAAACCGGGGTTATCTTTGAGAGTAAAAGATTATATGAAAATCAAATAGCAGGTTGGATCCAAAAAACCCTTAAATCCCGTGATTATAATATTTCTCCCAAAGCTGCCCAAATGCTGGTGGAATTTTTGGGCGTAGATCTCGGGAAAATAGATAATGAACTTCAAAAACTTCAGTTAATCACCCCGAAGGAAACCCTTATTTCCCCTGAATTAATCGAGGAAAATATAGGGATAAGCAAGGATTTCAACAACTTTGAACTCAGGAAAGCAATAGGTTTGAAGGATGAGGTAAAAGCTCATCAAATTATCAATTATTTCTCCCAAAATTCAAAGGACAATCCAATGGTGGTAACTGTTACCTTATTATTCTCCTATTTTTCTCAAATATTACAATATCATGGGCTAACAGATCAATCTAAAGCCAATGTTGCAAAAGTTTTAAAAGTAAACCCCTATTTTGTGAGTGATTATGTGGTTGCAGCAAGAAACTATCCTATGAAAAAAGTAAGTGGGATTATAGGATTTTTGAGGGATGCCGATGTTAAAGGAAAAGGAGTAGGAGCGGCCAATGTTGGGCAGGGAGATTTATTAAAGGAACTGCTTGTTAAAATAATGCGTTAATATGGGAAATTTCAGTTCATGGATTAATGCTGCACGCTTAAGGACCTTACCGCTTTCAATTTCCGGAATTATAGTGGGGACAACCATCGCAGTTCAACAGGGATATTTCAATATAGTAACCTTTAGTTTGGCGCTTTGCACTACCCTGGGACTTCAGATACTTTCCAATTTGGCCAATGATTACGGTGATGGCGTTAAAGGAACCGACAATGAAAATCGGGTGGGTCCTGCAAGAGCTATTCAAAGCGGATTGATCTCTGCAAGGGAAATGAAGCAGGGGATTTGGATTACTGCAATCGCAACAATGATCCTCGCACTGCTGTTGATTTATGTTGCTTTTGGGAGTGAAAACTTCCTTTCTGCATTTGTGTTTTTCGCACTGGGCATAGCCGCCATAGTAGCCGCCATTAAATATACCGTAGGAGAGAATGCTTATGGATACAGGGGATTAGGAGATGTTTTTGTATTTATTTTCTTTGGTCTTGTCGCTGTATATGGCTCTTATTTTTTATATACGATGGAATTCAACTGGCTTGTTCTATTGCCGGCTTTTGCTATAGGTTTTTTAAGCGCAGGGGTTTTAAACCTAAATAACATGCGTGACCGCGAATCGGATGCAAATTCAGGTAAAAACACCCTGGTGGTAAAAATGGGAGCAAGTCGGTCAAAAAATTATCATTATTCTTTAATTATTGGAGCAAGTTTTTGTTTGGTGATATTTTCGGTTTTTACGGCTGATTCATGGACTGATTTCCTTTATTTAATAGGTTTTATTCCGCTTTTTCTTCATTTAAAAAGAGTGGTTGAAAATGAAAACCCAATGCTTTTGGATCCTGAGCTTAAAATACTTGCACTCACCACATTTTTTATTTCCATATTATTTGGATTGGGGCTTATTTTATAACAGGTTGTTTGGAAATAAATTTCCCGTGATTAATGATATTTCAGCTTTCAATGCTTATTTTAGAATAAATCTTAAAAATAGAATTATGAAATGAGCATAACGAGAAATATGAGAAAAACACCAAAGAATATATGCGAATTGCATATGACCAATAAATAACAAAAAATAAAACACATATGAAAATCACTTTTTACGGACATAGCTCCTTTGGAATACAAATAGGCGAAACTCATTTAATTGTAGATCCATTTATTACCGGAAACGAAAAATCCAAAGAAAAGATTGACATACATGAATTGAAGGCAGATTTTATTCTGCTAACCCACGCACACCAAGACCATATTCTGGATGCTGAAAAAATAGCCAAAAATATGGGAGCAATTATAGTAAGTAATTTTGAAATCGCTACGCATTATGAAAACATGGGATTAGAAGTACATCCCATGAACCACGGAGGAAGTTGGGATTTTGAATTCGGGAAGCTGAAATATGTGAACGCCGTGCATACAAGTTCTTTTCCGGATGGTTCCTATGGTGGACAGCCTGGAGGTTTCGTGATTGAGAGTGAACATAAAAATATTTATATAGCCGGAGATACTGCGCTTTCCATGGATATGAAACTTATTCCTATGTCAATAAAACTGGATCTCGCTATTTTACCCATAGGAGATAATTTTACGATGGGAATAGAAGATGCGATTTTCGCCAGCGATTTTGTTGAATGTGATAAGATTATAGGTTGTCATTACGATACGTTTGGGTATATAGAAATAGATCATGAGGAGGCAAAACGAAAATTCTATGAAAAAAACAAGGATTTAATGCTTCTCGAGATTGGGGAGAGTATAGAATTGTAGATAACCTCTCTTGAGCTTTTCCAAAGTTTAAAATTTTTAATAAAACTTTGGAAAAGCTTTAGATAAATAACTTTTTCAAAGTTTCAAACAGTTGAAAAAAATTTCGGAAAAGTTCAACCAAACCTAAATGCAGGCAAACTACCAACAGTATTTTTTAAATTTTAAACGCCCCAGTGGAACTTCCCGGGGCATTCTTTCTACAAAGGAAACCTGGTTTATTATCCTTGAACATGACGGAAAAACGGGTGTAGGCGAATGCGGACTTTTACGGTCTCTTAGTTTTGATGACAGGCCGGATTATGAAGAGAAATTGAAATGGGTTTGCGAAAACATAGCATTGGGACCCGAAGTACTTTGGAAGCAACTCTTGGAATTTCCATCCATTCAGTTTGGAGTGGAAATGGCTTTTAAATCTCTCGAAGCACAGGATAAATTTATTCTTTTTCCTTCTGAATTCACCAAGGGAAAGTCTGCAATACCTATTAACGGATTGGTTTGGATGGGAGATAAAGCTTTTATGAAAGCGCAAATTTTAGAAAAAATCAAGGCTGGGTTCCGTTGTATAAAATTGAAGATTGGCGCGATTGATTTTCAAACCGAACTGGATCTTCTTAAATATATTCGCACCGAATTTTCTTCAAAAGAAATCGAACTCAGGGTAGATGCCAATGGGGCTTTTTCCTATCCGGAAGCGATGGAAAAACTCGAAAAACTCAGCGAATACGAAATTCATAGTATCGAGCAGCCCATAAAACAGGGCAAATGGGAACACATGGCCGATTTATGCAGCAAAACTCCTATTCCTATAGCATTAGATGAAGAATTGATAGGTGTTACGGACTTTGATAAAAAACAGGAATTATTGCAAATTATAAATCCACAATTTGCGATATTTAAGCCCAGTTTAATTGGAGGCTTTAAAGGCACTCAGGAATGGGTAGACCTGGTGGATGAAAATTCTATTGGTTGGTGGGTAACAAGTGCATTGGAAAGCAATGTAGGTTTGAATGCTATCAGTCAGTGGATTTTCACGAAAAATAAATCTTTGCCCCAGGGATTGGGAACCGGTGGATTGTATACAAACAACTTCAAAAGTCCGCTGGTAGTGCAAAAGGGAGAAATAAAATACGATCCTGAAATATCGTGGAAATTTAATTTATAAAGTAAATCATATGTTTATTCAGCAGGCTTTTAAGTATCAAAATGATTTCTGGAGGTATATCATTGGAGTGGCAATAGTCCTTGTTTTTATAATAGCCGGCCAATTACCTCTTGCGCTTGCGATATTTTTGGAAGGAGGTTTTGAAATAGCAGGAATGGAACAGGATGAAATGTTGCAATTGCTGGATTCAAATCTTAATTTATTCTTGATTCTACTCTCCTTTGCGTTTGGACTGGCAGGAGTTTTTCTGGCAGCAAAAGTCCTTCATAATCAGCCCATAATTGCCTTAACAACCACCCGAAAGAAAATTGATTGGGGAAGGTTCTTTTTTGCATTTGGCCTGGTAGCACTGTTTTCTGTTGTTGTAACAGTTGGAGATTATTTTGCCAATCCCGATGATTATTTTTTCAATTTTAAACCCGGACCATTTTTTATTATGCTCTTTATTGCCATTATAATGATTCCTCTTCAAACCAGTTTTGAGGAGTATTTCTTTCGGGGTTATTTAATGCAGGGGGTTGGTACTTTGGTTGGAAATAAATGGGTGCCATTAATCCTTACTTCGGTAGTTTTTGGAGGGCTTCATTTTTTCAATCCGGAAGTTACAAAACTGGGGAATATTATTATGATCTATTATATAGGAACAGGATTTATGCTGGGAATTATGACTTTAATGGATGAAGGCCTGGAACTCGCTCTGGGATTTCATGCAGGGAACAACCTAATTACTGCCGTTTTAGTAACTGCAGACTGGACTGCTTTTCAAACCAACTCTTTATTAAAGGATATTTCTGATCCGTCCATGGGGTGGGATGTGCTTATCCCGGTATTAATTGTTTACCCGGTTTTCCTCTTTATTATGTCCAAAAAATATGGCTGGAGCAACTGGAAAGACAAATTATTTGGGAAGGTAGAAAAACCCGAAGTGTTAAAACCTTCTGAATAAAAATAAAAATTCGAGAGTATTTTGTTAAATTGACGTATTCTTAATAAGAACCTTCTTTAAGTTCAAAAAAATATGAACGAAAAACACATAATTCCTGAAACTCATCCTGATTTTAAACTCAATAAGAATCATTATTCTAATTCCGATTTAAGCCAGGTTGCATATAATCTCATAAAAGAGGGAGAACCCTATGAAGGTGCCATTGGGGATTTTCTTCTGGATTGGCTGAAGCCCTCCGCGTCTATGGAGGTACAAACATCTGGATCTACGGGAACGCCAAAAAAAGTGAAACTCCTAAAAGAGCACATGATAAATTCGGCCAGGGCAACTGGTAAATTTTTTGAACTTCCGGAAAAATCTACTGCCTTACATTGCTTACCGGCAGAATTTATTGCAGGAAAGATGATGTTGGTGCGGGCGATGGTTTTAGGTTGGGAAATAGATTTGGTTACTCCGGCTTCAAACCCCCTGGATCAGGTTTTCAAAACCTATGATTTCTGCGCGATGACACCCTTCCAACTGGATAATTCCATTGGCAGATTACATTTAATAAAAAAGTTGATCGTGGGAGGGGGTGCTGTATCTCCTTCGCTCCAAAAAATGGTACAAGGTGTAAAAACCAAGGTATACGAAACTTTTGGAATGACGGAAACCGTTTCTCATATTGCTGCAAAAAAACTTAATCCGGGAAAGAAAAAATCAAAACCAATTCCTTTTAAAGTGCTTCCTGACATTTCAATTTCTACAGATGAAAGAGGCTGTCTTGTTATTAAAGCCCCTAAGGTTGCCAGCGATACAATTGTAACCAATGACGTTGTGGAGATTTTGACCTATAAAAAGTTCCTTTGGAAAGGGAGATATGATAATGTGATAAACTCCGGAGGCATAAAATTATATCCTGAAGAGATCGAGCGGAACTTGAATAAAATCATTAAAAGAAGGTTTTTTGTAACCGGAATGCCGGATGATGCCTTGGGAGAAAAACTGGTTTTATTTGTTGAGGCCGATTTTTCTGAAGAATTGTTGGAAGAACTTCAGAAAGAAATTAAATCTCTGAAGTCGCTTGATAAATATGAAATTCCAAAGAAAATTTATCTGATCGAAAAATTCGAGGAAACCCCAAATGGGAAAATCCACAGGGAAAAAACATTGAAAAGCATGATTTAATCCCATCATTAGGTTGAATTCCCAATGCCCTTAACGTTTGGACAGGATTTCACCGAAATCCGGAGATTTCTTTCCCTGATATACCTGGAGAGCTTTCTCTCAGGTAATTGCTTAAAACAAACACCCATTTTATAATGACCTCCAATATGTTTAAATTCTTTATTAGTTTTTTCTTTTTCGGAATTGTAGCCAATGCTCAAATTTTATCTGAAAAAGACCGTGCCAGTCTAGAAGATGAGATTCTGGAAGACCGTTTCACCAATCTTTTGCCAAAGTTGATGGACAGGGCAGGATTGGATATGTGGGTTCTAATCTCCAGGGAATACAATGAAGATCCTGTGTTGAAGACCATGCTCCCGGCAACCTGGCTTAATGCCCGAAGGAGAACCATTCTGGTGTTTTACAGGGATAA
The DNA here is from genome assembly GCF_046298265.1 of Gillisia xinjiangensis. NCBI lineage: Bacteria > Pseudomonadati > Bacteroidota > Flavobacteriia > Flavobacteriales > Flavobacteriaceae > Gillisia > Gillisia xinjiangensis. The sequence continues at coordinate 178,828 of NZ_JBKAHK010000004.1, read as the reverse complement.
ACAAAAAGATACTTTAGAGCGACTGGCTGTTGCCAGATATAACATTGGTGATAACATTGCTTCTGCCTGGGATCCCGAATCTCAACCCGACCAGTGGAAGGCTCTTTTGGAAATCATCGAAGAAAAAAATCCAAATAAGATCGCACTTAACTATTCCCGGGATTTTGCCCTGGCAGACGGGATTGTAAAAACAGATTATGAGTCTTTTCTTAATATTTTATCTGAAGAATTAAAAGCTAAAGTTGTTTCAGCAGAAGAGCTGGCTATTGGTTGGATAGAAACCCGAACTGCAAAGGAAATGCAACTTTATGAAGATCTAATTTTTTTAACTCATGGGATTATTGCCGAAGCTTTTAGTGAAAAATTAATAGTTCCGGGAGAAACCACTTCAAAGGAAGTTGTTTGGTGGTTACGCCAAAAAGTAACCGATCTTGGGCTGGAGACCTGGTTTCATCCTACGGTTGATATTCAAAGAAAGGAAGAAGCTTTAAAAGATCATATTGAAGCCTTTTCTGCAGGATATGAAGATGAGGTGATACGCCCCGGAGATTTGCTACATTGTGACTTTGGAATAACCTATTTAAAACTGAATACAGATTGCCAGCAGCATGCCTATGTTTTAAAACCCGGGGAAACAGAAGCTCCTGAATTTTTAAGGGAAGCATTAAGCAAAGGAAACAAATTACAGGATATTCTTACAGCTAATTTTAAAACCGGAATGTCCGGAAATGAAATTCTTTTAGCTTCCTTAAAACAGGCTAAAAAAGAAGGCCTGAGGCCATCGATATATACGCATCCTTTAGGATTATATGGTCATTCTGCAGGTCCTACGATCGGAATGTGGGATTCCCAGGGCGGTGTTCCGGGGACAGGAGATTATGAACTCTACCCAAATACGGTTTATGCTATTGAACTGAATACAACTGTAAATATTCCTGACTGGGGTAAAGATATTCGAATAATGTTGGAAGAAGCAGGATTCTGGAGAGAAGATGGCTTCCGTTATGTAAACGGCAGGCAAGAGAAACTACTTTTAATTCCATCAAAATAAATTTCAATTCAGGAAAATATTGGGCGTTTTTTTAATGTTGATGAATTGTCTTTCATATATATCATCTTCCTCTTTTTTTTTCAGCTTCTAAGATATTCTTGATTCCCTTAGCTACAGCATCCGGATTAAAGGAAATGCTGTCTATTCCGTGTTCTACCAGGAATTGGGTAAATTCAGGAATGTCACTTGGTGCCTGTCCACATAAGCCTATCTTCCTGCCTTTCTTTTTGGCCTTCTCAATTGCCATACCTATCATTTGTTTGGAAGAAGGATTGGTTTCATCAAACAAATCGCTCACCAGTGCCGAATCCCTGTCCAGACCTAAAGTGAGCTGTGTTAAATCATTGGAGCCAATGGAAAAACCATCAAAGATCTCGGCGAATTCTTCCGCCTGAAGTACATTTGAAGGAATTTCGCACATTACATAGATCTCCAAATCATTCCAACCTTGTTTCAACCCGAAGTCGCCCATAAGATTAATTACTTTTTTTCCTTCTTCCACTGTACGGCAAAAGGGGATCATCAACTTTACATTGGTAAACCCCATTTCATCCCTTACGATTTTCATGGCCTCACATTCCATTTCAAAACCATCTTTGTACTTTTCACTATAATACCTGGAAGCTCCCCTGAAACCCAGCATCGGGTTTTCCTCATCAGGTTCAAATTCTTTTCCGCCGATCAAATTCGCATACTCATTCGATTTAAAATCGCTCATTCTTACAATGACCTCGCGGGGATAGAATGCAGCAGCAATAGTTGCAACACCTTCCGCCAGTTTTTCAACAAAAAAAAGATGTTTTTCCTCGTAGGAAGCTGTTAATTCTGAAATTTTCTTTTTTGCTTCTTTGTCTTCTAAGTCATCAAAATACCGAAGCGCAAGGGGATGGATCTGGATGACGTTATTTATTACGAACTCCAGGCGCATTAATCCCACGCCCTTTACAGGATAGTTGCTGTAACTGTACGCCAGGTCCGGATCGGCCAGTATTAACATCACTTCAGTTTCCGGCTCTTCCTGTTTGCCGAAATCTATTTCTTTCTCTTCCCATTCCAGAAAACCTTCGAATATTTTTCCAATATTTCCCCCGGCACAGGCAACTGTGATTTCTTGTCCGTCCTTAATCACCTCGGTCGCATTTCCGGTTCCAACTACCGCCACAGCACCTAGTTCCCGGGCCACAATAGCAGCATGGCTTGTTCTACCTCCACTATTTGTGACAATAGCAGATGCTTTTTTCATCACATTGTCCCAATCAGGATTTGTAATTCCAGTTACCAGAACATCCCCCTTTTGCAGTTTGTCAGATTCGGCAGGAGAACTCAGGATGCGGCTTTTGCCTTTGGTGATTCTTTCTCCAATTCCGGTGCCCTTGGTAATTACTTTTCCTTCTGTTTTTAACCGGTATTCTATAATCTTGGATTTGTCCTTTCCGGAATGCACTGTTTCCGGCCTGGCCTGTACAATATATAGCTCCCCGCTTTCCCCATCTTTAGCCCATTCGATATCCATTGCCCGTTTATAATGATCTTCTATTTCTAAAGACCAAACTGCCAATTGTAGTACTTCATCATCGGTAAGAACATATTGTTTTTGCTTTTTAGCAGGGGTTTTCTTATTGATTGTAGTGGTATCATTTTTTCCACCACCGGTGGCATAAACCATTGTTTTTTCCTTGCTGCCTAATTTTTTGGAAATAATAGAACGCATTCCTTTTTTTAAAGATGGTTTAAAAATATAAAATTCATCGGCATTTACAGCACCCTGAACAACATTATCTCCCAGCCCCCATGAACCTGTGATAAAAAGCACTTTTTCGTAGCCACTATCTGGCAAAATAGTAAATCCTACTCCTGCTGAAGCTTTATCTGAACGCACCATTTTTTGCACTCCGGCAGAGAGTGCTACCTGCATATGTTGAAATCCATTGTGCTCCCTGTACCTTATTGCCCTGTCGGTAAAAAGAGATGCAAAACATTTTTTACAGGCTTTTAGTGTGTTTTCGGGTCCTTGTATGTTCAGGAATGAATCATGCTGGCCAGCAAATGATGCTTCTGGAAGATCTTCAGCAGTTGCGCTGCTTCGCACTGCAACACTGGTTAATGCTACTTCTTTTTCTTCCAGTTGTCGGTAAGCCTTCTTTATTTCTTCCGCAAGTTCATCAGGGAATTTCCCCTTTAGAATCAATTCCCGGGCATTTTTACCTGTTTCCCTAAGATTTTTGAACTCTTTTGTATCTAGTTTTTGAAGCAGGTTGGTAAGTTTTTCTCTAAGACCGTTGTGTTCAAGATAATCCCAATAGGCCTGAGCGGTGGTAGCATATCCTGCAGGAGTTCGAATTCCTTTGGGGCCAAGCTGCCTTATCATTTCCCCAAGGGAAGCATTTTTTCCACCCACTTCGGCGGAATCCTCATTATTTAGATCGCTAAAAAATCGTATATATTTACTCATTACCTAAAATATTTGAATGATTAAAATTTGCTTGTAATTTATTTTACAGCCTTGAAAAGGCCTCCTTTAATTTAAAGCTATTTTGATAAAATGGATATTCATAATATGTTAAATTTGAATGGTTTATATTATTAATAGTGATATAAATATTCCATTTTTGAAGATATCCAGAAAATTGAATTGAAGTATTTTGATTTCAGGAGAATTCATCATTATCCTGATTCCCTCCTCAAATTCATTTTCTCATGCTGGTTCTTTCTTTTTCACTAAGCCAATCAAATATTTTTTCTACGTCTTTTTTGCGACACAATTCTGTCCCGGGGGTTATTGTTGCGGCAGTACCTGCAGCTACTCCCCATTTTACGGCATCTCTTAATGAATCTCCACGGGAAAGGGACAAAATTAACCCTCCTACCATAGAATCCCCCGCGCCAACTGTACTGTCCTGTTTGACGGTAGGAGGCACAAAATATTCAATATGATCCTTAGTTACTACCATTGCCCCCCGTGCGCCCAGAGAAACTATTAGGATATCTGCTTTGCCTTCGTTTATTATTTTTTTTGCGATCTCCTCCTGTTGCAGCCCCGAGATTTCCTCTTTTCCTGCCAGTGTACTTAACTCTCCTAAATTGGGTTTCAAAATACAAACTCCCATTTCCGCAGCTTTCAACAAAGCCCTTCCAGAAGTATCTACCAAGCATTTAATATTTTTTCTTTTGGCAATTTTAGCAATTGTTCCGTAGAAATCATCTGGTGCATCCGGAGGTAAACTGCCGCTTGCAACCAGGTATTTAACATCATCGGGAAGATTCTTTATCGCATCCAGGCATTTCTGCATGCCTTCCTGACCTACCTCTGCTCCCGGCATCCCGAACCTGTATTGGTTTCCGGTTGAACTTTCAACAACCATCAAATTTTCCCGGGTATTTTTTTTAATATTGACGCGCTGCTGATTTACTCCTTCCTTTTTAAGCAGTTCTTCTATTTTATCGCCAACAGGACCACCTCCTGCATAAATAGCCAATGAGCTCCCTCCCAAAATATTTATTGCCCTGGAAACATTAATTCCGCCGCCACCGGGTTCATAATTTGGTTCTTCACATCGCAGTTTTTTTTCCGGTTGCAGTTTATCTATTGAAGTGCTTTTATCCAGTGCCGGATTCAGGGTTAGGGTTACAATTTTCATAAGAGTTTATTTATTATTAGAATATTTTATCTATTAAATTTTATTGGATCTTATTTTTGCTGGATCATTTTAGAATTAAAAGTTTTTTCTGAAAATTTTTATAAGCTGAATAATTATTAAAGGCAGTAAACTTGTAATAATTATAAGTCCCCAAATCCTTAATTCAAGTTCCTGAAATGAAAGAATTTCGGAAATTCCGGGAATAAAATAGGCTGCAATTAATATGGTGAAACAAAAAGCGAGTGCCATCCAAATATATTTATTACGGGTGACCTGATTATTAAAAATATTTTCATCGGTTTCCCTCATATTAAAAACATGAATTAACTGAGCAATTGCAAGGCTGAAAAAGGCAACATTGTTCGTTATTTCCTTAGGTTGATCCCATACAAAGTGGGCAAAGAAATATGCCCCTGAAATACAAATGGTCAAAATCACTCCGTAAAAGCCTATCTGGATCCAATTCTTTTTGGTTAGAATAGGTTCTTCAGGATCTTTTGGGGGTTTTTTCATAATTCCCGGATTTCCTTCCCCAATCCCTAAAGCCAGTGCAGGAAAAACATCCGACAATAAATTGAGGAAAAGCAGTTGCAATGGTAGCAGGGGCAGGGTGAACAGGGTAAAACTAATCAGTGCGATTATCAAAATTTCGCTTAGGTGATAGGATAACTGGTAAATTATAAATTTCCGGATATTCCCAAAAATAATCCGTCCCTGCTCTATGGCCTTTACAATAGAACCGAAGGCATCATCTTTTAATACCATATCTGATACCTCCTGAGCAACCTGGGTTCCCCGTTTTCCCATAGCTATTCCTATATTGGCCCTTTTAAGAGCAGGAGCATCATTAATCCCATCACCTGTCATTCCAACTATTTCTCCTTTATTTTGAAAATGTTTGATGAGTTCTAATTTCTGGGAAGGGTCAACCCTGGAAAATATTTTTGTATTTATTAATTTGGAATCGTCTTCTTTTTCGAATTCCTCCTGAAGGTTTTTTCCTGAAAGCACTCCATCCCCTTTCTTTTTATCCCTCTCATAGATTCCTACCTCCTTCCCAACATTTTTAGCCGTTCCGGGATGATCCCCGGTAACCATTATCACCTTTATCCCTGCATCTTTGCAGATATCGATTGCATTGGCAACTTCTTTTCGGGGAGGATCAATAAAGCCTATTAAACCGGCAAAATTCATCCCATGAATAAAATCTTCCGCTTCTTTTCCCTCCGGAAGGCTATCTATGTTCTTATATGAAAACGCCAATACCCGCAATCCTTCTTCAGATAATTCGTCATTTTTTTTATGCCAGTACTCTTTGTCATCATCAGATAGTTCCTTAAGTTCATTCCCCGCCAAAACCTGACTAGAACGATCAAGAATTGCATGTGCAGCACCTTTGCCGGCCACATAAAACCCTTCATTTTCCTTATAAACAGTGCCCATGATCATCGTTTCGGAGTCGAACGGATCATGTAATTTTCTTTTTAAACTGCGATTTTTCCGGTAAAGATCCTCATCAAACTTTTTAGTGAAGCTTAGTAAGGCGATCTCAAGCGGATCTCCATCTCCTTTTTCGTTTTCTTCGGCCACATCATCATCTGCATCTTTTTCAATTACTTCTTCTTTCTTCTCTTCCGCTTCAATCTTTCTACCTTCAGTTCCTTTTGCTTCCTTTACTCCTAATGAATCTCTTTTTTGTTCTTCCTCTTCCTCTTCAGGTTTCTCTTCTCCATCTAAACTTGCATCGTTTGCCAGTATTGATATTTTAAAGATCTGAAGGAAGTTTCCGTTTTTCTCCGGTTCCTGTTTTTCTTCAATATTGGGTTTAGCACCTTTCCAATTGGCATTCATTCTTACGTCTCCGGGAAAATACAAGGTATCTACCGTTAGCTGATTTTTTGTAAGGGTTCCGGTTTTGTCTGTGAAGATGACCGTGGTTTCCCCAAGGGTTTCTACCGCTTCCAGTTTTTTTACAATAACATTTTTTTTAGCCAGGCGAAGCATGCCTCTTGCCAGAGCTATACTGGCTACTATTGGCAAACCTTCGGGAATGGCTGCAATTGTCCAGGCAATAGAGGTTTGAATAAGTAAGTAGATCTCTTTTCCTAATATCCAGCCAAACACCAGGAAGGCAACGGCTAGTCCTATAGTTACTAAGATCAGGTTTTTGGTGAGCTTATTTAATTTTTGATTTAATGGGATCTCATCCTTTTTCTCTTCTCCAACCATAGCCGAAATGCTCCCTAATTCGGTTTGCATCCCTGTTGCGTATACCACAGCTTTTGCTGTACCGCCGCTTACAGCGGTTCCTTTATAAAGAATATTTATGCGGTCCGCTACAGGTTTTTCCTCTTTCAAAACCTCAGGAGATTTATTTACGGGTACAGATTCTCCTGTTAAGGGAGATTCATCAATTTGCAATTCTGTGGCTTCCAGTATTCTTCCATCTGCCGGAATAAGATCGCCGGATTCCACAATTAAAATATCTCCGGGTACTATCTTTTCTGCATCTATCCTTTCCTTCTTTCCATGGCGAATGACCCTGGCTTGTATTTTATCTAATTCTTTTAGGGATTTCATAGATTTCTGGGCTTTATACTCCATCCAAAAACCTATAATTGTATTTATCAACAGAACAACTACAATAGCGATTCCCTCGGCGATGTCATTAAAGGCAAAGGCTAATATAGCTGCAGCACTTAAAAGGTAAATTATTGGATTATTGATTTGGGAAAAAAGTATTTGCCAAATATTTTTTTGGGATTGCTCTTCAAGAATATTCGGGCCATATTTTTTTAACCTCTTATTGACCTCTTCATCTGAAAGCCCTTTTTCTTTATCAACAGAAAATGCTTTTAGGACCTCTTCTATAGACTTTAGAGAAGCATTTTCAATTATTTCCTCCGATCCGTTTTTCATTTCCCTTAATGGATTTTGTTGTAAAAAGATGAAAATTTTAACTTCGGTGGTTTATGATTGGGGCACGAGTGAAAATTCCCTTACTTCTCCAATTTTGAATTTATAAAGCTCATCAAGAACCCCAATATTTACTTCATTGCTCCAGCCTTCTTCAAAAGAAATCTTTATCTTTTCATGATCCACAGCGACAAAGATCCAGTGCTTTCTGTAATTTATACGCATGGAAATTTTTTTGATGCTTTCAGGTACTCTGGGGTTTATCCATAAAGCATCATCACATACAGCAAGACCTGCAAAATTTCGTTGAATAAGGTCTAATGATCCCGCCATGGCCCCCAAATGAATTCCCTCTGGGGTAGTCCCACCCTGAATGTCTTCAAAATCACTGATAATGAGTCTTTCAAAATTTTCCCAGGATTTTGCTTTGTCATATTTTGATTGGATCCAGGAAAAAACCAATCGGCTAAGTGTGGATCCATGGGAAGTGCGTTCACTGTAATATTCAATGTTTTTAGTGATCATACCTTCCTGAAATTCATATCCAAGATTTTCAAGAATATTCTTTAATTCACCCTGGGTAAACAGGTAAAAAAGCATAAGGACATCTGCCTGTTTACTGGCCTTATAATTATTTGGGCTATCCCCTTCTTTTTCAAGAATCCTGTCCAGGCGCTGTATATCCCCATATTTTTCCTGGTAATCCTTCCACGGAAACTCTTTTAGTATTTCATAACCCTCAAATTGATTGATAATCCCATCTGCAATAAAAGGAACGTACATTTTTTTACTGATTTCCTGCCACAAAGAAAATTCTGTATCATCGATGGCCAGAACCCGGAGCAATTCACGTTTTCGGCTTTTTTCAATAAGTTCCAGAATCTCTAAAGCTTTTTGAAGCACCCAGGCTGCCATTATATTCGTATAGGCATTGTTTTTAAGGCCTTGCTCTTTAGAATCGGGATAGGAGGTATGATATTCATCGGGCCCAACAACTCCGTGTATTTCATAACGATCCCGCTCCTTGTTATATTTAGCTTTACTTGCCCAAAATAGAGCAATGCTCAGGAAGATCTCGGCTCCAAAATAGGAAAGAAAAAGTTTGTCATCTGAGGCTACATAATAGTTCCAGATATTATAAGCAATAGCCGAATTCACGTGCCTTTGTAAATGGGTGTTATCTGGGATCCAATTTCCCGATTCGGGATTTAAATGCAATATCTGGCTTTCTTCCCGTCCGTTACTGCCACTTTGCCATGGGAACATGGCTCCTTTGTAACCTTCCTGTTTGGCGGCATGACGGGCTTCATCCAGCCTGTAATAACGATACATCAATAAACTTCTGGTAATTTCAGGAAACCTCAGGTTGAGAAATGGGTAAATATAAAGTTCATCCCAAAAAATGTGACCTCTGTAAGCTTCCCCATGCAAACCCCTGGCTGGCACGCCTACATCAAGATTCATAGTGTTTGGAGAGATGGTTTGCATGCTGTGAAAAATATGCAGACGTGCTAATTGCTGAATCTTTTTGTTGCCTATTATGCCTATATCAGATCGATGCCACAAAAATCTATAAGCTTCTTTTTGTCTTAAAAGCATTTCTTTGAATCTTCCTGCACGCTCAATATCATTGCAGGCTTCCAGGGATGGCTCTGTTATAGCTCTGTCTCGGTTTGTATAGATGGCGACGATCTTTTCGACTACGTATTTTTTTCCTTCTTTAGCTGAAAAATGGAAAACCTGCTCTATATATCCTTCTTTTTTTTGTGTGCTTATATCGCTTTTTACAATTTTTTGTCCGGAATAAATCTGGGTTCTTGCCGCCTGGGCCATTATAATGTTCGATTGTTTTGTCTGTACCTGTAAAAGCATGCTATTTTCATTAATCACCTCGGTGTTTAAAGGATGCAAATGCTGCCCGTCCAGTTCCCTGTACCTGGCAACATTATCATTTATAACGGTGCCGTCCAGAGCTGTGCGTATTTCTATATTTCCGCTCCAGTTTTGCGGAGTGAAATGCCATTGGATGGCAGCCAGGTGCAAATCTTTCATACTTACAAGGCGGCGGCTGTAAATGGAAGTTATTCGACCTTCAGGATCTTTTATCTTGAAAATTCGTTCCAGAGTACCTTTTTTCATATCCAGGACCTGCTTGTAATCAAGGATTTCTACTTCCTCAAGGTTTAGCCATTCTCCTCCTTCAGGCCTAAAACTAAGGCAGAGCCAGTTGGGAAAATTCACAAGATCCTCATTTTCAATAATCCTTCCTGAAATTTTGGTTTTAGCACGATTGTAACCACCTGCTAAGTAGGTTCCGGGATAATTGAAGTGATTATTGGAATTCTCTTCTGCAGCTCCCCGGGTGCCAATATAGCCATTACCTAAAGTGCAAAGAGCTTCCCGAAGTTTTTGTTCTCCTGGTTTCCATTCGTTATAGGTTATACTAAAAGGTGCCATAATTGCTTGTTTTTCTTTTTCTTCCGTTTATTTTAACCGATCCTTTATATGTTGAAGAAATTTGGTCACCTCATTTGTATTGCGAAGTGCTAAAGTTGCAGAAGTTTTTTCGCCGTGGGTTCCTACCAGGATCCCGACCCCTTCTTCAATAAGCGCCTCAAAGCCATCTTCATCGGTAATATCATCACCTATATATATCCGAAGATATTTTTCCTTGTCCCAAGCCAGTTTTTCTGTAAGCCAATCCAGCGCATATCCTTTGTTCCAGTTTATATTCGGCTTAAGTTCCAGGATTTTCTTACCGCTGCCTGTCTTTAATATATCCTGGCGATCTGCTTCTTTTTGAACGGCATCTTTTATTTCCTGAACATACTTTTGTTCCACATTTCTGTAATGAACAGCAATCGCGAATTTTTTTCTTTCGATATATGCGCCAAGTATATCTTTTAGCTGCTCTTTTAAGCGTTTTTCAGCTTCATCGAGGGCAGGAGTAACTTCTTTTTCCGATTCGTGCACCATTTCCAAACCATCAGGTCCTGTAATATCAAATCCATGACTTCCGGCATAAATAACAGTATCTATTTCAATTTTAGATTTTAGATCCCTGAGATCACGACCGCTGATGATGGCTACCGGAGTAATATTTGAAAGATCGGCAATTATTTCCCTGTTATCATCCGGTAATTCTGCAGCATCAGGATCTGAAATAATTGGGGTCAATGTTCCATCATAGTCAAGGAAAATTGTGATCTTCCTGTTCCCTTTTATTTCGAACAATTCTTCAATTTCTTTTAGGGCATTGGGAAGCGTCTCTGGAGTTTTTTTATTCATGTATGAAAGTTCTGTAAGTTTTCTCACTACGATATCTGCACCGGCTTCCTTTAAAGACTTTTCTTCACCATTTCTTGCCACACCAACCACACAGGCAAATCTTCCTTTTTTTCCTGCTTGTACTCCCTGGACAGCATCTTCTATTATGATAGTTTCTTCATTCTTTACATTAAGATATTCAGCTGCTTTTATAAACATATCCGGTTCCGGCTTCCCTCTTAAATTTTCTTCCTTTAAAGTATTTCCATCCACCCTTACCTTAAACCTATCTTCAAGGCCCGATTTTCCCATGATGTATTTACAGTTTTTACTGGAAGAGATTACTGCAAGTTTTATATTTTCATTTTCCCATTTTTTAATCATTTCCACGGTATCTTCATAAACCTGTACACCATCTTTTTCTATAACATCCCTAAAGATCTTATTTTTTCTTTTTCCCAACCCGTGAACCGTATTCTTCTCGTGGTCATCATTGGGGTTTCCTTCCGGGATGTCGATATCGCGGGATTTTAGAAAACCGCGAATTCCATCTAATCGTGGGATGCCATCTATGTATTTTTTATAGTCAGTTTTGATTTCTAAGGGCTGGAAATCGCCTCCTTCTCTTTCTTCCAAAAATTCATCAAACATTTTTTTCCAGGCTTTGGCATGAACCCTTGCAGTTTTAGTAATTACTCCATCCATGTCCAGGATCACAGCTTTAAAATTCAGATTTTTAAGTTTCGACATATAATGATTTAAATGTTATTGGATAAATACGCTATCCATTTGTTTACTACTTTCTATGAATTATTAAATTAAGTTACTAATAATTTCCTGAACATTCGGGTGATATTAATGGATTAGAATAAATTTAACGGGATCTGGAACAGGAATTTTCTGTGGGATAAAAGGGAGTATTCTGGGGAAAAAACAAAAAAAACCTGCAGGTGGTGAGCTTTATTGAATTTTTTACTTATTGCATAAAAGAGGAAGCTATATAAAATTTCAGGTTGTTTACCTTGATATCATTTTTATCCTTCACCATTTCAGAAAATGGCATCCATTCATCTGTGGGGTATAATCTAATTTCTTTCCCTTTAACAAATACATCTACCGGCATATTAAAATCTTCAACCGTTTTCTGCCAACGATAATATACCTGGGTTCCAATTTTTTTAAACTGAAGTACGGGTATTTTGGAATGCCTTAAATACTGATCAAAAACAGGCTTTAAATCGACCTCGGTTGCTTTATCAAAAAAGTTTTCGGTGGTTTTAGTGTCAATGATCTGGTGTTTATATGTTTCTGTATAATCTTTAAGAGTTTTCCACCAAAGTTCGTCATCATTATAAATACTTCTGATAGTGTTGAGCAAACTGGCACCTTTGTAATACATATCTCCAGAACCTTCAGAATTAACCCCGTAGTCTCCAATGATAGGAGTACTATTTCCAATTCCATTGCGTGTTCCTTTTAAATATTCCAGGGCATCCTCTTTTCCCCAGCGGCATTCAACATAAACAGCTTCAGAATATGCAGTGAATCCTTCGTGGATCCACATATCTGCTATATCTTTTGCAGTTATGCTGTTTCCGAACCATTCGTGCCCCGACTCATGAATTATTATAAAATCAAATCTTAAACCTATGCCTGTTCCCGAAAGATCCCTTCCCAGATAGCCCTTTTCATATTCATTTCCATAAGCCACAACGCTTTGATGTTCCATCCCTAAATAAGGAGTTTCCACTAACTTAAACCCATCTTCCACAAAAGGATATTCCCCGAATTTTTCGTAAAAACATTCCATCATTGGCTTCACTTCTTCAAACTGCATTTTAGCTTTTTCAAGATTGTAGGGAAGTACATAATAATCCAGATCGAGATCCTGATAGGAATCCTTAAAATGAACATAATTTCCAATGTTTAAAACCACATTGTAATTATTTATGGGGTTTGTGACTTTCCAGCTCCAGCGTGTAAAACCATCCCCCAGGTCTTTTTTACCCATAAATCTTCCATTGGAAACATTCATAAGGCCATTGGGAACTTCAGCTTCTATTAACACTTCTTCCGGTTCATCGCTTTGATGATCTTTGTTTGGATACCAAAGACTGGCTCCCGTTCCTTGTACCGCAACGGCAATCCAATGATTTCCATCATCATCTTTTTCAAATACGAACCCGCCATCCCAGGGAGCATTTTCTGCGATAATTGGATTTCCGGAATAGAAGAATTTTACAGAATCTAAAACACCCGATTTTAAAGGCTCTTCAAATTCCACAAAAACAGCATTATGTTTTCGCTCATATTTTAGAGGGTTATTCTGATGTATGATGGAATCTACCTTCATATTTTCAAAAAGATCGATTTGCATCAGCGGTAGTTCCTGTTCTGTTAGAAATGTGATGTTATTAAAACCAGAAATATATTTTTCTTCAGGATCTACCCGTACCTGTAGGTGATATTTTAATACATCATAAGCCCTTTCTGCTCTAAGGGATCCCCTAAGAGAATCGGCTTCGGTATATTTTTGTTGTTTATCGCTTAAAACCTGTGAACAGGAAGTATTAAGTCCGAATAGCACCAGAAGTATTGGAAAAAGAAATTTATTCATAAATATGGAAACTAAATTTTATGTTTGAATTACCCCCAAATTAAAATCTTTGGTAATAGGGGAGTGGTTGGCTGCTTCTATCCCTGTGGCGATCCATTTTCTTGTATCCAGCGGGTTGATAATTGCATCCGTCCAGATCCGGGCAGCGGCGTAATAAGGTGAAGTTTGGGAATCGTATTTTGCTTTGAGCTTTTCAAAAACTTCCTTTTCTTTTTCGGCATCTACAGGTTCACCCTTTTTGGCCATGGAAGCGGTTTCAATTTGCGCTAAAACCTTGGCAGCCTGAGTTCCACCCATTACAGCCAGTTCAGCACTTGGCCAGGCAACAATAAGTCTTGGATCATAGGCTTTTCCGCACATAGCGTAATTTCCGGCGCCATAGGAATTTCCAATGATAACGGTGAATTTTGGTACTACCGAATTGCTAACTGCGCTTACCATTTTTGCTCCATCCTTAATTATTCCGCCATGCTCGCTTTTGCTCCCAACCATGAACCCTGTAACATCTTGTAAAAAAACCAGTGGAATTTTTTTCTGATTGCAATTTGCTATGAACCGGGTTGCTTTATCGGCAGAATCTGAATAGATTACTCCACCAAACTGCATTTCACCTTTTTTGGTTTTCACAATCTTTCGCTGATTGGCAACAATTCCAACTGCCCAGCCATCTATTCGTGCATATCCGGTGATAATGGTTTGTCCGTAACCTTCTTTATATTCTTCAAATTTGGACTCGTCCACCAATCGGCTTATAATCTCCCGCATATCATATTGATCACTGCGTTTTTTTGGCAGGATCCCAAAAATATCTTCCTGATTTTCTTTTGGTTTAAGTGCTTCTTTTCGATTAAATCCGGCCTTATCGTAGTCCCCAATCTTGTCCATTATATTCTTAATGGTTTCCAGGGCATCTTTGTCGTCTTTTGCTTTATAATCCGTAACTCCGCTAATTTCAGAATGTGTGGATGCACCTCCCAGGGTTTCGTTGTCAATAGACTCTCCAATGGCGGCTTTTACAAGATAGCTTCCTGCAAGAAAGATACTTCCTGTTTTTTCAACAATAATGGCTTCATCACTCATAATAGGAAGATAAGCACCCCCGGCGACACAGCTTCCCATCACGGCAGAGATCTGGGTAATTCCCATACTGCTCATTACGGCATTGTTTCTGAAGATTCTTCCGAAGTGTTCCTTGTCCGGGAAAATTTCGTCCTGCATAGGTAAATATACCCCGGCACTGTCTACAAGATAAATTATAGGAAGCCTGTTTTCCATGGCGATTTCCTGTGCTCTAAGGTTCTTTTTTGCGGTGATAGGGAACCAGGCGCCTGCTTTTACCGTGGCATCATTGGCAACAACGATGCATTGCTTTCCAGAGACATGACCTATTTTTACCACGACACCACCGCTTGGGCAACCTCCATGTTCTTTATACATTTCATCTCCCGCAAAAGCCGCTATTTCTATTGCGGCATCGGCATCATCCAAAAGATAATTGATGCGCTCCCGTGCAGTCATTTTGCCTTTCCCGTGGTGTTTTTCGATTCGTTTTTCTCCGCCGCCAAGATGCACCTTAGAAAGTTTTTGCCTGAGGGAAGAAGCTAAAAGTTTATTATGATCTTCATTTTTATTGAAGTTGATATTCATGCCTGTTTTTTTATGGATTGTTCAGATTTCAGTATCTTTAAGAGTATTTTTTTCCAGAATATCTATTTAAGATGGAACCGGGCTTATTGTAACGAGGCTAAAATACAAAAACGAGGCAATTTTTATGGTGAATTAAATCATTTAAATATCGGATATTTGTTGAGATAATGCCCAAGGGATTGCAACAGCACCTTTTGGATTGATACAAAAAGGAATAACGCGAAAGCCTTTTAAAGGCGATAAAATAAAAACTGGATTTATGGGAATGAATAAAAATACCATTTTTGCCTGGGCATCTTTTTTTATGTTGCTTATTGGGATCGCTTTAGTCTTATTGGGAGTGCTTAAATATCAGGATTATGCCATTGGATTTTCCACGGTAGGAATAGGTTTTTTTGTAATGTCCTGGGCTTTCAATGCACTTAAAGGAAGGGTTTAAAAATGGCGGATTTTTTTGAAATAAGGAAGCAAATTTCAAAACATTTAGAAGGTGGTGCAGCGTTTATGCCTGTGGAAGAAATGCTGAAAAATATCAAATTTGATAAATTAGGTGAACGACCCGGGAAGCTTCCATATTCATTTTACGAACTTTTTTATCATATAAAATTTGCACAGAAGGATATCCTTGATTATTGTACAGCTGAAAAATATGAATCTCATCACTGGCCGGATGAATATTGGCCAAAGGAAAAAGCTCCGGCATCTCAAGTCGATTGGAAACAGCTGAAAGCCGATTATTTCGCGGAACGTCATCAACTTTCTGATTTTCTTTTAAATCCAGAAAACGACCTTCTTACTCCTGTGCGCAAGGGCACCAATCATTCCCTACTTCGCGAAATTCTGCTGGTTATTGAGCATACCGCATATCACAATGGGCAACTTTTAATTCTGTTAAGACAGTTGGGCTTATATTCTTCCTAAAAAACTTCAGGACCAAACCTAACTTGAATTTAAAATTCTGATATTTGTGCAGAAATACAAAAAGATCTAAAAAGCCGTCACTGGCTTTAAAGTAGGATATTAATTATAAAACAAAATAGAATGGCAGACGACAATAAGGTTATTTTTTCCATGTCCGGACTCACAAAATCCTATCCCGGCGCGAATGTTCCGGTGCTTAAAAATATTTATCTAAGTTTCTTCTACGGTGCAAAAATCGGGATCCTTGGTCTTAACGGTTCCGGAAAATCCACATTGTTGCGGATTATTGCAGGGGAAGAAAAAAATTACCAGGGAGATGTGGTGTTTTCTCCGGGCTATACCGTGGGATACCTGGAACAGGAACCAAAACTGGATGATGAGAAAACCGTACTTGAAGTAGTAAAAGAAGGAGCAGCAGAAACTGTTGCCATTCTCGATGAGTACAATAAGATCAACGATATGTTTGGTCTTCCCGAAGTTTATGAAGATGCAGAGAAAATGGAAAAACTGATGGATAAACAGGCTTTGCTGCAGGATCAAATTGATGCCTCAAATGCTTGGGAACTGGATACCAAGCTTGAAATCGCGATGGATGCTTTGCGTACTCCGGAGCCCGACAAGAAAATAGGAGTTTTATCTGGAGGGGAACGCCGCCGGGTAGCTTTATGTAGATTGCTTCTGCAGGAACCCGATGTATTATTGCTGGATGAGCCTACCAACCACCTGGATGCAGAATCTGTACACTGGCTGGAACATCACTTGGCTGCTTATAAAGGAACGGTAATCGCGGTAACTCACGACAGGTACTTCCTGGATAATGTGGCAGGCTGGATCCTGGAACTCGATAGAGGAGAAGGCATTCCGTGGAAAGGAAATTATTCCTCCTGGCTGGACCAGAAATCCAAACGCCTTGCACAGGAGCAAAAGACAGCCAGCAAGCGTCAGAAAACTCTGGAACGTGAATTGGAATGGGCCAGAATGTCTCCAAAAGGAAGACAAACCAAGCAAAAAGCCCGTTTGAATAATTATGATAAACTGCTTAGTCAGGATCAAAAGCAAATGGATGAAAAGCTGGAAATCTATATTCCAAATGGTCCACGTTTGGGAACAAATGTGATTGAAGCCAAAGGGGTAAGCAAAGCTTTTGATGATAAATTGCTTTATGAGGATCTTAACTTCAATCTTCCGCAAGCTGGGATTGTTGGAGTTATTGGACCCAATGGAGCCGGTAAAACCACGATCTTCAAAATGATTATGGGGGAAATTCAGCCCGATAAAGGGAGTTTTGAAGTAGGGGAAACCGTAAAGATCGCTTATGTAGATCAGGCGCATTCCAATATCGATTCTGAAAAATCCATCTGGCAAAATTTTAGTGATGGGCAGGAATTAATTATGATGGGTGGCCGTCAGGTAAATTCCAGGGCTTATTTAAGCAGGTTTAACTTTGGAGGAAGCGAACAAAACAAAAAGGTGAGTATGCTTTCTGGTGGGGAACGTAACCGTTTGCACCTTGCAATGACCCTAAAAGAAGAAGGGAACGTTCTGTTGCTGGATGAGCCTACCAACGATCTTGATGTTAATACCCTAAGGGCGCTGGAGGAAGGTCTAGAAAATTTTGCAGGATGTGCAGTGGTGATTTCTCACGACAGGTGGTTCCTGGACAGGGTATGTACGCACATCCTTGCTTTTGAAGGAAATTCACAGGTATATTTCTTTGAAGGAAGTTTCTCTGATTATGAAGAGAATAAGAAAAAACGCCTTGGAGGTGATTTGATGCCTAAACGTATTAAGTATAAGAAATTGGTTCGTTAAGTAAAACTGAATTATTTAAACAAAAAACTCCGGAATTTCCGGAGTTGTTTGTTTTTGATCCCTCATTGAGGGTTTAATTTTCCCGAGGCCTGCCCGAATCATTCAGGAGGGCTTGCCTCAAATAAATAAATTGACTGATAGAATTTCTTTAGTACCACCTCTTTTTATTGGCCTTGGACCCGCTTCCTTTTCTTCCTGGCTTATGTTTGCTCCCCTTCTTTTTATGAACCTGAGGTTTGGCATCCTTATCCATCGGATACGGATTTTCATCAACAACCGGGATTTTGGTACCGATCAATGTTTCAATAAATTGGATGTATTTTTTCTCATCGGCACTGCAAAAAGAGATGGAAGTTCCCACATTTCCAGCGCGACCAGTCCTTCCAATTCGATGCACATAAGTTTCCGGCATACTCGGGATATCGAAATTTATCACGTAATCCAGTAAATCTATATCCAGTCCGCGGGCTGCAAGATCGGTTGCAACGAGGATATTTATCTCCTTGTTTTTAAACGAATTCAGCGCCGATGAGCGGTCGCTTTGGCTCATATCGCCGTGCAGGGCATTGGCTCTAAATCCATTTTTAGTAAGGGACTCCAAAGCTTTTTCTACTCCGTATTTCGTTCTTCTGAAAATTAAAACTGATTTTTCTTTTATTACATTCCGCATCACAAATAACATCAGCTCGGTTTTATCCGGTTTTGGGACCAGGTATAAAAGCTGTTTCACCTCTGGTGCTGCCGATGAATTTGGGGTGAGTTCAATCTTTTCAGGATCCTTCAGTAAATTTTTTGCCAGATCCTGAACCTTAGCAGGGATAGTTGCAGAAAACATCAATCGTTGCTCCAGATTTGGTGATAGACGAATGATCTTTTGAACTTCATCTATAAATCCCATGTCCAACATAAGATCGGCTTCATCAAGCACCAACACCTTAATTTCATCCAGGTTGATATAACCTTGTTTTCTAAGATCCAGCAATCGTCCCGGAGTAGCCACCAAAATGTGCAATCCTTTCTTTAAAAGATTGATTTGGGGTTGCATAGATGCACCGCCAAAAACCACTCCCGATTTTACATTGGTAAATTTTGCGTACGCCAGTATATTTTCCTCAATTTGAACAGCAAGTTCCCTTGTAGGACTTATTATTAGGACTGACAAAGTTTTTGCATCTGTGGATTCTCCAACCTTTTTATGCAAAAGATTCAAAAGAGGGATAGCAAAAGCGCCGGTTTTTCCGGTTCCTGTCTGGGCACCGGCTATAACATCATTCCTTCTAAGAATCTCAGGGATCACTTTTTCCTGAATTGGAGTAGGAGTGAGATGGCCTATTTCGGCTATTCCCTGTAAAATCGCTTTGGATAATGGTAAGTCTTCAAATAACATAAGCTGTAATTAGCCTGTAAAGATACCGTAAATGAAATTGTGATAAAAAAATTAATTTTTGGATCGAGCAGCCCTTCTTGCTTTGTTAATCTGAACGAGCTTTCGGGCGAGGAAGAATCTTTTGATGGTGTGATGAAGTGATGAAGTAATGCTGTGATGGTGTGATGCTGTGACGGAGTGATGCTGTGATGAAGTGATGTTGTGATGTTTGGAATAATCTGATCCTAGGATGATCTGTTTGAAATGTTTTATGTTTATTGCCTTTCAAACATGATGCGTCCAATGAGAGCGCAGGATTCTTCACTTCGCTACAGAATGACATGTCAAGGTCGTTTATTTGATGAAGAATCCCTGCCGAAGCTTAATCAATATTCAGCACCTGTGAAGATTTTGTGCCATCCGGAGAAACATTTACTATAAAAAGACTTCCATAATCTTCTTCGGAAAGCTCTTCATATTTTTCTAACCCCAGTATATAATTCACGAATTTTGGATTGGAATTACTGTGTCCAACAACCAATACGGTTTTACCTTTTGTATTTTTCTGAAAATCCCCGTCATTCAACTTTTTTGAACTGTACAGCTGAAATTCCTTTTTTTGAGATTCGGCTATGATTTGAGCGGTTGATTTTGTGCGTTTATAATCTGAACTGTAGATAAGATCAAAAGAGATTTCCTTAAAAACTTTTGCCCAGTTTTCTCCGCGCATGATTCCCTGTTCGGTTAAAAGAGGATCTTTATCTGTTGGGTTTGTGGTATCCTTTTCGGTATGTCGAATGAAATAATACTGTGTCATTTTTTCGGAGTTGATTTCTGCTGAAGATTCGGATTTATTGGAGTTACAGGCGATGGCCATTAAAACTGATATCAATAGAACCAATTTTTTCATAATTTCTGAATATTTAAAAAACATTAAAGTTAATCGCTACTTCCATCAATATTATTTGACTGATTTGTTTTCCAAGACTGCTAAAATTATCATCGGATATCAAAAGTAAAGTCTTGTTTCCATTGGGAAGATCCGGCCCAAAAGTCATTCCTTCAAGATTGTCGATGGTATTTTCTTTTAATTGCTTTTTTACAGATTTAAAATCGAAAACCAGTTTTTTCGTTGCTGCGGTATAATCCTTTTTTCTTAAATTCTCGAAGTTCAGGGTATTGCTGGCATTTCTGGCATCAACGTCAAAGATCCTAACAGTATTGCCATTAGTCCCATGTCCGGCAGAGAAAGCCCTTTCCAACACCAGTAACCGGTTTGGTGCATACTCCAAAATTTCAGTCAATCCATTTACGGCAAAATACAACCAGGGAATTTTCGTGATATTTTCCAGTTGCATCACGAATTGCCGGGTAGGTGTTCCGTTTTCTTGATTAAAATGGGTAATTCGTACAGGGGATTTAGTTGGAAATAATTTTGGTTTAGAGCCGTCTTTTTCCAGGGGGAGTTCCATTCCAACCCAATAACCGGATTCATCAAAACTTTCAGCCAAACCTTCAAAAACACCATTATTTCTAGGTTTTTGATCTCCGGAAGCTAAAAAATAATCGGGTAGGGAATAATTTGATATAAATTCCCCATTTGGGGTTATATGAAAAATTGAGGGATCTTTTCCCTTGTTTATGGAGCCTTCACTGCTTAGGACGAGTTCGTTTTTTTTAACGTTATAACGGATGGCTTCAAGATCTAAAGTGTTATTCTTAAAAAATCCGGAAGTTCTGTCCAGCTCAATCACTTCGGAGATTATTACGGTATCGATTTTTTTCTGATTTATTTTAATATCCGCCTTATAAAATCTTGGATTTCCAGGATGGTCACAAACCAAATAATAGGTTCCATCATTATATTCTATTCCAGAAAGGCCACCTACTTTGGTTCCATCAATTTCTAAGTTTTCCGGAATGATAAAATCATCCAAAAAAGTGAGTTCAATATTCCCGGAATCAATATTTTTTGTTGTACCACAGGAGGCGGCAACTACTACAAATAATAATAAAAGGATGGTTTTTTTCATAAATTTTGATAAATCTGTAAAAATAACAATTCCTTAAGATAAAAATAGGGATTTATTGAGAGAATACTTAGACCTCAAATATTACATTTAAAAATATTAATGAACTAAAAATAAAAATTATGAATAATGATCAGTTAGAAGGAAAATGGAAACAAATCAAAGGTGAATTTAAACAGAAATATGGAAAATTGACCGATGATGATGTTACTTATTCTGAAGGAAAATTCGATGAAATGATGGGGCGTTTACAGGAAAAGACAGGAAAGTCGAAAGAAGAATTGCAACGTGAAATCGACAAATGGTAATTGATTTATCATGAATTTAAGCGGCTGCTCAATTATTTGAGCAGCCGCTTTTTTTAATCTCATTGGGGGTTTAATTCTCCGGGACTTGCCTCGAATTTTTAAAAGTATTTTCTCATACCTGGTGGGGTTGCCCGAGGTTTTTGATTAGCTATATTTTTACTTATTCCTTCGTTGCCAGAGATTCCTGATTTCTAAAAACCAGGTTATTATCAAATTCATCCAGCAGAATAATGCTTTCTGTATGCACTTTTCCTGAAAGGATTTCCTTGGAAAGCTTATTCAGGACTTCACGTTGTATGACCCTTTTTACCGGTCTGGCACCAAATTGCGGATCAAATCCACGTTTAGCTAAAAAGTTAATAGCTTCTTCAGTTGCATCCAGGGTAATTCCCTGTTTTAAAAGCATTTTTTTAACACCTTTTAATTGGAGACCCACAATTTGGTGGATATGTTTAGTCGAAAGTGGAGTGAACATCACAATATCATCTATTCTATTGATAAATTCCGGTCGAACACTTTGTTTAAGCAGGGCGAGCACTTCGGTTTTAGCCGCTTCTATAGCTGTTTCCGCATCCAGGACTGCTTCAAATTTCTCCTGAATTATTTGCGAGCCCATATTGGAAGTCATAATGATAATGGTATTCTTAAAATCGGCAAGTCGTCCTTTGTTATCGGTAAGCCTTCCTTCATCCAGCACCTGTAAAAGGATATTGAATGTGTCCGGATGGGCTTTTTCGATCTCGTCCAGCAAAATCACAGAATAAGGCTTTCTTCGCACGGCTTCTGTTAATTGCCCGCCTTCTTCGTAACCAATATATCCCGGAGGTGCTCCCACAAGCCTGCTCACCGAATGACGTTCCTGATATTCGCTCATATCGATCCTGGTCATGGCAGCTTCATCATCAAAAAGATATTCGGCCAGGGCTTTGGCCAGTTCAGTTTTCCCAACTCCCGTAGTTCCCAGGAACAAGAAAGTCCCTATTGGTTTCTTCTGATCCTGAAGTCCGGCACGACTTCTTCTTACCGCATCGCTCACCGCTTCAATAGCTTCTTCCTGTCCTACCACTCTTTTATGGAGCTCATCTTCCAGTTTCAATAATTTTTCACGTTCACTCTGGATCATTTTGGTAACCGGAACCCCGGTCCATTTGGCAACCACTTCTGCGATATCCTCATAGGTAACTTCTTCCTTGATAAGGGTATGGCTGTCTTTATTCTCATCCAATTGCTTTTGTAAACTTTCAAGTTGCTCCTGAGCTTCTTTTATTTTTCCGTAACGTATTTCCGCCACTTTTCCGTAATCACCTTCGCGCTCGGCTTTTTCTGCTTCCAGCTTAAAATGTTCGATATCAGATTTTGCAGTTTGGATATTATCTACTACTTCCTTTTCATTTTTCCAACGTGCATTTAATTCATTGCGTTCCTCTTTTAAATTAGCAAGGTCTGCGCTTAGCGATTTTAATTTAACCTCGTCTTTTTCCCTTTTTATAGCCTCGATCTCTATTTCCAGCTGGGTAACTTTTCTGTCCAAAACATCCAATTCTTCTGGTTTTGAATTTATTTCCATTCGCAGTTTCGATGCAGCCTCGTCCATAAGATCTATGGCTTTATCGGGCAGAAAACGGTTCGTAATGTACCGCTGTGATAGTTCTACAGCTCCAATAATTGCCTCATCTTTGATCCTTACTTTGTGGTGAGTTTCATATTTTTCCTTGATCCCGCGTAAAATTGAGATAGCACTTTCTGTATCGGGTTCATCTACAATTATCTTTTGGAAACGCCTTTCCAATGCCTTATCCTTCTCAAAATATTTTTGATATTCATCCAAAGTCGTTGCTCCTATTGCCCGCAATTCTCCACGTGCCAGTGCAGGTTTTAAAATATTGGCGGCATCCATTGCACCTTGTCCGCCTCCGGCACCAACAAGGGTGTGAATTTCATCAATAAAAAGCACAATATCGCCTTCGCTTTCGGTTACTTCCTTGATAACAGCTTTTAATCTTTCCTCAAATTCACCTTTATATTTTGCACCTGCTATTAGAGCTCCCATATCCAGGGAATAAATTTGTTTATCCTTTAGGTTTTCAGGGATATCACCGGCGATAATACGATGGGCCAGGCCTTCTGCAATAGCTGTTTTACCCACACCGGGTTCTCCAACCAGCATTGGGTTGTTTTTGGTTCTTCGTGAAAGAATCTGCAAAACCCTTCTAATCTCTTCGCCTCTTCCAATTACAGGATCCAGCTTTCCCTCTTCCGCCATTTTGTTGAGATTTTTGGCGTATTTGTTCAGGGAGTTATAGGTCTCTTCAGCACTTTGTGAGGTTACACGATCTCCTTTTCGCAATTCCTCAATAGCTGCCAGCAAACCTTTTTCTGTAGCACCCTGATCTTTTAATATCTGCGCGATCTTGCTGGAGGATTTAAATATCGCAAGAATCAAATGTTCTATAGATACGAATTCATCCTTCATTTTTTTGGCAATGCTGCTCGCTTCATTCAAGGTTTTTGAAGCTTCCCGGGATAACATAAGCTCTCCGCCGCTTACCTTGGGAAAACTTGTAAGCGTATTATCCAGAATTTGATTGAACAAATTCACATTGATATTTAATTTCTTCAATAAAAAAGGAGCTACATTCTCATCTACCGTTGTGATGGCTTTAAAAATATGCTCGTTTTCTATTTGTTGATGGCCAAATTCCTGAGCAAGTTGTTGCGCTTGCTGGATTGCCTCCTGGGATTTTATTGTAAAATTATTGAAATTCATGATGTTGAAGTTTGTTTTAATTTCATTTCATTTAGCAAAGCATGTACCAGCGAAAATAACCTGCAATTTTGGCGTGTTAATATAGGAAAAACACAGACAAAATGGCTGGATTTAATTTGTTCTATTAAAGTTAGGGCTTTATTAGCAGTCTAAATATTCTCTTAGGTAAATTTTAATAATTTGCTGTGAAAGGAATTCTTTTTGAAACCGTAATTTGCGCCGAAAATAAAATGATATGGGATTATTTGATAAAATATTTAAAAGTGAACCTAATAAAACAGCGGAAAAATCGAATCCTTTTCCCTGGAATAACCTTTCAAGTTTTGAGACTTTAGAAAAAATTGTTGAGGATTCATATTCGCAGCCTGTTGCGATCCTGAAACACTCTACAAGTTGCGGGATAAGCAGGATGGTGTTACGTCAATTTGAAAAAGAGTTTGATGCTGAAGCAGGGAAAGTAAAATTGTATTTTCTGGACCTTATTAGCAACAGGGAAGTTTCCAACAGGATCGCCTCCAAATTCAATGTGCCTCATGAAAGTCCTCAAATCATTCTTATAAAGGGCGGAAAGTCGGTTTATGATGCCTCACACAGTGCGATACAGGCAGAAAGTTTAATCAAGGCGATAGATTAAGGTTATTCCTGAAATTTATTCTTTAAACGATTTTAATATTCAGAAAAATTAAAACCACCAGAATAATTAATTCTGATGGCTTTCAAATTTAAACCTAACGAGGTCTAGAAGACCTGTTGGGTTTTTTTTCAATTAAAGCCACCAAAATATTTAATTCTGCCGGCTTTTTTTATAGTTTAAAATAGCTTATTTCTTTTTAGGCTGGTAAACAGGAAGCAATTTTGTTCTAATTTCTCCAAAACCTATTCTTCGGTCTTTTTTCTTGCAATAACCGCGCATAATAACCGTGTCGTTATCTTCTATAAATTTACGTTCACTGCCGTCATTTAATTTGACAGGTTTCGATCCTTTCCAGGAAAGTTCCAGCATGGATCCATAAGAATCGGGAGTAGGCCCGGAAATTGTTCCCGATCCCATCATATCTCCTGAAAGAACATTACACCCATTCACGGTATGATGCGCCAGTTGCTGACTCATATTCCAATACATATATTTGAAATTGGAATTGGCCAATACAGTTTCTTCTGAATTTTCAGGCTGTAAAGCTACCTGTAGGTTAATATCAAAACTTTTTTTCCCTTTAGACTGAAGGTACGGTAGCAGTTTCTTTTCAGGTTTCGGACTTTCGGTTCTAAAGGGTTCCAGGGCATCCAGCGTTACGATCCACGGCGAAACCGAGGAAGCGAAGTTTTTTGCTAAAAACGGGCCCAAGGGTACGTATTCCCATTTTTGGATATCCCGTGCGCTCCAGTCATTGAAAAGTACCAGCCCAAAGATATAATCTTCTGCCTCTTCAATAGGAATAGGTTCTCCCAGTGGATTTGCATCGGTAGTGATAAAGGCCATTTCCAATTCAAAATCTACCAATTTTGAAGGAGCTAGGATAGGTTCATCTGCCCCGGCGGGTAAAATTTGTCCCTGAGGCCTGTGAACAGGTATCCCACTTGGGATTATAGAAGAACTTCTACCGTGATATCCTACAGGAATATGCAGCCAGTTTGGTAAAAGCGCATTTTCAGGATCCCGGAACATCGTTCCCACATTGGTTGCATGTTCCTTGCTGGAGTAAAAATCGGTGTAATCCCCAACTTGTATAGGCAATTGCATTTCAATTTCATCCAGAGTAAATAATACGGTATTTCTATCTTCCTGATTATCTTTTAATTTTGAATTTTTTGAATCAAAAATATCGGCGATTCGGTTTCTTACCAAACGCCAGGTTTTTTTTCCGTCGGAAATAAAATCGTTCAGGGTATCCTGAAGAAAAATATCATCGGTTAAAGGAATACCTTCAAAATAACCCAATTGATGTAAAGCTCCAAGATCTATGGCATAATCGCCAATTCTTGTGCCGATAGTAATAATATCGTCCCTTGTTAAAAACACCCCGAAAGGTATGTTCTGTATAGGGAAATCTGTTTCTTCGGGAATATCCAGCCAGGTTTTTCTTTTAGGATCATTTGCTGTAATAGGCATATATATTTTGTTTTATTCTTAAATCTACTTGCTTCAAATATATTATTTTCCATGCATTAACCGATTGTAATTATTACTTTTGATGAATATTTAACGTAAAATTTTTTTATGCAACGAGATACACAAATTTTCGATTTGATAAACCAGGAAAAAAACCGACAAATAAACGGTTTGGAATTAATAGCAAGTGAGAATTTTGTAAGTGACCAGGTGCTGGAAGCGGCAGGATCTGTTTTAACAAATAAGTATGCTGAAGGCTACCCGGGGAAAAGATATTATGGCGGCTGTGAAGTGGTAGACAAGGTTGAAACCCTTGCCATTGAACGTTTAAAGGAGCTTTTTAATGCAGAATACGCCAACGTGCAACCACATTCCGGATCTCAGGCAAATACTGCTGTTTTTCATGCCTGTTTAAATCCCGGTGATAAATTTCTAGGATTTGATCTGTCGCATGGTGGACATTTGACTCATGGTTCTCCGGTGAATTTTTCAGGAAGATTGTATGAGCCTGTATTTTACGGAGTAGATGAAAAAACCGGTTTAATAGACATGGATGCCGTTGCCGAGATTGCAGAACGGGAAAAACCTAAAATGATCATCGCCGGTGCTTCTGCGTACTCAAGAGAAATCGATTATAAAAGATTCCGTGAAATCGCCGATAGTATAGGAGCTATTCTCTTTGCAGATATTGCACACCCTGCGGGACTTATCGCAAAAGGTTTGTTGGGAGATCCTTTACCGCATTGTCACGTGGTAACTTCTACAACTCACAAAACCCTTCGAGGTCCAAGAGGTGGAATAATAATGATGGGCACAGATTTTGATAATCCTTTTGGGTTGAAACTTAAGAATGGCAATCCTAAAAAAATGTCTTCGCTTTTAGATAGCGCTGTTTTTCCGGGAAATCAGGGTGGACCATTGGAACACATAATCGCCGCAAAAGCAATTGCTTTTGGAGAAGCTTTAACCGATGATTTTCTACATTATACAGTGCGGGTAAAGAAAAACGCAAAAGCCCTGGCAAAAGCATTTATGGACAAAGATTACCACGTGATCTCCGGCGGAACGGATAACCATATGATGTTAATAGATCTTCGGAATAAAAACATCACTGGGAAACAAGCCGAAGAAGCCCTTGGAAAATCTGAAATTACCGTAAATAAGAATATGGTTCCGTTTGATGATAAATCTCCTTTTGTGACTTCAGGGATACGTATTGGGACTCCAGCTGTTACTACACGAGGCTTAAAAGAAGAGGATATGGCCAAAATAGTTGATCTAATAGATAGCGTGATCACAAATTTTGAAGATGAAGCCAAGCTGGAAGAAGTGAAAAATGAGGTGGAAAATATGATGAAAGGGAAACCCCTTTTTGCCAGTTAATCCCAAAAATATTTTTCAAATTAAAATTCAAATAATAAAAATAAATTAAAAAAAATGCTTAAATTATGACGCAATTTTAACTGGTAAAAAAAGAACTAAAGACCAGGTTATAATTGAGCACAAGTTAAAAATTAAAATCAAATTATGGGTAGATCACAAGAAACGTCTAATAAAAAAGAAAAAGAAAAAAAGAAGTTAAAGAAAAAGAAGGATAAGCTTTTGAAGAAGGAAGAGCGCAAAGCAAATTCTGAAAAGGGGCAAAGCCTTGAAGATATGTATGCCTATGTAGATGAAGACGGAAATCTTACATCAACTCCTCCGGATCCAACAAAGAAGAAAACAGTAATAAATACTGAAGATATTGCAATTAGTACTTCCAAGAAAGAAGATGTTGAACCGGAAGATCCAATGAGAAAAGGAACTATTACTTTTTTCAATGATTCTAAAGGTTATGGTTTTATTAAAGATCACGATAGTCAGGAAAGTATCTTTGTTCATATAAACAGTCTTGAAGATTCAGTTTCTGAAAATGATAAAGTTACTTTTGAAACCGAAAGAGGTCAGAAGGGATTAAATGCAGTGAAAGTAAAACTGATGAAGTAATTTATATTTTGCTTGAAATAAAAAAAACGCCTTTTTTGGGCGTTTTTTTTATGTGTAAATTTCTTAAGATTTAAATTCCCGATAATTGCTTAGTTCATTTCGGGATACCAATCTAAAAGCACCACTTCAATATTTGGATTTTTTTGATTCACCAGTTCCTTGAATTTTTCAACATCGGATAAACCATCACCACCGCGATAATGAAAGGGATAAACCTGTTTTGGCTGAAATGCCAGTACGGCTTCTGCAGCCTGATCTAAGGTCATGGTATAAGGAAGGTTCATCGCAACAAGTGCCATATCGATATTCTTTAAACTGCGCATTTCAGGAATATCTTCTGTATCTCCTGAAATATAAAGTCGTTTTCCGTCTTTTTCTAGGATGTAGCCATTTCCACGACCTTTTGGATGGAAGGCATCAGCCGCCTCCGGTAAATTATACATTGGAATTGCTGTTATGCTGAATTCCATAAATTGTTGGTTTTCATCATTGTTAATTACAGAAATCTTGTCTCCAAGTTCTTTTGGAAGTTGGTCTTTAACAGACTGAGGTGCTAAAATTTTGATGTCACCCAGTTCCAGGGCAGCCAATGTTTTTGCGTCCATATGATCTCCATGAATATCGGTGATCAATACAAAATCCGGATTTGATTTTCCTTCGAATGCTTTGGCACCACCCGTGGGGTCCAAATAAATAACCGCATCTCCCCAATTAATGATCGCGGTACCATGTGTAATTGGATCAATAGGAATGTCTACAGTAACAGCTTCAGTTTCCATGGTTTCCTGGGTGGCAACAATTTCCTGATTTTCTCCCTTCTCGTTCTTACAACCAGTAAAAATGAGTACCAAGCTTAAAATACTCAATAAGTTTTTCATTTTTTTTTGATAAAGTTACAAGTCAAAATACGGAGGGAACAATAGATTAAGAATTTTTTAAGAAATTATACTTAATTTAATGATTCAAGGGAGTGGTTTACAATTCATTCTATTTAATAAAATTAGACCAGAAGTAAAACTTTCCTAATTAATCATTTATATTTAACATTTGGCGGGAGCTATTCTTCCAATACTAATTTCAGATAATTCATATTTATGAAGCAATCAAATTTCAGCAACACAATTCTTTCTTTATCGCTGCTTTTTCTATCAAGTTGCGCTACGCTTACAAAGCCAGAATCCAGGGAAGCCCAGATCTTTCCTCCTGAAGAACTTTACGGGGAATTATTCTTTGCCGTGCAAACCAATAAGGATGTTTTTGAGGACAGCAAAACTTTTGTAGATGCTGTTCCATTATATGATGTTGCAAAAATAAGAAATGACTATGCTAAACTTGAGAGTAAGTCAGCTAATAATATTTCTAAATTTGTTTATAAAAATTTTACAGTTCCGGAACAGGAATCGGTTTACAAAACAGATTCTTCATCCATCAATGAACATATTACCAAACTTTGGGATGTATTAAAACGACCGGCCGATAAGGAGGTTTCAGGAACCCTGCTCCCTTTGCCTCATCCTTATATAGTTCCGGGAGGAAGATTTCGGGAGATCTATTACTGGGATAGCTATTTTACGATGTTGGGACTTCAGGAAGACGGGGAAATAGCGATTATCCAAAATATGGTAGATAATTTCTCTCACCTTATCAATGAGTTTGGTTTTATTCCCAACGGAAATAGAACGTATTACTTAAGCAGGTCACAACCTCCATTTTATTCATTGATGGTGGATGTATTGGCAGAATCAAAATCAGATTCAGTCTATACTTCTTACCTTGAAACGCTTTTAAAGGAATATGATTTCTGGATGACGGGTTCTGAATCTCTTAATCCTTCAAATAATTCTATTAAAAGAGTTGTTAGATTGGAGGATGGAACCATCCTCAATAGATATTGGGACGAAAAGAATACCCCAAGACCTGAAAGTTACAGGGAAGATGTGGAAACTGCTACCCTTGCTATCATCGAATTTCCAAATTTAAAAAGGGAAGAGGTTTACAGGAATTTAAGAGCCGGCGCAGAGTCCGGCTGGGATTTTTCCAGCCGGTGGTTAACAGAGGATAAGGAAGATGGGTTCAAGCTTTCTACCATTCATACTACCGATATAATTCCTGTAGATCTTAATTCTTTGCTCTTTCACCTGGAAGAGACTATTTCTAAAGCTTATAAATTAAAGAATGATTCTAAAAATTCCGAAATTTTTCAGCAAAAAGCTTTAACCCGAAAAAATGCAATCCAAAATTATCTTTGGGATGATGAAAAGGAATTTTTTATGGATTATAACTTTATAAAAAGGGAAAGTACGCCGGTATATTCTTTAGCGGGAGTATATCCTTTATTTTTTGAATTAGCCGATAATGAGCAGGCTGAAAAAGTTACCCAAAAAATAAAGGAAATGTTCCTTAAGCCGGGGGGCGTAGTTACCACCCCTTACAACACAGATCAGCAATGGGATGCTCCAAACGGTTGGGCCCCGTTGCAATCGATCACAATTTCAGGCTTGAGAAATTATGATCAAAATGATTTAGCTGGAGAAATTAAGGAAAGATGGCTCAATTTGAATAAGCAGGTTTATAAAGACACCTATAAATTACTGGAAAAATACAATGTAGAAGATCTGTCTAAAGAAAGTGGGGGAGGAGAGTATCCCACTCAGGACGGTTTTGGCTGGACAAACGGGGTTTTTCAGAAATTATCAAAGGAATAATGCATCAGGTATTAAAAAATTCAAATTCAACCTCAAAGCCTATAATTAAGGGCTTTGAGGTTGAATTTTGTTTTTATAACTCCAGTTTCATCTTGATATCTCCCCGGGCATAGGGATTATTTTCTTCTATAGGGATTTCCTGAAATCCGTATTTTTGGTAGATATAGATTGCATTTTCAAGTTTTCGGTTAGAGTAGATAATAACCGATTTCCAGCCTTTCTCTTTGGCATACTTCAGGGTATGCTCCATCAGTTTTTGTCCGATCTTTTTACCCTGAGCTTCAGGAGTAACTGCCATTTTGGTGAGTTCAAAGATCCCATCTTCTATCTTCATCAATGCCACAGTGCCAATAATATGCTCATCCTCTTTCGCGAAAAAGATATTTCCGCCGGGTTCAATAATATATTTTTCAGGATTACCAAGCACTTCCCGATCGTGGTCTTCCACCCAGAAATATTTTTTTAGCCAGGCCAGGTTGAGTTCCTGAAAATCCCGGGCGAACTGGGATGAAAAAGGAATAATTTCTATATTCATTCTTTACCTGTAGTTTTATGAGGTTTTTGCTTCCAGGGAAATTTGCCTTCAATTTCAATTTCCAGGGTAAAACTTAAAATGATTCTGATTAAAACGATCAAACCTAAATTTAAGATACTTTTAGTTGTAGTTTCAAAAACTACCGTTGCAATAATATCTGCAGCTACAAGAAATTCAAGTCCTAAAAGTATAGCTTTCCCCAGTTCTTCCCGTATGATCTTGAAAGATCGGTAAGGTTCTCCCTGCTTTTTAAACAAATATCGGCCTAAAGCCCAAAATGCACCTAAACCAATGATTAAAATGCCAATAACCTCAATAAGAGTGGAAGCATATTCTACAAAAATTTGTAAATTTTTGCTCATCAGGCCGGGTTTATAAAATCTGTTATAAAATAGCTAAGCGCTTTTCCTGTATCAAAATTTTGATTCTCTTGTGGTGCAGCTTCACAGATATGAAGATAGCGGATATTTTTTTCCTCGGAAGCGATTTTAATAAAATTCCTTACCATATTTATAGGAAAACCTGTTGGAGACTGCGCGCTGCTTGGAAAATCCTTGATCGCATCACAATCCAGTTCCAATCCAAAATCTTCCTGAGCGGTGAAATCCAGCTCTTCCCGGAATGCTTTAATGATGGATTCTGAAGATTTTAAAGTAAGATGTTCAAAAAGCCTGAAATGATCATTAGGAGACTGTATTATTTCTTTGAAAATATAATCGGGGGTATAATTTTGGTGTAATCCAAAAACACGGTATTTCCCAAGGATATTTTCTTTTCGGGCAAAACTGAAGCCGTTCCCGCTGTGGCGATAATCGGTTTTTCGGAGATCGGTATGCGCATCGATATTCAAAATATTCACAGGTTTGGCCAGCGCTTTAAATGCTCCTTTTATATTTCCGTAGGCATTGTTGTGTCCGCCACCCACGATAATCGCGATTTTTCCTGCTGAAATTATTCGCGCCACCACATCGCTCACGATAACATCCAATTTGGAAGCAAGCTCACCAAGTTTCACGAAATAATTAGGATCTTCCCGATCAAAATTTGCTGCTTTAGACATTAACTCTTTACAATCAATTTCTCCCAGTAAAAGCACGCTTTCCGGATTGGTGTATTGATTTGCCTGAATGTTTAGCAGGGATTTTAAACAGGCATCCCAGGCTTTGGAAGCGCCTGGTTTTCCTGAATTTCCCCGAATTCCAATATCCTCTGGGATTCCGAACAACACATACCTGGATTTGGAATCCTCCAACTCATTAAAATCCCTTATAAAACTTAATTCATCTCCAAACCTGGTTTCTCCTTCCCGTCCGGAAATAAGGTTGGCGATAGTTTTGTGATTGTATAATTTAAATCCTTCCATTAATTCACCGATTTTCCATTGATGTAAACATCCTCTATTGCATTAGTGCCAAAAGCATATGGCAAATAAGCATAGGAGGGAATATTTTTAGTAACTATAAAATTTGCTTTTTTACCTTTGGAAATACTTCCGTGCGTCTTGCTTAAACCCATTGCATAAGCCGCATTTATTGTAGCTGCATTGATAGCTTCTTCCGGAGTCATTTTCATTTTAATACACGCCAGGGAAACCACAAGATTCATATTTCCGCTGGGAGAACTACCAGGATTGAAATCGGTAGCGAGGGCCAGGGGTAAACCGGCTTCCATGATTTCCCTTGCCGGGGTGTATGGAATACTTAGAAATAAGGAGCAACCGGGAAGTGCAACAGGCATAGTTGGTGTGCCTGTTAAACTTTTAATATCCTGCGGAGTCATGATCTCAAGATGATCCACACTTATGGCATTATGAGTGACTCCCGCTTGTACACCTCCAATGGCGTTGAACTGATTTACGTGGATTTTTGGTTGCAATCCATATTTTTGTCCGGCTTTCATAAGCCTGTTGGTATCCTCCACGCTGAAATAACCTTTTTCACAAAAAATATCGATATATTCTGCAAGATTTTCTTTTGCAATTACAGGTAATATCTCGGTAATAACCATATCAAGATATTCCTCTTTTCGGTCTTTGTATTCTGAAGGTAATGCGTGTGCTCCTAAAAATGTAGCTTTTACAGGCAAACTAAAATTATTTTTTAATTTTTTGATTACCCGAAGCATTTTTAACTCCCCTTCTTTGGTAAGTCCGTAGCCTGATTTTATTTCAATTGCACCTGTTCCAAGTTTGATAACCTCTTCAAGCCTGGCGGCAGATTGTTCGTACAATTCTTCTTCTGAAGTTTCATTCAGGGTTTTGGCAGAGTTCAGGATACCACCGCCACGATTTGCGATCTCTTCATAGGTAAGCCCGTTTATTCGGTCTACAAACTCCTGTTCCCTGTTTCCGGCATAAACCAGGTGGGTATGCGAATCGCACCAGGAGGGAAGCACAATTTTTCCGGTAAGGTCGATGGTTTGATCTACCTGAATCTCCGACAGATCTTCCATTTTTCCGAAATCTGAAATTTTATCGTTCTCAAAAAATAGCCAGGCATTGGAAATTTTGGGCAATTCCTTCATTTCAGATCCTGAAACTTTTTCTACGGAAGAATCCCTTATCTGAACTAACTCCCTGATATTTATAAATAATGATCTCATTTAGTATTTTTTTATGGCTCCCCGGAAAGCTATAATTTTTGGAGAACGTAATTTTATAGATTTCAATGAACAGGTAAAGATAAAAAAGTTGTTCTGAAATAAATTTTTTGAAGGATAAAACCTTAGTCCTGTTTAAGAAAATCGACTTTACCTAAAAGCTCAGGATTATTTCCATCATTTTTTTAAATATCAGATATGGCAGAAAATATTCTAAACAAAAAAAGCAGTTGGAATTGATTCCAACTGCTTTTTAAAATATTTCAAAACCTATTACGTAAAAATTTCACGTTAGGTTCTATCTATCTACTGATTGTTTTTCAAAGATTTCATATCGATCACGAACCGGTATTTTACATCCGATTTAATCATGCGGTCATAGGCATTGTTAATGTTCTGAATATCGATCATTTCCACATCTGAAACAATATTATGTTCCCCACAGAAGTCCAGCATTTCCTGGGTTTCTTTTATTCCTCCAATCAAAGATCCCGCTAAGCGTTTTCGTCCTCCTACCAGTCCGCCACCGTGGATTGGATCCAAAGGTTCAATTGCGCCAACCAAAACCATCGTAGCATCTCTTTTTAGCAAACTTATATAAGGGTTGACATCATGGCCTACAGGAATTGTATTCAAAAGAAAATCGAAGGAATTTTGATGCTGAGCCATTTGCTTCTGATCTTTGGAGATTAAAACCTCATGGGCACCAAGATCCTTGGCATCTTCAGTTTTTGATGCCGAAGTTGTTATCATTACAACATGAGCTCCCATTGCATTGGCAAGCTTCACGCCCATATGACCAAGTCCTCCTAATCCTATAACCCCAACTTTATCTCCTTTCTTCACATTCCATTGTTGCAGAGGCGACCAGGTGGTTATCCCGGCACAAAGAAGCGGCGCTACTGCTTTAACATCCAGATTTTCAGGAATGTTTAAAACGAATTTCTTGTCAACCACCACTTTTTCGGAATATCCACCGAAGGTATGTCCACCTAAATGTTTATCCTCACTGTTGTAGGTAAACGTTGCTCCGTTCTCACAATATTGCTCCAAATTATCCTTACATGCGCTGCATGTTTGACAGGAATCGACCATACAGCCTACTCCAACAAGTTGGCCTTCTTTAAAATTTGTTGCATTTTCTCCGGTTTTGGTAACCCGTCCTATTATTTCGTGTCCGGGAACAGATGGATATTTAGCATTCTTCCAATCATTTTTAACCGTGTGTATATCACTGTGGCAAACTCCACAGTAAAGAATTTCAATTTCAACATCCTCTGCAGTTGGTTCCCGTCGATCAAGTTCAAATGGTTCAAGATCCCTGGTTGCAGATTTTGCTGCGTATGCTTTTACATTACTCATATCAATATTTTTTTTAAAATTACAATAAATGCAGTGTTTGGTACCCTAAAAATGCCACTTTAACCAAATTTAACTTCTGAAAAAGTGCTGCTGTTTTCCAGTATAAAACATAAAATTTAGTTCCAGCCTTGGCTTTTGTTCTGTGTTGTACTCCCTTCTTATTTTGGAGAAATTTAAATGAAATCTTGGATATTTATTCCTTTCCAGCAAATTGATTTATAGATTTTCTGGTTTTGAATTACAGAAGATTAAACAGGACTTCTATTTTAATTTGTCTTTTAAGAATCCACAGAGAGCGATATTTTCAAATATTTCTTTTTACATTAGGGCAAAATTAAAATAAATAAATCCCAACACCTCTTATGGCTCATAAAAACCCAGGAATCAACACGGTTTGCACACATTCCGGAGAATTGAAAGATGAACAATTTAAGGGAGCTGTATCCCCATTATATATGTCGACATCGTATGCTTTTGAAGATGTAGAGGTAAAACGCTACCCTCGGTATTTTAATACGCCCAATCAGGTTGCTTTAGCTCAAAAAATGGCTGCTTTAGAGCACGGCGAAGCTGCATTGATCTTTGGAAGCGGAATGGCCGCTGTAAGCACTTCACTTTTTGCGTTTTTGCATAAAGGAGATCATGTTGTACTTCAAAACACACTTTATGGAGGTACAAGTAATCTTGTTGTTGAAGAATTTGAGAAATTCGGGATCGATTTTTCCTTTACAAAGGACTTGCAACCTGAAAGTTTTAAAGATCAAATTAAAAAGACCACCAAAGTTATTTATATAGAAACCCCTTCCAACCCTTTACTTACTATTACCGACCTTAAAATGGTGGCGGAAATTGCAAAGGAGCACGGATTGGTTAGTATGATAGACAATACCTTCGCATCTCCGGTAAATCAAAACCCGATTGATTTTGGAATTGATATCGTGATTCATTCTGCAACCAAATATATGGGTGGGCACAGTGATATTCTTGCCGGCACCGTAATTTCTTCCGAAGAACACATCAATACCATTTTTCAGCTGGCCAAGAATTTTGGTGGCAGTTTAAGCGATTATACGGTGTGGCTTCTGGAACGCAGTATTAAAACGATGGGATTGCGGGTAAAAGCACAAAATAAGAACGCTAAAAAACTGGCGAAATATCTGGAAAATCATGCCGACATAGAAAAGGTTTATTATCCCGGACTTAAATCGCATCCGGATCACGCACTTGCAAAATCCCAGATGAAAGGTTTTGGTGGAATGCTTTCATTTGAATTAAAGGAGGGCTTAAATGCCTCCTTATTTCAGAAAAAATTAAAGCTGATAAAGTCTTCTATGAGTTTGGCCGGAGTTGAATCCACGATTTTATCTCCAACACTGACCTCTCATGCTTTATTAAGTCCGGAAAACAGGGAAAATCAGGGAATCAAAGATGGTTTGTTGCGATTTTCAGTTGGAATAGAGGAAAAGGAAGATTTGATAGCCGATATTGAGCAGGCGTTGGAAAAAATTAAAAGTTCGAAAGTAGAAAGATAGAAAAAAGAGGTAATTCCTATAGAAAAATAAAAATATTCGTGCATTCGTGGCTTAAAACCATAGATGCAAATTATAAAAATAATCAATTACATGAAATTAGATATTTTGGCAATAGGTTCTCATCCTGATGATGTAGAACTTAGCTGTTCAGGAACAATAGCTAAAGAGGTAGATAGAGGTAAAAAAGTTGGGATCCTGGATCTTACCCGCGGGGAACTTGGAACCCGGGGAACAGCTGAAATCAGGGATAAAGAAGCGGCTGAGGCTGCCAAGATACTCGGGGTTAAAATTCGCCATAATCTTGAATTTAGCGATGGATTTTTTGAGAATAATATTGCGCACCAGTTGGAGGTTATAAAGATCCTTAGAAAATACCGACCTGAAATTGTGCTATGTAATGCGATAAATGACAGGCATATAGATCATGGAAAAGGTTCAAAACTTGTAAGTGACGCTTGTTTTTTAAGTGGTTTAACAAAAATTGAAACCATTTACGAAAAAAATAACCAGGCTGCCTGGAGGCCCAAACATGTGTACCACTATATTCAATGGAAAAATCTTTCTCCGGATATAGTTGTGGATATTACAGGATATATGGATAAAAAACTGGATTCGGTTAGAGCTTATAAGACACAATTTTTTGATAAAGAGAGCAAAGAACCCGTAACTCCCATCTCCAGCGACAACTTTTTTGACAGTATAAGTTACCGGGCGAGGGATCTTGGGCGATTAATAGGTACAGAACACGCCGAGGGTTATACGGTAGAGCGCTATCCTGCAGTTAATTCCATTTTTGACCTAATTTAATTTTACTTTTTTCTTTGTGAAAATGAAGAAAAAAGATACATTTGCATCCGGAATAAATGGTGGTTGTAGCTCAGCTGGTTAGAGCATCGGTTTGTGGTACCGAGGGTCGCCGGTTCGAACCCGGTCTTCCACCCTTTTTTAAGCTCCTTGGGAAACTAAGGAGCTTTTTTTTTTTGCTTAAATTCAAAAATGAGTAATTCCCAATCAAGTTCCGGCTGGATGTCTTCATAATGGAATATTTCTTCTTTTGTATATCTCGTGAACTTTTTTTTTGGTAATTGAGCTTTAGTGAAAATAGTTTGATCTTATTTCAATTGTAATCTTATGTTAATCATTTGACTTTTGGTTAATTCTTTGGTACTTTAATAAGAAATAAAATGTATAACCAATTTAAACTGAAATTATGTCAATAGTAAAAGTTATCGAAGTTATTGCAACCTCTACAAAAAGTTTTGACGATGCTGCACAAAATGCTGTGAAAGAAGCATCAAAAAGTGTAAAAAATATTGTGTCCGTATATATTAAGGATATGAATGGAAAAGTTGAAAACAATGCTATAGTTTCCTACGGTGTTACCGCTAAAATTACATTTAAAATTCAAAAAGAAGGTTAAGTTTATTAATTCCGCTAAAGTGAATTATTAAAAAACGGAAAAACCTTTGTACGCAAGTACGAGGGTTTTTCCTTTTTTTTAGCGTAATAAAACTTATTCCAGCCATTGTTTAAAATCTCTAACCCGTTCTCTTGCAACAATGATGTCGTCCTCTGTTAACGGGTTTTCTAATTTAATTTTGAGACGGGAATTGGAATATGTTATAATATCCAGAATATAATTGATATTTATAAAAAATTTCCGGTTCACCCTGAAAAAGGTTTTAGGACATAGTTCGTTCTCCAGGCCATCCAAAGTGGTTTCTAAAAGATAA
This sequence comes from Gillisia xinjiangensis, assembly GCF_046298265.1. Classification (NCBI taxonomy): domain Bacteria; kingdom Pseudomonadati; phylum Bacteroidota; class Flavobacteriia; order Flavobacteriales; family Flavobacteriaceae; genus Gillisia; species Gillisia xinjiangensis. The sequence continues at coordinate 139,927 of NZ_JBKAHK010000004.1, read as the reverse complement.
TTTCTGCCTTCATCCGTACGTAAATAGGTTCCCTTGTTTTCACTGAAAAAGCAACAAATATCCTCAGATGGGATCATTTTAAAATGTTGCCCAACTTTTACAGTAAACCGCTTTTTGTAATCCCTATCCAGCGGATGAATCAGTAATTTTTTTATATCCTCAAAATTCAATTGAACCAATTCAGGTTGTTCTGTCCCAAAACGATTTTTAAGGTTTTTATATTTATCAACGGCAACCTGTAATTCCTGGTCATCAATTGGCTTTAATAAATAGTCTAAACTGTTTAATTTAAAAGCCCGTAAGGCATATTCATCATAAGCAGTAGTGAATATTACCGCACTTTTAATTTCAATGTTTTCAAAAATCTCAAAAGAAAGGCCATCACTTAATTGAATATCCAGAAAAACGACCTCCGGATGGTCATTCATCAAAAACCACTTTTTCGAATCTTCAACAGAATGCAATGTTTCCATAACCTCCACGTCCAACCGCTCCAGCATTCGCATTAACCTACGGGCAGCCGGTTTCTCATCCTCTATTATGATTGCTGTCATTTTGTTTATTTTGGAGTTTATTTATTAAATTATTTTCAGTATTGCCGCGTATTTAATCTAAGATTTTAGATTGATCAAATAAAAGCTCATTCCCATTTTTGCATTTGTTTCCGGTCTTTTTCTATCAATTCCTTAATCTTTCGTTCTTCCCATTTTTTGCCCAAAAGAAATCCCGGACCAAAAACATTTGCCCAATGTGCAGCAAGACCTATTCCCCAAAATAAAGCCGTATAAAAATTTGACATTTCAAGGTTCCAGTTACCAAACCTTGTTATTCCGCTGTTTACAAGAATAAGAAAAATATTAACAGTCAGGTAAACCACCAGGTGCACATAAAAACCTTTTATGTCTTTTACACGTTTCCGGGCTGCTTTGTAACCCGGATCTTCTTCAAAATTTCGTTCCATTATTTCCATGTTTTATTGTTTTGTTTTTCTTTAGCCATTATTTCCGCGATCTTGCGTTCTTCCCAGTTGGAGCCATATCCAAATACAGAGAAGCCGTGTATTGTCAAACCAAGTCCCCATCCAAAGAGCGGAAACCAGAACCACTGAAAATGCCAATATGTATAATAATTAATAAAGATGAGAAAAGGGATTACTATGCAGTAGGAAATAAGATTCCCGTAAAATTCCTTAATATCTTTCACCCTTTCTTTGGCCTTGTAATAGGCATCGTTTTCTGTTGTTTTATAAGTTTCCATAACAGTGATTTTTTGTGTTAATACGGGTAATTTCACCCGGAATGTTGCTGTGTTTTGTTCGATTATAACTTTTCGGTTTGAAACAAGGTGGTACCTGCTTATAATGTTTTGTAGCCCAACTCCGTTTCGATTTTGAAGGGTTTCTTTCTTCTGAAAATTATTTTCCACAACCAGGTAATTCCCTTCCTCATAAATGTGAATATTTAAGGGCCTTTTTTCGCTTATCGCATTGTGCTTTATAGCATTTTCAAGTAATAACTGAAGGGAAAGCGGAACCACTTTTGCTTCAGGATTAGAAAGGATTTCCGGGACTTCATAAGAAACACTGTCCTCAAACCTCATTTTTAAAAGATCCATATAGGTTCTTGCAAAGTTGAGTTCTTCTTCCAGGCTCACCAGTTCTTTATCCTTTTGTTCCAGTACATACCTATAAACCTTTGACAGCGAAGTGGTGAATTTTTGAGCATTTTCAGGATTTTCTTCTATTAAAGAGATGAGAACATTAAGGCTATTGAATAAAAAATGCGGATCGATTTGATTCTTCAGGCTTTCAAATTTTGCTGAAGCTGTTCCGGCAATAATTTTTTGCTCGTTGATCTTTGATTTCTGAAGCTCTTTGTAAAAATAAAAAGCGTGAAAAAACAAGGAAATGAACAAGGTGATAAGCAGGGCAATAAAGTAAAACTGAAATTTTTCTGCAGTTATAAAATCGTTGTATGAATTTCCTTCTATGCTTACTTTATGGATTATTCTAATAAAGAATATTGTAATAAGGGTAATTACCACAGAACCCAATAAACCAAAGATGAAACGATATTTTTTATAATTACCCCAGGAAATGCCGTGGTTTACCCAAGTAAAAAAGTAAGAATTAACAAAACTTAGGGGTACACTATACAGTACATAAAACCCAAAGGTCGCTAAATCCGGCTTCCATGACATTCCGGAAACAAAGCGAAATGTTTGATCTACAAGGAAAAGCAGAAATCCAATAAGTACTCCAATGGCTAATATTTTTAAAGCGTTTCTCATTATTTGAAGGTATACTGTTATTTACAATTATTTAAAATTGCCAGTGCCTGATCTTTACCCCAATTAGGAGAATATTTTGTTTCAGCTTTAAAGTTATCAAAAAGTTCAACAGATCGCTCAATTTGTGTGCAAATAGGTTTGATGTCAGAACCAAAAAATTGTGCGGTTCCCATCTCAAATCGTGCTTTGCTTAAAATCAATCTGGGATTATTTGGGGCGATGGCTTCTGCCTTAGCGTATAATTGTATTACGGAAGGAGAAAGTTTTTGCCCGTAGGACATAGGATCAAAAGCGATCCAGGCAGTATGGATCATTGCTTGCATAACAAGAAGCTCTACATTATTAGGGTTTTCACCCAGCTCAATGTCAAGTGAGGTTTGTGCTTTGCTTAGCAAATCATTCATTTTGTTAAAATCCAGGGTTTTAAATGCCGATGTGGTATTGACAAGGGCAACATAATAATTCGGTAACCAGTTTTCTTTTTCGGTAGATCCAACCTTTTCAAACAGGGCAGAGGCTTCCTCGTTTTTGCCTTCCTCCCATAATAGGAATGCCTGTTCCATTCCCTGCTCATAATTTTCCTGACCCTGAATTAGTCCTGAAATTGCCAACGCCAAAATAATAAGTACTTTTTCCATGATTTTTTATTTTTATTGTGGTTAATAAGAATACAAATATGGAGTGATGAATGGCGCTATTAAATTTTATTCTACCGAACTGTTGATATTTATGGATGAATTGTTGGGAGTTCCAGATTTTAATGAAAGTTCTCTTTGTTTATTAGAATTTGAGAGGACTATAAAATATGGTTCTGTTTTAGGAAATTGTAGAAAGGTGCCTTCTTTAATCGCAAGGTCGCAAAGGTTTACACAAAGATCACAGAGAAATTCTCTTTCCCAGCGCGTTTTCAGTTTTCTTTTATTTGCACGGATTTTTCTTGAGCTTTTTATAGTTAATTTTTTTTACCAAAAAAAAGGCTTTTCGTTTAGCGGTTAACTTTTGATATTTTCAACTTTGAACTTTTTTACAACTTATTATTTAACTTGAAAAGCTAATTGGAGTTAAGGAATTAGAAACGTTTTTTCCCATTCTTCATCTTTCAGTTTAAAAACAGCTCTTATCCTGCTTGGCTCGTCTCTTAATTTCAAATATTCAATGGTATCCGGTATCAATTCAAGAACCGCAAAATTAAGATCTTTGGTGCGGGTTACTGCGATGGGATTTTTTATGGGTTTTCCCGGAGCGTTTTGGGTGTTGTAATCGTTTATAGACTTACCTTCAATATTTACAATATGATCATTCCATAAAGAATCTTCAAAATGAATTTTAATTATGCCACTTAGGAAAATTTGCAGTTGAACAGAATGGTTATAAAACAAAACGCTTCCTTTCGGATTTTTTTTAATTTGTTCAATTTTGATAGATCTTAAATCGGTATAGAATAATAAGGTTTTCTTTTTGGTAAGTCCCCGGAAATTAATTGTTCGTTGTCTAATTCCACCAGAGATTTCAGAAGTTGCCATAGTGCAGGTCCTGAAGGGGTGACTGTGTTTTTTGCTTCCGTCCTCGAGTTCTTTCCAGGTTTCGTTAAATAAATCGATTAACATAAAAAATGAATTAAATTTTTATTCTGGAACGTTTGTAAACCCAAGTAAAAAAAGGAGCATACAATATACGATTTTTTTATTATTTATTTCATTGATTTATTTGTTGAAGGTATGAATAGAGGCTTATTTTATTATTACAATGAATTTTTTTAAAAACGATTTATTAAACAATTTCCGGTATATGACTGAAATTTATTACCTTTTTAAAAGATTAAATTTTTGAGTTAAAAACTTAACAAATAATCCTTTAGTAAAAGTTATTAATTTGATAAAAAATCAAGGTGAAAATTAAACAGATAAATAGGATCAATAGTGTTTTAATCTTTGTATTATTAATTTTAGGATCCATGTATATAGGTGCTTCCTTTTTAATTCCTTTTACCTTTGCCATTTTTCTTGCCACTCTCATATTACCGGTTACTAATTTTCTAGAGCAGAAATTTAAAATTGCCAGGATCACGTCTTCTTTTATAGGAACACTTATTATTTTTATTGGGGCAGGTCTTATTTTCTATCTGCTAATACACCAAATTGGTGTTCTTCTAAATGACCTGGTGGACAGAAGAAACCAAATTTTGCTGTTTGTTCAGGTGATCCAGGAAAATTTAGCTACTGCTTTTGATATTTCGCTCGACCAGCAAAAGAAAATGGCTCAGGATAATTTACTTAGCGGAATCAATTTTTTACAATCCTATCTCACTAATATTCTTTCCAACATTATCGGGATAATTTTAAATTTTTTACTGATTTTAATTTATCTGTTCCTGTTGCTACTGAACAGGGGGAAATTCACCGATTTCATGATGATGTATACTGCTGATGAAAAAAAGAAGGAAACCGCAGAAATTCTGGAGGAAACAGAAAAAGTGGCTAACTATTATTTATGGGGACGCATCAAGGTCATGACAATCCTGGCAATAATGTACCTTATTCTATTCAGTGCCTATGGTCTTGAGCACATGGTGCTGCTGGTGGTATTTGGAGCAATTATTACCATTATTCCCTATATAGGGCCATTTTTCAGCGGATTTCTTCCTGTAGTGTTTATGATCATTTTTGATCATAGTTATATGGAAGTAATTTCATTCGCTGTCATTATTTTAATTGTTCAGTTAATAGAAAGTTATGTTTTAGAACCTTTGATCATAGGTTCAGAAGTAAAGCAGAATCCTTTATTTATAATTATTGGGGTTTTACTGGGTGGAATGGTTTGGGGTATGGCAGGGTTAATACTTTTTGTGCCGTTGTTTTCCATTCTGAAGATAATTTTTGACAATACACAGGAACTTAAGCCTGTTGGTTTTTTAATGGGTTACGAAAGTTCGGGGGAAAAAGAAGGAATAATTGAAAAAATACAAAAAAAATTTAAAAAGAACATCGATTGATCCGTTGTAAAAAAAAATTCAGGAAGATAAGTTAAGCTGAAGCCGATTTCATACTTCCTGCCAATTTTGGTGCTACATCGTTTCCATCTGTCGTTTTGAAAAGAAAGGATAAGTATTATTTAATTGCTCAGTTTTTTTTTGCCATTTGAACAACTGAAAAGAAAACCCTGAAAAAGCTAAAATGAACGAAGTATCTAATCGATCTTATAATCAAGTCGCATGGTTATAGAGGCTGTTTTCTTTTTATCCTGAGTATTAAAGGAGCCGCTCCAGCTATAATCTTCTCCGCTGTTTTGACCTGTGATCTGGAAAACACCCATCCCGGCATTGTTTAGCTCGCCAAGAGAACCACCGCTGTTTTCTGCTATTTTTTCTGCCCGCATTCTTGCGTCTTCAGTTGCTTTAGAGATCATTTCGATCTTAAGATCGGCCAGTTTTGTATAATAATAACGGGGCGGGGTGGAGTTGAACTGTACGCCACGGTTTAGCAATTCTGTGATCTCCCTGGAAACATTTTCTATTAGTTCTACATCTGTGGATTCTATTTTCACCGATTGCCGCAATTCATAGCCTTTAAAAACGCTGCCTACATAATTTCCGTCCTGATATTGATTTTCCCGTTGTTCATTGGTTTGCACCGAGTTAAAGATGAAATTATCAGCTTTTATTCCGTTGTCTATCAGGTACTTTCGAACAGTTTCTTTGTCTGCATTCAACTCTTCGAAGGCCTGTTTTAAATCTGGGCTCATTCTGCTGAATTGGCCTTCCCAAACGATAAGGTCTGATGTGAAATTCTCACTTCCCGAACCGGTTACCGAAATCACACCCTGGGGTTGAGCCCTTTTAATATAAGCATTTCCAAGGAAATAGGCTGCCACCACAATGGCAATTGAAAAAATGAAAGCGCTTAAATATTTCATCGCAGAAGATTAAATTTATCTTTAAAGATATAAAATTATAGAAGCAGTAGGTCATTATAATTTCAAATTCTTATTTTTGCGGATGCAAGAAAACGTACTAATTTTAGACTTCGGTTCGCAGTATACGCAATTGATTGCAAGACGTGTTAGAGAGCTTAACATTTACTGCGAAATACATCCATACAATAAACCACCTCAGGATCTTTCGGGATATAAAGCGGTCATCCTTTCCGGGAGTCCATTTTCGGTAAGGGCAGAAAATGCCCCGCACCCGGATCTTTCTGAAATACGCGGGAAACTGCCACTTTTGGCGGTATGTTACGGGGCGCAATACCTGGCCCAATTTCACGGTGGAAAAGTAGAACCTTCAGAAACCCGGGAATATGGAAGAGCCAATCTTTCAATAATTAAAGATGCTGAAGAACTTTTTGAAAATATAGTCGAAAATTCACAGGTTTGGATGAGCCATAGCGATACGATTAAAGAATTGCCTGAAAACGGTGTAAGGCTCGCCAGTACTAACGATGTTTTGAATGCCGCGTATAGGATTGAGGGAGAACAAACTTATGCGATACAGTTTCATCCGGAAGTGTATCATACCACAGATGGGAAACAACTGCTGGAAAATTTCCTTGTAAACATTGCTAAAGTGCAGCAAACCTGGACTCCGGAAGCCTTTGTAGGAATGACGGTTTCAGAATTAAAAGAGAAAATAGGAGATGATAAGGTTGTTCTTGGACTAAGCGGGGGAGTGGATTCATCGGTAGCTGCAGTGTTGCTTCACAAAGCAATAGGATCTAATTTGTACTGTATTTTTGTGAACAACGGATTGCTTAGAAAAGATGAATTTGAAAGTGTCTTGCACCAGTATAAGGATATGGGGCTGAATGTAAAAGGAGTAGATGCTTCGGCACGTTTCTTGGATGCCCTGGCTGGAGTGAGTGATCCTGAAGAAAAACGTAAGGCTATCGGGAATGCATTTATCGAGGTTTTTGACGCAGAAGCACATCGAATTGAAGATGTGAAATTTTTAGCTCAGGGAACCATTTATCCGGATGTAATAGAATCAATTTCTGTATCCGGTGGCCCTTCAGCAACAATAAAATCACATCACAATGTTGGAGGATTACCTGATTTTATGAAACTGAAAGTAGTGGAGCCTTTGAAGATGCTTTTTAAAGATGAGGTGAGAAGGGTAGGAGCAGAATTGGAAATTTCTGATGAAATATTGGGAAGACATCCTTTTCCTGGACCTGGACTTGCTATAAGAATCCTTGGAGATGTTACAGCAGAAAAAGTGCGTATTTTACAGGAAGTTGATGCGGTTTTTATCAATGGACTGAAAGAATGGATGCTGTATGATAAAGTATGGCAGGCAGGTGCGATCTTGCTTCCTGTGAGCTCTGTAGGCGTGATGGGAGATGAACGGACTTATGAAAAGGTTGTGGCTCTAAGAGCGGTAGAATCCACCGACGGAATGACGGCAGATTGGGTTAATTTGCCGTATGATTTCCTTCAAAAAATGTCCAATACCATAATAAATCGGGTAAAAGGCGTTAATAGGGTAGTGTATGATATTAGTTCAAAACCACCTGCAACTATTGAATGGGAATAGATAATTCAGGATTAACATTTTTTTAGTCCCTGAAGCCTCGAATTTATACCTATAAAAACCAATAAAATCAACAAGATGAAGTATGTTACCATTATATGTTTGTTTTTTCAAGTTCTATCATTTACGGCATTTGGCCAGGCATATAAATATCATACGGTAGCACCAGAGGAAAATGTTTACAGGATCGCCCTGAAATACAATTTGAGTACAGAGGATATCTATAAATATAACCCCGATGCGAAAAATGGAGTTCAGGTGGGAACCAAATTGGTGATCCCAATACAGGGCGATGCAGCCTCTCCTTCCGAAAGTGCCACAAACTCTGCTGATGCGGTGACATTCAGGACACATCAAGTTGAAAAAAAGGAGACTTTATACAGTTTATCAAAACAGTATGATGTTAGTATTGATGATATAAAGCGATATAATAAGCAGCTGTATTCCAAAGAATTGCAACATGGCGAAACCATTCAAATCCCTGTTTTTGCAAAAAGAGAACCGGGAATTGCGCAACCTAAACCAAATGTTTCCTCTCCGGCCCAAACCGGGAAAACCAGGGAACATATAATTCTTCCCAAAGAAACCAAATATGGGATAGCCCGTAAATATGGGATGACTGTAAAGGAACTTGAGGATTTAAACCCGATGGTAGATGTTTTACAACCCGGAATTATGCTGAAAGTTGGTACAGCTGTTTTAAACGAACCGGTAATAATAACAGATACTGCTTTCCAATTCTACGAAGTGCAGCCGCAGGAAACCATGTTTGGGTTAACAAGAAGGTTCCAAATAGACCAGGACTCGCTGGTTGCTCTTAATCCCGCTTTAAAAGACGGATTAAAATATGGGATGGTTTTAAAAGTTCCAACTAAAGATTCAAGTGGAAGGGAATTAGAGGATGTTGAAATGCCTGTTACAGAAACCTCAGAGATTAAAAGAATGGATCTTTCAAATAATCTTAAGGATTTCAGTACAAAAAATCTGGTTTTGATGCTTCCTTATAACCTTAGTAAAGTCAGAAATGATTCGGTTTCCAATTCTGTAAAAGTATTGCAGGATGATAGGGTAATGAGGATTTCCCTGGATTTTCATAGCGGGGTTATAATGGCGATAGAAAGGGCTAAGGAGCTTGGGGTTTCAACCAATATAAAAGTTTTTGACACTCAGCAACAAGCTTCAAGAGTAATTTCTATTGTACAATCAAATAATTTTGACAATGTAGATGCAGTAATAGGACCTTTATTACAAGCAACTTCCGAGGAGGCTGCCTCCAGACTTCTTCGGGAAAAAATACCTGTAGTCTCACCAATTAGCAACAGGGAACTTAAGGCAATTCCTAATCTTTACCAGGCAAGACCTTCAGATGAGATGCTAAGGGACGCGATGATTGAATATTTGCGAATAAATGCACAGGGTAAAAATGTGATTATCGTGGCCGATGGTTCATCAACAGGTGTAAAAACAAGATTGATGAACGCGTTGCCCAACGCGCGTACTGTAAATCCAGGGGCAAACAATGTGACAGAATCAACTTTAGCTGCGGCTCTTGTAAAAGGACGTGAGAACTGGGTAATCCTGGAATCTGAAAGTATGGGATTGCTAAGCAGCGCAACTTCAGCACTAAACAGGCTGGCAAGAAATAACAATATCACGTTGTTTACCACCAATAAAAATAATTCTTTTGAAAATGACGTAGTTTCAAACGCCCACCTCGGAAGATTAAAATTTCATTTTCCCTCAGAGTATAAGGAATTTGATGAAACGGTAAAAGATGATTTTATAGAGGCATATAAGGCTAAGTATAATGTAATACCAAATAAATATACGGTTCGCGGGTATGATCTTACCCTTGATGTTTTATTGCGACTGGCGGCAATGGGCTCCCTTGAAAAATCTGTTGAAGCAAATATTATCACAGAGTATGTAGAAAATAAATTTTTATACCGTGCTAATCCTAACGGAGGTTTTTACAATGATGCTGTTTACATCATGCATTACAACGAAGATCTCACTTTAAGTATTGCTAAATAATTATACCGAATGACTTCAAAAGTAGTTTATAAAGGAGATCTAAGGACAGAATGTGAGCACCTTCAAAGCAAAAACATTTTTATTACAGATGCTCCTTTGGACAATCAGGGAAAAGGAGAGGCATTTTCGCCCACAGATACTGTTGCTACAGCACTTGCATCGTGTATGCTTACCATAATGGGGATTAAGGCACGGGATCTGGAACTGGATATTTCAGGTACGTTTGCTGAAGTCACAAAATTTATGGAAGCTAATCCCCGAAGGATTTCAGGGATTAAGGTTGCATTTACTGTAAAGGGAATTCTTAGTGCTAAGGAAAAAATAATCCTCGAAAATGCCGCAAAAACCTGCCCTGTGATATATAGCATTCATCCTGATATCATTAAAGATATATCTTTTAACTATTGAGCCCGCTTAAATTTTGCTTCTGATTTTAAGGAAGCAGAAATCAAATGGGAAAATTGGTTAAAGAAGAACTTTATAATTTCAGGAACTAATAGGTGAAAACTTCTGTTTTTGCTTTCTCAAATTCTCCCATCATTTCCCTAACAATTTCAGCAGCGGGTTTAATATCATGGATCAAACCTGCTATTTGGCCAATTTCAAGTTCTCCTTCTTCCAAATCCCCCTCGAACATGCCTTTTTTGGCCCGTGCCCTTCCCAGCAATTCAACCAATTCCTCTTTGGTTGGGCAGGTAAGATATAAATCCTGAATATCTCCAAAAAACTTGTTTTTCAAAAGTCGGACGGGTGCGAGTTCTTTCAAAGTCAATTGTGTATCACCTTCCCTGGCTTCCACTACTTTTTGTTTAAAATTGATGTGGGAAGAAGCCTCTTCACTGGCCACAAAGCGTGAACCAACCTGAACGGCATCGGCTCCAAGAACCATTGCAGCCAGCATTCCGCGACCAGTGGCGATTCCTCCGGCAGCAATTAGCGGGATTTCAAGCTGTTCTTTTACCATAGGGATCAACGTAAAGGTGGTGGTTTCATCCCTTCCATTATGGCCTCCTGCTTCAAAACCTTCGGCTACAACAGCATCCACGCCAGCTTCCTGAGATTTAAGCGCGAATTTCACACTGCTCACTACATGAACTACCTTAATGCCATGGGATTGTAAATGTTTAGTCCAGATCTTCGGATTTCCTGCGGAAGTAAATACGATCTCAACCCCTTCTTCAATAATAATTTCAATAATTTTATCTATATCCGGATACAACATTGGAACATTGACAGCAAAAGGTTTTTTTGTGGCCTTCTTACACTTTTGGATATGTTCCCGAAGGATCTCGGGATACATAGAACCCGCACCAATAATTCCCAATCCGCCTTCATTGCTCACAGCGCTTGCCAGGCGCCATCCACTGGCCCAGACCATTCCTGCCTGTATGAGCGGATATTTAATGTTGAAAAGCTGAGTAATTTTATTCGGCATAAGATTTCAATTTTTAATCCCTCATTAAGGGGTTAATTCCCCGGGGCCTGCCTCGAATTTTTAAAGGCATTTTGTAATTCGTACCTAGTGGACTTGTCCCGAGGTTTTTGATTCTAGGAGATCACTCCGGATCCTATTAATTCATCCTCGAGATACCAGGCTACGAACTGACCTTCAGTGATAGCCGATTGAGCCTCTTTAAATACCACGTATAGCCCGTTTTCGGTTTGATGGAGCGTTGCTCCCTGTAAAGTTTGTCGGTAACGGATTCGTGCCTCCACGGCCATTTCTTCACCCGGTTCAATGGCCAGATCCGGACGAACCCAATGGACTTCATCCCAATTTACAAATAAAGCCTTGTTATATAAACCTGGATGTTGATTTCCCTGTCCGGTATAAATAATATTGGAATCTACATCTGTACCTATTACAAATAGGGGTTCAGGGGTTCCGCCAACGGCAAGGCCTTTGCGTTGTCCCCTTGTGAAATAATGAGCCCCCTGATGTTTTCCCACCACTTTTCCATCGGATAAAGCATAGGTATATTTTTTGGACAGGTGTTTTAATTCTTCAGTTTTGGAATTAAATTCAGAAGTTGTTTCTGAATAGATTTCCTTTTCAGAAGCTATCTCTACAATTACACCTTCCTTTGGTTTTAATTTTTGCTGAAGAAATTCAGGAAGCCTTACTTTTCCAATAAAACAAAGTCCCTGAGAATCTTTTTTATTTGCAGTGATCAAATTTTGCTCGGCAGCAATCCTCCTTACTTCAGGTTTTTGTAATTCCCCAATAGGAAAAAGGGTTTTTGCAAGCTGTTCCTGGGTGAGCTGGCACAAAAAATAAGATTGATCCTTGTTATCATCTTTCCCTGCAAGTAACTGATAGATGGTTTCTCCATCCTTCGTTATCTCTCCTTTTCTGCAATAATGTCCTGTAGCGACATAGCCGGCTCCAAGAGATAATGCAATTTTCATAAAAACATCAAACTTGATCTCCCGGTTACAAAGTACATCCGGGTTTGGAGTACGTCCTAATTCATATTCCCGGAACATATAATCAACAATACGTTCTTTATATTGTTCACTTAGATCAACTGTTTGGAATGGGATTCCCAGTTTTTCAGCAACCATCATAGCATCATTGCTGTCATCCAGCCAGGGACATTCATCCGAGATCGTGACCGAATCGTCATGCCAGTTCTTCATGAAAAGTCCTATAACCTCAAATCCCTGTTGTTGTAATAAATAAGCGGTTACACTGGAATCTACTCCTCCAGATAAACCAACGACTACTTTCTTCATAATTACTTCTTCCATTTTGCCGAATCAAACTACGCTGATTGGCGCATAGATGGTCGGCAAAGACTTGGCAAAATTACGAAAATAATAAGGGTGGTAAAAACCACCCTTTAAAACCTATATTTTAAAAGTAAAATTAATCCCTTTCAAATACAAGTGTGGTGCTTGGAAACAATACCGGGGTAAAGATAAATGTGTTTGAAGTGAACGCAATGGTTCCTGTGAAGGTGTTAAATCCTTCCAGTTCAGGGATGGGAATGGTTATGGTATATATTCCACTTTGATTGTTCCAGGTGCTATTGGTTGGTTGTCCAGCCATGCAATTTCCCTCAACCTGTGCATGAAAGACAGAGGTAGCTGTACCGTCGCCATTAAAAGTCATCGTTGAATTTTTATTGCATTCACTCAACGTAAAATCTGAATTAGGTACATTGTTTACCTCCACAATAAACCAGGTTCCCAGAATTCGATCTTCTTCGCTGGCATCATCGTCGCTATTGCATGCGGTTAAAACGGTTAGGCTCATAAATAATAAAAGTAATTTCTTCATAGGTATGGTTTTAAATGGTCGTTAAATATAGGAATAGGAACGTAATTCCAACGGAAATTATATCTCATCGGGTAGTTTCTAATATAAAATTAACTTTTGTTGAATTAAAATTAACGAAAGTTGAACAAAGTAAAAAGAAGTTAATAATTATTTCTAGCATCAACTTAAAAACAAAAAAAATGCTATTAAAATCAAACCTTAAAAAAATTGCATTCGTAACCTTCTTATCTTTAGGAGCGATCGCTTGCAACAACGATGATTATGCCGTAATCATGCCAGAGCCAGAATCTAACACCATAGCGGATGTGGTAGAGAACAGCGCAGACTATTCTTCACTAAATGCAGCTCTTAAAGTAGCCGGCTTAAAAGCTACCCTTGATGGAACTACAGGATATACTGTATTTGCACCAAATAGTGCGGCTTTTAGCGAATTTTTTTTCTGATAATAATTTTGCAGATCTAAGCGCAGTACCAGTGGATGTGTTAACCCAGGTTTTATAAAATCATGTATTGGTAGGGGAAAAACGTGCTGCTGATTTAAGTAACGGCTTTGTAACGACTGCTTCTACCTCATCTCCGGGAGAAAATAATTTGAGCAAGTACATTGCAGTTGGAGAAAATGTAGTGATTAATGGATTAAGTACGGTAACTCAGGCTAACATTGAGGCCGACAATGGAGTGGTTCACGCGGTGAATTCAGTAATTGGGTTACCGGAAATTACCGCCTTCGCGCAGGTCGATCCTACTTTTACAACATTGGTTGCAGCACTTACAAGAGATGAATCTTTTGATTTTGTTCCAACTCTTCAAACCAAGGGTGCACCTGCTGAAAATATTACAGATGGAATGGATGTGACAACTTTTGAGGGCGGTACATTTGTTATCAATACGACAGGAGGTGTAACTATTACTGACGAAATTGACAGAGTTTCAAATGTAGTAGCTACCAATAGTAACGCGGTAATTCACGATATAGAATCCGTGCTTTTTCCAGATCCTGAAGACTAAATAAGCGAATGAATAAAAGTAAGAGCCTGGATTTCCAGGCTCTTACTTTTATAATAAAAAATCTTATTTTTTATTTTTCTTCTGTTGTTGTTCTGCCTGTTCCATCATATCCTGCATTTTCTTCGCGAATTTCCCCTGCTTTTTAGGCTTCTTTTTATTCTCCTGAATTTTTGCGTGAATTTTTTCTTCATCGATGATCGCATATTTAATCACTAACATTATTCCAATTGTAATTAGGTTGGAAGTGAAGTAATAAAGAGATAACCCACTGGCATAATTATTAAAAAAGAATAACATAAAGATAGGAGATAGATACATGATGAATTTCATGTTAGGCATCCCCGGTTGTTGATTTTGTGACATCGTTTGTCCTGTAGTCATCATCATGTAAATGAAGATGGCAATAGATGCCAGAATTGGGAATAAACTCACGTGATCTCCATAAAACGGAATGGAGAATGGAAGTTCTGCAATGGTATCATAACTCGAAAGGTCATCTGCCCATAGGAATCCTTTGTGACGTAACTGAAAGGCACTTGGAAAAAACTGGAATAAAGCATAGAATACCGGAATTTGCATAAGAGCAGGTAAACATCCGCTTAATGGACTGGCACCGGCTTTATTTTGCAGTTTCATAGTTTCCTGCTGCTTCTTCATCGGATTGTCCTTGTACTTTTCGTTCAGCTCGTTTATTTCCGGCCGAAGTACCTTCATTTTTGCCTGCGCTAAGTAGGATTTGTAGGTAACAGGAGATAGCACAATTCTTACAACTATAGTCAACACAATTATGGCAATACCATAATTTGGAAGAAAGGTAGCCAAAAAGGCAAAAAACGGGATAAATATAAATTTGTTTATCCATCCAAAAATCCCCCAACCAAGTGGCACTATTTCATCCAGATTACGATCATAATCATTTAGGATCTTATAATCTGTTGGTCCATAATACCAGTTCATATTATAGTTCAATTCCCCGCCTTTTAGTTCCAGAGGTAAAGTGGTAGTGAACTCTTTTGTATAAACCGTATCTATGTCTTCATCCTGCACCAGATTTCGGGAGGTGAATTTCCCTCTTGAAAATGGGGTGTCGGTTAATAAAATAGAGGTAAAGAAATGCTGTTTGTATGCAACATAGGTTACGTTTGTTGCCTCATCTTCCTTAAAATCACCTTGACCCAGATAATCATCGTCTCCATCGTCATATTCAAAAATAAGTTCGGTGTATTGGTTTTCATAGGAAAGGCTTTTCGCGTGACGATACCCTTTTAACTGCCAATCCAGTTTAATTTCATTTGATGGGTTGATAACACCACTTAACCCCTGAGAACGTATGCTGAAATCCATCATATATTCACCTGGCTTCAGAACGTAACGGTATTCCAAAAATTCAGTTTCAGAAACTTTTAATTTCATAGAAACCACTTGATTTTCACCGCTTTTAGTTACAGTAGGTTCAAAAAACAGGTCCTTGGTATTAAGGATCCTTCCGTCTGAAGTCGTAAAAGTAAGATTGAAGGAAGCGTTGCCATCTTTAATAAGATAAACCGGAATAGAATCATAGGTTTTAAACTGTGTTAACCTTGCTTCAGAAATATAACCACCTTTATTGTCGATCTTCAACTCAAGTAAATTGTTTGAAACAGTAGTGATATTGTTGGTAGCTGAAGGTAAGGTTGCAGAATAACCAAAAGATCCCAGTTGTTTCTGGGCTTGAGCCATTGCAGTAGAGTCTTGCAGGTCGCTTGATGTTTCTTCAACCTGGGGAGCAGGAGTTGTTGGGATTTTTTCAACCTGTTCAGTAGTTTGCTCCGGGTTTGGATCCTGCTCAGTCTCCTGAGAGTTGTTGTACAACATCCAAATTAAAATCGCTCCTATCAGTAAAAATCCTATAAGGGATTGTACATCAAATTTTTTTTCTTCCATTTTTTATAATAAAATAAACTAATACGAATTCCTTCGCCTACAAATGATTGATTTTCAATCCCTCAATTAGGGTTTGATTTCCCGAGGCTTGCCCCGAATTTTTAAAGTATTTACCAATTCATACCTCGTGGACTTACCCCGAGCTTTTTGATTAAAATAGCTAATTATTCTTTTTTCGTCACTTTGACATTGTTCTTTTGCTTAGAAAAGGTTTCTGCAGCTTTGATAAAGGAAATAAATAATGGGTGAGGATTTGCAACCGTACTTTTGTATTCCGGATGATATTGCACGCCAATAAACCAAGGGTGGTTTTCCAGTTCTACGATCTCTACCAGGCCGGTTTCAGGATTTATCCCGGTACATTTTAATCCTGCCTGTTCTATTTCCTTTTTGTATTTGTTATTGAATTCATAACGATGCCTGTGGCGTTCATGAATAAGAGTACTGCCATATATTTTTTGTGCCATAGAGCCCTCGATTAATTCGCATTTCCACGAACCCAGCCGCATTGTTCCTCCCATATGGGTAATGCTTTTTTGCTCCTCCATAAGATCTATCACCGGATGGTTTGTCTTCGGATCCATTTCTGTAGAATTCGCCTTGCTAAGGTGTAAAACATTTCTTGCAAATTCAATTACCGCCATCTGCATCCCCAGGCAAATTCCGAAAAAAGGAATGTTATGTTCCCGGGCATATTTCACAGCATCGATCTTTCCTTCTATACCGCGTTCTCCAAATCCTGGTGCAACCAGGATACCGTCCAAATGTGAGATTTTATTTTTGATGGTATTCTCATTGATAAATTCAGAGTGAATACTTTCTATATTTACTTTTACCTCATTTTCTGCACCTGCGTGAATAAAAGATTCCAAAATAGATTTATAGGAATCCTGTAACTCCACGTATTTCCCTATCAATCCTATGGTTACCTGGTACTTCGGATTCTTATGCCTGTATAAAAATTTATTCCATCTGTCAAGATTTGGAATAGTATCACTGGGAAGGCCTAATTTTTTTAATACTACCTTATCCAACCCTTCTTCCAGCATCAAGTTGGGTACATCATAGATCGTGGAAGCATCAATAGATTGTATCACAGCTTCCTGCTTTACATTACAGAAGATTGCGAGTTTTCGCCTTATGTCGTCTGAGAGTTCGTGTTCAGTTCTGCACACCAAAATATCGGCTTTAATCCCGCTTTCCATGAGTGTTTTTACACTGTGCTGGGTGGGTTTTGTCTTAAGCTCTTTCGCTGCTGCAAGGTAAGGCACAAGGGTAAGGTGAATTACAAGGGCATTTTCGTCGCCCAATTCCCATTTCAATTGCCGTACCGCTTCAATATACGGTAAAGACTCAATATCACCAACAGTTCCACCAATTTCGGTGATCACCATATCATATTCATTGTTTTTCCCCAATTGCTGGATACGCTCTTTTATCTCATTGGTGATATGTGGTACTACTTGTACGGTTTTTCCCAGAAATTCCCCTCGTCGCTCTTTTTCAATTACACTTTGATAGATCCTTCCGGTAGTTACATTATTTGCCTGAGAGGTATTTACATTTAAAAATCGTTCATAATGTCCAAGATCAAGATCTGTTTCTGCACCATCTTCGGTAACATAACATTCTCCGTGCTCATAAGGATTTAGCGTTCCAGGATCTATATTGATGTAGGGATCAAGCTTCTGAATAGTGGTTTTAAACCCACGGGCTTGAAGTAATTTTGCCAGGGAAGCAGCGATTATTCCTTTCCCCAGAGATGAAGAAACCCCACCTGTGACAAAAATATACTTGGTTTCGGCCATTTTAAAAAATATTAGGTTGTGTTGTATTATTCAGGGCGCTAAATTACAAAGAAGAATAGAAAAAAACCTTGATTTTCCGGCCTAATATTTCTAGGTAAGGAAGTAGGAAATTGTTTGCGAAACAGCTTAGATTTTAGGGTATTTAGACCGAATATTCCTAAGGATTTGCTCCATTCCATTCACTTTTAATTCGGTTACCTCTTTTAACTGATCTCCCAGTTTTCCTTCCGGAAAACCCTTTTGGCTGAACCAGATGAGATAATATTCAGGAATGTCTGATAAATACCGGTCTTTGTATTTTCCAAAATACATTTTTGCGTGCGCAAGTTCTATCAAGGACTTATAATCCGGTTTTATTTCCATTAGACAAAGATAAGCAGCTTTTTTTAAATTCCATTAGGGAGTTTAAATCCCTGTGATTCCAGTTCTCTTTTTTCTGAAGATTGAACTTGTTTGCTTTTTCAATTTTGAAAAGGTTAATTTTGCTGAATATTTTGACCCAATGAAATATCAGTATCAGCTTAGATTAACTCCGGAAGTGGCGTCAAAAACGGCTCTTTTAAGAAGAGAAGTTTCCCTGCATTCCGAAATTCCAGAAAAGAAGATCAACCATATACAGGTTTTAAAACGGTCCATAGATGCTCGTCAAAGGATTGTAATGATCAATTTAAAAGTTGAAGTTTATGTAGATGAGGTCTTTTCTCCCAAAGTTTTCTCTTTACCGGAATATCCGGACGTTAGCAACATGGAAGAAGTCTTTATAATTGGGGCAGGTCCTGCAGGACTTTTTGCAGCATTACGCTGTATAGAACTGGGAAAAAAACCTGTGGTGATAGAAAGAGGAAAAGATGTAAGGAGCAGAAGACGGGATCTAAAAGCCCTGAATATTGAGCATATTGTAAATGAAGATTCCAATTATTGTTTTGGAGAGGGTGGTGCTGGAACCTACAGTGACGGTAAATTATATACCCGTTCTAAAAAGCGGGGCGATGTAAGCAGAATTTTGGAACTTTTCGTAGGTTTTGGAGCCACCAAGGAAATTCTCATCGATGCCCATCCTCACATTGGAACCAATAAATTACCTGAAATTATTTCAAATATTAGGGAAATTATCCTTCATCATGGAGGTGAAGTTCTTTTTGAAACACGGGTTATCGATATCGTGATCAAAGACAAACAGATCTGCGGGATAAAAACGCTGAAGGGAGAATTATTTTCAACAAAAAACGTGATCCTGGCAACAGGACATTCTGCAAGGGATATTTTTGAACTTTTGGAGCGAAAAGGGGTGAAAATTGAGGCAAAGCCCTTCGCCCTGGGAGTTAGGGTAGAACATCCACAACAGCTTATAGATAAAATTCAGTATAAATGCGATAACAGGGGTGAATATTTACCACCATCTCCCTACAGCATTGTAAAACAGGTGAATGGCCGGGGAATTTATTCTTTTTGTATGTGCCCCGGTGGTGTTATTGCTCCGTGTGCAACAAGCCCGGGAGAAGTGGTAACCAATGGATGGTCTCCAAGTAAGCGTGATCAGCCAACGGCCAATTCAGGAATCGTTGTGGAATTACGTCTTTCCGATTTTTCAAAATACGGAAATTCTCCTTTGGCAGGAATGCATTTTCAGAAGCATATAGAACAAACTGCCTGGCATTTGGGAGGAGAAACCCAAAGAGTCCCAGCACAAAGAATGGTAGATTTTATTGATGGGAGAATCTCTCAGAATCTACCAGAAACATCCTATAAACCTGGCGTAACTTCCGTAGCATTAAAAGAGGTGTTTCCGGAATTCATTCACGACACTTTAAAGAATGGGTTTAAAGAATTCGGTAAGACAATGAATGGGTATATGACTAATGAAGCTATCATCCATGCGCCGGAATCCAGAACTTCTTCCCCGGTGAGAATCCCCCGGGATTACAAAACCCTCGAGCATATTGAGATTAAAGGATTGTTTCCTTGTGGTGAAGGGGCTGGTTATGCGGGAGGAATTATTTCTGCGGCCATCGACGGGGAAAAATGTGCCGAAAACTGTATCGCCTTGATGGAATAAGCTAGGAATGAACCACCAACAATCGTTAAAAAACTGATAATTTGTGCGTAATCCATTTATGATTTTTCACTTTTGCCTATCTTAAATTTCAATTTAAAAAGCGTATTATGGCTGTAGTGGGATCTATTATTAAGGGAATTATTGATTTAAGGGATAAGCTGGTTTCTGAGCCCGATGCAGAAGAAGCACAGCTGGAAGTGTTAAAGAGCCTGGTAACAAAAGCCAGGGATACGGCTTTTGGGAAACACTATGGTTTTGAAGAAATACTGGCTTCTGAAGATATTAAAAAAGCATTCTCTGAAAAGGTTCCCTACTTCGATTATAATAAATTGAATAAAGAGTGGTGGTCTAAACTACATGAGGGGGAAGAGAATGTTACTTGGCCAGGCAAACCACCTTATTTTGCCTTGAGTTCCGGAACTACCGGAAAATCCAGCAAACGAATTCCCGTGACAGAGGATATGCTCGACACCATCAAAAAAACCGGAATTAAACAAGTGGCTGCTTTAAGTAATTTTGACCTGCCTTCCGATTTTTATGAGAAAGAAATCATGATGTTGGGAAGTTCTACAGAACTTCAGGAAGAAGGAGATCATAAGGAGGGTGAAATAAGCGGAATAAGCGCCAGCAACATTCCGTTTTGGTTCCGGGGTTTTTACAAGCCCGGACAAGAAATTTCAAAAATTGAGGAATGGGATGAAAGGGTTCAGCGAATTGCCGAAAATGCCAAAAACTGGGACATTGGTGCTTTAAGCGGGATTCCTTCCTGGATGGAGCTTATGATGAAAAAGGTGATTGAATATCATAAGGTTGAAAATATTCATGATATATGGCCTAATTTACAGGTTTATACAACCGGTGGCGTTGCTTTTGAGCCTTACGAGAAAAGTTTTGACGCTTTGCTGGCTAAACCTATCACTGTGATTGATACCTACCTGGCTTCTGAAGGTTTTCTTGCTTTTCAGCAAAGGCCGGAAACCAACGCTATGAAACTGGTAGTTGATAACGGTGTTTATTTTGAATTTGTGCCATTTAAAGCTGAATATATAAATGAAGATGGTTCCATAAGTGATAATGCCCCGGTTATTTCCTTGGAAAACGTAAGGGTAGAGGAGGATTACATCTTATTGATTAGTACAGTTTCCGGGGCCTGGAGATATCTTATTGGGGACACTATTAAGTTTACGGACGTGGGACGGCATGAGATTAGAATAACAGGTCGAACAAAATTCTTTTTGAATGTGGTAGGATCACAATTGTCGGTAAATAAAATGAATGATGCCCTTAAGGTACTGGAAAATAAATACGATATTAAAATTCCGGAATTCACATTGGCAGCGGTAAGAATAAATGGAGAGTTTTATCATTCCTGGTATCTTGGTACTGAAACCGAAGTAGGTAATGAAGAACTGGCCGAATGTCTTGATGACACTTTGAAAAAAGCCAATAAAAATTATAGGGTAGCGAGGTCTAAAGCCTTAAAAGGAGTTAAGGTGAAAACTATTCCTCCTGAACTTTTTCATGAATGGAGCGCTGCAAACAAGAAAAAAGGAGGGCAGGTAAAGATGGAAAAGGTGATGAATGAAGAGAAATTCGCCAAATGGGAGGCATTCGTAGAACAGCAGGAAAATAAATTATAAATTATAATTGTCCTTCCGGGAAATGGAGTTTCTCCACCAGATTCAGGATCTCGTCGGGGGATAAGTATAAGCGTTTAATGCGGTCTTTATAGAGTTGAGAAAGATGTGCGTGATTAATGATAAAATCTTTTGTGGCTAAAATATAATTGCCCATTCCGTGATTTACGGCAAATGTATCGGCTGCTCTTTCTGCTTCTTTAATAAATCCACTGGAGGTTAAATATTTAATTCCGAATAATAAAAGGTTTAACCCGCTTCTTTCCTGATAATCCATGATGTGTCCCAATTCATGGCCAATCCATCCTATTAAAACTTCGGAAGGTATTTCTGAAATCTGGAATTCTTCATTTTCAATATGAAAACTTTCACTGATCATTATTAAATAAGACCGGTTTTTTTTATCCTTAAAAAGACCTGAAAATTTTGGCTGGGCTTGCATGAAGGATTTCCTGATCTTTTTTTTAAACCTGAATTCGATAGGTGTTTCCCTTAAATCCGGATAATGAGAAAGGGCAATTTGCACTTCTTTCAGAATAGCTTCAGGGATAACCTTGTTTTCAAAGTTCATACTGCTGTCGTTATTTTTCATGTGTAAAGGAGAGCCAGTGGTTGGATAGTACAAAAATAGAAATATGAGGACTAATAGCAAGTTTAATTTGCTATCACCTTTTATCTTTATGTATTGTTGAACCCTTATGACTATTGTTTTTTCAAATTGTAAGATTATTCTAGATTTAAATAATGTAAAAGTAATAAACAAAAAAAAGCCTTACACATTGTGTAAGGCCTAAACTTTCATAAGTATAGTAACTATATAAACTAAGCCTAAGCTTGTTTCACGTTTACTGCATTTAATCCTTTTCTTCCTTCTTCAAGATCGAACGTTACTTCGTCGTTCTCTCTAATTTCATCAACAAGACCATTTGCGTGTACAAAATATTCTTTGTTTGATTCTTCGTCTGTAATAAATCCAAATCCTTTAGAGTCGTTAAAAAATTTGACTGTTCCTTTGTTCATTATATATAAATTTAATTTGAGCAAATATAGAACTTTTTATTTACCTAAGAAACATAAAGGCAATTAATTTTAAAATAATTTAAAACACTTTGATAAAGATTTATAACCCTAACCTAGCTATTTTATAGTAAAAATTTAGATTTCACGCATGAAAAAAGCTGCCAGAAGACAGCTTTTAAGATATGTTACTATGTTAAAATATTAAAACTACCCCATCAATATTTTTTGAAGTCGTTCTTGCAATCCCTGGTTAGTTTGCATAGCAGTTGCAATCTCCTGGTATCGTTCAATACTAAGTCCTGAATTTGTTATAAGCGTTTCCATCTCTTTTTGAAAACCAACTTGCATAACTTCAATTTTTTCTACCGCTTTCTCATGCTTTTTGACATCTTCTGGCGCTGCATCAACTTCGGTGTTTTCTAATTTAGCTTTTTGAATTTTGTTAAACGTAGCAACATCCATTTCCTCGGCGTCAATTACAGCCATCATTTTTCTTTGAATATCCTGGTTGGCTACTTGGAGTCCTTGAAATACTTTAGCAAATTTATTTAATTCTGCATCCGTTACTTCAATCTGGCTCTGATTTTGCTGTTGAGGCATAGGTGTCGTTTGGGCGAAAGATATAGTTGCCGTAAGCAAACCCGCTACCATTACCATTGGTTTCAATTTCATCGTCTTAAACATAATTTTTGTTTTAATTATTAAATAAAGGTTGGCAAGCTATTGGTTTTATAAGATTAAGTCAAGATATGATTGTTAAAATTGCCTTAACTCTTGTGAAAGAGCTTTTATATGATAATTAAAAACCTTTCATTTCTACAGGAATGGAAATGACCACAGGTTTAAAAATGTTAATTATTATCCAAGATTAAACTGCAATTCGTCGTTTATAACGACTTTTGACGAAAATTTGAATACCTCAACTTTTTTTAAAATTTTAAAATTACTTTTTGAAAATGAACATGTTTTTAAGTAAAAAATTCTCCGCAATTTTTTTGATACTTGGTTGCACGCTAATTATTTCTTCATGTTCTCAAAGTACTTCCGATAAGAAAATTAAAGAAGACAAATTTCCATTGGAAAACGACAGTGTTTTTGACGGGGAGGAAATAAAGGAACCTGAATACATAATAACTTACAAACTGGATTCTCTGGCAAATGAGAAACAAATTGATAGTTTTAGAACGGAATACTCAAACGAGCAACATAAAATAATCTTTGCATTAAACAGGCTGGATCCAAACCGCTTGAAATTAGGCTTGAATTTGCTCATTCCGGACACTTTATTCAATGATATTATTAGATATTCACCTTTTCCGGAGGAATTTGATATTTTGGATTCTATCCCTAAGGTCGTATTGATCTCCCAGAGAATTCAGGGATTTGCGCTTTATGAAAATGGGAGACTTGTTAAATGGGGGCCGGTTAGTTCAGGAAAGCAATCTACGCCAACTCCCAATGGATTACATTACGGAAATTTTAAGGCAAAGAAAAAGATAAGCTCTGTTAATCCAGACTGGCTGTTACCGAATTATTTTAACTTTATGAATTTTGAAGGGGTAGGAGTTCACCAATATGCGCTTCCCGGATATCCGGCCAGTCATGCGTGTGTACGATTGCGGATGGAAGATTCTCAATTTATTTATGATTGGGCGAACCAATGGGAACTTGATAAAACAGGGAGGAAAATTGAAAAGAACGGTACCCCTTTTATGGTTTTTGGTGAGTATGATTATAAAAATCCATTTCCCTGGCAAAAACTTGATCAGGATCCAAAAAGCAACCATTTAACTAAAGTTGAGCTGGAAACTTTGAAACAATATTTACGGGAATATTTTAAAAATGAAAAAAACTTCGAGGATACGAGGAAGGAAAGTGAATTTTTGGCTTTAAATTAAATTTCGGTTTATCCGTTTTTACTGAATTGCCTCTTAACCTGGTTCCTGTTAATTAATTTTATTTTTTCTGATATTTGTAACTTACCTAAAAGAATTACCATGAAATTATTTGAAACCACCAGATTCCTTTGTCTTATATTTCTTTTTTTGATTTCTCCCGAATTGCTCTCAGCTCAGGAAACATCCATTATGATAAGGGTTAAAGCTAAAGACGCAAAATTCATAGGCAGTTCCATGGGAGGGTCAAAGGTTATAGTAAAAGAACATTTGTCAGGAAAAATTTTGGCAGAAGGTTATACATCCGGAAGCACGGGGAATACAGATAGAATCATGAATAATCCTATCTCCAGGAATACCCAACTTTCAGATGAGCAAACAGCCGGATTTATGGCGAAATTATTAATTGAAAAACCTGTTTTTGTAACCGTATCGGCTTATGCTCCAATAGATAATAGCGTAAAGTCGGAAACACAGCTTTGGTTGATTCCGGGAAAAGATATTACAGGAGATGGTTTAATACTGGAAATCCCGGGCTTTAAAATTGATGTTTTGACTCCACAACTTCACGAAAGTATAGGTGAGAAAAGTGAAATTGAGATAAGGGCAAATATAATTATGATGTGCGGATGCCCTCTTACAAGTGGTGGATTATGGAATGCCGACGAATATGAAGTGGAAGCTCTTATTTTTAAAGATGGGAAACCCTTAAATCCTATTCCAATGCAAATCACGGACAAACAAAGTACTTTTTTGGGGAAGGGAGATTTTTCTCCGGGGAATTATGAGGTTAATGTCTATTCCTATGATCCTAAAACGGGAAATACCGGTTTAGGAAAAACAAGTTTTATTGTTAAGTAATATTTAATCCCACCAGCGAATTTAAAAATTCCTATTTCCGCTGGTAAAGTTTGGGTGGGCATTCTGGGAGTTTCTTATAGCTATTCCAATAAACCTAGTTGAGCGATGGTTTTTAAAACACCGTTTTCATTATTATCAAAAACTGTGATAAACTTGCTTGCCCCTATAATTTCAGGGTGTGCATTTTTCATTGCATAACTATTCGTGGTATTCTGCATCATTTCAAGGTCGTTAAGGTAATCTCCAAATACCAGGGTTTCATCCGGAGTAATATTTAATTCCTTTTGAATCCCTTTAATTGCATTCCCCTTATTGGCAGTGAGGGAGGTGATATCAAGAAATATATCAGCAGCGATGGCCACCTTAAAGTCATTTTCAAAATGTTTGAAGGAATGATAACCATTTGCTTCCACCCCTCTGTAATCACAGATAGTCACTTTTAAGATAATATCTTCTACCTCCTGAAGATCTTTAACAATTATGAGTCGTTCATAATATTGTTTGATTTCACTGATGAATTTCTCATCGTTATATTCAATATAAGCCGATTCTTTTCCGCAGAGAATAACCTGAGTATCTTCGAGTTTTCTTCCAATTTCAATGAATTTCCTTGCAGCTTTGGCATCCAGAGCATTTATATAAAGTTCTTTGCCTTTGTGTAAAACGTATGTGCCATTTTCAGCAAAAAACAACATCCGTTCTTTTATTCGCTCGAATTTTGATTCCAGATTATAAAACTGGCGGCCGCTGGCGACCGAAAACATTATTCCTTTTTTTGTGAGTTCTTCCTCTATTGTCCAAAAATCGGGATGGATTTCGTGTTGATCATTCAACAAAGTGCCATCCATATCGGTAACTATTAGTTTTATCATATTTTTAATCCCACCATCGGTGTGTTTAATTCCCAGATATCTTCCCGGTCCAATCGAGTGGGGTTTTATCAAAATTCAGGATGTTTTATCCTTTAGCATTCGTCGTTCGCATTGCTTAAAGATTATTGATTTTGTTGCAAATATAAAGGTTTAAATTATCCTTTTAAGGATTTTAAATCGGCTTTAAGATTGGAATAGATAGAAGTATTGATCAAGAAGATAAACAAAATGGCCTCCGACAAATTGTTGGAGACCATTTTTTAGAATTTTTAAGCCCTCATTGAAGGTTTTAATTATTTTAGAACAAAATCGCATCTACAATCGCTCCAACAATAGCCAGGATTATTGCAAGCCAAAGCGAGGTTAAAAAACCAATGGTTTTAAAATCCTTGCTTAGTTTATCGGCAAGTTCAATAATAATCGCATACACAATAATTCTAATTATAAATCCTAATCCTAAGAAATAGAAAATTCCCAGGGTGCCAATGTGAAAAATTGCTGTTAGGATCCAGCTTAATAGAAAACTGAGGATTCCAATAATAAGAGCAACAATTATTGCTGATTTAAATCCTTTTAATTCGACTTTAGTCATCATTTTGGCGGCAGCCAATAGTACAAGGGAATCAATAATTAGGTGAAGTAGCCACTGTAACATAATCTTGGTTTAGAAGTTAATATTATAAATATAAAAAATAATATCAAGCTAAACATTACTTTTTTATGCTGGAGGATTAATCATTATAAGGATTTTCAAGGGTGGTTGGTCCCCGATCGATTATGATTTCCCAAACGGCCTTGAGGTTGGCAAGTTTTTCTCTGATTAAAAGTTGGTGTGAAGGTTTATAAACCCTATTTTTAGCGATGTAACCAATATAATTTAAATCAAGATTTTTGGCTACAAAAAGAGTGCGGGGCAAATGAAATTCCTGAGTGACAACAATAGCATCAGAAATGTTGAATACCGCTTTTGAACGATACATGCTGTCATAAGTGTCATATCCGGCGTGGTCTAAGATTATTTTATCTTTTGGAATTCCTTTTTCTATCAGGTAGTTACTCATGGCATCCACTTCGTTATAATCGTCGGTTTTATGATCTCCGCTTAGTAAAAATTGTTTTGCTTTATTTTTCTGAAACAATTCAAAGCCCGCATCTATCCGGTCTTTTAAAATGGGAGAAAGTTTACCATCAGAAAATACACTGGCTCCCAGAACTATAATTGTTGAAGAATCTGGAATCATCTCCATTTGATCATAGATTAAGGTTTTGGTGTAATTCTCAATGTATTTATGTAAACCCCAAATTAGACCTAACCCCAAAAGTAGGAGTGCAGGTACGAAAATCAGGATTTTTTTGAGACTTTTCATTTGACTGTTTACAATGTGAAGTAAAAACGCTTTTTATTCAAAAGTAGTACTTTCAGAAAGGTTGAAGATACTGGAATATAGCTTTATGGTGATGTGCCATTGAGATAATTTATTCCCGGAAATCAAACTTGGTTAAAGTATTTCTTAAATTTGCAAATTGAAAGAAAAGTTATGAAAACTATTGAAGCTCTACAATGGCGTTATGCCACAAAAAAATTTGATAACGCAAAAGTTCTTCCTGGGGATAAAATTGAAACCCTTAAAAAAGCATTTAATTTAACAGCTACTTCCTATGGACTTCAGCCTATTAAACTGGCGGTTGTTCATAATAAAGATATTCAGTCAAAACTGGTGGGTTTTTCATTGAATCAAAAGCAGGTAGCCACGGCTTCTCATGTTTTTATTATTTGTATTGAAAGAAAAGTAGATAAAAAATTCATTGAGAATTACTTCAATAATGTTCATAAGATCCGGGCTACCTCAAATGAGATCCTCGACCCTTTTAAAAACTTTTTAATTGGTGATTTTGAGAATAAATCGGTTGATGAAATTACAAATTGGGCTATTAATCAGGCGTACCTGGCGCTTGGTACTTTATTAACAGTGTGCGCAGCTGAAGGTATTGACGCCTGCCCAATGGAAGGTTTTGAACCTGAAAAATACGATGAACTATTGGGGCTTGATAAAATGAATTTAAAATCGGTGTTGGTACTTCCGGTTGGTTATAGGGCAGACGATGATTTGTTTCAGGATTTTAAAAAGGTACGCCGGCCCTTATCTGATGTGATCATTGAATTTTAGTTCCGGAAAAAAAGATAAATACTGAATTAGTAGTTAACGTATTCGGTTATTTCAAGGCCGTATCCTATCATTCCAACTCTTTTGGTTTGACGTGTATTAGATAACAACCTGATTTTATGGATCTCAAGATCGTGAAGAATTTGTGCTCCAATTCCAAAATCCTTATTATCCATAATAACCGGGGGAGCTTTCATTTCTCCTTGTTTTTGAATTTCTTTTAATTCGCCAAGCCTTGAGAGCAGGTTCAAGGATGGATTTGCGGGATTTATAAAGACAATTGCACCCCGACCTTCATCATTGATGGCCTTGAACATATCATCCAGTTTTTTATCGGCATTATTGGTGAGCGTTCCTAAAATATCATTATTGATAAGAGTGGAATTCACCCTTACAAGGATCTCTTCATCTGGTTTCCAGGATCCTTTGGTTAGTGCAAGGTGTACCTGGCTGTTGGTAGTTTGTTTGTAAGCTCGTACCCTGAAGGTTCCAAATCTGGTTTGGATATCAAAATCCTCTTTTTTCTCTATCAGGGAATCATGTTTCATTCTGTAGGCAACCAGATCTTCAATGGAGACAAGTTTTAAATCAAATTTATTTGCAACTTCTATCAATTGAGGCAGTCTTGCCATCGTTCCATCATCATTCATGATTTCAACAATAACTCCCGCAGGCTGAAACCCTGCAAGCCTTGCAAAGTCTATTGCAGCTTCTGTATGCCCGGTTCTTCTTAGAACGCCACCTTCCTTGGCTTTTAATGGAAATACGTGGCCTGGCCTGCTTAAATTCTGGGGTTTGGTTGCTGGATCTATAAGGGCACGGATGGTTTTTGCACGATCGGCTGCAGAAATTCCAGTAGTAACACCTTTTCCTTTTAAATCGACAGAGATCGTAAACGCGGTTTCCAAAGGATCTGTATTGGTGCCCACCATCATTTCGAGTTTCAGCTCTTTACAATGTTCTTCTGTAAGTGGAGCACAAATTAATCCTCTTCCGTGGGTAGCCATGAAATTGATCATTTCAGGAGTAACCATTTCAGCAGCGGCAAGAAAATCTCCTTCATTTTCACGATCGATATCATCCACAACAATAATAACCTTGCCAGCTCTTATATCGTCTATGGCTTCTTTTATTGAATGTAATTTAATGGATTGAGGATTTTCAGTAATCTGGGCCATAGTTTTAAAATCTTTTTAAGGCTGCAAAGGTATTTAAATCTATTTTGTTTCCTTCT
The DNA here is from genome assembly GCF_046298265.1 of Gillisia xinjiangensis. Classification (NCBI taxonomy): domain Bacteria; kingdom Pseudomonadati; phylum Bacteroidota; class Flavobacteriia; order Flavobacteriales; family Flavobacteriaceae; genus Gillisia; species Gillisia xinjiangensis. The sequence continues at coordinate 110,318 of NZ_JBKAHK010000004.1, read as the reverse complement.
TACCTGAACTTAATTTTTTGATCAGCTTCTGAAATGGTCGAACAAAGTTTCCAAATGCAAGCAGTCCCTGGTCTGTTGTTGCACGGTAGGTGAAGAATACTCCCAACGGAAGCATTACCAACGTGGAGAGCCAGGTAGCAAGAAATGGACTCATAGATCCTTCCTGCGCGCTGTTTTTAGCGAAAATCCCAATAAAATGATAAGTGAGGAACATTAAAATGGCAATTACCATTGGTAATCCCATTCCGCCTTTGCGAATGATAGCACCCAATGGGGCTCCTACAAAAAACAATACGATGCAGGCAGCGCCCAATGCGTATTTTTCATGCAATGCGATCTCAAATTTATTGAGTTGTTTGGCACTGGCTTTAAATTCCTGCTTTTTGATGGTGATATTTGATATACCGGCGTTAACCGTTCCCAATGCCAGATTTACAACTTTCAAACCATTGTCTGTTTCATATAAATCCAGTATGGGATTCCCAATTTCGAGGGAGGTGGTATCTTTAGGATTGAGATTTGCAGCGAATAGTGTTGCACCGGTTCTGCGATACATAATATCTGCAAATTTATTCATCTCCTCATTATAAGAGTTCGATAAGGAGTCGATACTTTGGTTGAGTTCAGAAATTTTGAGCATTCCCTGAGAATTTCGGTAATTTTCATCTTCAAGGTCTACATTATTGAATGTAGATAGATCAATATTGATAATGTATTCTTCAAAATAACTTTTAGTGAAAGGCTTATTGGCTCGTTTTGCAGGATCCTTTTGCTGAATTTCATCGTAATAATTCCCGTCTCTTAATATCAACGAAAGTATTTCAGAATCTGTACTTCCCGCCAATTCTCCCTTATTCGCCTTAATTACTGTGTAATTGCCCCCGCGACTGGATCTCTGATGAATGATAACATCATTTAAAAACTGATCGTTATCTCCGGTTTTTTTATCAACCTTAATATTGAAATCTCCTATTTCATTAAAAATCCCTTCTGAAATTGCCATCGCAGGTTTTAATTGAGCTATATTTTTTCGGAGATTGATGGATTTAAATTCGGCAGCGGGGATGACATTATTTGCGAAAAAGAAAGCGATTAAACTCACAAAAACAATGAAAAAGGTAAGGCCCCTCATGGCTCTTTGCAGGGAGATACCGGATGATTTCATCGCGGCAAATTCATAATTTTCTGCAAAACTTCCAAAGGTCATTATGGAAGTCAATAAAATGGTTAATGGTAGAACAAGCGGGACCAATTTAGGAGAAAAATAAAGCAGGAATTTCATGATAATGCCTACATCCAGATCTTTACCGGCAAGTTCACCTATGTACAACCAGATTGTTTGGAGTACAAAGATGAACATCAGGATTGTAAAAACCACAATGAAGGTTTTTAAATAACTTACCAGTATATATCTGTCTAATATCTTCAAAATTAATCCAGGCGATTGATGTAAAAGTCCTTATAACGATCCTCACCAAAGCTGAAAAGGTTTTTAGCTAAAGGTTGATTTGTTTTAAAACTTTTTACGGTGATGGTGATTTTTGTACCATTCTCCTGGGTTTGGATCAAATTGTAAATATGTTTTGTCTCACTATCAATACCCAAAAGAATATTTTTCACATCGGCATTGGAGTCAATAGGCGTAAGGTTGATGTATTGAATTTTTCTTCCCTTTATATCCTGGGCTATATCCCATTTGTAGGTGTATCCATCTTCATAAAAAGTAAACATTTTAGATGGGGTGATGTTATTTTCATCTTCTTCTACATAGGTGGAAATATTTATTTCCTGATCTTCCGGAATGATGGTGTAAATCTTTTTACCATCGAATAACTGAGTGGTGCCCATAAGGTTCAAAACATATTTTTCGCCATTGATACTAACATCTCCGCGGGTTTCCTGACTTACATTTTCTGAAGCATTTTCAAGTGAATATTTAAAATCTATCACCATATTATCATAGGATTTGACTTTAGCCGAAACCTCGTTCAACAGTTTATTTGCCTTATCTGAATTCTGTGCATTTATTGAGAAAACGCTCATTACAGCAAGTATAAGAATGCTTAATTTTTTCATTTTGATTTTTTTAATTGTTGATCTCATTATTTAATAATTTATCCAGCGACACCATATCAGAGATCAAAACCTGCCTTGCCTTGCTTCCCTCAAAAGGACCTACGATCCCCGCGGCTTCCAGTTGGTCGATAATCCTACCTGCTCTGTTGTAACCTAATTTCAGTTTTCTTTGAAGCAAAGAGGCTGATCCCTGTTGGGCTACTACAATTGTTTCGGCTGCTTCCCGAAACAATTTATCGCGCTCGCTAACATCAATATCAAGACTTGTGCCACTCTCCTCCCCATCGTATTCGGGCAATAAATGAGCATCTGGATAGGCTTTTTGAGATCCAATAAATTCCGTGATCTTTTCAATTTCCGGGGTGTCTACAAATGCACATTGGAGTCTTATTAAATCATTTCCCTGAGTAAATAACATATCTCCCCGCCCAATTAACTGATCGGCTCCTGAACTGTCTAAAATCGTCCTGGAATCTATTTTTGAGGTCACCCTAAAGGCAATTCGCGCCGGGAAATTAGCTTTTATGATTCCCGTTATCACGTTTACAGAAGGTCTTTGAGTGGCGATGATGAGGTGAATTCCTATGGCCCTGGCCAGTTGGGCCAAACGGGCGATGGGAGTTTCCACTTCCTTCCCGGCAGTCATGATTAGATCGGCAAATTCATCAATAACCAAAACGATGTAAGGAAGAAATTTATGTCCGTTTTCAGGATTTAGTTTCCTTGCTTTAAATTTCACATTGTACTCCTTGATATTACGAACCATTGCATCCTTTAGAAGGTTGTAGCGGTCATCCATTTCAATACATAAGGAATTAAGCGTGTTTATAACCTTCGTATTATCGGTGATTATGGCATCATCCGTATTTGGTAATTTAGCAAGGTAATGGCGCTCAATTTTATTGAAAAGCGTTAATTCCACTTTCTTGGGATCTACCAGTATAAACTTGACTTCTGCTGGGTGTTTGCAATATAAAAGTGATGCAAGAATCGCATTTAATCCAACAGATTTCCCCTGTCCTGTGGCACCCGCCATAAGTAAGTGCGGCATTTTTGCAAGGTCTACAACAAAGGTTTCGTTGGAAATAGTTTTCCCGAGGGCCAGTGGCAGCTCCATTTCAGCATTCTGAAATTTTGGCGAAGCTATTACAGAACGCATAGAAACTATGGTGGAATTTTTATTAGGCACTTCAATCCCTATAGTTCCTTTTCCAGGGATAGGTGCTATGATCCTGATACCAAGCGCAGAAAGGGAAAGCGCAATGTCGTCTTCCAGATTTTTTATTTTGGAGATCCTTATTCCTGCCTCGGGAACAATCTCATATAAGGTTACTGTTGGTCCAACAGTAGCTTTTATTTGTGCGATTTCAATTTTGTAATTCTTAAGGGTTTCAACAATTTTATTTTTATTTTCTTCAAGTTCTTCCTGATCTACCGTAATTCCTCCACTATTGATGTTATAATCTTTAAGAAGATCTATGGTTGGCCACTTGTAGTTTTTAAGTTCAAGAGTAGGATCAAATTCGCCAAAATCCCTGATTAGTTTGCTGCTAAGCGTATCGACTTCTTCTTCCTCTTCCTCTGGAGTTTCCACTTCCATTTTCACTTCAACTTCGGGAGAAGTAACCTTCGTCTTTGAAACTTCTTTTTTCTTTCCTTCTGAAATTGAAAAGTCGATTTTGGTATTAGGTTCTTCTTTGATTTTTCCCTTCTCCTTAGCCGCTTCAGATACCCAGTCTTTTTCTTCGGAAGTGATTTTAGCTGAAGGGTTTGAAGAGTCAAAATCTGTTTTGATCTGTTTTTTCTGATTTTTGAGGTATTGGCCGACCATTTCCGGAGAAATTTTAAGGCGAATTGCAAGATAAGTGATTAGAAGGAAGGTGAGGAGCAATAAGGTTCCTGCAAATCCTATATAATCCTGTAAATAATCGTTGAGTTCATAGCCTACACGACCGCCAAGCAGTTCACTAAGTTCTGCGAAAAAACCGAAGAAAACGGCCCACCAAAGCATTAATAGGATTCCCCAGAACCAATATAAAAACAGGTTTTTAAGCTGATATCCAAAAAAAAGATAAAAACCGGTCAAGGTAATAAGTCCGGCAACAATAAATGCAGAAACACCAAATCCCTTATAAATAAAAAAGTCACTTATGGCTGCTCCAAATTTGCGCATCCAGTTTTTGGAGACCACTTCCCGGTTTCCCAGTTCACTCAAGGTACTTTGATCTGCCTGCCAATTAAACAGAAATGAAATGAATGCTATAAACAAAGCAAGTCCCAAAAGCATTAAAAAACTACCCAAAACCACTTTTTGTTGTCTGCTTATTTTAAAACCCGGCTTTTTGGATTTTGCGGTACCGTTTTTTTTTGTAGAATTTTTTTTGTTGGCCATGAATATTGATGGAAATTTTTTTCAAAAATACAAATTAGCATTTGTCTAAAATAGAGAAAAGAATATGAATCTTCCAATAAATAGAATCAGGAAGTATAACATCATTTTGAATGAATTATTTTAACCCTGATTTTTAAGGTGTAATTGAGTCAATGTAAGAATTTATTGTCGATTTAATTTGTGGCGTAAGGCAATAAGGTTGAAAACCTGGACAGTGTTTTTTTAATACCCCCCTTAAGTACCTCCCCCAGGTGAGAATTATTGAAAGTCAAAATGCAAATTTAACTTTAGTATTAAAAAAATTAATTTAAAGCATAAAAAAAAGAAGCAGAAAGTATTAGCTTACTGCTTCTTTTGGAGTTTTAAGTTCACTTACGTAACCATTAAGGAGTATAATATCCTCTATAAATTTTCAAATTTGCGATTAAACTGTGTTTTGACTCCACTAATTTCTATAACCCGAAGTAAAGATTTTTAAAACAATTAAAATATGATATATCTCATCTATTGAAATTTTAACATTCACCATGGATATTTCTGGTATTCAAAATTAAATTGCAACATCAACATAAAATAGAAACGGGAAGCCTAAGCCTCCCGTTTCCTTAAGAAGATATTAAGTGTACTAATAACTTAATGAATATCAACAATCTTACAACTTAATATAAAAATCTGGTTATTCGGTTAAAGTACCTTTGACATCTTCTCAATTCGATCTTCAATTCCAAAAGGCTTTGAAGAATCGAATATTAGTTTTTTGATCCCCTAAAAGATAAATTATCAATTTTAAGTTATACTAATTTACATTCTCTTTTGGTAAAAAAATATGATATATCTCAGATAGCTTAATTTTAACATTTAACCTAATTAGATCCTTAGTTCTCAAATTAGATTCCAGAAATTTATTTAAAATAGAAGCGGGAGACCGAAGCCTCCCGTTTCCTTAAGAAGATATTAATTTCACTTCTAAACATTTTATGAAGGTCAATAGCATTGCAACAAGTGCAATATTTTGAGTCTCCGATTAGAGTGTATTTAACATCTTCTAAATTTGATTTTTTCACTCCTAATGGTACTGAAAAACCAAATGTCAATTTCTGAACTTAAATAAACAATTCTATTTTTTCAACACAACTAAATTAATTATTTGGGTTTTTAAAATCAATGATATAAGTCATATTCAATAAGTTTAACATTTCAAATAATCCAAAGGTTTTATATGACTCCTGTTTAGTTACCTCATTTTTTTAAAATTTTCAATTTTCTTTATTATTTAGAGAGATTTTCTAATACGAATTTATTTCATCCAGGCGTATATAAAATAAAAAAGCAGAAAACTAAAGTTTCCTGCTTTTTAGTAGGAGTTCTTAGGTATCACTTACGTAACCATTAAGGACTATTTTAATCCTCTATGAATTGTTAAATTCGCGATTAAACTGTGTACTGTTTACTCCTTAAATTTGATCTTTTTCCTCCCCCAAAGTACTCAAGATCAAATTTATTTTTTGATTAGTACTAAGATAATACACTTTTGATTAAAAATATATGATATATCTCAACTGACTGAGGTTTAACATTTTAATCATTTTAATTTAAGTTTTACTTTACACCATATAGCTTCTGTAAATTTAATATTTTAATATTTCTGCCATCTATATCGATTAACCGGTCTTTTTTTAATAATGAAAGACTCCTTATAAGACTTTCCGTAGAAATTCCAGCAACACTTGCAAGATCACTCCTCGAAATATTTATCGAATCACGATGTTTATCGTGCATTTTTGCGGCAAATTTTAAAATTGTATTACTGGTTTTCTTCAATACCGATGCATAGGCCATTTCCAATAAATGTGATTTTAGAGCAGATAGATTATCCGAAAGCAACTCGGCTAATTCCATTGTTAAAAGGGGATTGTGAGACAATATTTCCCTGAAATGCAAATTTGATATTCTGTAAGCCAATCCATCTTCCAAAGCCGTGGCTGTTTCTGAATAACGGGCTGGATTATTAAAAGAATAAAACCCAAAGAGATCTCCGCTTTTATAAAGACCGGTTATAAGTTCCTTGCCATATTCATCCATTCGGTAATTTTTAACCATACCTTCTTCGGTTAAATAGACATAATTGGCATTTTTTTGTTCTTTATAGATCACTTTATTTTTACCTAAATTGACCTCATCTCTTAAGGATTTAATATAATCTTTAAATTCAAAAAGGGAAGCCAGTTTAATTTCAGGAAGTTCTGCAGATTTCTGTTTTGGAGCATACTTTAATTGGGCTAGTTTTTTCAAACGGCTATCGATGCTGTTCAGAAGATCAGTTTCTTTAAAAGGTTTACTTATATAATCATCGGCTCCAAGGTTCATTCCTGATCTTATATCCTTCTCTTCCGATTTGGCCGACATAAAAATGAAAGGAATTCTTCTTGTGGTTTCCTTTTGGTTTAACACATTAAAAACTTTGAATCCATCCCATTTTGGCATCATAATATCACAAACAATAATGTCTGGTCGGTTTTGAAGTGCAATCTTAACCCCGGTTTTACCGTTTTCTGCAGCGAGTACATTGTAATTTGATAATTGCAATATTTCGGTGGTATTCTCTCTTAACAACTTGTCGTCTTCTATTAGCAATACAGTTTTCATCTTCCCTTTTTTTTAGAAAATTCATAGAAATATTTCTGAATAAATGAATAGGGGTAATAATACTTTCGGTGGGGTTTTGAAAGTGGGGGAAAGGGTAATAATAATGTTTTAAATATACACAGTTTTTTTAATTCTTCGGCTTTTTTTTAGGAAATTTATTGATTTGTGAACGCCCGTGTTTATTGGCGTCCATTATTTTATTATAAATTACAGCGCTTCAAAAGTGATATTTGTCATATAATTTCTTGTATCTTCAATTTACTTTTAATGTCGATATTAACTTTGTTTTTAAAAAAAATGCAAATATGCAGGGTATTCAAAAATTATATCAAAATCTGGGAAAGTTATTTTATGCAGTAGCTGCATCAGATAAAGTGGTTCGTGAAGAAGAAAAGAACGCACTGAAAAATATAGTTAAAGAGGAGTGGCTGGATGTAGATGATTTTAAGGATGAATATGGATCGGATGCAGCCTATCTTATCGAGATCATTTTTGATTGGCTTGATGAGAATGAACCTTCGGCTTTTAGTGCTTTTAATGATTTTAAAGATTTTAAAAAAGACCATGAAGAATTCTTTACTCCCGGTATCAATAAATTGATATGGAAAACCGCCGACCAAATAGCATCTTCTTTTTCAGGAAAAAATAAATCGGAATTGATAATGCTTTCTGAATTAAAAGCGATCCTTTAGAGACAAAATACTTATATAATTATGTTTTCTTAACCAATACTATTATAGATGAAACCAGCTATTTGTCAAAGTTGTGGATTACCCTTTACCATTGAAACCAGTGGAACAAATCGTGATAATTCTAAAAACTTGGATTATTGCATTAATTGTTTCAAAAATGGCGAATTTGTGGATCACTCCCTGAGCCTTCATGAACTGGAGATCAAACTTCTTGAAATGGCTGAAATTCACAATGAAATTTCTCTGGAGGAAGCACAACAGATTATTAGGATACTGCCGGATCTGAAAAGATGGAAAATGAGCAATATTTAATTCCTGCTAATCTGAAGATTTCAGGAGAATATCTCCGCTCATTCTTAGGATTGAATATAGGAATGTGATACCTGCCTGTAAACCTAGATATGTCCATTTAAACAATACATATAGATGTAGCTATTTGCATTCGTGATTTTTATCAAAATGAAAAATCAAAATCCGTTCACTTTTAAAGGTCTCTCTGCTGAGGAAGTCAAGGAATCCCGATTGAAACATGGAGAAAATACAGGGAAAGACCGGGATTCAGGGTATTTTCTCTCAGCTATAAAGGAGATTGTGCTGGAGCCTATGTTTATTTTACTTGCGGTAACCTCTACCATCTATTTTATACTTCAGGAATTTACCGAAGGCTTTTTTTTATTAGGAGCGATTATCCTTATTTCTGCTATCTCCTTCTTTCAAAATGCCCGATCTCGTAAAGCCCTCAACGCCCTTAAGGAATATACCCAAAGCCTAACTTCTGTTATTCGGGAAGATAAGATTATCAAAGTAAAATCAGAAGAAATAGTCGTTGAGGATATCGCAGTTGTAAATGAAGGAGAAATGATTACCGCGGACGGAAGAGTTCTGCAACTCAATGACTTTTTGGTAAATGAGTCTGTCCTTACCGGAGAATCTTTCAGCGTAACTAAAGGAATTGCTGCGAAGGAAGACAACAATGTGTATCAGGGAACTTCCGTAATATCGGGACAATGTGTTTATAAGGTAACCCAGGTTGGACCGAGCACAAAATTGGGTAAAATAGACGCTTCACTAGGCGATATTCATAAAATGAAATCCCCACTACAAAAGCAGATTTCAAGGTTTGTAAAACAAATGGCGCTCTGGGGAGTGTTTGTTTTCCTGTTGATCTGGGGTTTAAGTTATTATAACACCCGGGATCTTTTGGAAAGCCTTCTAAAAGGACTAACCATCTCAATGTCCGTACTTCCGGAAGAAATCCCGGTTGCTTTTACAACTTTTATGGCACTTGGGGCTTATAGATTAATGAAACTCGGAATTATAGTCAGGCATACCCAAACCATAGAAACCCTTGGTTCGGCCACTGTTTTGTGTACAGATAAAACCGGTACCATCACCCAAAACAAAATGGATTTGTATAAAATCTATGAGCATAATACAAAAAAGATTTCCGATAAAAAAAATTGGGATCTACCGGAATTTTATAAAATTATATCCATCGGGATGTGGTCAAGCGAATCGGTTCCTTTTGATCCAATGGAAAAATCCCTGCACGAGGCATATCAAAAGTATGGAGGAGAAGACGAACGTACTTCCTACAAGATGATCCATGAATATCCATTGGGAGGTAAACCACCTATGATGACCCACATTTTTGAAAATTCATCAGGGGATCGAAAAATAGCTGTAAAAGGTGCTCCTGAAGCTGTGATCGCCCATGCAAATCTCAGTCAGGATGAAAGCGATGGAATCTTAAAAGAGGTTTCCGATTTCGCTTCCCAGGGTTTGAGGGTCCTGGGGGTAGGAGAAGCACAGTTTTCAGGAAACGATTTTCCTGAAACCCAGGAGGAATTTCCTTTTGAATTCCTGGGGTTACTCGGTTTTTACGATCCCCCAAAAAAGAATATTAAAAACACCTTGGATACCTTATATGATGCCGGAATAAAGATCAAAATTATAACCGGCGATAATAGTTTAACAACCCTGGCCATTGCAAAACAGGTAGGTTTCAGGAATGAGGAGGAGGTGTTGACAGGGGAGGAGCTCATGAAACTTTCTGACGCCGAATTTGATAAAAAAGTATTACAGAACAATATTTTCACACGTGTATTTCCAGAGGTGAAATTAAAAATAGTTCATAGTTTGAAAAATCAAAATCAAATTGTGGGAATGACCGGAGATGGAGTAAATGATGCGCCGGCTTTAAAAGCTGCACATATAGGGATTGCTATGGGGAAACGAGGATCGGATATTGCCAAAGAATCCTCCTCTCTAATTTTATCTGATGATGATTTCGGTAAAATGGTGGATGGCGTAGCGATGGGGCGCAAAATTTATTTTAATCTTAAAAAGGCCATTCAGTATATCATATCTATCCATATTCCCATCATTTTAACAGTAGCTCTTCCCCTGGTTTTAGGTTGGATCTATCCTGTGATTTTCACACCAATTCATGTGATATTTTTGGAATTGATAATGGGGCCAACCTGTTCTATCATTTATGAAAATGAGCCGCTTGAAAAGAACGAATTAAAAAAGCCTCCGCGATCTATGGAATTAACATTTTTGAGATGGAGAGAGCTTTCAAGAAGTGTGTTGCAGGGCTTGATCATTACAGCAGGCTGCTTGTTTATTTACCAATTCTCTGTTCAGAATTTCTATGGAGAAACAATTACAAGGACCATGGTTTTTAGTAGCCTAATCTTTGCAAATATATTTCTAACACTTGTGAACAGGTCATTTTATTTTTCGGTGTGGAGCACTTTTCGGTATAAAAACCCTTTGATCTGGATAATTATTGCAGGGAGTTTTGTTTTGTTGTTGGTTATTATCTATCAGCCAGCGGTAGCTTCATTATTTAAATTAAGTCCGTTATCCTTATATCAGTTCACAATTTCAGTTGGAGTTGGGTTTACAAGCGTCATCTGGTTTGAAGTTTATAAATGGGTTATCCGGTTAAGGCAATTATAATACTGGATTTTAACTGATAATTGTCACGTGCAAATGAAAGCCTATGTATTAATTTTATTCTGAAGAATCCACGGGATTATCGCTTTCAAAATGAAAAATAATAATTCAAAGCTGCCTTTCTTAACCGCGGAAAGAAAATTTTTGTCGGGCCCAAGATCCAGGTTCAAGAATTTGTTGTTTACTATTAAGGTTGCCTGGAGTTTTATTAAAGGTTTCAGAAAAATGCATTCTTTAGGTCCTTGTGTAGCGGTCTTTGGATCGGCAAGATTTAAAGAAACAAGTAATGATTACCTAAAAGCTGTGGAAATTGGAGAGGCGCTGGCCAATTTAGGATTCACGGTAATGACCGGTGGTGGCCCTGGGATTATGGAAGCTGCAAATAAAGGCGCTTTTCAGGCAGGGGGAATTTCAGTGGGCTGTAATATTATCCTACCGGAAGAACAGGCTCCTAATCCCTATCTTCATAAACAAATCACTATTCCTTATTTTTTCGTAAGAAAGGTTATGCTAATAAAATATTCCTATGCTTTTATAGTAATGCCAGGTGGATTGGGCACCTTAGACGAATTTTTCGAATCGCTTTTATTGATTCAAACAAAAATGATCAACCGGTTTCCAGTGGTGCTTTTTGGAAAGAAATATCATAAGGACCTGATCACTCATATTATCATGATGCATGAAAATAAAAATATTGATGAAGCAGATATCCAAAATCTTCTTATTACCGACTCTGTTGAAGAAATGACTGAATATCTTAAGGAACATTCAATAATCAAGTATAAGTTGATTAAATCTTACAATAAACCAAAATGGTGGGTTGGCGGCCGATTTTAATCCCCTCACTAAGGGTTTAATTCTCCGTGGCTTGCCCGAATCCTTCAGGCGGGCCTGCCTCGAATTTTTAAAAGTATTCTCCAATTCATACCTCTTGGGGTTGCCCGAGGTTTTTGATTTTTACTGAGTTCTAAAGCCTAAATTTGTTTTAATAAGCGGCACCTCCCATTTAATCATCTCCTTTAGGAATTCATCTAATTTTTCCGTCACCAATATTTCTGTAACCTGAATGGGAGTGTAGGTGCCCAATTCTATAAGGTCATCATCCAGGGCATTCCAATTTTCGATAATTGGAAATACAATGAAGATTTCCACATCTCCATTATACATTTGAGAAAATACCAGGGATCCTCCTTTTAAAAATTGAAAAGCAGGTATGAGATTTGTTTTTTCAATCATTTCCGGTGGAAAAGAATCAAAGGTGATATTTACAGCTTCATTTGTATGGATCCAGTTTAATTCCTGCACCCGCCATCCAATATTATAGGTTTTCTCAGCATCCTTTAATACTTTGGTAATTAAAATTTTGATTTGGGTATTCCAGAGAATACGCTTTTCTATCACCGTTTTTATAGAATCTTTATACTCATTTACGCGTTCTTCAAGATGTTCTATTTTCATATGAATCCCCTTTAATTTACGTTTGGATAAATTAATAAGTTGTCGGTCATTTAAGGTTATTGCTTAATGGTATCTTGAGCTTTAATGAAACGCTGTTCCCGCCTTTCCTGTTTTCTGAAATAACCCCGGAATAAAAAACTTTGTTTTATGGCCCCCATGATCTCGTCGAATTTCTCACTTCCCTCTTCCGTATTCCGGATGGCGCTGTCGAAATTTTTCACAAAAGAGGTATCCTGCATTAAGTAGTTTACAGCACCTTCCCCATCTCTTAAATTCACGGAGAATTCATTTAAATTTTTGGATATGGAATCAATTTCCCGGGAAGATATTTCCAGATTGGTAATGATGTTTTCTATTTTTCCTTTTGAAACTGTATCACTGAAGAGCACTCCTGCTACACTTTCCTTTAAGTCAATTTGAGAAAGAATGTTGTTAAGCTTAGCTATCGATCTTGAACCAGCCTCGCTCGTTCTTTGAAGATTTGTGATGCTCAGTTTTATATCGGTTACTAAATCCTCATCCTTAAGCAGCGTACCAAGAAGGCCTTCGCCATTATTTATTGCATTTGTTATTTTAAGTAGGTCGGCAGTTAGCAAAGCTGCATTTTCATTGGTGGTATTTAGGGTGGTTAACATATCTACAGTAGCGATTTTGCTAATAGATGCTATTGTATCCCCGGATTTTACAACTTCATTTTCAAAATTATCACCCGGTAAGATATTAACGATCATACTCCCCACCAATCCATCCGACCCAATAGTTGCCAGAGAGCTTTTCCTTATAAGGTTAGCTGTTTTCATCTCAATCGCCATATTAATATTTATGGCGGTGTCATTAATGATTACGATCTCCCTTACAGTACCCACATTTACACCCGCAAAGCGTACGTTATTTCCTAGCTGAAGCCCTGATACATTTTTAAAAACAGAATTTATTCTTATGCTTTCTCCAAAAAGATTCTGCTTGCTCCCAATAAAATAAACGCCGAGTGAAAAGAGGATTATTCCAATAACTACAAATATGCCTAAGAGCACATTTTGTGATGTATTCTTTCTCATAATAGAATTATTTAAAAAATGCTTTTGTCTTGGGATCATCAGAATTGGATAATTCCTGAAAAGTTCCTTCAACATAATTTATTCCATCCAGCAAAAGGATCATCCGGTTTGAAATAACCCTTGCACAATCCACATCGTGCGTAATTATTAGCGATGAGGTATTATATTTTTCCTGTATTGTCTTCATTAGTTCTATAATTTCTTTGGAAGTTATAGGATCTAGTCCGGTTGTAGGTTCGTCATATAAAATTATCTTGGGCTTTAGAATTAATGCTCTGGCCAAAGCTATTCGCCGTTGCATTCCTCCTGAAAGTTCTTCGGGCATGAGATCAACTGTATGCTCCAATCCTACATTTTTCAGGGCTTCCATCACCAATTCGTCTGTGTCTTTCAAATCGAACTTATCGGTATGCCGCCTAAGAGGAAATTCCAGATTTTCCCGTACGGTCATGGAATCATAAAGAGCACTGCCCTGGAATAAAAATCCTATTTCTGTACGTAATTTATCCATTTCCTGATGACTTAAAGTGGAAATATCTTTCCCAAGAATCTTAATATTTCCGCTATCCGGCTCCAAAAGCCGAACCATGCATTTTATCATTACCGATTTTCCAGAACCGGATTTTCCCATCATAACAAGGTTTTCTCCTTCATACAACACTAGGTTAAAACCATTTAAAACCTTAAGGTCACCAAAACCTTTGTAAAGGTCATTTATTTCAAGTACGGCTTTACCCGTGGTATGGGAAGTATTTTTTTTCATATATCATGCATTCTTAATAGAAAATATCAGCAATAAAAACAGCGATAAAATCTATAATAAATAATAACATAGAGGTATAAACTACTGCTGAATTTGAAGCCTCTCCAACTCCGGCGGTTCCTTTTTTGCTGTTATATCCTTTAAAACATCCAACCAGGCCAATTGCAAATCCGAAGAAAAAGGTCTTCAAAGTAGCAGGGAGCAAGTCTGTAAATTCCAGGGCATCAAAAACCTGATTGAAATAGAGTTGAAGGGAAACGCCTCCTTTGATGTTTTCAATGATCGCAGATCCTACCAAAGCGATAAAATCCCCGAAAATAACCAGTACCGGAAGCATAAGGGTGGCGGCCAAAACCCGGGTAACCACCAAAAACTTGAACGGATTTGTTCCTGAAACCTCCATGGCATCAATTTGTTCAGTAACTTTCATAGACCCAAGTTCAGCCCCTATTCCAGAGCCAATGCGTCCAGCACATATCAAGGCAATAATCACAGGGCCAATTTCCCTCACAATGGAAATGCTTATCATTGAGGGCATCCAGGCAACAGCACCAAATTCCAGTAGTGTTGGCCGGGATTGAAGAGTGAAAACCAAGCCTAAAATAAATCCTGTTACTCCAACCAGCAAAAGTGATTTATTACCCATATTGTAACATTGGTTTATCAATTCCCGAAATTCAAAAGGAGGAGATAAAACTTCCCTGAAATACCGGCCGGCAAAACGCGCGAGTGCTCCTACCTCCTCAAAAAAAGTTCTTAAATTTGAATAAAAATTTAAAGATTTACTCATACGTTTCACGGTTAATAAATAATCAAAGCTATATAAGTTGGTAAATTGCTGAAATGATTTATGTCATATTATAATCCCAGAATATTTCATATTTAATTATTTAAAGTTACGTTAGGTTCCGTCTTATTCGTAATTAAACTAAATTAATAAAGGAATACTTAATCATATCTATTAAATTAATCAATAATTTCCAATTTATTACCCTAATTTAGGGGGTAATAATTATTAATAATCTAAAATTGGTATTTATGAACAAAAATTTTATTTTTTTGATACTGTCTTTCATTTTTCTATTTTCCTGTAAGAAGGAAGAGAAGAAGGAGGAGAAAAGGGAAATCGGTACTTATTCCATAGCGCAGTTTATGGACAATGAAACTGTATTTGGAAATAGTTTTTCTCAGGATAATTCAAATCTGCTGGTAACCAGTAACCGGTCTGGAATATTCAATATATACACAGTTCCTGTTGCCGGGGGAGAATTTAAGGCTATTACAAATTCAGACAGTTCTTCCGTTTATGCCATTTCCTATTTTCCTGAAGATGACCGTATTTTATTCCGGATGGATGATAATGGGGATGAGGTTTTTAAATTGTATTTAAAAAAGGGAGACAGCATTCAGCGCCTGACTCCGGCTAAAAATGCCCGGGCCATTTTTTACAACTGGGCAAATGATGATAAAAGCTTTTACTACGCAAGCAATCAAAGAGACAGCCGCTTTATGGATCTTTATAAAATGGATATTGAAAGCTTTACTCCTAAGATTGTCTATGAGAATAATGAAGGATATGAAGTTTCAGCAATATCCAATGATGGGAATTATCTAGCACTAACAAAAGCTTTAAATACAAATGATTCTGATTTGTACTTATACAATCTGAAAAATAAAAATCTAACCAAAATCAACCAGGAGAAAAATGCCAATGCTGCTCAGGATTTTTCTGAAGATGATCGTTTTCTTTATTATACCACCGATGCGGGCAGTGAGTTTGCTTATTTGATGAAATATGATATCGCAAACAAAACTTCAGAAAAAGTATTGGAGAAAAAATGGGATATCATGGGAATGGGATTTTCAAAAAACGGAAAATATCGTATTGTTTATGTTAATGAAGATGCTGTAAATGTAGTAGAAGTTCAGGATACAGAAACCGGTGAAAATTTGGAGCTTCCTAATTTTGAAAATGAATTTATTACCGGAATCGGATTTTCAAAGGATGAAAAAGTGGCTGTCCTCAATGTAGGGGGGTCCCATACTCCTACAAACTTGTATGTTTACAATCTGGAGACAAAAGAAGTTACGAAACTCACCAATGTTCTGAATGAAGAAATTGCACAGGAGGACCTGGTAGAGGCAGAGATTATTCGGTATAATTCTTTTGACGGATTGGAAATCCCGGCGGTGTATTACAAACCTTTAAACGCCTCGGAAGCGAATAAAGTTCCGGCCCTTGTATGGGTGCATGGAGGTCCCGGAGGCCAATCCAGACAAAATTTTAGTTCATTTATTCAATACCTGGTTAATCATGGATATGCTGTGCTGGCGGTAAATAACCGGGGGAGCAGTGGTTATGGAAAAACCTTCTATCAAATGGATGATCAAAAACATGGAGAGGAAGACTTAAAGGATGTTATAGAAGGAAAAAACTGGTTAGTCCAACAAAAGGATATCGATGGGGGAAAAATTGGGATTATAGGAGGTTCCTATGGTGGGTTTATGACTATGGCAGCACTTACTTTTGCTCCCGAGGAATTTGATGCCGGGGTGAATTTATTTGGAGTAACAAACTGGATCCGCACTTTAAAAAGTATTCCACCCTGGTGGGAATCTTTTAAAGATGCGTTATATCTGGAGATGGGCGATCCATATTCCCAGGACAGTATTCGTTTAAAAAAGATCTCACCCTTATTCCATACAGAAAAAGTAACCAAACCTTTATTGGTATTGCAAGGTTCACAAGATCCAAGGGTTCTTAAGGTAGAATCTGATGAAATCGTTGAAGGGGTTCAAAAAAGCGGAGTGCCTGTTGAATATGTATTGTTTGAAGACGAAGGTCATGGTTTTGTTAAAAAAGAGAACCAGATAGAGGCCTATGAGAGAACTTTGCAGTTTTTGGATAAGTATTTGAAAGGCGGAGAAACCAATCCGGCAGATTCCGGAACAAATCCTGTAGAAAAAATAAAGGTTGGGACGGAAAAGGAATAATAAAACTCAATAAAATCAAGTGTTTAACAGGTATTTGAATATTTTCTTGATAATGTATTTTGTGTCAAAAAAACATATACATTTGGCAGATAAAACAAATAATATTTATTTAAAATGAAAAAATCATTTTTGACTCTTGCTGCAATCGCTTTAGTATTTAGTTTTACTTCTTGTAAGGAAACTACAGTTGAAAAAACTGAAGATACAGAAGTTAATTTAATGGAAACCGAAACTCCGGTTGAAGTTATCGAAGAAACTCCTGCTGAAGAAGTAGCTGTGGATTCTGCCAGTACTGAAGAGGCTCAAGTACAATAAAATAAAAATAGGACTGCTGTAGTTAGTTTTTAATTAACTGTAGAATTCTATCAGGTATTTTAACCCGATCTTTTTAAAAGGTCGGGTTTTTAATTTTTTAATTCCATTGCAGTTAAAGGAAAAAACAACTATTTGGTTTTCCACAAATATCCTAAAAAATAAAAGCTCAAAAAAAACCCCGTATCAGTTTTAAATGACACGGGTGTTTTTTAAAATTTACCTGTTGTTTTTTTACATCTTTTCAGGAACAGGAAAACCTCTGTCCCGCATTAATGCATCAATCGTGGCATCTCTTCCACGGAATTGACGATAGGCTTCTGCAGGATCCATGGAATTCCTTGGGGCGAAAAGAAATTTCACCAATCTTGCAGCCACCTCTTTATCGTAGAATCCACCGGGAGCTTCTTCAAATGCTTCTGCAGCATCGGAGGTTAAAACATCGGCCCATAAATACCCGTAATATCCGGTTGCGTAGCCCTCTCCGGAAAACACGTGCCCAAAATGTGGAGAGCGGTGGCGCATCACAATTTCATCTGGCATATTTAGTTTGTCCAGGGTTTCTTTCTCAAAAGTTTCAGGATCGATAAGCTCAGGATCTGTGGTATGATATTTCATATCCATCAATGCTGAAGCTAAAAATTCGGTAGTTGAAAATCCCTGATTGAAGGTAGAAGCTTTTTTGATCTTTTCCACCAATTCTGCCGGGATTGGTTCTCCGGTTTCATGATGAAGGAGGAACCTGTTAATAACTTCGTCTGTAGATAACCAACGCTCTAATAACTGCGATTGAAACTCGGTGTAATCACGAACACCTCCATTAAGAGTTGGATATTTCACATTGGAAGAAAAGAAATGAAGCGCATGTCCAAATTCGTGGAAAAAGGTCGTGGCATCATCCCAGGAGATCAATGCCGGCTCTCCGGCAGCTGGTTTTACAAAATTGGAATTGTTTGATCCCAGGACGTTTTCTTTTCCTTCAAAAGTCGTATGACTTCTGTAAGTTGTCGCCCAGGCTCCAGATCTTTTTCCTTGTCTTGCAAAAGGATCCAGGTACCATAAACCTATATTTTCTCCAGTGGTTTTATCGGTTACTTCCCAAACCTTTACATCTTCATGGAAAACAGGAACAGTTCCTTCCGTAACCGGTTCGAACTTATAATTAAAAAGTTCTCCTGCAGTGAAAAACAAGGCTTGTGTAAGATTTTCCAGCTGTAGATATTGTTTTACTTCATCTGAATCAAGATCATATTTTTCCTTTCTTACTTTTTCGGCATAATACCGGTAATCCCAGGGCTTTATGCTGATATTTTTTCCTTCGGCATTCGCAACTTTTTGCATATCCTCAACCTCCTGATCTACTCTGGCAAGGGCTGCAGGCCAAACGGCCTCCATAAGATCCATGGCATTTTCAGGATTTTTGGCCATTCGGTTTTGTAATCGCCATTGGGCATAATTTTCATACCCCAACAATTCTACCCGTTCATCACGTAATTTTAGAATTTCAGAAATTATTTTTTTGTTGTCAAACTCATCGTTGTTATCTCCACGGGAATAATAATTATTCCACACCTTTTCCCGTAATTCCCTTTCATCAGAATACGTTAAGAAAGGATCCATAGAGGATCTGGTGTTGATGATGGCATATTTTCCCTCATTTCCACGATCGGTTGCAGCTTTGGCCGACGCTTTCATAAAGGATTCCGGCAAGCCATCTAGCTGGTCTTTTTCAAGGTAAACCACATAGCCTTCTTCATCTGCAAGAACGTTACTTGAAAATTTAGTATAAAGTCTGGAAAGTTCCATATTTATTTCTGCATAGCGTTTTTTAGCTTCGGGATCCAATCCGGCGCCTTCCATCGCAAAATTTTCATAAATCAATTGAACCACCCGTTGCTGATCAGCTTCCAACGGATTTTGCTGGGAGCTGTTGTAAATTGCTTTGATACGTTCAAAAAGTGCTTTGTTCTGGGAGATCTTAGAAGAATATTCGGAAATTTTGGGAGCCAAAACCGTTTGAATTTCCCTGAATTCAGGTGAAGAAACATTACTGCTCCAAATACCATAATAGGTAAATACTCTGTCCAGAGGTTTTCCGGCTTTCTCCATAGCAACAATGGTATTCTCAAAAGTCGGAGCTTCCTTGTTAGCAGCTATTTGATCTATCTCCAGCAAATGCAGTTCCATAGCTTTTTCCATAGCCGGCTGTAATTTATCCAGTTGCATTCGATCAAAAGCAGGAACGCCTCCATAAGGTCCTTGCCATTCTTTAAGTAAAATGTTATTCAGTTCACTTTGTTCTTTCATTTCTGTTTTTTGTTGTTTTTCCTGGGCACTCGTTTGCAAAAATGGGGAAGTTCCCAAAGCGAGCAGTACTATTAAGCCTATTGATTTCTTCTTGTAGTTCATTCTTTTAGGGATTAAATATGTGTTGTTTTTTAGTGTTTCCTCTGTGTCCTGGTAATAATTACCTGGAAGACTTTCTTACAAGTGCAAAAATTCATCCAACTTTATAAATTTTTATAACCAGCTGATCTGGAATTTAAAATTTGTAGAATTAAACCGGAAAAGGTGAGGAAATGGTCATTGTTGTTTTCATAGTATTTTTCGATTTTTAAAGATACAATATATTCCATTTATATTTTTGCCCGGGACACTGCATGATGAAGAAATGGAAACAGATACCATTCAGGCAAAAGCTTTTGGTTATTATTCTAAATAATAATCAGATCGGGCAGTCCATTTTATGAGATAAAAGACAGGGATGGGAATGCATAATAGTTTTGAGTCAAATCTGTTTTTGGTCTCTTATAAATAAAAGGAAGTTACAGGTATTACTTCTCCGGGCTTCATACTTTCCAGCACTTCATTCCCAATGCGAATCCTTACAAGCCTAAGGGTTGGGAAACCAACTGCGGCGGTCATTTTTTTAACCTGCCTGAATTTCCCTTCAGTTAAAGTAATAGAAACCCAGCTTGTTGGTCCGTGCCTGGCATCCCGAATTTTTTTGCCGCGTTCTGGAAAATCTGGTGGACTCTCCAGCCTGACGGCATCACAGTTTTTAGTGAGATACTTTTCACCACCAATCCCAATCTCTACACCCTTTTTTAAACGTTCAATGGCCGCTAAAGTTATCGCGCCATCCACCTGAACGTAATATTCCTTTTCGGTTCTTTTGCTACGAACCTTTTGACTCATTTGTCCATCGGTAGTTAGAAACAGCAAGCCTTCCGAATCTTCATCCAGCCTTCCAATTGCCATGGTTCCTTCCGGAAAATCAAACAATTCCCCAAGTCTCTTTTTATTCTTTCTTGTGGTTTGATTATTTTCGAACTGACTTAAATATCCGTAAGGTTTAAATAGTTTGAAATGCTGAAAATCGGACATTGCTTGAAAATTAAGTGAAAAAGCGAAATTAGGGATTTTTAGAGTTATTTATACCCTGATAATCCCTGATTTCGCTTAAATCAAATAGCTATGAAGCCTGTTTTTTTCTTGTTGAAATTCTGAAAGAAGCATAAAGCGGACAAAATCCTATAAAACTTGTTAGAATTAAAATACCGGCTAAAATCAGCAGAATTATGGCAGCCGTTCCTGAAATAGTATCTGTAAAATACAAAATTGAAACAACTAACGCTAAAAGAATCCTCAGGATCCTGTCAGCCTTCCCCATGTTTGTTTCATTTTTTCTTATATTAAGTTGAGTTTTATTAGGGGTTAAGGCTCGATAATTACCTTGATGGCCTTTTCTTTTCCTGCATTGCCAAAAACTTCATAAGCTTCGAGCATGTTTTCAAGTTTAAAGTGATGTGTGATTAGTTGGGCCGGTTTTAATTTTCCCGATGATACTGTTTTTAAAAGCATTGGAGTTGTATTGGTGTTTACCAGTCCAGTAGTTAATGTAATGTTTTTGATCCAAAGATCCTGGATCTGGAATTCTACAGGTTTGCCATGAACCCCAACATTGGCAACATGCCCACCTGGACGAACGATTTTCTGACAAATATCAAAAGTCTCCGGAACACCCACTGCTTCAATCGCAACATCAACTCCGTCTTTGGTTTCCGATAAAATCTTTTTCACAGCATCTTCGTTCGAGGTATTAATGACATCAGTAGCTCCAAATTTTTTGGACATTTCCAACCTGTTTTCATCGATATCGATCATATATATTTTAGCCGGGGAATAGAATTGGGCGGTTAACAATGCAGACATCCCAATGGGACCTGCTCCAATTATAGCAATGGTGTCTCCCAGTTTAACACGTCCATATTGAACACCTATTTCGTGTCCTGTAGGTAAGATATCGCTCAACATAACCAAAGCTTCTTCATCGGATCCTTCCGGAATGAGATATAGGCTATTATCTGCATGAGGAATCCGCACATATTCCGCCTGAGTACCATTGATAAGATGTCCTAATATCCAGCCACCATCTTCGCAATGTGCATACATTTGTTTCTTGCAATATTCACATGATCCATCAGAGGTTATACAGGAGATTATCACACGATCTCCTTTTTTAAAGTTTCGGACAGAATCCCCGGTTTCCTCTATTATCCCAACTCCTTCATGACCTAAAGTTGTTCCGGGCTTCACCGTAGGTGTTTTACCGTGTAAAATCCCCAGATCTGTACCACAAATAGTCGTTTTTGTGATTTTAACCACAACATCCGTAGATTTTTCAATTTTCGGCTTAGGGATATCTTTTAAGACTATCTTACCGGGTCCATCATATACAAGGCCTTTCATTGTTGCGGTGCCTGATTGCTTTTCTGTTTTTTTGATTCTTGTTTCCATAGGTTTTAATTTCTTATGCGGTTTTAAATACCTCGTGAACTTGCTATGAGGAAAAATGATCCCATAAATTTCATGTTTTTTAGATTTAATTTATATGATATTGGTCATTTATATAAATACAAATTCCTGATAGTTCATATTAAAACAATTATTAAAAGGAGTTTAGTGTCCGGTTTATTTATTTTATCTTTGCACAAGCCTAAATACTATTGGCAGTAAATAATAAAATATATTGAAAATGAAAAATTTGAAATTAGCATTTTTGTTTCTTGCAACTATTGGAATGGTAAGTTGTGGTGATAAAAAAGAAGAAAAAGAAGGGATTAAATTGGAATCTCCTTCTACAAGTACCGAATCAATGAAAACTGGTGAAACTTCAACCGATGAGAAAATGGTGGAGCTTAGCATTACCGGAAATGACCAGATGCAGTACAATAAAAAAGAGTTAAAGGTAAAAGCCGGTCAAACCGTAAAATTAACCCTTACTCACGTTGGGAAAATGGATGTTAACGTTATGGGTCATAACTGGGTGTTACTGAAAAAAGGAACCGATATTTCTGAATTTGGAAATGCCGCTGCTTCTGCAAAAGATAATGACTATATCCCCGCAGGAACCGATGCTGTGATCACCCACACAAAAATGATTGGTGGCGGAGAATCTGTGACCATAGAATTTGAAGCTCCTGCAGCTGGAACTTATGACTTTATATGTAGCTTCCCGGGTCATTATGCATTGATGAAGGGTAAATTCATCGTTGAATAAATTGACTGTTTAACATCGATTTCAGGCATTAAGTTGAGATGCCTGAGGTTGATGAAATAGATTAGAAAAGGATCTGACGTATATGTTGGATCCTTTTTTTTGTTTCAAATTTGATATCATTCATGGATTATCAAAATTGAATAAGATAGCATTAAACATTCCCGCAGCCAGGAATTCTTAATTAACAAATCCTAATTTCCTTCATCAACGAATTAACTTACCTTTGCCTGATGAAAGATAATATTGAATCAAGGGACATACTTTCCAATTTAGGCTTTGAAAAGTTGAATAAAATGCAGGCGCTTGCGGGAAAAGCTATTGTAGAGGAAACCGATGTTTTGTTGCTTTCGCCCACAGGTTCTGGAAAAACCCTAGCGTTTTTACTTCCAATTTTTGAAATGCTTAAACCCAGCATTAAAAATGTACAATGCCTTATTCTTGTTCCGTCCCGCGAACTTGGTTTGCAAATTGAACAGGTCTGGAAAAATATGGGAACCAATTATAAGGTGAATATTTGCTATGGAGGACATTCCATAGATACTGAAATCAATAATCTAAGCAATCCTCCTGCGGTGCTTATTGGTACTCCGGGAAGGATCATGGATCATCTGGAAAGAGATTCTTTTGATACCTCCGGAATTGAGGTCCTAATTCTGGATGAATTTGATAAATCGCTTCAAATGGGGTTTCACAATCAAATGTCTTTTATTATTAAGCAGTTACCCCAACTCAAAAAACGTATTTTGGTTTCGGCTACTTCCGAAGTGGAGATTCCAAGATATACCGGGGTTGTACACCCAAAAATTCTGGATTTCAGCTCAAAGGCAGCTCCGGAGGAAAACCTGACTTCGAAATTGGTAATTTCAAAAGACAAAGATAAAATTGAGAGTCTATTTTATTTGCTATGTTCTTTAAACTCTGAAGCTGCCCTGGTTTTTTGTAATTACAGGGAAGTCGCAGAGCGCATAAGTGATCTTTTGAATGAAAAAGGGGTTCATTCAACTTACTATCACGGAGGAATGGATCAGGACGAACGGGAACGTGCATTGATTATGTTCAGAAACCAAAGTGTGAGTTATTTAATCACAACCGATCTTGCCGCACGTGGGCTGGATATCCCGCAAATGAATCATGTGATCCATTATCAATTGCCGCATAAGGAGGATGAATACACCCATAGAAATGGCCGTACCGCCAGAATGCTGGCAACCGGGACGGCTTATATTATCCAAAGTGAGGTAGAACAAAAACCGGATTATCTGGATCCAAAAATGGAGGTCTTAAAAGTTGGTTCTTCCGGTAAACTGCCAAACCGGCCCGAATTTGAAACCATTTATATCAGTGGTGGAAAGAAAAACAAACTCAATAAAATAGATATCGTTGGATTTTTCTCAAAAAAAGGAAAACTCGAAAAAGGCGATCTTGGACTTATTGAAGTAAAAGATTTTATTTCCTTCGCAGCTGTAAAAACCAATAAGGTTGATTCTATGCTGAATAATATCAGCAATGAAAAAATGAAGGGAAAAAAATTCAAGATAGAAATAGCAAGAAAAGTGGTTAAAAAAGAAGAAGATCGCTAAAAATATTGTTCTCTTTAAGAATCAATTATCAATAGAATTTTATACCAATAATTCTTTGTAAAAACCGAAGGCTTTAAAACCTCCGGTTTTTTTATTTGGTGATTTAAGGTGCCTGGTTTTTCCATCAGCCTAAGAAATATCTGAATAGAAGATCTCAGTCAAAAGTTGTTACGTTTAAATGCTTTCCCGGATAAAAATATAATCTGAAGATTAAAATACATCACTTAAAAAATTGCCTTGTATATAGGAAATTTACTATTTTAGGATTCTATTAACAGGAACAAGCAAGCTTACCTGGATTTCTTCCGGAATTTTAAGTGACTATAAAAGGATAAAAGTAGATTTATTGACAATTTCAACAATAGTTAAAAATCAAATAACTATTGCTATCGGTCGCTATGAATCTGTTATTTCATTATTTTATATAGTGGTTTTCGTTAATTCACAGCATTCAATAATATTTTTATTCATTCAGTCAATAAAAGGAGGTTTAATATGGAAAGAAGAAAATTTGTTCAATTAGCAGGTTTGGGAACAGGCGCTTTAATGATGCCATCCCTTTTCCTGGGAAATAATATTCCGGTGGAAGCCCTGCTCGATCCGGGAATGGATATCGCAGTTAAAAAACGACTTGCAGATGTAGCCCTGAATACGGCAAGATCACTTGGTGCAACCTATGCTGATGCCAGAATTGGCCGGTATCTCAATCAGTACGTTTCTACAAGGGAAGATAAAGTTCAAAATGTTGTGAATACCGAATCCTTCGGAATTGGGATCCGTGTGATCACAAATGGTACCTGGGGTTTTGCATCTACCAATGATGTCACCGAAGATGGGATAAAAAAAGCGACAGATCAGGCCGTGGCTATCGCCAAAGCAAATTCTATAATTCAGAAGGATCCTGTAAAACTTGCTCCGGTGGAGGCATACGGGGAAGTCTCCTGGAAAACACCTATTAAAAAAGATTTTAAGGAAGTACCTGTTTCTGAAAAAGTAGAACTACTGCTTAAAGCCAATGCGGCGGCTATGGACAATGGAGCCAACTTTGTAAACTCTAATCTTTTCATGGTAAATGAGCAGAAATATTTTGCTTCTACCGATGGTTCGTATATAGATCAGGATATTCACCGCATCTGGCCAACATTTGGCGTAACCGCAATTGACAGGGCTGCCAATAAATTCAAATCCCGTGATGCCTTAAGTGCACCAATGGGAATGGGGTATGAATACCTGGATGGCCTGGAGTCAGAAAAGCTGGAAGGGCCTGCCGGACTCAGATTATACCGCAACAGCTATGATATTGTGGAAGATGCTACCCTTGCTGCGAAGCAGGCTAAGGAAATGCTTAATGCAAAATCTGTAGATCCCGGAAAATATGATCTAGTCCTGGAGCCAAATCATTTAGGACTTACCATCCACGAATCTGTAGGCCACCCGCTTGAACTGGACCGAGTGCTGGGATATGAAGCGAATTATGCCGGTACCAGTTTTGCCACTTTAGACAAGTGGAAATCAGGTGATTTTAAATACGGAAGCGATATCGTAAATCTTATTGCCGACAAAACCCAGCCCGGGTCATTGGGTGCAGTGGGTTATGATGATGAAGGAGTGAAAACAAAACAATGGGATCTTGTGCGAAACGGGGTATTGAAGAATTATCAGGCCATCCGTGACCAGGTTCATATGATCGATCAAAATCAATCCCACGGCTGTTGTTATGCACAAAGCTGGAATGATGTACAGTTCCAGAGAATGCCGAATGTTTCCCTGGAACCCGGAAAAGAAAAATATTCCATCCATGAAATGATCAAGGATGTTGAAAAAGGGATCTATATCGCTGGAAGAGGTTCTTATTCTATAGATCAGCAACGTTACAACTTCCAATTTGGAGGTACTGTATATTATGAGATCAAAAATGGCGAAATCGTGGGAATGCTGGATGATGTAGCGTACCAGTCCAATACCCAGGAGTTCTGGAATTCCTGTACCAAAATATGTGATGAGAGTGATTACCGTATGTTTGGATCCTTTTTCGATGGAAAGGGCCAGCCTTCACAAGTAAGCGCAGTTTCACACGGGAGTTCCACTTCAAGATTTAACGATGTAAATGTGATCAATACAGGTCGTACTGTTTAACCCTTTTTACTAAAATAAGAGATACTACAATGGCAATATATACAAAAGAAGAAGCACGGAGAATCCTGGAAAAAGCATTGAGCTTTTCCACGGCCGATGCCTGTGAGCTCAGTCTGGGAGGAAGTGAAAGCGGAAACATTCGCTACGCCCGAAATACGGTTTCTACCTCAGGTTACAGATCAAATCAGAATTTAGCTGTTACTTCCAGTTTTGGAAAACAGTCCGGATCGGCTACCATAGATGAATTTGACGATGCTTCCCTGGAAAAAGTTGTGAAAAGGGCAGAGGAACTTGCAAAACTTTCTCCTGAAAACCCTGAATTTATGGCTCCCCTTGGGCCACAAACCTATGATGAGCCTAAAAGTTTTATAGAATCAACCGCCAATATAACGCCCGAATTTCGTGCGAAAGTAGCTGCAAGCAGTATAAATCCTGCTTCAGAAAAGGATGTTACCGCAGCAGGATTTTTAAACGATTCTTCAGGATTCCGCGCCTTGTTGAACTCCAACGGACTTTTTGCTTACAATAAATCTACCGATGTTGATTTTACCGTGACCATGAGGACCAATGATGGAACAGGATCAGGATGGGTTTCCAGGGATTTTAATGATGTCAGTAAATTTGATGCAGATGAAGCGGCGAAGGTCGCTATCGATAAAGCGGTTATGTCCAGGGAAGCCAGGGCGATAGAACCCGGAAAGTATACTGTTATCCTGGAACCGGCAGCTTCTGTAGATCTTTTGCGAAATATGTCCCGGGCTTTTAATGCGCGTACCGCAGATGAAGGCCGGAGTTTCATGTCTAAAGACGGCGGCACCAAACTGGGGCAAAAAATCGTTGACGAACGGGTGAATATATGGAGTGATCCTTTGCATCCCGAAGTGCCTACTTCTACATGGAATGGGGAAGGGATGCCGCTCAAAAAAACCAGCTGGATAGAGAATGGTGTGGTGAAAAATCTTGCCTACGATCGTTTTTGGGCTAAAGAAAAGGGAACAGATCCGGTTCCTTATCCTTCAAACTTCATTATGGCAGGGGGAGACGCATCCCTTGCAGATCTTATAAAAAGCACCAAAAGAGGAATCCTGGTAACCCGTTTGTGGTACATACGCGGCGTAGACCCTCAAACCCTGCTTTATACCGGACTTACCCGCGATGGAACTTTTTATATCGAGAACGGTGAGATCCGCTATCCGGTCAAAAATTTCAGGTTCAATGAAAGTCCTATCATTATGCTGAATAACCTTGAAGAACTTGGTCAGCAGGTGCGAATCAATGGTAATTTAATCCCGTATATGAAGGTGAGAGATTTCACTTTCACCAGTTTATCTGACGCGGTTTAATAGTTTCTAAATAATTCAAACTGGTTGTGAATGTTCAATTTCACAGCCAGTTTTTGTTTTTTTAAGACCCCCTGCAAGAATAACCACAAAGAACACAAAGAACACAAAGAACGACACAGAGAACACGAAGAAAACCATTGCAAAAGAAATTAGGAAAATCTGCAATTGAATAAACGGAAAGATTAATAAACGGCACTTTGTGACCTTAGTGCATAACTTTGTGCCTTTGTGGTAAAAATGCGATTTAGGTTGTTTTTAAAATAAAATTCTTTCATTTCCGAAGATTAAAAATATGGTTGTGTTTTAGAACATTGTGGATTATTATATAGAGCTCAATTAAGAATTGCAGTTTTTGCTACGTTGCTAATTTAACCGCAAAGCACGCCAAGAAAAATCGCAGAGGACGCAAAGAAAAAAGTGATGATTAAAAATGAACGAACTGAAAAATTATTGAATTGAAAATTAAATAAGGGCTACTTGACAAAAGTGCCAAATGGAATAGTAAGAATTTGCGATCTTTGCGGAAACTTTGCGCCCTTTGCGGTTAATGAAAGCACCTTTCTACCATTTCTCATAGTTATTAATTTCATAATGCTTTAAAC
The DNA here is from genome assembly GCF_046298265.1 of Gillisia xinjiangensis. NCBI lineage: Bacteria > Pseudomonadati > Bacteroidota > Flavobacteriia > Flavobacteriales > Flavobacteriaceae > Gillisia > Gillisia xinjiangensis. The sequence goes on along the minus strand of NZ_JBKAHK010000004.1, from coordinate 81,739 downwards.
AATTCCGGTTTTCTCAAGTCTAAAATCTAATATCTAGAATCTCAAGGATGAATAACAAATTCTTCTTCACAAGATTGCAATACGAATCAGGAGACTGGGATGTGGATCAGCGCATGCCATCAAATCTGCTGAATTCACTTGTGGAGTATACCACCCTGGAGGTAGACAAGAAGGAAAACATAATCCCATTGAGCAGTGACGAGATCTTCAAATGCCCTTTTTGTTATATTTCCGGTCATAAGCTCGTGCAGTTCACCAAAAAGGAAAAAGAGAATTTCGAAAAATTTATTCTTAATGGAGGCTTTGTTTTTGCCGATGACTGTAATCACGATATAGATGGTTTATTCGCCAAATCCTTTGAACGGCAAATGGAAGAGATTTTCGGCGTGGGGGAACTAAAAAAGATCCCCAATGATCATGAGCTTTACAATGTGTTCTTTAAATTTGAAGACGGCCCGCCAACTACTTCCCAGGAGCTGAACGGTTGGGGAGATGATCTTGTTCACGAATATTTAAAAGCCATTGAGATCAACGGCAGGATTGGGGTTTTATACAGCAATAAGGACTATGGCTGTGAATGGGACTACGATTTTAGAAACAAACGATTTTATAAAAGAGATAATACCCGTTTTGGGGTTAATATCGTGATGTATGCACTTACATCATAAAAGAGATACTATATGAATAGAGATTTAGCCGATTTGGACCTGGAAGTAAAAACACTTACGGGCAAACTGGATGATTTAAAAAAGGAAATCGGAAAAGTGATCATAGGGCAGGAGGAAACCGTGGAACAATTGCTAATCACATTTCTTGCCGGAGGACACGCCTTGTTGGAAGGAGTTCCGGGACTGGCCAAAACACTTATGATACGAACCCTTGCACATGCTATAGATCTTAAGTTTAAAAGGATTCAGTTCACTCCGGATCTTATGCCATCCGATATAATCGGAACCGAGATTCTGGAAGAAGATCATACTACGGGAAAGAAGTTTTTTCAGTTTAATAAAGGACCAATTTTCGCCAATATCATTCTTGCCGATGAGATCAACCGGACACCACCAAAAACCCAGGCTGCATTGCTGGAAGCCATGCAGGAATTCGCGGTGACCTATTCCGGGAAGACCTATGAGTTGGAACGCCCTTTTTTCATACTTGCAACGCAAAATCCTATCGAGCAATCCGGAACTTTTCCCTTGCCGGAAGCACAACAGGATAGATTTTTATTCTACATCAAGATAGGGTACCCGAATGAAACCGAAGAAAATGACATTTTAAAAAACACAACGGGCAGTAAAAAGGAAAAAATAAATCCTGTAATTACCGGCTCTGAGATCCTTCGTTTACAGGAGTTGGTAAGGGAGGTACCCATTAGTGATGAGCTCGTTTCTTACGTAAATCGGGTGATACGGGCTACAAGGCCGGAAACCAGTACAATTGAATATGTGAAGGAATGGGTAAGCTGGGGAGCCGGACCAAGAGCCGGGCAGGCGATGATTTTAAGCGCCAAGGCACGCGCCCTGATGAAAGGCCGGCTTGCCGTTACTCTGGAAGATCTGAAACTCGGAGCTTTTCCAGTATTGCGTCACAGGATTATCGTGAACTTTAAGGCTGAAGCTGAAGGAATAATATCAGATGATGTAACCAGGGAACTTTTAAAAATAACAACAGTAGCTACAAAGGGAGGGAATTAAGTGAAGCAGGATTATCAACAGTTACTAAAACCTGAAATTATAAATACGGTGAGCGGCCTTGCTCTCATTGCCCGTGTCACCGTGGATGGATATCTTTCCGGGCTTAATCGCAGTCGGAGGGTGGGGCCGGGAATGGAATTCAGCCAGTTTCGGGGATATGAACCCGGGGATGATCTTAGGTTGTTGGACTGGAAAATGCTCGCCAGATCCGGCAGGTATTACATAAAGCAATCGGAGGTAGAGACCAACATTGCCGTTAAATTCATCCTGGATTCGAGCAAATCCATGCTGCACGAGGAAAATGGACTTGCTAAGATGAATTATGTCCGGGTTTTAGTAGCTTCTTTAGCCTATTTATCCCAAAATCAAGGAGATGCTGTCGGACTTTTTGCCCTGAATGACCGCCACCTGCACAGCTTGTATCCACGGGTTCAAAAAAAGCATTTTAACCGACTGCTGCTTGAACTTATCAATATCAAAAATGAGGGTACATGGCCGGAGAATCCAATGGCTGCTGAAAAACTTCACGACCGAAGTCATAAGGAACTCATCTTCTTTATTACCGATATGTATGAAAACACTTCGGAACTAACCGATTTTATAAATCGCCTGAAAACCACCCGAAATGAAGTTGTGGTTCTGCATATAATGGGGAAAAATGAACTTGAGTTCGACTACGCAGGTACCCTGACTTTTGAAGATCTGGAAACCGGTGCGAAAATGAAGGTGGATGCCAAAGAAGCAAAAAGCGCTTACCTAAAGTCCATGGAAGAAATGATTAAGAATACCAAAGATACGTTGCTTGCTAAGGGTGTTAGTTATCAGCTTTTCCGGCTGGATCAACATTTGGGAGAAGCGCTGCAGCTATTTTTAAAGAAACGAAACAATTTGATGTAAAATGATCTTCCTGAATCCTACATATTTCCTGGCTTTATTGGGACTTGCCGTTCCTTTAGCCATTCATCTCTGGAGTAAAAAGGGGGGCAGGACCATCAAAACAGGAAGTATTCAATTGCTGAAACAATCTGACCCCAAAAAGAGCAGCAGTATAAAATTGAACGAATTATGGCTACTGCTACTGCGGTTACTCGTAATATCAATCCTTGTGCTCATCCTCACAGCGCCTCAGCTTAAATTAAAAGGTAAAAATATACCTGTAACCTATCTTATTGAACCTTCCTTACTGACTTATGAAAATGTGAGTTCGATCATAGATACGCTGGATACGGCTGCTGAAAAAAGGCTGTTGCAAGCGGGTTTTCCTGAATATCAAAAGGAGGAATTCGAGGAAACAGCGGTCAGTATTCCAAATTACTGGCAACTGACCCGTGAAATGGAAGATTTGGCTACCGATAGCATTGTGATCTTTACAAATGCTTTTAGTTCGGGTTTTAGAGGAAAACGTCCGGAAATAAGTAAAAATATTACCTGGATCGTTCTGGATCCGGGGGAACCAAAAATGGGAGTTGTAGAAGCTGTTCAAAAAGGAGATCAACTGGAGTTGATTTCCGTAAAAAGCGATCATCAAAGGTTGAGTTTTGAAAAGGAACTTCTTCCTTTAAACAGCGATGGGGTTGTTATAAGTGCAAACAGGGACAGCGTTTTTATATCTTCTTCAGAAAATCAGAAATGGCTGTTACTGAATAAAGCCGATTCCCTTAATGTTTTAGTTAACTATGACGAAGCCCGGTTTGCTGAAATGAAATACATCAGCGCTTCCTTCAAGGCGATTTCGAACTATCTGGACAGGAAGATAGGAGTGAAGACAATTCAGGATTTGCATACTCTGACAACCGAAAAATATAACCTGATTGTATGGTTAAGTGAAGCGCCTGTTGCGCAAACCGAAGCTCCATTGCTTGCGTTTAAACCGGACAGCCTTGCTAATTCTATTATAGTTCAGGGAGCTGCAGCAAATGTTTTTCACCTCACCGGTTCGCTGAATGCTGAAAACAGCACCCAACAGCATTTGCCGGAGCATTTGTTAAGCTTGCTGGAAATACATCAAGATTTGAGGGAAAAAGTAAAAGAATATGACAGGAGAGTGATGGATAGCAATGAACTTCAACCTGTTACTGAAGGAAATGTGGAAATTCAGGATTTTTCGCAAACCATGGATCTCTCTAAATATTTATGGATACTGCTGGGGCTTTTTATCATTTCAGAAAGAGGACTTTCAGCATATAGAAAACAATGAGAACAGCTGCAAAGGACATATTAATACGATTTAAAAACCGCTGGCAGCTCCTGCGCTGGATGGAGATCTTCCTCTATGCGATTGGGCCGGCCGTGCTGATCTATTTTCTTTTTCTGAATCTTATCCTCACGCTGGTGGTTTTTATGCTGATTGCATCGGTTTGCACGCTTATTCTTCGCCCATGGACTTTGAAGTTGGAAGATGTAAGCTCTTATATCGACCTGAAATTGAGTTCTATGGAATACAGTACAGGTTTACTGTTGTTACCACAAGAAAGTTTGTCCGGACTGGCACAACTTCAGCAGCAAAAAGTTTCAGCAGAACTCAAGGAAAAATCAGGCAGTATAAAACCGGAAAACAATCTTTTTAAAGCTGGTTTAATCAGTTCGGGGTTGATTTTAATTGGATTTATAATGTATCAGTTCAATTTAACCAATCATTATAAAACCTCCCAAACATCAGCGGAAGAACAGGAAATCATTCTTTTTGAACCTACAGATGCTGCTTCAGCAGAAACCGATCCACCTGTTTTGGATAGCCAGCAGGTAATCATCAGTTATCCCAACTATACCGGCGTTTCTTCATATTCTACTTCAAAAATGGAGCTTCAGGCGGTGGAAGGTTCCCGGGCAACCTGGAAATTAAAGTTCAGCGCTAAAGTTGACAGTGTCACTATGGAAAGTATGGGAAACAGCCATCCTATGAAGCCAGTGCAGGATTCCTACTCCGGAACTTCGGTTTTGAACACTTCCGGTTTCTACAATTTTAAATTTATGGATACACTTGGAAATTCCTATGTTTCTAAACTGTATTCCATAGAAGTGATCGCGGATAAAAGCCCTGTAATTGGAGTTGATGGACTTAAGCAATTTTCTTCCTTCAACTTTGATGATGAAAAACGTGTGGAATTCAGCGCTTTGATCACCGATGATTTTGGAGTTGCAGATGCATTTATTATTGCCACGGTAAGCAAAGGAACGGGGGAAGCTGTGAAATTCAGGGAAGAAAAACTGAGTTTTGAAGAACCGGTTAAAAGGGGAGCAAAAAGCGTGAAACTTTCAAAGAAAATAGACCTGGACCAAATGAACATGGAACCCGGGGATGAGCTGTATTTTTACATAGAAGCGAGGGACCTGAAACAGCCTGTGGCTAATATATCCCGAAGTGAGACTTATTTTATGGTGATTAAGGACACCGTTTCCTATGCTTCGGTTATGGAAAGTTCCCTGGGAGTTGAGCTTATGCCTGATTATTTCAGGAGTCAGCGGCAATTGATCATAGATACCGAAAAGCTTATCAGCCAACGAAACAAATTACCAAAACCAAAATTTAATTCCACCAGCAATGACCTTGGTTTCGACCAGAAAGCGCTACGGTTGAAATACGGACAGTTTATGGGCGATGAATCTGAAGGCGGGATGGAAGCGCATGTAGATGAGGGAAATGAGGAGGAGCAAGATCCGCTTGCCGAATTTACTCACGACCACGATGGGGATAATGAACACAACCTGGTAGAACCGGAACACGATCATGAGAAAGAGGATGAGGAAGACGTGAAAGACCCGCTATCAGAATTTCTGCACGATCACGGCGATCCGGAATCGGCTACGCTGTTCACGGATAATTTAAGGAGCAAACTCCGGCAGGCACTCAATATTATGTGGGATGCCGAACTGTATTTGCGTTTGTATGAACCTGAAAAATCTCTGCCTTACCAATATCAGGCTTTAGGTTTGATCCAGGAGATCAAGAACAGCGCGCGCATTTATGTGCATCGCATTGGGTTTGATCCACCGCCCATCAAGGAAGAAGTACGATTAACCGGAAAAATTGATGAGGTGACCAATTTTCAGAAAAAAGAGGATCTCAAAAAACCGGAATCCTATCCTTTTATCAGAAAAGCGGTTATACGGCTGGAGCAGTTAATTGCTGATGAGCTTCCTGTTAATTCTGAAGACAGGAAACTTTTTGAACAGGCAGGAAATGAACTGGCCGAGAAAGCCATTGAAGAGCCGGGAAAATATCTGCAGACTTTGCAAAACCTTAAATGGTTATCGGAAAAAGATCAAAACGAACCGAAAATGTTTGTCAAGGTACAGCGCGGACTGCTTTTAGCGATCCCGACTACAGAACCCACACCCGGAAAAAGAAGAGCTTTTTCAGGAGATATTAATGAATTATTGTTAAAAGAACTGGAGCTGAATGACAGATAATTTTACCTTTTTAAATGAACATTTAATCCTGCCAATCTTTTTTGGGGCAGCGATTTTAGTGCTTGTTTTTATCTGGAAAGAATGGTCCCAATCCGGGAAGTATCACTTGGCTATAAAGGTTTTACTGGCATTTTTAGCTATTTTCTCTTTGATCTTGATCGCTTTAAAACCGGCAATTCCAGGTAATATAAACTCGAATAAGGTTGTGCTGCTGACAGATGGATTTGAAGATTTTCAGTTAGACAGTCTTAAAAAAGCACATAAAGGAATAAAACAGCTGGAATATGACCTGGGACAATTGATTTCAGAAGAAATAAGCTCTGCTGAAAATGTATTCATCCTGGGTCATGGACTAAAGAAATATGACCTGTGGCAGCTCGATGAAGTTCCAGTGAAATTTCTTGCCGGAAACCCACCCGAAGGAATCGTAAAACTGAACTATGAACAGGAGAATTTTGTTGGGGATAATTTGGTGCTGAAGGGATTATATTCAAATCCAAAAAGCGGGAACCGACTTATATTGCAGAATCCTGCCGGAACCGGACTTGATTCTCTGGTTTTTAATGCGGAAGAAAAACAACCTTTCCTGCTTTCGGCCGAATTAAAAGTGGAAGGAAGATACCTTTTTTCTTTGCTGGAAAAGGATTCTTTGGGTGAAATGCTGACTTCAGATCCGGTGCCGGTGAAGGTAGCCGAAAAAGAACATTTGCAGATATTGATAATAAACAGCTTTCCCACATTTGAGACCCGCTACCTGAAAAATTTCCTGTCGGAAGCCGGACATCGTGTTACGGTGAGAAGCCAGATTACAACAGGTCGCTACAAATATGAATATTTTAATACGGACCGCAGCCCGCTGGGAAACCTGACAGAAAACAATCTCGAATCTTTTGATCTCCTCATTATAGATGCTGCTTCTTTGCGGAGCCTTCCCGGAAATCAAATAAGCGCCATAGAAAACTCGGTGCGGGAGAACGGTCTTGGGGTTTTTATCCAGGCTGATGATGGTTTTTTTAAATCTCCGGGAATTTCAGATCTGGATTTTGAGAGGATTACAACTTCCGACGTAAGTTTGGAACCATGGCCGGGAATAAAACTTTCTGTTCATCCTTATACCTTAAAAGATGATTTCGGGATGCAAGCCATTCATGCCACCAATAATATGATTTGGTCCGGATATAAACGAAATGGATCTGGGAGGATGGGTACTTCGGTTTTCACGAATACTTACCAGCTTTTGCTGGACGGGCATAGCAGGGCATATAAGCAATTATGGTCGCAGGTGGTGGAGCATATCAGCAGGAAAGAAAACACTGCTGCAGAGTGGGAGTCGAATCAACTGATCGCTTATAAGGATGAGCCTTTTAATTTTCGGTTAAGAACGGTTTTAGACTCCGTTGCGCTTAAAAACCAGGATGGAAATACAATTCCTTTGATGCAGGATGTTGATTTTCCAACGCTTTTGAAAGGAACCACCTGGCCAAAACAATCTGGATGGAAGAGCCTCCAGGCAGATACTTCCGGGATCTTTGAATATTATGTTTCAGAAGAAAGTCACTGGAGGGTTCTTACGGCTTTTAACACCCTTGAAGATAATCGCCGCTATTTCAACCGCCCTGAGATAGCAGGGCAGGGGTCAAGGCCTTCGGAACCCATAAATCCCCTGTGGTTCTTTGGGTTATTCCTGATCTGTATGGGAGGATTATGGCTGGAGCCGAAGCTGTGATGTTCAAAAGCAAATTGTAGGAACTAATTACCAGGTGGGTAGGTGATCCAGTTCCTTTATCTCATTTTTGTATCGGGTAGGCAAGATTAGGGCTTTCAGCAGCCAATCTGCCTTTATACTTCTACTCAGTTTATAAAGTCTAAGTAACGGATTTAAAAGCGAGAAGCTTCGGTGGCCAAGTAATTCGCGAACTTTTTTAGGCACTACAAGTGTTTGTGCTTCCAGCAAGATACTGTAGCGAACAAAACCCAGATGTTTTCGGTACTGGCTGAACAGGTCATCCGTGTAAAAGCTGTGTTGCAGATTCCTGTTGATGTGTTCCTGCCGCATCGTTTCCCATTCTTCAAAGGTTTCGGGTAACCCAATCAAACCCATCCTTTTACCAACGCGGTAGAAAACCTCAAATACTTCCTGCTTTTCGTCCTTTTTTAACCTGCGTTCCATTACTTCAAAGGCCCTGATGGAGTAATCGATGAGCATAAAGAGGACATCCCTGTACGCCCAGTCAGGAATAGTTGCGCCGCGTTTTTCTTCCACATTCGCATGGATCGCGGCCATGGAATCAATCGCGCGCAAGGCTGCCTGTTTTTCGGAAAACACAATGGCGCGGGCGTAGGAAACGGTTGAGAAAAGCCTCCCCAGAGGATCGGCAGGAAGGCGTCCTGTGAAATACAGCCAGTCTACAGCTTTGCTGAGTGCAAATTCTGCAGATGCACCTGCGAAGATGAAAAGGATAGTGTCACCCTTCCCCCAAATCTCCCGAACCACGGAGCTCTTATCTACAAAATATTCCATTCCATTTAATTGTGTTGTATCATTTAAAGCTGAAAAGCACGGGAAATACAAAAGTCACCAGGATTGCCCATACAATATAGATCGGCAAAAATGAAGCGATGCTGTTTTCAACCTTCCCCACTTTATCACCGTCTTTAATGGCCTGGAATTGCCTGAAAGTCACCAGTAGCAGATTTGTAAGGATAAGGATGTTACCGCCTAAAACCGCAAGCCTGTTTGGGGTAATTCCCCATTCTGAAATTCTGAAAACAATAGCAGACAGTGCAATTCCATTTACAATAATTGTCACAATTGATAAGCACAGCAACGTAAGTGCCCCAATTTTGCTGTCGGAGTTTTTTGAGGTTTCGGCAATGGAGAACAGGATTATTGCCATAACCCCAATTAAAAGCACATTAAAGATCAGTAAAAATTCCCTGTCATTATAGGGATCCTTGCCTGTAAAAATTACCGCAAACAGGTAAATTACAAGCATTATGAGCAATAATGGTGTAAAAACCTTCGCGATCACCGGAGAAACCTTGTTTACTAACTGTGGATTTGTTCGAACGAGGTAAGTTCCAACTATTGGAGCAGCAGCAAGGCCCCAAATAGCTATGTATTTAAAATAGAATTCTTCAATGGGAAGATCAATGAGCTCAAATAGTCCCAGTGTAATTCCGGTCATTAAGCCCCCTGCAATAAGTAAAATTGTAGTCATTACCACCAGGTCGCCATTAAATCTCAGAAATTCCAGACGTTTTTGATGATAATTCGGTTGGTTGCCAACGAACATAAACCCTAAACCGGCCCATAAAAGCAACGGAAGATGAATGCATGCCAGGATCAAGGTGTCGCTTTTATCGTCCTTTGGAAGCAGGTTTATATAGATGGCAGAAACCAAAATTACAGAAGAAACAATAACCAGCTTTTTTGTCCCGACTTTTTGTTTCCAGGCAAAATAAGCCGTCAGCAGCGGAAAAACCACAAAGGCGATATTTCGGGGATAAAAATATTCGGGATCGAGTCCGGTGAATTCAGGTATTTTGGCGATTAATCCTGCCATGAATGAAGCGATAATTAGGAAGATCAATTCCCTATTTGTGCCCCAGGATATTTCTTCACCCTCAAAGTTTAGCCGTGCATTCCAAATTTGTGCCGATTTTGTTTTCTGAATGTCGGGAAAAACAAGGTTAAAAGACCTCTTGAAATTTGCTTTGTTGTCCCGGTAAAGTTTTTCCAGTTGTACAGGATTGTCCAGGTTGTTTTTGATTTCATTTTTCATCTTGCCGATCTGTTTTTTATCTGTTTATTTCTGCGATTTAATTAATTTTTCCAGTGCTTTAAGATGAGCATCGAAGGCTCTCCTGCCATCTATGGTCATAAAATATCTGGTATTGGGTTTCCTGCCAACAAAGGATTTTTCCATTCCAATAAACTCCTCTTTCTCCAATCCTTTAAGATGACTGGCAAGGTTACCGTCCGTCACATCTAAATATTCCTTTAAGGCATTAAAATCCAGGGTATCGTTCACTGCGAGTATAGACATGATTCCCAGTCTAACCCTGCTTTCAAAAGCTTTATATAAACCATCTATTATCGCTTTCACTTTTCGTATCTCAAGTGCATGTAAATACCATAAATAATATGCATTAGGCCAAAACCAATTGCCCAGAACAAGAGCCCTAAACCAGGGAAATAAGAACTTACCAATCCCAAAATGATGAAAACCATTCCCAGGTATTTCAAATCTTTAAAGGTGAATTCACTTGCATTTATAAGTGCCAGGCCATAAAATATCAAAGTTAAAGGCGCTATCAATTCAAAAATGCCTTTTGAGATCATGATCAATATGAAAATTCCTCCCGTAACCAGAGGTATACCCATATTTATCACTAACCTGCGCGACACCGGGTTCCAAAGTATTTCATTATTTTTTGTTGCTTTCTTAGAGGATAAATAAATAGCTGTTCCTACTGCAAGAAGCAGAACTATAAATGCAAGAAATGCAAGATTAAGGATATCGTCGGAATTCTCCAGCCTGGGCAGTGTATTGTAAATGGCGTCCCCGGGATTCACGTAGAATAGGCGATAAGCGAAATATGCACCTGCCAGCGCATAGATTCCTGCTAAAATTCCGGACAAACCCGTTAGGGATAAGAACTTTGTGGACCGCTCCATCATCAAGCGAATCTCCGAAAGATCTTTTATATATTCCTGTTCAGTTTTCATAGAAAGTACTTTGAAATACAAAGTTAATACAGGTTCTTGAGATTTAAAATTTTTTATTGAAAAAATAATTAAAACACCTTTCCCCAGTATCATCCTAACTACCAATTAACAAATAAATAAAATCCATTTATTAGGAAATCTATTTTATCCATATCCCCCTAAAAGGGGATTGTGTTGTCTTCAATAATGGTTTAATTTCAGTATCTAAGGAAATTAAAGAAAGCATATTAAGTCATTTCCGGAAACGGTACTCCTCTAAAATAAATCAATCTGTTTTAACAGCCCTTCCAATTTTTTAAATAATATTTAATTATGAAAAATTCAACTTTTAACCTTCCCAAAAAAATATTAGTCATTTTAATTGGTCTTTGTCTTTTTTATTCATGTAGTGCAGATATTCTGGAGGAAGAAGAACCAAAAGAAATTAATCTGGTTACCGGTAATTCCGGCGATGCAGATATTATAAAAGACCAGTATATAATCCTTTTATCCAAAAAACCCGGAAACCGGGATCGCCGGGCAGTAGAAGTTTTGGCATCACTTGTAAAAGAAGTAAGATCAATGCCAGGAGCCAGGATGAAAGGTACTTATAAACACGCTTTAACAGGATTTACAGCAAAATTAACACCAGCTCAGGTAAAAAGATTTTAGAAGGATTCGCGAATACTTTCGATTACCCCAGACAGAATTATTGAATTAGAAGATACAGAAGTAACCTCTGCTGTTACCGTTCAGGAGTATCCAACCTGGGGTTTAGACAGGATGGACCAGCGGGAACAAAAGCTTGACAGGGCCTATTCCTATGCAGCAACTGGAAGTGGAGTAAATGCATATATTATGGATTCAGGAATAAGATATTCACATGATGAATTTGAAGGCAGGGCTTCTTTGGGTGTTGACCTTGTACTTTTATATCCTGAGGAGGAATATGATGTGAATGATCCCAATCTTGAACCCGGAAATGACTGCCACGGCCATGGTACCCATGTAGCAGGAACAATAGGTGGAAATTTATATGGAGTGGCAAAAACTGTTAATTTAGTATCGGTACGTGTCTTTAGTTGCAAGGGCTTCAGCAGTTACTCCAGGATAATTCAGGGTGTTGAATGGGTAACGGAGAATGCCGTAAAACCTGCGATAGTGAATATGAGCTTAGGGGGAGCAGCATATGAACCTCTTGATATTGCCGTTGAAAATTCTATTTCTACAGGTATTAATTATGCTCTTGCAGCCGGAAACGCAAACAGCGAAGCCTGTGATTACAGCCCTGCCCGAACCCCATCTGCACTTACCGTAGGGGCAAGCATGATCGATAATCAAAGAGCTGACTTCTCTAATTTTGGAGATTGTTTGGATATTTATGCACCGGGTTACCAGATCACTTCAGCCTCACATTTGGATGATACTTCTGTGCGGCAAATGAGCGGCACATCTATGGCGGCTCCTCATGTTGCCGGCCTTGCAGCACTTTATCTGGAAAAGAATCCTAAAATTACTCCTGTCCTTCTGCAGGAGGAAATTATTAAAAACTCCACACCAGATGCTATTTCCAACGTACCTTCAGGAACCACCTCCCTGGTGCACAGCCTTTGGGATCCGGTAGTGTTCTCAGCTCCGGTCCCTCCTAATTTAAACCTGAAGGCATTCGGCTTTAAAGAAAAAAATAATACCATTATCCACCTTACCTGGGAACCCACTGAAGATCCTTTTATAGAAGTCTACCGCAATGGAAGTTATTTCTCAAGATGGTACAATGATGGACGTTATAAATTAACAACCAAGGGCAAGGGTAATGATGTATTCCAGGTTTGCGAGATCAATTATGACAATTGTTCAGCGGAAGCTGTTGCCAATTTTGATGATCCAGTAGACTTTGAACCTAATATTTCCCCGGTGCCAGGCTTCACCTATATAGTTGATGGTTTGCAGGTACAATTCACCGATACAAGTACAGATGAGGACGGTACCATAATCGCCTGGACCTGGTATTTTGGAGATGGCTCAAGGTCCGTTCAGCAACATCCAGAATATACTTATAGTGAATCGGGTACTTATAAAGTAGAGTTTATGATCCAGGATAATTATCACGACCTCCAGTATATTTTAGTAGATATTACCGTAGGTGCTGTAAACGGAAACTTTCCACCCACAGCTGAATTCACGCATAATTCTACCGACCTGAATGTACAGTTCAGCGATAACAGTATTGATCAGGATGGTTCAATAGTAAACTGGAAATGGGATTTTGGAGACGGGAATTCTTCAACAACATCCAACCCACAGCATGTCTATGCAAAACCTGATACTTACAACGTAAATCTTTTAGTGACTGATAATGAAGGAGCAACCGCAACGATTTTACGGGAGGTAACGGTGAATATCAATGAGCCCGCGCCCGGAGAAATTATTCTTATCGCAAGTGGCTATAAAGTTAAAGGGAACTGGCATACCGACCTTTCCTGGAATTCTACTGGTACATTTGATATCTATCGTGGTGGAAAAATGATTGCCACAGTTTCGGGTAGCAGTGCTACTTATACGGACGTAACTAATTTTAAAGGAGGTGGTTCTTTAATCTATAAGATATGCGAGGCAGGAACTACGCTGTGTTCAAATGAAGCGATAGTTCAATTTTAATAAATTCACAGGCCTGGAGTTTCCGCTGTCAGGTCTTTTTCCATATAAGCAATTTTAATGATATCGATAAATTATTTGGAATGTGGATCCCGGGAATTTATGTTCTGTAACAAAGTTTAAAATTCGGCTAATGGGAGTGTTTGTGCCAGTGATGAAAGAATCGGTTGAAATGCTTTATCAGTATGACCGCGATTATATTTTTGACGGCAGTAAATTTGAGAAAGAGTTTGATCTCATGCCTACTTCTTATGGGGATGGGATAACTGAAATAATTGAAACCGATTACAAAAAAACCATCGGTAATAACTAAGCGTTAATAAATGCAATTTGAATAAATCATATAACACTCCCTTTTTTCCGCTGGAAATCATAAGGTTCCCTGTTTTTACCCCTATAGACCAGTGTAGGTTTTCTTCACGGTCACTGGGAAACCGTAAAAAAAAAGAACGATAAGAAAGCCGAAAACCGTTTCCACCGAAATTTTCCTACCTTAGTAACTTTACTTTAAAACACACCTAATATGTTTAAAAATAGCATCCTTTCCCTTTGTTTAATTTTAGCTTTTACAGCCTGTAAAGACGGGAACAATAAAACCGAAAAAGAGGACGAAAGAAAGGCCGCCAGTGCGCGATTTGATTCCCTGCTGGACAATTATTATGAAGATGGTTTACGCCTGAACCCCATTTCAGCTACCACTACAGGGGATATGCGTTATAACGACCAGTTTCCCGATTTCCTTTCTCCTGCTTATGAAGACAGTCTGCGCAATTACTATACTTCCTATAAACTGGCAGCACTTGATATCGAGGATGATGGCCTTAGCCAAAGTGAAAAGATGTCTAAGGATATCCTCTTGTGGGAATGCAATATCAATTTGGAGACCATGAATTTTGACAATGCCAAATTCATGCCTATAGATCAAATGTGGTCGGTAAATCTTTTTATGGGTCAGTTGGCGAGTGGGGCAAGTTCGCAGCCATTCAAAACCGTAGAAGATTATGAGAACTGGCTGCGGCGTGTAGACGGTTTCCTTACCTGGATGAATTCTGCTGAGCGCAATATGCGTGAAGGAATGGAGCTGGGATATGTACTTCCCAAATCCCTTATTGCCAAAGTGATCCCGCAAATGGAAGCTATGGCTAAGGAGGATGAGAACCACCTGTTCTATGGCCCGGTAAAGAATATTCCCGACAGTTTTTCTGAAGAAGAAAAAGAGGAAATCATTGCAAAATATGATGAGATGGTGAAAAATAAGGTAATCCCTGCTTATCGGAAAATGCAGGAGTTTATGGGGAAGGAATATTTGCCTGCGGGAAGGGAAAGCAGCGGAATAGCTGATATTCCCAACGGGGCAGCCTTTTACATGCACCAGATAAAAAAATATACTACCACCGATATGACTGCCGATGAGATCCACCAGTTAGGCCTGGATGAGGTGGCGCGTATTTCTGCGGAAATGGAAAAGGTAAAGGCTGAAGTAGGCTATGAGGGCGACCTGAAATCTTTCTTCAATTATGTGCGAACTAATAAAGACCTGATGCCTTTTTCTTCTTCTGAAGAAGTAGTAGAGAATTTCAACCAGATATATAAAACTATGGAGCCGAATATAGACAAACTTTTTGATAAGACTCCTGCAACCGAATTTGAGGTGCGTCGCACCGAAGCTTTCAGGGAAAAGTCTGCCAGTGCCGAATATAACGCGGGATCTTTGGACGGTACCCGGCCCGGAATCTTTTATGTTCCAGTACCCGATCCTGCCTCCTATAACACTTATAGCGACGAGTCGCTGTTCCTGCACGAAGCTATTCCCGGGCATCATTACCAGATCTCACTTACCCAGGAAAATCCAGACCTGCCACAATTCAGAAAAACCCTTTGGTACAGTGGTTACGGCGAAGGCTGGGCATTATATGCCGAATCTTTAGGAAAAGAACTTGGATTATATACAGATCCATACCAGTACTTTGGCACTCTAGGCGCGGAAATGCACCGCGCCGTTCGCCTGGTAGTAGACACCGGACTGCACAGCAAAAACTGGACCCGCGAAGAGGCTATTCAATACTCCCTGGACAACGAAGCCGAAAGCGAAGAAAGTATTATATCTGAAATAGAACGTTATATGGCCAACCCAGGGCAGGCTTTATCTTACAAGATAGGTCAGCTCAAGATCCGTGAACTGCGGGAAAGGGCAGAAGCTGAGCTGGGAGATAACTTTGACATTCGCCAGTACCACAACCAGGTGCTGGAAACAGGCGCTGTGCCATTGCAGTTGTTGGAGGATAAGATTGATAAGTGGATTGATGAGGAGAAGGGAGAATAGTTTTTCAGGAGCGGTTCAGAAGTGAAAGTGGTTCGGACTCTTCGGGAGTGATCCCGGGATTTCGGGAAGGCACAAATGTACCCTTGGGTATGAATTTTGAAAAGGCGGGAAATGTTTGGAGTCATTAATGAACAGGACCGAATAGAATTTATGTGGAGTGTTTTATCACATAACTTTCCTTGAAAAGCACAGCAAAACAATCAAAAAGGCCTTTAAATTTTACCTTCTCTACCATAAAAAATCCGTCATTTCCCTTCAACTGGTATAGTGGCATGAAAAGTATAGGTGCAAAATCATTGAAATTATCCGGAAAAATTTGATTGCCTTCTAATTTTTTTAGTGAAATAATTGGATAAAAATCATTAAAATTTAAGCTTTATTTAAGTATAATAAACTCATTGTTAAATGATTAATGATCCAATATAGCCATTTCTGTTTTGTATATTTAAGTTATTAATTTAAAATATACAGTTATGAGAATGTTAGTTAATTTAATCTTTCTCATTGAGCCTTTCAGTTCGATGGTTAGAGATGGAACGGTGGGCGATATTATTGGCCGCGTAATTGATGCCGTAAAACCGGAGAGCATTTACTTTACCGAACTTGAAGGGAATCGCGGAGCCGTGATGGTAGTAGATGTTAAAGAAGCTTCTTCCATTCCATCTATTGCAGAGCCCTGGTTTTTAAATTTTGAAGCCATCTGCGAATTCCGAATTGCCATGACACCAAATGACCTGATGAAGGCCAATCTGCCTAAACTCGCGGAAGAATGGAGTTGAGTTCAAAAGGCTTGAAAAAAGAGCATAAGCAAACCACTTCCAATAAACTGAAGTGGTTTTTTTTATTGCCATTTTTACCTGCCGGAATTCTATTTAAGAAGTAACCTGAATCTAAAAACCGGAAGTTATCCCTTCATATAACCCAGGTCCTCAGATCTTTTGAAACCTAAATTCTTCTACATTTTCCATTCATGGTAGGTTATAATAAAATATTCCCGGTACAAATGGATTCAAGCATTTATTTTTTATCAAATCTGTTCTGAACCTTGATTGTTTTGTATTACTTCAACTAATTGAATATCAGGCTAGTGAATTCATTGTTATCAAACTATAACCGACAACAAACGCTTACAAACGATTTTAAACGAAAGTAAATAATTAGTAACCGAATCCAGTTTAAGTGCTGCTCTATGTTTGTACCGTTGGATCATAAGATTCAATAGTATTAACTGTTTAACCTTAAATTATATTATTATGAATGCACTTAGAAACAAAGTACAGTTGATTGGAAGAGTAGGACAAGATCCTGAAATTGCAAACCTGGAAACCGGAAGAAAGCGGGCGAAATTCTCGATCGCCACACACGAAAACTACACCAATGCCAAAGGTGAAAAAGTAGAAAACACCGACTGGCACAATGTGGTTGCCTGGGGAAAAACCGCCGAGATCATCGAGCAATTTGTCACCAAAGGAAAGGAAATCGCCATAGAAGGCAAATTATCCACCCGGATCTGGGATGACAAAGAAGGCGTTAAACACTACTTTACAGAAGTGACTTGCAACGAGTTGCTTTTGTTAGGAGCTAAGTAAAGATCAATCAGCATCGCCGGGAGAAATCACTCCGGCGTTGCTTTCTTATTGAATTATTAAGGTGACGACAATATATTGACATATCAACTAATGTATTTTAAATTATGCGTCAACTTAAATAGTCTTTCATCTATTAGCTGTATTCTATTGTCTGCTTAATAAGCTTCTTGTTATGATTGTCAAAGAAAAAATTGCATCGCTCTTGAAAACGAACTTTGGTTACGACAGTTTCCGGCCAAATCAGGAGAAGGTCATTGAAGAAATACTTGCGGGAAAAGACGCTGTTGCCATAATGCCCACGGGTGGCGGAAAATCCCTGTGTTTTCAACTGCCGGCATTGATATTGCCCGGAACGACCATTGTTATTTCCCCGCTTATTGCCCTAATGAAGGATCAGGTGGATTCCCTAAAAGCAAACGGAATAGCTGCCGATTTTTATAACAGCAGTCAGGCTTATGATGAACAAAAACGCATCTTAAGCGAGCTTCGTTATGGAAAACTCCGGCTATTCTATATAGCGCCTGAAAGTTTAACGCAGTTATTACCGGTGCTTTCCAGCATTAAAGTGAACCTTATCGCAATAGATGAAGCACATTGCATCTCCACCTGGGGCCACGATTTCCGGCCGGCCTATACCCAATTGGGAAGTCTAAAATCAAAATTCACCGAGGTACCTGTGCTCGCACTTACCGCAACAGCAGACCGCGCCACACAGGACGACATCACAAAACAATTGAATATTCCGGAGGCCAGCGTTCACATTGCTTCCTTCGACAGGAAAAATTTATTCCTGGAAGTCCGCCCGGGCAATAACCGTCTCGGGCAAATTTTAAACTTCCTGAAATCCCGACCCGAGGAAAGCGGAATTGTATATTGCCTCAGCAGAAATGGCACGGAAAATTTAGCTGCGAAATTGCGGCAATCAGGCTATCAGGCCAAAGCTTATCATGCCGGGATGAGCTCTGATGAGCGCTCTGCCATTCAGGAAGATTTTGTGAAAGATAGCACGCCAATTATCGTGGCAACCATCGCTTTTGGAATGGGAATTGACAAAAGCAATGTGCGCTGGGTGATCCATTACAATATGCCCAAGAATATTGAGGGCTATTACCAGGAAATTGGAAGAAGTGGCCGCGATGGCCAGTCTGCACACACCTTGTTATTCTATAGTTTTGCCGATATTATCCAATTACGACAGTTTATAAAAGGAACCCCTACAGAAGATTTTCAACTGGCAAAGCTGGAGCGGATGCAGCAATTCGCCGAGGCATTGAGCTGCCGCCGGATAGCTTTGCTCAATTATTTTGGAGAACACTTTTCTGAAGATTGCGGCAATTGCGATATTTGCAAAGCGCCACCCAAATATTTTGACGGAACGCTTTTAGCACAAAAAGTATGCTCGGCCGTATCAAGACTGAAGGAGCAGGAAGCCCTGGGAATGGTTTTGGACGTTTTACGCGGTTCACAAAATGCAGCGGTATTTGAAAAAGGATACCAGCATATTAAAACCTATGCAGCGGTAAAAGACATTTCCTGGCAGGACCTGCATCAATATATTATCCAACTCATCAATCGGGGAGTTTTGGAAATACGGTTTCATGAAAATGGCCGTTTGCTGCTTACACCCCTGGCAAGATCCATTTTATTCGAAGGAAAACAAGTGCGGTTGGCAACTTTAATTCAAGCCAAAACAGAATCAAAAAGAGAAGGTTTCACAAAAACCGAAAAGAAAACACTTTTTGAAAAATTGCGGAAACTTAGATCCAATATTGCCCTGGAAGAAAATGTTCCGGCCTACATTGTTTTCAGCGATGCCAGCTTAAAAGATATGGAAGAAAAGCAGCCCGTTTCAGAAGAAAAATTTGCCCAAATAAGCGGTGTGGGCCAGGCAAAACGGGAGAAATATGCAAAGCGTTTTCTGAAAGTTATTGCAGCTCACCAACAATCGCTGCAACCTAAAATCCCCACTCATGAACAGAGTTTTTCCCTTCATAAAAAAGGGCTGACCCCGGAGGAAATCGCAGAACAAAGGTTCATGCAAACAGAAACCATCTACGGCCATTTGTTAAAAGCACATCAACTGGGAGAAGCTATAGATTTGCATCAATTCATCACTTCCGAAGAAATAAAAACCATAGAAAAAGCACGAAAAACCCTTGAGTTTCCGGAGGGCTTAAGACATTATTTCGATCATTTTGAACAGCAGGTACCTTATTGGAAAATAAAATTTGGTTTGTACTTTCTGGAGCAAAAATAATTATAAGAGGAAAGACCATAACATTTTTGCAGCGACAAACCCGCGCAATCACGGCAGGGATTCTTTCTCGCCCAAAAGCGGGTTCAGAATGCTAAAAAATATCTAATACAAACATAGGATGACAAAAAAAATGGAGATGCCCGTTCAGAAATATAAAATAACCCGGTTTTAAAGATTTTCCAAACCAAATCAATTTAGAATTTCATATCACGGCTGTTTATATTTTATCCAGGTGTCTAAAAGGTGAAATTTTATTCTGTCCGGGTTTTTACTGTCAATGACCAGTTGAGCGCTTTCTTCCTCTCCCGCCAGGCTTATGATCCTTTGCGCTTCATCTTTGGTTAGGTTGATTTCCTTCTGTAAATAAGTGGTATAGCCCTCTAAAACAGCAATATTCTTCAATTTTTGTTCGATTAAAATGTTTCGTTTTAGTTCTTTAGTTCTGCCGTTTATCGCATTAAGAATAGGATCGATCTGAAGGTTTCCGCCAAGGATTCCAAGCAGATGTATCCATTTAAAATCGCCGGCCGTTTGCAGCCGCCTTTCATTTGTGGTTAAAGGTTTAATTTCTTTAGGTATGATTCCCAGGGAAACCGCATTAATTTCCCGAGTGTTTTGGATATTTACTTCCGGAAGTTCATTAATAAGCTCTTTCATTTTTATTTCCAAAAGCTCCGTTTCCACATCTGCTTTGTTCAGTATCTTAATTAAATCGGCAGAACCTATTCGAGAAAATAGAATGGTATCTCCAACAGATGCCTTTAATGAAAAATATCCCTTAGAATTGGTAACCGTGGCCCTTTTGGTGGTGACATTTTTCAGAACTACATTTTCGAGGATACTATCATTTTGAGACACACGACCCCTAATTCCTTCCCGTTCCTGCGCGAAAGTGCCAAGGCTGAATATTCCTAAAATAATAATAAACCAAAATTTCATAGGTTTCTTTTATTTCGACTTCACTCAATACTTGCATTTTTTATCGGTAATATATAACAGTATTAGCTTGTCGCTAAGGATGTTTCATCTATCTTTTATTATTAATCAATAAAAATCTTATCTGGTATAATTTAAATTGTGAGACCTTCAACAGAGCCTAAATCTAATAATATTGGGTGGTTTATTAACTTCAGAAGATAAAAAATTTAAAAGAAGTCGTTTGCAGTTCAAGCCAGGAATTAAAACTTCATGCCTTTTAATCCTGAAAGAATCAAAAATCAAGAGTCCAAAGCTTGCGCGATAAATGCGAACCCAATTGAAAATACTTTGGAACTGCGTTCAAGGAAAATAATATTATCGTTCATTCATTGCAAAAAATTCTTCGCAACCAACATAGCCCTTAATTTTGTCAAAACCAGACAAGAATGCACGAATGTTTATGTACTATGTAAAAAAGGTTTCCTGATTTGAAGCACAGAGATCCTTTAAACTTCAACCTCCTCCACCACGAAAAACCCGTCATTTCCTTGTGACTGGTAGAGTGGCATAAAAATATGCGCATCCCATTCACTTCGAATTTCCTTACCATTCTGATAGGCGAGAAGCTGTCCTATTTCAATTTTCTGAAAATTCTCAAAGCCCGGTTCCATTATGAATTCATCTGAGTCCTCCAGTCCGTGACGGTGAATGATCTCAAATGTTTTTTGGTCGGGAGCATTGTCCTGAACGAATTTATCTACACAACCCGGGAAACACGAGATTTGGGTCAGGTCAAGTTTACAGGCCTCTTTTAAGGCCAGCCAGATCACTCCTTCATGATTTTCAACAGAACGCTCATCTGTATGTTGCCCGGCTTCAAATACAAATCCGGTAAGACCGGTGCGACTCATGTAATGGTCTATACAGCCCGATACTATATCGCTGAATCCTCTAATGATGTATGTGGGAAATTTATGCGCCCAGGCGTCATTGTCGTTTACTTCCTGTACCGAGATAAACGGAACGGTGGCGGCAGAGGTTGTGTGGCAATCCAGGAAATGGCGTTTGGTAAAATCGGATTCAGGATATCTCTTCAGGACTTCAATGATCTCAAACATCTCCTTTTTTTCCTGTGTATCCTTTTCCCCCTTTTCAACATTTTCTATAGTCCAAGTGCGATTAAGGTCTTTATCGATAAAACGCTGGTCAACGTTGAGCGCTATTTTATTTCCAACAACTCCCACAATCGCTCCTTCTATCTCCGGTTTGGTTTTTTCCAGTTCCTCAAAGACTTTTTGAAGAGCTTTTACTCCGCTGGGTTCATTTCCGTGAATCCCACCGGTAACAAATAAAAGCGGACCTTTTTTATTGCTGGTATAGGTCCCTATAATTCTTGAATATTCTTTATTTTTCCCTTTCTCCATCGTTTAATCCCTCATTGAGGGTTTTATTCACCGTCCCGATATTCTTATGGGATGACTCGAATTATTAAAAGTATTCGCCTCCTGTATTATCCAACACACCTTGTGGGCTTGCCCCGAGGTTTTTGAGTTTTTAATCCATAGTTGCGAGCTCGCGGTTAGAAAGCTTGTTCCCATAATTCTTTTTGTATTCCAGTTTTCTTTCAATTGCTTTCACTACCACATCAGAAAAATCGGGTAAACCAACTTCCGGGAAATTGTCCATACCGCCGGGGCTTAATACATTGATTTCGATCAATTTGTCCTTTACAATATCCAGCCCAACAAAGAAAAGGCCGTCCCTTATAAGTTTTGGGGCAACAATTTCAACGATCTTTCTCATATCATCTGTATACTCGCTAACATCTGTAGTGGCACCCTGGGTGATGTTGCTCCTGAATTCGCCCTCACTGCTAATTCTTCTTATAACCCCATATTTCCCATCTTTTACCATTATTCTTCCGTTCATTAACAATACCCTTACATCACCGTCTTTCACTGCAGGCAGAAATTCCTGGGCAATAATATAGCCTTGTGCTGTGAGGTTCTCAATGATTTGGTTAAGGTTCTTTTCGTTTTTGTCTATAAGGTAAACTCCGCGGCCTCCTGAACCTTCCAGTGGCTTTAAAACCATTTTCTTTTTATGTTCCTCAAAGAATGCCAGGATATCTTCCTTGTTTC
This sequence comes from Gillisia xinjiangensis, assembly GCF_046298265.1. Taxonomy (NCBI): domain Bacteria; kingdom Pseudomonadati; phylum Bacteroidota; class Flavobacteriia; order Flavobacteriales; family Flavobacteriaceae; genus Gillisia; species Gillisia xinjiangensis. The sequence goes on along the minus strand of NZ_JBKAHK010000004.1, from coordinate 59,041 downwards.
GGGTAATAAGAGATGCAGGTTTAATGCTGCTGGGCAATTCTTCAAAATACAGCTTGTCAATAAAGGCATCAGAGAGGCCGTAGGCATCGTTTAAAACAAGGACACCTTCTTTTTGTACCATTCTTCCAAATGCAACGCCAGAGTGTTCTGCCCAGTTTCGGCCTTCAGCTTCTTCCGTAGGATTATTTCTTATAAAAAGAACATCGAGGTCCCGGGCATGGATCTTTTCCTGTTTAGCTTTCTCACTATGCAGCAGGTCTATAAAATCCTGTGCAGTTTTGGGAGCCGCATTTTTAGGCAGGCTGGTGGCAACTACAGCGAGTTCCTGTTCATTGGTAAAACTGAAATCGCCCACGCCCATGGCGTAAACTTCGTGACTTCTTTTTCGGGCCTCATGCATAATGAAGGCAGTAGTACCGCATTTTTCGGTCTCAACACTATTAACTACAAAACATATTTTCATGTGGTTATCATTTGTGAAAGGGGTAAGCCTTTCCTTATTAAATCGATTTTTTCGGTTACGTTTTCTTTCAATAAATAGCTTGGGCGCAAAACTCCCGGTTGGAGGATGCGACGGTCTGTAAGCTCTTTTATAATTTGAGTGTGTTTTATTCCGAATTTTCCTGAAAGAAGAGGTTCATAATCTCCTCCTTCCACTAAATATTTTCTAAGGTCAACAAGACCTTTCAGGTAAATAATATCTTTTAGGAAACCACCACCCTGCATGATCCTTGAGGTTATATTAAAAGAGCGGATGTGTGAAAAACCATACTCCTTTACCAAAAGGTGGAAAATCTCCTTAAAACCTGCGCCTTCCATAAGGGCATCTCCGGCAACCACACGGCCGGCAAGGGTTCTTAGGCGGTTTGGGGTTAAGCCATCTACAAGATATTCTGCCATCACGGCAAGACCTTCCTGCAGCGGATCATAATCGGCAAGGCCGCTTTTCATTTGCTGCAAGGGCTGCCGGCTTCCGTTATGATAGGTAAGCACGTGCGTCCCCACTTCGTGCTGGATCAAGGCTACAGATTCCTTGCGGTTCATTTTATAATCCTGCGGAATATAAAGTTCTCCCTGTGAGACCATCATTATATTCACATCCTTTCTTATGTGTACCCTGCTTTTAAAGTTTTCATCCTGTTCCCTGAAATAATCAAATTCTTTACGCGCCAGGGCACTAAAGGCTTTGGAATCTATTATATCCATTGGCCTTGTGTTTTGCACCTCGTCAACCTTATTTAGAAGGTCACGGGCCTCTTCACATAAATTCCTTTCAACGCCCTTATAAAGGCGAATGCTGTTATAGAAGAAATTTTTTGTGCCGCGTTCATTGAGCATGGTAATTTGCTGATCCAGTTCTTCCCTTTTTTCCCTGAAGAGGTAAGACATAGCGGGATCATCAATTTCTTCGATCTTTAAATTAAAAAGTTCCCTTTTTAAAACATCCGGATCTATTGGTAGCAACCTGTAATGATAATCGAGCAGTTTTTCATAGTTGCTGTCAAAAAATGTTTGTTTGATATCCTGAATATTCGCGGGAGAAACCAGCCATAAAAACTGGTAGCTGCCTTCAATTTCAGCAAGTTTTCGGTCAATTTCAAAAACCTTCTCTTTCAAATACTTTGTGCCAAGTGCATTGTAACTCGGTATTTCAAAGGAAGATTGCACCCTTATAAAATCATAAACAAACTTATGTATGGCAGGAATAAAATAATCTCTGAAACCACGGAAAAACACCGGGTATAAAGCCCCGTTCTCATTTCTGAAAACCGGTGGTATTTCCAGACTTATTACCACCCCACCCGAAAGTTTTGCGCTTTCAACCTCCATTAAAGGTAATTCCCCTTCAGGATTCCGGTGCGGGGTATTTTTTATTTTGGCTTGTAGGTAAAGCCCGGAATAAACTTCATTGATATTTTCCAACTCCGTTTTTAAAATATTAAGGGAAGAGGATAATTTATCTTCGGGCCCTTTGATTAAAAAAGTATTGCTTCGCGGTTCCCCGGAATATAACTCCAGGATCATATACGTATTAAAACGGGCAGAAAGTATATTCGTCACTTCAAAAAGCAGGTCTTTATAAAGGTCAAATTCCTCATCACCAATGATCAGGTAGGAGGCTTCGCTTCTGGCAAGTCTTGAAATCCCAGTATCCTGCTTTTTTTTTCGGTACACCACCAGATAGGGTATGTCCTTTTCAATATGCAGCATTCCGCCACCGGGAAGTACCGCAGTGACTTCGTGATTATCCTTTAGATCTGTTAAAATTTGAAAAACTGATTTATCTGAAGAATTTGATATTTCCAGCATGGAATTATTTTTTTTTAAACATTTCAATTTAAAATCCATCAGCAAAGCCTTATTTTGCCGAGTTTTAAAGATTTTATATAATTAGGTTAATAGTAAATTTAGAATAAATTATGGGCCTGAAGGAGCAAAGAAGCTACTTTAGGTAATTTTTAAGAAACCTAAAGAATTGAAATAACCGGAAAGCTTTTCATGTTATTTTAAAGCAGTACGGGATAAAAGCCTTTTTTTTATAAATGTTGCAGTTTTGTGAGGATCTAAAAAATTGACTTTTGGTGGTGGAAGCCAAATTTATATTACTTTAGACCGCTTATATAAATCTTTTTATTTGAAGCCTCTTCTTTTATTTCTTTTTTGTTTTATATTCTGTAAATCTGTCGTAGCGCAATGTCCCCCAGGAGATGTACAGCTTAATGATCAGGTTGAAGTAGAAGAATTCCTCAATAATTATCCATCTTGTGAAGTCATAGCCGGAGATCTTTTCATAGGAGGTGGAGTTACAGATCTTTCCGGTCTTACTGCAATAAGAAAAATAGAAGGCTCTCTGCTTATCTCTCAGGCAGAGGTAACTACGTTTACCAATTTCTATAATTTAGAATTCATAGGAGGAGATTTGATCTTTGACGGACTCAACAAGGCCAAAATTCTTATCGGTTTTGATAAATTGAAGAAGATTGGCGGGAGTTTTGAAATTACAAATTGGTATAGCCTTAGTGATATCGATGCTTTTGATGCGCTTGATGAAATTAAAGGCGATTTTCTCATCTCTAATAGCGGTCTAATTTCTCTTACCGGCTTCGGGAATCTTGAAATTATTCACGGTAATTTTGAATTAAGCAATTATCCCCATGGTATAGCTGATTTTGGGAAACTACATACTATAGGAGGCGGATTTCAAATAAGCAATACCGGAATAAATTTTATAACCGGCTTTAACAATTTAACTTCCGTAGGAAGCTTATCTCCTTCTGGAGGTGATTTTATTATTTCCGTGAATGAGGAACTAATTGAAATAAGCGGATTCAATAATATAACCCGCATATATGGCTCCATGGTGATTAACAGCAATATAAACCTGCCGGATATAAAAGGTATAAGAAGCCTTAATGAACTCAATGGAACGTTACAGATTACCGACAATACTTTGCTAACAACCCTGGAGGGATTGCAAAGCCTTTTGTATGCAGGCGATGTTTCGGTTCAGGATGGGGTTCTCATTTCAGGAAATAATTCTTTAACTGATTGTTCCGCTATTTGCAATCTTTTGGGCTCCAATAGAGTTACAGGTATAGTGAGCATTTGGGGGAATCCTGCCAAATGCAGCAGCGAAATGGAAGTCAAAGAAGATTGTCTTGGAGATTTTGACGGGGATGGTATTCCCGATGATGTTGATCTCGATGATGATAATGACGGGATTTTGGATACCGTAGAACAACAGGGGCAGGAAGACAGGGATACAGATGGAGATTCTTTTCCCGACCATAGGGATCTGGACAGTGACGGAGATGGCTGTTTTGATGTTACAGAAGCAGGTTTTGCGGATGAAGATGAGAACGGCCGCCTGGGAACTGCACCCGAAAGTGTGGATATACAGGGTTTGGTAACAGGGGTTTCTTCAGGATATACCACTCCTGCCGATGCGGATGGGAATGGAATTTTTGACTTTCAGGAAGACCAAATATTACAGGCAGGATCAGACAAACAGCTTGAAATTTGTGCCGAAGACAGTCCTTCAGATCTTTTTGATTTACTGGGCAGTGAGGCAGATACTGGAGGTTCCTGGAATCCGCAAACTTCAGGCGGGAATGGAATCTTTGATCCTGCGGTAGACGCTTCGGGTATCTACGTGTATGCGGTGGATAATGGGGCTTGCGGAAAGGATTCCGTAGAAATTAAGGTGCAGGTAATCCCGAATCCGGAGATGGGAACCAATACCGAACTGGATTTGTGCGCAGGGGATGCTCCTGTAAACCTCAAACAGCTTATTGGAGTTGATGCTAATCTTGAAGGCACCTGGAGTTCCAGCCTGTCTGATGATGATATTTTTGATCCTGCCAGAGATCCCGAAGGAATGTACGTTTTTACGGTAGACAGAGGTTCCTGCGGAAGTAGTTCTACACAAGTGAAAATAACCGTAGGTAAACAACCCGATGCGGGAGAAAGTACTGCTGTTGAGCTGTGTTCTTATGAGGAGCCGGTAAATCTTTATGATCTTTTAGGAGGCACACCTGATATTGGTGGTACCTGGGATCCGCTTCCAAAGAGTGGAGGCGATATGCTGAATCCGGCAAGGGATAATCCTGGAATTTATACCTATACGTTGGACAACGGCTTTTGCGGGAAATCCAGCGCAACAGTGAATGTGGAAATAACGGGATATGTTCCCATTATCGGTTATGAATTCAAGGTGACATCTTTTAATGCCGATAAAAGCATTGTTGTAGTGATATACGACGATGGAGATTTTGAATATTCACTGGATGGTATATCCTACCAGGAAAACAATACCTTCAGAAATTTACGCGGAGGAGATTATCAGGTTTTTGTGCGGGAAATTCAGGGCTGCGGATATCTTGAGAAAGAAGTTTCTATACTATCTTTTCCTGCATATTTTTCTCCTAATAACGACAGTTACAATGATACCTGGAAAATGAATGGAAAAACCGAAAAAGAGTATACTCTCACGATTTTTGACCGCTACGGAAAACTTCTAAAAAAGCTGAATATTGATCAGGCCTGGAATGGCAGCTTCAATGGAAAGCCAATGCCAGCAGATGATTACTGGTTTCGGGTGGAATTTTCGACCGGTGATATGACAACAGGACATTTTAGTCTTATCAGATAAAGGGACATACTGGCGTTATTTTAAATTTAATGGCTAAGGTCTAAATATTCACTAAAAAAATGTTGTTTGTTAGACTGCTGGAAAGGAGCGAATTCGCGAGTATTGGTTCCTGTTAGAATCTTAAAATCCCTATACTAACAAACCCGTAAACAATATAGACCTCACAGGGCTTTTCCGAAGATCAATATTAGCAGAGTCATTCGCGAAAGTTGGCGAGATTTCGTTAATGAAACAGGAAATGTTTATATTTAATAATGTAAAATTTCTGTAAATAAAACCAGGATGGAAGAGAAAGAAGGCGATTTGCAAAAGAGGGACATTCCTTGTTGGGTTAATCAATGTACCTATCAAGCAGTCCGCTTAGATTTTCCAGGACCATCCAGGCAAAACCATTACAGAAAAAATGAGAGCCCATTTTAATTCAATTTTGATATTTTTCATTTTTAGGTGAAAAGTTGAAAGAAAAGTTGAAAGTTTATAGTTTAAAAATAACAAGAAAAATCGGATAGTTAATAACCGATTTTTCTTGTTATTTCAGCCAGATCGTAATTATCAATAATGCAAGCCGGGAAAATCATCAGCTCGATATTGTATAAAAATGTTGTTTTCATTTATTCCTGAAAAATCAAAAATAAAGAGTCCAATGTTTCCTGATAAGAAAGAACCCAATCGATAATGCTTTGAAGCTGGTTGACAAGAAAATGGGCCTGGTGATATCCGGATACCTTTTAGATACAATTTTTACTAGCTTTACCGCTGCAGTTGCTGGAGAATAAGATTGAAAAGTGGATTGATGTGGAGAAGGGAGATTAGTTTTTAGGAACAGTTGAGAAGTGAAAGTGGTCCCAATGCTTTTGGAGTGATCCCAAATTTAGGTAGGAACTACCTGGAGGACAAAACCCATCTAAAATAACCCGTTCCAGGATCCGTGGAACAGGGCTCTAATTTGGTTCCTGGCACGTTTGCTCTCATTTAAGGTTTAAGTCGTCTGAAGGACCTGCAGGTTCCCCAAGGCCTGCCCGCATTATTCCTTGCGGGCCTTCCCCGGGGTTTTTAATTTCTATACCTTAAAACGCCACTTCTGGTTTTCCTTTTAAACGTATTTCGATTTTTTTCTTCTTTGCCGTTAAACCTTTCATTATGTCCATAAGCTTAGTATCCTTGGATTTCTTATAAACCTCGTTTAAAGCTAGTATTAAACGTTTGGCTTCTCTGGATGCAGCCACTCTGTCACTGGTAGACATGTTGCTCATTTTTGATTTCTCAAATTCAAGAGCTTCATTTATTAAGTCCATATTATTAGAAATTGTTTATTGGCTGGTAATATAATTAAACAAATAATTATTTTTACATATTTAATATCTATTGTTATTATCTTAAGATAGGGCTGACCTATCGACAACTGAATAAAAGTGAAAATTTCTAAACCAGAGTAACAGCTGTTAAGACGGTATAGTACTCTCCGTCTAAGTTTTACTGAATATTATTATCTTCAAAATGCCTGATCACTCTTGTAAATCTTTTATATTTGAAAAGGAGTTTGGCAGCAAAACGCTTGAAATTAATTTCTAAACCGAAAGAAGAAAGAACATGCGGTTCCATAATTGAACGTAAATATTATTAATGAAGAATCCTTTTAAAAGCTATTCAAAAATCATTGGAAAAGTCAATCCATCCAAAAAAAAAGGATTAGGTACTTTTGGAGGGGTTTTCACCCCTTCTATTTTAACTATTCTCGGGGTTATAATGTACCTGCGTTTTGGTTGGGTAGTGGGAAATGTCGGGCTTATTGGTACCCTTATAATTGTTACTGTTTCGGTTTCAATTACTTTTCTTACAGCTTTATCAATTGCGGCGATCGCTACAGATCAGCGGGTAAAGGGGGGAGGAGCCTATTATATGATAAGTCGGTCGCTGGGGATTGAGGTGGGGGGAGCGGTGGGAATCCCGCTTTTTATCGCACTGGCGCTCTCAGTTGCTCTTTATACTGTAGGTTTTGCAGAAAGTATAGTGAGCGTATTTCCGAATTTAGATTTTAAAACAGTTGGTTTGGTCACCACCATTGGAGTTGCCAGTTTGGCTATTATCTCTGCTAAGATCGCTATCCGGGCGCAATACTTTATAATGTTTGGGATCGTTCTTTCGTTGCTATCCCTGTTTTTTGGAAGTCCCATAGAAGAAACGAATATAGAAATGTGGGGTGCGGCAGACAGGCATTCAGAAAGTTTCTGGATCGTTTTTGCCGTCTTTTTTCCTGCTGTCACAGGTATTATGGCTGGGGTGAATATGTCCGGTGATCTTAAAGATCCTGCCAAATCTATTCCCAAAGGTACTTTCGCGGCTGTTGGTGTAGGGTATCTTATCTATATGACTTTACCTATAATACTTGCGAATCGGGCAGATGCCATTAGCCTTATAGAAGATCCAATGATCATGCGAAGAATTTCTTATTGGGGAGATGCCATATTAATAGGGGTATGGGGAGCAACCCTCTCCAGTGCAGTGGGGAGTATATTGGGTGCTCCACGGGTACTTCAGGCTTTGGCAAAAGATCGGGTTTTGCCTGACTGGCTGGGAAAAGGCTCAGGAGAAGATGATTCTCCCCGCATCGCCACCTTTTTTACATTAGGGATTGCTCTTATTGCGGTTTTCTTCGGTAACCTGAATATTATTGCTCCCATACTAACCATGTTTTTTCTTACTACTTACGGCGTGTTGAATGCCGCTGCCGGTCTGGAAAAAATCCTGGACAGCCCTTCTTTCAGACCAACATTTAAAGTGCACTGGATTTTTTCACTTCTTGGGACCTTAGGTTGTATAGCTGTGATGTTTCTTATAAACGCCTTAGCCACAGCAATGGCCTTTGTTTTTGTAATTGTTATTTTTTTATGGCTGCAAAAACGCAGGATGAAAACCGCGTTTGGCGATGTACGAATGGGGATATGGATGACATTGGTGCGCAAAGGTCTTTTAAACCTTCGGAAAGAGAAGGAGGCTAAGACCTGGAGGCCAAATCCCTTAGTCCTGTCGGGTGCACCAACTAGTCGCTGGCATCTTATAGATTTTGCTGCTGCCATAAGCCATGACCGTGGTATCTTAACCGTCGCTACTGTGCTCACCGGCAGGCCCATTAGCCATGAGCGGCGTAAGAAGATAGAGGATAACATTCAGGATTTTTTGGAGAAACACGATACTTTAGGTTTTGCCAGTGTAATTTCAGCATCAGATGCTTACCAGGGGGCCTCTGAATTTGTGAAATATTATGGACTTGGTACAGTGACACCTAACACTGTCATTCTTGGAGATAGTGAAAATGAGGGAAGCAGGCAGAAGTATGCCGATATGATCACCCATTTCCATGAGCTGAACCGCAATGTGATTATTATTGCCAATGACGACAAAAAAGGTTTCGGGGACCGGAACCAAATAGATATTTGGTGGGGCGGTGTTAAAGGCAACGGCGGGCTTCTGCTAATCCTGGGGCACCTGTTAAAAGGCAGCCGTTCCTGGCGCGATACGAAAGTCACTGTAAAAATAATGGTGGATAATGTAAACTCGGCAAAAGATGCAAAACGAAATCTGTCTTCGATTATTGCAAGGTTAAGAATAGATGCAGAACTGGAAATAATAGTTTCCAAAGGCCGGTCGTTTGATGAGGTGTTGCATAATTCTTCAAAAGATGCCGATATGGTATTACTCGGGTTGGCTGAACCCGATGAAAATTTTATGGAATATTACAAAAAGATGCAGCAGCTCATTGCTCCATTGCCTACTACTATCTTGGTGCGCGCCGCAGATGAAGTTTCTTTCAGGGAGGTATTGTTATAAGAAGACTACTTAACCAAAAGGTAGAATGTTATTTAGAAATAGAACAGAGAGAAAAAACATTGCATAATCGAATTGTTTTAGCAAACTTTTGCGTGCATACTAATATTTGAATTTTACGCTTTCTCCTTAACATGTATTATCAAAATTTTAATAGGTTTGCAGGAAATGTGAAACCTGTTTTTATCCGGTGGCTGCCAGAATATGGTTTGAGAAGGGGGATATAACGAGGTAAGGTACAATGCAACAAAATGCCTTTACCAGATAATAATAAATCTTATTCAACTATATTGCCGGCCCATCAAAAAGTAAGGATTATGCAAGAAAATAAAGTTCTAAATTATATAGAAGCTATATTAGAAAATATGCCAACCGACTGGTTGACGCTAACAACGCATCGCCTGGACATTTATAATGAAGCCTTGGCTAAAACTCAATTTTTAGAGCAGTTTGAAAGCTTATTTGAAAACAATAATTCTGAAACATCAGCACTAAGTGCATTACCCACGGCTTATGATTATATTCGATTAGGTCATCCATTATCTTCAGTATTGGAATGGGCAATCGCTAACTTAAATGATCTCAAACCGGAAAATGTAATAAGTTTTTCATCAAGGACGATTCCTGTTTTAGCAGTTCTGAGAAAAAATTTATTTGAGAAAAAGAACACCCAAATTTTTTATACTGGGGAATTACCAGAGTTTTTTGACGCTGAAGCACTAAAGCAAGTGTATGGTTATAAATTTGACTTAAAAAAGGTTGAGAATGTAGAGGAGATTTCCGTCCCTGATAGTTATCGGGATAACGGTAGTACCATTTTCTTTTCACAGCAGGATGAAATTGGTGATTTTGACCTTAACCCTGATATTGACTTTTTTGTAAAAATTCACCCTCAATTCGGAAGTATTTTATCAGTAAACAGAGAGCAAAACGAAAGTTACATTACAGAAATTCAGCATGTGCGAAGAAGGGAAACCATTGCTATGACACCAGCCGATTCTTTTTCAGCTTTAAAGCAGCTAATAGGGAAGTCTTCTTCTTATCAGGAAAAAAATACTGTTGAAACAAACAAAACTCAGGTTTTAGATTCAATTAAAAAGATTACCGGTACAAATACAAAAGCGCTGCTGGGTTCTTCCGGATTATCTGTTCAATATGCAATTATGATGGGGCTAATTGACGATGCACTGGAAAAGCATAAAGGAAAGGCTATCAAAATTATTGTCCCTCCAAATTGTTATGGTGGAACAAACGACCAGGCAAGACGGGTTGCTGCGTGCCTGGATAATGTTGAAGTGGTGGATTTACCCGTTGATGGTGATAATGATATGGTACAGAGTACTGATTTGGTTTTGGATCAGGTTGCGAAAGAAAATGCTGTCCCTTACATTATCGCTGAAATTCCAACAAACCCCAGAGTCGAAGTTCCGGATCTGGAAAAGTTAAGGGATGTTTTAAGCAAGGCTCGTAATACTGCAACGGGTGAAGCTGCTATAGCTCCTGTATTTATTTTAGATCAAACATTTTGTCCTAATGTACAATTCTTAGCTGAAGATGGAATTTTCTCAACAATCAGGAGTATTTCATACGTTAGTGGATCAAAATTTCCAAGTGGAGGAAAATGTACTGCCGGTTATTGTGTAGCCAATAAAAGGGCTGAAGCTTTTTTGGATAAAATCGAAAAGCATCTAAGACTTTGCGATAATGAGGCTACAAATCTACAAGTTGAAATATTAGCAAAACAATTACCTTCAATGAATCAAAGGATTGTTGATGCTTATAAGAATACACGTGAATTTGTAAACTTTATCAAGGAGACTTTACCTGCGGCGAAGATCAATTTTGTTTCAGAAGAATTGGCTCAAGCAGGATTCACCCCATCTGTATTTTCATTAGATCTTCCCACTAAAGGGAATACTGAAGAAAGAGAAGCTTATAAAAGAGCGTTGAATAAAAAATTGATCGATATGATGATCAGTAAAATACCTGATGAAAGTAAATACTGTGTGAGCTACGGGCAGTTAAAAGGATGTTATTGGACGATACCCGCAACATCTACTCAGGGGACCACTAAAGAAGGCGACAAAGATTATATCGCCCGGGTATCAGTATCGCCTGATTTGGATCTTGAACTTCATAAAAAAGTCTTTTTAGATTTCGTTAAACAAATTTGATTCTGGTGAAGGTGGTGTTTTAAAAATATTAAAGTATAATAAATTTGTTGATGGAGAAACAGTCAATGGCTCTGTTGAAGGCTAAAGTTCCAATTGGCTTGGTTAAATGGAAAGTACTCATTCTGGAGGGACTTGGTAATAGTAGCTTTCCGGTATGAAGTGTTTTGGGATCCTTTAAATTTATGGAAACAGGTTAAACCGACATATCTTCTGCGACCAGGGCTTTTTTAAATATGATAAAATTTTATACCGGAATTAGGATCCTAATCTTTAATCCTTTTCCCTTTTCAGTTTCAAAAGTAAGTTTTCCCTTTACGGAAAAAATCCGGTTTTCTACATTTTTCAGTCCGTTGCCGTTTTGAATAGCTTGTCTGGTAGCGCCTTCACCGTTATCGGAATAGTTTATTTTTAAATGTTTTTCTTCTTCAGTAAAAACCAAAGCCACAAGCGATGCCCGACTATGCTTTTTCATATTCACCATAATTTCCTGCAATACCCTATAGGTCACAAACTTTTTTTCGGGATTTAAATCATTCCAGGAAATCGTCTTTTCCCCGCTTAAAATAAGTCTTGCATCTGGGGGGCAAATAACCGACAGCAATGCCGTTAGGTGATCTAAATACCCCGGTCCGGTGTCGATCTCACTGTTTTCCCTGGAAATATTTCGTGTGCGGCTATAGATGTTTTCCAGTTTGTCCATCATTTCTGCCGGGGCAATTGCTTCCAAACTGCTCATAAGGTTATATACATCATTGGCCAGCTCGTCGTGAATTACTTTTGAAATACGGGTTTCGGTATTATAAATTTCCCTTATTTTTTCCTTTTTATGTCTTATTTGAAATTTATAAACACTGTAAACCACCATAAATATGATGCTCATTATCAAAAACACAAACCACCAGGTTTTCCAAAAAGGCGGCAGGACAGCCAATTTTAACAAAGACTGAGCATAGCTTAAACTGGTGCTTTTATCGAACACTTTTACGCCAACATGGTAATTGCCTGTTGGTAAAAAAGGCAGGAATATTTCAGATTTAGAAGAGGGAATACTCCAGGCTTCATTTGCATTTAATCGGTATTGATAAGATAATTTTTGGGGGTAGGGATGTGCATTGGTGCCTAGTTTCAGCAATATTGTATTTTCATTGTGCGACAAATTTATTTCCGCTTTATTAGCAGATTGGCCTAAAGAAGATTTATTGTTGTTGATAAATATTTCTTTGAGTTTTAGGTGATTCACCAATGGTTCCGGATTGGTAAGCACCTCAAGATTTAGTGCATAATAGCCATTTTTGCTGCCAATGACCAATTTGTTTTCAAACTCCTCGGCACTCAATAAAGGTTGTTGAAGTCCTTGTTCCTGGTCTAAAAATATAAACTGGTTGTCTTTAAAAAGCGTTAATCCTTTTTCGGTCCCTATGAGTAAAGTTCCTTTATATTCTTTCAAAAAAGAAATGGAATTTCCCTGAATTTTAGCCCGCGGTATTTTTTTTAAAAGTTTAAATGATGCTTCATCATTTACGATAAACACATCGCCAAACTCATTTGAAATTGCCAAATTTTGACCGAAAGGCGTAAGGTGTTTTAATTTTTTTTCTTTCCAAATTCCATTTTGCAAATAGGAGCTAAACCCATCATTTTCCCATACAAAAAGGCCTGAGAAAACAGATAAAAAATAGGTTTTATTCCCCTGTTGAAAACTGTTTACCACCATGGTGGGAGTTTGGGAATTTTCTTTTTTAAAATGGGTATATTTAAAATCGTCTAAATCGCTATAAATTCGTGCCCCGCCATAGGGATTTGTTTCTATAAGATTCCCGGTTGGTGTGAAATTGATTTCTTCTGAATGTAAGGGTAAATAACGATGTATTTCCCCTGAATCTTTTATGGCAAATAGCCCAATATTGGTATTTACCCAATAAATATTTCGGGATACTTTTATATCATAAAAACTAATATCCTTTGCCGGTGTAGTGTAGTCCAATTCATAAAAAGAATCCTGGTGTTTTGGCAACGGCAGCTTGGTGTTTAACACATATTTTTCTTGCCATTTTTTAAGTTGGGGCAACGTAATTGTATATTCATTTTCAGCATTTTTCAGAAGGATGCCGTCGTTTAATAATATTGCGGACGTGTTTTTTGTTTTGGCAAATCCAATGACATTTTTTTCCTGAATCCCATTGAATTTTATTTGAGGATTTAATTTGATTTCAAACAATCCCGCATCTTTGGTTCCTACATATAATTTTTCAAACCTTGCATCATAACCCAATGAAATCACTTTATTGCTTAAAATATTAAAATCAGTAGCCCTGGAAATTAACTGATTGCCAACAACTTCATAAATCCCTCCTTTACTGCCATATATTCCCCAGGCTGCCGCAAATATTTTATGGTTTTTACTTTTAACATAATCCCAAATAATGGAATGTCCAAGCTTTTGATTTGGAATAGAATCTTTTTCATTCACATAATCAGCAAGCTTACTTTTTGTAAAAAAACCTTTGTTACTGCTGTAAATACTGTCATTATCCACTAAATTGGAATAAATGAATTTATGGTTATTCACCTTAATCAAGGCTTTTTGGTCATTCTTATTAAGAAATTTGTAGGTCCCTGAATTATAAGTGACAACGTAAATTTGATTCCTGTATCCAAAAAAGTTCTGAACCCTAAATAGCTCATTATTTGAGTCCTTATTTAAAGAATGCACTTTAAAAGTATTGACGTCAATTATAGAAACACCATTGCTGGTTCCCACAAACATAAAGTTCCCATAAGAAAACAGCTTGGTTATTTCGTTGTGAACCAATCCCTCTTTTTCTGAAATCACTCTAAATTTTACACCATCATAAATACTGACGCCTTCTCCATAGCTTCCAAACCATAATTTTTTATTTTTATCTTCTGCAATGGCCCAACAACTGTTTAAAGCCAGGCCATCTTCTTCAAAAAAGGTTGTAAAAACGTCATTTTCCTTTTTAACCACGCCGTTTTCAGTGCCAATCCATAAAATATTATTGCTGTCAACCAACAAGGATCTAACGGCATTATTTGGCAATTCACTGGCTGCAGTATAATTTTTACTGGGATAGTTCTGGGAAAACACAACATTGACCCACAAAAAAAATAAGAGGAAAAGTTTAATGATTTTGCAGGTTGGCATTGATAAATTCTTATTCTTTTTGAAAAGAAACAGGAAGTTTCTCTCCATTGGTTAATTTGTAATACCTATCAAGGGTTTCTCCAATAAAATTCGGGCATTTATTTTATCGGGTATGATTACTGCTTTTATCATATCATAAAAGTACAAATAAATGGTGAATTGCGAAGATACATAGACTGCCTTAGATTTTGTGAAATTTGGGCATTTGTCAAAAATACCTCGACGCTGATAGCCTTTGGTTTTTTTTGTATAACAGGAGGGGGTATCACGTATGGTTCCCCCGGTTGGTGCTGGTCCTGGAAAGTTTACAGTTGATATGAATACCATCCGGGTTACCGCATCTCCATCAGAGCCTATTCCGATTAAAAACCTTTCGGAGCATTTAAAAACAGCCTGTTTTTTTAATATGGAAAAATATCCTTCATCAGAATTTGAAATTCTTACGGTTAAATCCATTTCCGGTACAGTTTAAAGATCTCCGAAAATCTGACCATAAAAGATATTTCCAGCAACATTCAGAATGCTGCTTTGAAGAAATATCAATCCTTTACCACCACATTTCTTATAGCTCGTTTACATTGTAATATCGCCTAGGAAGGGAGTTGGGAAAACCAGACTCTTGTTGACAGGGAGATGGAGTTAAAGGTTGAGGTGTATTGGTAATTAGGGACTCGTTTTAATTTCAATCATACAAGTCTAATGGTGACGGGTCGGTACCTTTCGCCAGGCTCTTTTTCGCGTCCCGGGAAAAATAAACATTACAATCCTGTGGGCTAAATGAGGATTAGGGTGAACCCGAAATAAATGCCTTAGTAGTACATTATTATGCGCATCTTGAAAAAGAATGTTGAAGCTTTTAATTAGCTTGACAAGCCTACAACAAACGTGAAGTGGATTTAATTGTAAAGACTGACCCGAATTTATTTAAGGCTGGAGAACGATAGGAATTGGTCTCATATCTATTATTTTTTACTTATAAATATCAACGCCGTTTCTGTTTTTTCAGCCAGGGCATGTGCCAGGTGTCCAAATGCTTTCTCATTTTTACCGGCTTTCCCTAATCCCATAATTACCAGATCATGCCCGGAAGCCTGATTGATAAGTTCTGATGCCACGTCCCCACTTGGAATGATACGCACCTTAGTTTTTCCGGGAATTATACGGCTGGCAAAACGTGAAAGCCTTAAGTTATTCTTTTGAATTGTTTCCTGGGGGGTATTTAAAGGCAGGATTTGTATAAATGTTATTTCAGGTTGTGATGCACGCCACAGGCTGGCAGAAACCCGTGCCCGGAGCGGGTCATGACTTTCAAAACCGGCTACCGGAATAAGGATTTTCCGGGCTTCGGTAATTTTCCATCCGCTGTAGGGCTGGCGGAATACCACTACATCTGCCTTCACGTGTTTCACCAGTTTTTCAAGATTCTCACTGGTTTTTAAATCGTTGAGGTCACTCAATCCCAACAACAAACTCCTGCAATTGTGTACTTTAACAACCCGTTCAATCTCTTCCCATGGGTGGTCGGCGATAGTTGTGAGTGTATCCGGACGTAACCCTGCTTCAAAAGAGGCTTTAAGTGCATACTGGGTAACATCCCGGCTTGATAAAAGTCGTTTCTCAAGATCATCCTTTTCGGTGCTTGGGATAACGATCGAATGAAGCAGGACCCGTCCTACCACCGGGGGTGCCAGTGCATTCGCCAGAAAAACCATGGATTCGGCATTTGCAGGATTTGAAATTGGGAGCAGCACCAGAGGACTTAATCCCCTTAACCGCAACAGATCCGGATCCAGGGCATGTTCAGATGCTTCAATAGCCTTGGCTTTATTTACAAAAAAAGACACAAAGAGGACTGCTCCTATAAGGAGCCATATCATTGCAATAATTCCGGCAGCGGGCACCACAATGGCCTGAAATATTGCCAATCCTAAACAAGTAATGATTCCCACGATGGGAAGTGCAGGAAAAAAGGGTGCCCTGAAAGTTTCACTCTCTTTATATCCGCGATTTCGCATTAAGATCATGATGAGATGTGCCAGTGCAAAAGTGATGAGAAAGATCAAACTGGAAGCCGCACCTGCCGCTGCCAGATCCGGCAGGATCAAAACAAGAAATGCTACAATTCCACAGGTAACCCATATCGAGGTTTTTGGCGTCCCGTATTTTTTATCGATATTGGATAGGTGATGGTTTAAGGTACGGTCTTTTGCCATTCTTAATGAGATTCGGGAAGCTGCAAAAAGGTTAGCCTGTAAGGCCGATAACATTGAAAATATACCCGCTACCATAACCAGCCAGAACCCAAAAGCTCCAAGATAATTTTGTGCAGCAACGGCCAAAACGGTTTCAGGATTTTCCCGGCTCATTTCTGTAATTGAATCCCCTGGTAGCACGCCTACGGTGGACATCAGGAAAAGTAAAGGAATGTAAATTGCAAGACCTACGGCAAGTGTGCCCATCATTGCCTTGGGAATTGTTTTTTCAGGATTTTTAATTTCCCCTGCTGCAGAACCAATTAAATCAAATCCCTGAAGGGCAATAAATGTATAGCCCATTGCTGCGATAACGCCGCTAAATCCGCCGGAGAAAAACGGGTCAAGACTTCGAGTAATCTGGCTAAATGGCGTTTGCACAAAAACCGCGAGTCCGCCGGCTATAAGTATAGCGAATACTGCGAGTTTCCCAATGTTGATAACTGCGCCGCCATCGCCGGACCCTCTGCTAAGACTGAAAGCGAAGTAACCTATGGCAGCTAAGGCCAGCAAACCCGGGAGCATTCCGAACTCCAGGATTCCACTGAGCGCGCCTGACGGAATTTGCTGAAGAGCAAACACAGCAAAAGCCCCAAATCCAAGTGCATACAGAACTGCAGCTACCAGCGAGGCAAACCAAACAATCCATCCTACCCCAAACGCGACCTGAAGCGATAGCGCCTTCTTGGCATAGGTATAGGTGCCTCCCGACTGCGGGTTTGCCGAAGCCATTTCGGCAAAACTTAGAGCAGTTATAAATGCGATTAATCCGTTTAGCGTAAAGGCCAGAATTGCCGAAGGCCCACTCACAGCAAAGGCCACCCCGGCCAGGGCCAGGATCCCGCCCCCAACCATCGCACCCACGCCAATGCCTAAGGCCCCAAAAAATCCAATTGTTCGTTCTGTTATTGAAGTGGATGGATCTGTATTCATGCTGAGTTTAAAATTGGTAAAATAATCAGGATTAGTGGTCTATCAAAGGATAAATTTAGTCAAAACTTTCAAAATGGTGGACCTTTACATTGGTTCAATTACAGGAAATCTGAAGGTTATTACTTTGTTCGTATTTGTTATTTTTAGTCTTGAATTATATCAAAAAGTACTTCACGGCATGAAATCTCGGTCCCCCGGCCCAGAAACCAAATTTAGCGATATTTTTCCCTGTCCACAGCTTCGCTTTCCGGCCTGCATAAATCATAAATGGCGGGCTTTTTATGAATCTGAATTTTGTAAAATATTTGCTGATTTAGATATGAAAAAAGACATAATTTGGAACACCAATATATTTGCTGAAAAGAAAATTTCCGCATGGTCCGGTAAAAGATGTAATGCCATATTTGCTTTGAAGAGCAAAAAAAATACCTGTAAAAGGTCAGGCATCTAAAGAGCTTTTTTTAATCTAAAAGGAAATGAAAAGGAGGAATTTAGTAAAACCTGCTTAACAAGTACATAAAACGTCAGTCTTATGTGAATGTCTGTGGCCTTTCCGTCGGTACCTCAAATAAAATAAAAACAATAATTTTGAACAAATAAACAGTTCTAAGAAGGGAGATATAAACGTATATTTTACTGCTCCCGCAACTTCGCAAGCATTTCTTTGCCGTTGGTGTTCTCTGTATTCATTTGTATTGATTTTTCATAGTTCGCTATAGCGTTCTCTTTCTGGCCGTCAATCATATAAGCTTCTCCCAGACTGTCATAGGTATTCCATGAGTCGGGAAATTCCGCAACATTTATCTTGAAGACCTCAATGGCTTCCTCTACTTTTTCGTTTTGCAGAAGGTTGTAGCCCACACGGTTCATGTCTGCTTCGTTCAGCTCGTAGGATTTATCGGTTATAAGTTCCTTGTATTTTTTTAAACCCACAGCAACTCCCTCTTTTGCAAAGACAGGCAACACCTCCATGGCCAGAGATCTTCGGTGCATTTCTGCTTCGGCACCTTGTAGGATGTTGTTAATGCCCACTGCCATATCATTTAGTTTGGTACCCCCGGTATTATTGAGCAGTACGATAAGGTCGTCCTCTTCGGGAAAGCGAACTATTAAGGTGTTAAAGCCGTTAATACCGCCCCCGTGTCCAACCATATTCACGCTGTCCCGGGTTTTGCCAACAGGCATTTTATCGATCATCCATCCATAGCTGTATTCAGAATTTCCTGCCGGTATTTGAGGGGTGAACATGAGTTTTCGTGATTCTTCTGAAAGCACTTTATCGGTGTTTAGCGCACGGTCCCATTTATACATGTCTTCTACGGTGGAATACAAAGAGCCTGCGGCATAGGGCAGGGACATGTCAAGGTAAGGGGCATTTGCGTAACCATTGGCGCTCCGTTCATAGCCCGCAGCCCTGTTCTTCAGGATAGTTGCATGATGATCATAACCGGTTTCCTTCATATCCAGGGGATCGAGGATATTTTCCTGTAGCACCTGCTTATAGGTTTTTCCTGTCACCTCTTCTATTATGTGGCCCAGAAGGAAATAGCCGGAATTGCTGTAGTCGAATTGCTCGCCCGGTGTGAATTGCAGGGTGGAGTCGGCAAAGGTTTTGACAAAATCTTTCGGACTATAGGGATCCCGGCTTTGGTCCTTAAAAAATTTGGGAAAGGACGTATAACTGGGGATCCCGGAGGTGTGGGTGAGCAAATGATGAATGGTTACCACCTCGGCCGCGGGCCCGGCATAATTGGGCAGGCAGGTGGAGATGGGGGCGTTCAGTTCCAGTTTTCCCTGTTCTACCAGCTGCAGGATTAGGGCTGCCGTAAATTGTTTGGTGATAGAACCCAGCCTGTGTTTGGTATCGGGTTTATTTGGAATTCCATGTTCCATATTGGCCATTCCAAATCCGTTTTTAAAAATAACCTCCCCATTATTAGCAACCAGGACAGAGCCGTTGAACTGTCCGTATTCGTGGTATTTGCTTAACAGGCCCTCGATCTGTTGAGATTTGTCCTGAGCGAATATGCCGCTGCTAATGAAAAAAAAGAAAGCTGCTAAAAATCCTGTTTTATGAAGGTGCTGAAGGATTTGTTTCATTGGTATTGGTATTACTTGGTTACTTAAGGTAATTTTCGGGGGAATGATTACTAATTTAATCTAAATATTTGAATTTTAGAAAGTTGTGGCTGTTTCTATTCTTCCCGACATCTAGTTTTGCAGGATTCTGATGATTATCAGGATGACCCCGAAAATATAAACAGAGGTAAAGATGAGCTTGTTATATTTTGCCAGCCAATTGGGCAGAAAGATGTCGAAGTTTTCCTTTTTTGAGTCGGAATATTTTCGGGCGATCAAGGTCAGTGGGCAGAACATCTTAAAAATGAGCAATACAAGGCCTTCTCCTACGACCAGCAGTATAGAGATCCAGGTGAAAACAGTTATTTGGTTGGTAAAACCCGAATACACTATATAGAAAATTATAAACACAAAAAATAACCACACCAGGGTATGCAGCAGTTTAATGGCCATTAGTCTTTTATCCTTTTCTATAGATGATGCCATAAAGATTATATCGGTACAGATAAAGAATATTCCCTTTAAAAGATAATAAAAAATTCAATATGCCGCTATTGAAAATATTTCCCGGCTAAATTTCGGTTATTTATTTTCTGCTGAAGTTGTTAATTATGATCTTTTCTATTTACCATCTTGATCTTATTCCTTCTGGAATTTAACTCTTTACATCATTTTTGTCCTGCAAACATTTTTGTGAAAGTTAAAATCACTCATAGATTGGGCATTCCAATGGTATTTTTAATAAGCAAACCTTGCTTTTCTGAATTTTTCAATTATTTAGAAAATTAAGGTGTTTTGAAAAAACAAAAACCCTAACTAAATGTTTATCAGTTAATTAAAATCAAGTCTTTTTCTTGGTTCTTGCAATTACGCCGAAGGCGAAACGATCTTGGCTCTTTACCGGACATTACTGCCTTTAAATCAAAGAAAAAATGAAGACTAAGATCAAAAATAATTTTTCATCTGTGTTTTTATTCCTTTTCATTGGTCTCCCATTAGCTATCGGGAGTAAGGAGTAATTCGCATAACTTCATCGGTGTTTGTTTCGTGTTTCCGTTATGCTCATTTCATACTTTAAATTATTGAATGTAATATTTCAGCAAAAGAAAGGGAAGGTTAAACTTTTCTGAAGAAAAAATAAAATATACCTCATTCACTAAGCTTCGTGGTTAAAAATTGTGAAAATTTTAGTAATTGTTCTGAAACCAGAAATGATTAACTTAACGTAAGTATATTGATTATTAACTCGTTAAACTAAATGATTATGAAAACACACATGATTTACATCGCCGCTTTGCTATTTATTTTCACTTCCTGTGAAAAAGAAGCAATGGATCCAGAAGTTATGAATGCCCAGCTCCAAACGGAAGTAAATGGGCAAAAAGCACACCTTAAAAAGGTGCAAAATTTTAATGCCCATTTATCAGGATCTCAGGAAGTGCCTGCTGTAGAAACCAATGCTACCGGACAAACAATCTTTAAACTGAGCAAGGATGGCAACAGCCTCTCATATAAATTAATTGTTGCCAATATTGAAAATGTGGCTGCTGCCCACATACATATTGCACCCACCGGAACCAATGGGGGGGTGGTTGTAACCCTTTATAGCGGACTGGTTGAAGGAAGAAATAATGGAGTGCTTGCCGAAGGTGTGATAACAGATGATGACATTAACGGGTATTCCCTAGCTGAACTGCTTAATTTTATGCTGGCTGAAGGTGCTTATGTAAATGTTCACACCTCCCAGAAACCTGGTGGAGAAATAAGGGGGCAGATCTCTGCTAATAACTAAAATTTTAAAGAGACTAAAAATTTAAGGAACAGGTTATATCCATCGTGGTAGAACCTGTTTTTTTATATGGGAAAAGCTTTAACACTTTGGAAGGATAGTAGATGAGAAATATAAGCTCCACGATTCTGCTTTTATGTCACTTCATTAATTTAAGAAGGTCTTCTGAAAAATTGTTTAGAAGACCTTTTTAGCTTTAAATGATCTACCTTTTGATGAATTACCAGATTGAGCTGATTCCTGCTGGAAAGACTTCACCTTAAGAGCCTGATACCTTTGATATAAAAATGATCGCCAGGATTACCTGTTTTTTTTAGAATTCCGGTATGTATTGGGCTTTACACTATCTTTACCTTTCGTGTTTACCGATTTGTGAACCTCCCTAAAAATTTAGCTCTTGGCTAATAATAAATGTATTGAATTACGTTAAATGAACAAACGAGTTTTTAAATTAGATCTTCGGATAATTTTTATTAAATTCTAGCCACGAAAATTGTGGCTAGAATAAAATTAATTCCTCTAAATCTAGGAGGGCATATCTCCTCTAAAATCTTTACTGAAGATGAAATGAGCATAATGCAAACTTGATGTAAACACCAGTGTACCTGCCTGCCTTCCGGCAGGGATATGTGAACCCGATAGCTATCGGTAGGCCAATAAAAAACAATAATATAAACATATGAAATCCAGGAATAAAAAAATTGAAAGTTATTTTACAAAACCGGGAATAGGGGATGGTAATGTTGGCCTGAGCAAGGAGGACATAAAAACTTCTTTTCTGGAAAAGTTGTTTTACAGCCTGGGTAGAATCCCTGTTGTGGCCACTCCAAACGATTTTTATACTTCTCTTGCCCTTACAATTCGTGACCGGGTTTTTCTAAAATATGTAAAATCCCTTCAGCGGTATGCAGAAGAAGATGCACGCGGAGTTGCCTATCTCTCTGCAGAGTATCTTCCAGGGCCCCATCTTGGAAATAACTTGATCAACCTCGAAATTATGGAGGAAACAAGAGAAGCACTGGCTGATTTAAACCTGGACCTGGACGAGCTTCTTAGTGAGGAGGTGGAACCGGGACTGGGAAATGGGGGACTGGGGAGGCTGGCTTCCTGCTACATGGATTCTCTTGCAACGCTTGGAATACCTTCTATCGCCTATGGTATACGCTATGAATTCGGGATTTTTAAGCAGGAGATTAAAGATGGCTGGCAAGTGGAATCTACAGATAAATGGCTGCATAACGGTAATCCCTGGGAGGTAATACGGCCGGAGATATCCTTTGAAGTTAAATTTGGTGGCCATACAGAGCACACCAGGGATGAAGATAATAAACTGAAAATTGAGTGGATACCGGGATCAGAAATCAAGGGAACTGCCTACGATACTCCCATCCTGGGTTACCAAAGCAGTGGGATCATTTTAAGATTGTGGAAAGCAGAGGCAACAGAGCCATTTGATTTTGCTGCCTATAACCTTGGCGACTATTACAAGGCAGTGGAGAAGAAAATACGATCTGAAAATATTACAAAGGTCCTTTATCCTAATGATGAGAACCTTTCTGGAAAAGAATTAAGGCTGAAACAGCAATATTTCTTTGTTTGCTGTTCACTTCAGGATCTAATTAGGTTACACCTTGTTCAGGGACGTAAACTGGAAACCCTGCATGAAAAATTCACCATCCAGCTCAATGATACCCATCCATCTATAGCGGTGGCAGAGCTTATGCGGCTGCTGCTGGATGAGCACCAATTTGAATGGGAAGGGGCCTGGAAAATAACAAAAAATACTTTTGCATATACCAACCACACCCTGTTGCCTGAAGCCCTGGAGAAATGGCCGGTAAATCTTATCAGGAATCTACTGCCAAGACATTTAGAACTTATTATTGAAATAAATAGTAGATTCATCAGTGAACTCAGGGAGCGCGATTTTAGTGGGGAGCAAATATCCCGTATGTCCCTAATAGATGAAACAGGAGAACCTACTGTAAGAATGGCACACCTGGCAACGGTGGGAAGTTATATGGTCAATGGGGTTTCCGCATTACATTCCAGACTCCTTCAGGAACAGGTGCTAAAGGATTTTGCACAACTCTGGCCGGAAAAATTTACCAATGTTACCAATGGGGTAACTCACAGGAGATTTCTCGCGGTTAGTAACCCGCGGTTGGCAGCGCTTATTTCAGAAAAAATTGGAAAAAATTGGCTCACCCACCTGGATAAGCTCAAAGGATTGGAATCTTTTGCCGATGATGAGAATTTCCGAAGCAAATGGATGGAAGTGAAATTGGAAAACAAAAGAAATCTTGCTCATCACATAAAGGAGCATACAGGAATTGAAATCAATCCTGAAATGTTGATAGATGTACAGGTTAAGAGAATACATG
This sequence comes from Gillisia xinjiangensis, assembly GCF_046298265.1. Taxonomy (NCBI): domain Bacteria; kingdom Pseudomonadati; phylum Bacteroidota; class Flavobacteriia; order Flavobacteriales; family Flavobacteriaceae; genus Gillisia; species Gillisia xinjiangensis. The sequence continues at coordinate 35,287 of NZ_JBKAHK010000004.1, read as the reverse complement.
AGTACAAAAGGCAGCATCTCAAGGTGCTTCATATTCTCAGTTTATACCTGCGGATAAAAGAGGATAAGGACAGGAGCATTCCACCAACAGCTTTTGTTTTTGGCGGAAAGGCTGCCCCGGGCTACTTTATGGCTAAGCGTATAATAAAGCTTATTACTGCCGTGGGTGATCTCATTAATGATGATCCTGAAGTCAATGAAACTTTGAAAGTAGTCTTTTTACCAAACTTCAGTGTAAAACTGGCGCAGCACGTTTATCCGGGAGCAGATCTTTCTGAACAAATTTCCATGGCAGGAAAAGAAGCTTCGGGAACAGGAAATATGAAATTTGCTCTCAATGGAGCACTTAGCGTTGGGACGCTGGACGGGGCAAATGTGGAGATACGGGAGGAAGTAGGGGAAGAAAACTTTTTCCTTTTTGGCCTTACCGCAGAGGAGGTGCAGAGCAGGAAAGCGAATGGGTACCATCCCTATAAAAAATATTCCGAAAATGATAAGCTAAAAAGAGTTATAGATTTTCTTATGTCTGACAAGCTTACAAATGGAGATCCGGAACTTTTTCGTTCTATATATGATAACCTTTTAAATCAGGACCCCTATCTTTTACTGGAAGATTATCCGTCTTATATAGACCAGATGGAAAATGTTTATAAAGTATGGAAGGATCCTGAAAAATGGGCACGGATGTCTATTTTGAACGTGGCCAATATGGGCAAATTCTCAAGCGATCGATCTATCCTGGATTACTGCGAGAAAATATGGAAAGTGAGAGCCGTGAAGATATGATTGGTGGCTCAAAGTCAGGAGACTTTGCGCAGCGGTTTGGTCTATTAAAATCCATTAATGGACTTCGAAAAATTCACGATGTACCGGCGATAAAAATTCAGGCTTTCTTTTCATTATAAATTTAACTGAATGAAAATCTTTTTTTTATGAAAACAACATCCACATTTTGAGGGGTTTTATTTTACTTTTTTCTGTCTGGGATTAAGAAACCCCCTTTACGGGGGCTTCTTATTTAAATAAATGTGAACACTTTTATCGCGCCACAAAATGGCTTAATGTGACATAGATCTCCCCGGTTTTTGAGTCTACATAAATATTATAGCGGGTAGGATAATTTGTTGACTCCTGAAAAAATTCTGGTTGCGAATAAGGTTCACTAATGTCCGGATTGGAAAGCAATAAATCTACTGTGGCCATAGGTTCAATAAAAATGGATTTGCCGTTATAAGTTCCAAGAACCGTGATACTGGTAAAAGGTAGATAGGCAGGTAAATTAAGAGGAAGCCAGTGCTTCCCTATTTGCGGATATACTCCCCCCTGTCCAGGAGGGGTTCCATAATCATCGGGCATAAAACCATCTGGAGGATAGAGAGTAAAAGCGGAAGCTGTGGTGAGATCATATTCAGGAATGGCCAAGCGTTCTTCTTTTGAGATCTTGTAAAAATAGAAATCAAAATGTGTGGCAAAAAAGGCTGGTGGATGCCCCGTTGACCATTTCAGGACCAAATGTTCAAATGGAGTAACTTCTTTTGCCTTGTAATGCAGGGGTAACACAGTAGCAATATCAAAGGGAGGTAAGATTTCCAGATTTTCAAATATTTCAGGGGTCATTATGAACCCTATCTCTACTGGAAAATTTTCATCATTTAGGCTTACAAAAGATCGAAGTTTCCCTTCCCCATATTGCACCTGTGGACCTTTGAATACCCGAAGTTTTTCAGATTTAAAATTTCTAAAATCTTCACCATCATTTTTCATGGAGGATTCCATATTTACCTCCCCTGGAAGCGGCTCTTGTAAATCCGTTTGAGAACAGGATGAAAAAGCAAGAAGAATGCTTGCCGCGCAAAAATTAAATAATAGATTTTTCATTGTTGAAATTTTTTAGGTTGTTCTTTTAAATTTAATTTAAATAAGTTCTCCATATTTTTTCAACGCATAGAAACACTGTTTTAGTAGATGAAAGGTTAAATTATGAAGTCAAATGATTGAATATATGATGTTTCTAATTCAAGCTGTACGGTACGCGTTTTCTGATAGTATGTCTTCCAGAACAATTTGAGGGAGCTTAAAAAGATTCCTTAAGCCATAACAATTCCTATGAGGTAGTCCGGTTTTTTTAAAAGAACCGTACTATTTGATATTTAAATTTTTTTAATAGAAAGTATATAGCGTTCTAAAAATTAATTCCGTGCGGGCTTCTATGCTTTTTTTTTAAAAATAGGGAATCATCTTTCGGCTACTCCACCCGGCAATTGTGGATTATTGGGCATTATTCTTTGGAAATGGCAGGTAAAACTTTTCCCTATAGGTAATTCAGTCCTGCCAATTTCAACATCGGTTTTGGTAAAGGCGGTAATTTTATCTATAGAAACAAGGAAAGATCTGTGAATCCTTAAAAATTGGTTAAACGGCAGCAATTTTTCTACATGATTAAGGGTTAACTTAACCCTTAGTTCCCTGGCCTTTTCCATATGGATTACCACATAGTCCCTAAAGCTTTCAATGTACAGGATCTCATTTAAAAATACCTTTATCATTTTTCTGTCTGCTCTGAAATAAACGAAACTGCTCGTGGAAGTTGGCTTTTCGGCTAAAGAATAATTAGTATGTAAAACCTTATTCACCGCTTTTAAAAACCGTTCAAAAGAAATAGGTTTAAGTAAATAATCAACCGCATCAAGCTCAAAGGCCTCGATTGCAAAATCTTTATGAGCCGTGGTGAAAATTACTTTTGGAGGGAGAAATAATGTTCTTATAAATTGGGTTCCATTAAGTCTGGGCATATCAATATCCAGAAAGATAAGGTCAACCTTCTCCTGAGAAAGCAGGTCCAATGCTTCAAAAGCATTTTTACAACTCGCCGTAATTTCCAGTTGGGGAACATTCCCTATATATTTTTTCAAAACCTTAATTGCCGGGGGTTCATCGTCAACAATAATACATTTACAAGCCATGGTCATAGGGTTTTGGATAATTGTAATTTATCTATATATTGGTCTTCCAGTTCTTCTAATTGAAGTTCAAGGCAAATCACATATACCTCCTCCAATTTTTGCGTGTTCAATTCATAAGTACCCTTGTATAAAATTTCAAGCCTTTTAATACTGTTTTTTAGCCCTAAACCACCTTGCCTGGATAGGTCATGGTTTTGTAGGGGATCAATACTATTGATAAGTTTGAATTTCATTAGGGAACCATCCAGCGACAGATTGAGGCTTATCCAGAATTGATCTATTTGTCTACTGGTTCCATGCTTAAAAGCATTTTCCAGAAATGGAAGTAATAATAACGGTGCAATCTGGTATCTTTCAATATCTCCGGTAATATTTACAGACAAATCCAACCGCTCTCCATACCGCAATTTTTCCAAAGAAATGTAATTTTGCAACAGGCCGAGTTCCTTTGTTAAAGAAATTCTTTGAGCGTTACTTTCATAGATCATAAACCTTAGCAATGCAGAAAGCCTTAAAACGATTTCCGGCGATTTCGGTGAAAATTCGAGCGTATGGGAATACAGGTTGTTAAGGGTGTTAAATAAAAAATGGGGATGAAGTTGAGCCTTCAATAATTGGAGTTCAGCCACTGTTCTTTGCTGTTCGGCTTCAAGGGTATGTTTTTTTTGAATATACCAAAATTTAAGAAGTTTGATAGACGCAGCTATGGCGGCAATATGAATGAATGGAAGGATATTCCTGCCAACAGTGAATGTTGCTCCCTGAAGGCTCGGATTTCCTGTAAGTGACAGTTGTGCTACAATGGTATAAATTCCGCATATTCCTATTAAAATAACAAAGCCTGAAAAAAATTGCCAGTATTTCCGATTTAAGAGATATTTGGGAACCAAAAAATACAGCAGGCTGTAAACTATAATTAAATGGCCGGGAACAAAGAACATTGCATTTAAAACAGATTTCATGGGTTGAACACCCAGACCGAATCCCCAGGCAAAATATAACACGACCAATATCCAGAAAAGAATATGCAAGCCTATTGTTTTAAACCATTTATCCACCATTTCATATTTAAAATGAATATTTATTTCTGACTGAAAAAGCTGATAAAAATTTTTGGGGGAAGGGGAGATCAAATTTATCCTTTGATAATTGGCTGCTTAAGTACCAATTTTATTTTTTAAACCAGTATTGTCCGTTAAAAAATCATATTAGGTCCTACGGAACTATATATAATATGTTTTTTTAAGAGTTATATAAAACTTTTATAGGATCAATAATGTTTTTAAACAATTAAAATTCAGCTTAATACAGTAAAAGTTACGAATTTAACCGGATATTTAAATTTATTTTTTCCTTACAGACATAAATTTTCACTGAATAAGTAAATCGTAAAATATAATTGCTGAAGGGGCAGGAATCGAAGAGAGAATAACCACATATTACCTTCGTCATTCCCGGCTACAATCGGGAAATCGAAGATTTAACGAAGTTAAACGTTAGGTAAGTGCCAGGTAATAAATGCGTGATTGGTGGCTCAAAGTCAGGAGGCTTTGCACAGCGGGACATGAAAAATTCTGAATTAAACTTAAATCCTCCGTAAAAACAGCAGGTAAAAAAGATTTGACCCAGTTGCTACTCAGCCTCCCGAAGCAGGTACTTATAAAACTCCAGGAGCTTTGCGCTCACCTTAGGGGTGAAAATCGCGAAACGTTCCAAAATCATCATACTATGCTTGCTTTTAGCTACTTAAAGTTAATAAAAAGAAGGTGTAGACAGTATTGAAAATTCAAAGTTTAAGTGAAATTAAATTTGATGTTTATTGGTATGAATTGGTGTATGTATTGCCGATAGAACTGGACGAAAATATCAAAAACCACCAAAAAACATCAAGATGTATTTTAATATTTTTCAGAAACTTTTTGCAGATTTACTTTTTATATCCGGAGCGTTTTCATTTTTGATTTTAAGGATGAAAAAACGGGATATAGATTGAACTGAAAAATGTTCTGCTGGGTTTTGATTTACTTCCCATAGAGCCCTCGCATTACCATTTTTTGATCTGCTTTTAACCGGATTAGCGCAATGTAGGGTTTCCCTTTTTTGTCTGTGTCCAAGACCTTTTTTTCACGAAGCGCTTTCCTTGAAATGCAGAGCAACGAAAGGGAGGGGAATTTGCTGAGGGGTTGGGTATTCTAAATATGATATTAGTATTCCTTTTTTCTTTACAATTTTTTTAAAAATAATATTTCTTGATCTATTCAAAGGAGAATAACAGGCTGAGAATAAGCAAAAAAATACTCCATTTTAAGGTTTTAGGTAACTAGAAAATTGATGATTTTGGTCTTGGTAGGTGTCCAATTGCGGTAGTCTAAATTATTTTATTTTTATAATTTGATTAAAATTGCAATTAAATAACTAATTCAGTTCATCAAAACAGCCTAAAAAGGATTAAAATTTAGTAAAATATTGAGGAAAATTTAAGAGTGCGTAAAGTGTGCGTAAATCTAAAAAACATAAAACTTGAGCAACCTGTATAAAAGTGTAAACCCCTGGTTTACAGGGGTTTACATTAGTGATCGCGCCAGGATTCGAACCTGGGACCGCCTGCTTAGAAGGCAGGTGCTCTATCCAACTGAGCTACGCGACCATTTTCGCGGTGCAAATATAGGTTTCTTTCTATTTAAAACAAGGTTTTTTTATTCAAAATAGATATTTATGCAGGGAAAATACTTAACTGCTTTATTTTCAGATTATATGAAATTGGATGAAGCGAAATTATTTTAGCTCCTGAAGAGGGTTTCGTCCCAAATGTCTGGAAAGCGAAACGAATTTATTAAATTCTCTGGGAATAACTCCGTTTATATTTTTGACAAGAGAATAGGATTGACAAAATCTTCGGGTTAGTTCCAGGGTTTCGAGAGATAGTGCGAAAATAGCTTGTTCCTGATAGATCTCATCCACCTGATTTTTCAGATTGTTGACAAGGTTCAATTCCTCGGAATGTACTTCAAATTCAAAAGCTGTATTCATGACCGGAATAATAAATTAAAAATTCCTTAGGGCCAGCATACGTAGGTGAAAAACAATAGACTTTGAGCCACAAAAATAGGTGGAATAATCTCCTTAAAAGAAGAATCCCACCTGTTTTCTTTGAAAGACCTGTTTTTGAAAGTTAATATTAAGGCTGAATTTTAATAAGATTATAGGTAATAGTCATAGAATTCAACTGAAAAAGCACTTATTAATCGGTGTCACGTTTGGAATAGTTTTTTTTTGAAACCTTTCAATCCTTTTTTAAAATTTGTTCAATTTCATGTAATTCTTCTGAAGTAAATTCTAAATTATTCAAGGCTTCAATGTTGTTTTCCAGCTGTGAAACTTTGCTCACTCCTACCAGTACAGATGTAATCCTGTTATCTTTTAACAACCAGCAAATGGCCATTTGCGCCAGACTTTGATTCCTGCTTTGAGCAATTTCATTCAGTTTCCCAACCTTATCAATAAGGGCAGGGGTAATTTGAGATTTATCGAGATATCCTCCTTCAATTGCAGCCCTGGAATCTTCAGGAATTTCTTTCAAATATTTTGAGGTAAGGATTCCCTGCTCCAAAGGAGAGAAAACAATGCTTCCCAGTCCGTAGTGTTCCAGGGTGTCCAAAAGGCCATTTTCCACCCATCTGTCCAGCATATTGTACCTGGGCTGGTGTATTAAAAAGGGAGTTTTTTGTTCTTTTAATATTTCTGCAGCTTTGGCCGTATCTTCTGCAGAATATTGGGAAATCCCAACATATAAGGCTTTTCCCTGACGCACTATTTGGTCAAGTGCACCCATGGTTTCTTCCAATGGTGTTTCAGGATCTGGTCGGTGATGGTAAAATATATCCACATAATCCAGCCCCATTCGGTTTAAGGACTGATCCAGACTTGCGATTAGATATTTCCGTGAACCGAAATTGCCGTAAGGTCCCGGCCACATATCCCATCCGGCTTTTGTGGAAATTATCAATTCATCCCGAAGCTGAACAAAATCCTCTTTAAAAATTTTTCCGAAATTCCTTTCGGCAGAACCATAAGGAGGACCATAATTGTTTGCAAGATCAAAATGTGTGATCCCATTGTCAAAGGCCGTTCTTAAGAGCTCCCTTGAGGTTTCCAGATTATCGTTATCCCCGAAATTATGCCATAATCCAAGCGATAATAAAGGAAGTTTTATCCCGCTTTTTCCGCAGCGGCGATACTGCATTTTTTCATATCGGTTATTTGCCGGAGTGTAATGTTTCATCTGTAGATATTTATTGTTTTTTATTGGTTATATGCAATTCGCATATCTTAATAGGTGCTTGTAACGTGTTTCGGTTATGCTCATTTCATAAATAAATATTTGTTGAGAAATGAAATGTTTTTAGGTTTGGAAAATGCCAATACGCAAGCTACAAAAATTAATCCCTCATTAAGGGTTTAATTCTCCAAGGCTTTCCTCGAATTTTTAAAAGTATTTTCTAACTGATACCTTGTGGGCTTGCCCCGAGGTTTTTGATTTTCTTGTGCTATTCAGGAAACCGTTCCCAGTGCAATTTCTATCATTTTTGAAAAGGATTGTTCCCTGTCTTCTGAAGAAAGATGTTCTCCTGTAACAAGGGAATCGGAAATTGTTAATATAGAAAGTGCGTTTACGTTATGTTTTGCCGCGATGGTATATAACCCGGCTGTTTCCATCTCTACGCACAGCACCCCGAATTCTGCCCATTTTTTATAAGCTTCGGGATCGTCTTCATAAAACTCATCTGAAGAAAGTATATTTCCCGCTTTGATGGAAATGTTGTTTTCTTTGGCATATAAAGCCGCTTTTAAAAAAAGATCAAAGTTGGCGGTGGGCGCATAATCGGCATTTTTAAACCGGGAATTATTTATTCCGGAAGTAGAAGATGCGGACATAGCAATCACAATATCACGAAGCCCGACATTTTCCTGATAAGAACCAGCAGATCCAACCCGGATGAGGTTTTTAACACCAAAATTATTGATGAGTTCATGGCAATAGATCAGGGTGGAAGGGATTCCCATGCCGGTTCCCTGTACCGATATGCGCTTGCCTTTATAAGTTCCGGTATATCCCAGCATCCCCCGAACTTTATTATAACATACATGATTTTTAAAAAATGTTTCGGCGATCCATTTGGCCCTTAAAGGGTCTCCGGGCAATAAAATAGTTTCTGCAATTTCTCCTTTTTCGGCTTGTATATGTGTACTCATTAAATTTTGTCTTTTGAAGTTAGCAGTACGATCCCAGAGGAAGTTCCCAATCTGCTCACCCCCATATTGATATAATTGATGGCTGTTCTTTTATCCTTAATTCCGCCGGAAGCTTTTATCTGAAGCTTGTCTCCAACAACTTCCTTCATAAGTTTTACATCCTCCGGTGTTGCTCCTCCGGTCCCGAAGCCAGTAGATGTTTTGACGAAATCTGCTTTTGCATTCAGTGCGGCCAGACAGGAAGCCCTTTTTTCTACTTCTGAAAGATAACAGGTTTCAATAATCACTTTTAAAACTTTGTTTCCGATGGCTTTTTTAATCGCTGAAATTTCCGATTCGACACGTTTGTTCTCGCCAGATTTTACCCAACCAATATTGATCACCATATCTATTTCATCGGCGCCATCGGCTATGCAAAACTCCGCTTCAGCTATTTTTGCAGCTGTACTCATTGCTCCAAGCGGAAATCCTATTACTGCTGCGATCTTTACATCAGATTTATTTAATACAGATTTTGCGGTTTTCACATAACATCCGTTTACACAAACGGCGTAAAAGTCGTACTCCAGGGCTTCAGAACAAAGAGTTTCTATTTCCTGAATTGTAGCTGTTGATTTCAGTAAAGTGTGATCTATATACTTGTTTAAATGCATATTTAAGTGCTGAATTTAGTCCACAATAAAGTTAAAGGAATTGTACAAAGTATTTCCTTTTAAACAAAAAAACCTGAAAATTATTTTCAGGTTAAATCTGGCAATCCTGGATAATAGATAAAATTGCTGCTTTATTATTCGTCTTCGTGTTTTGGATGATCTTCATACCAATTGTCAAAAGTCTTGTCTGTTTTATAATCATCGGTAAGTACTTTATAAACGGTAAAGATTAAAAGCAGCTGGCCAAAAACCACTAAATAAAAGATCAATGAAAAAGAAAAATTTAGAGAGGACAATATGGCTACTACAATCAAAAAAATTGTGGTAGCCCAAACCAATTTGATGGCAGTATTTTTCATTTTTATTTTAAAGTATGAAAAATCTGAAAAAATCACTCTTAAATAAGCGCTAATTAATTAGTTTTCAATATGTTAAATATTTAAAGTTTATTGTTAAGACTTTTCCACCCACCTCCATTATAAACCTGATCATAACCTTTGGATTTCAAAACCCTTTTCGCCATTCCGCTCCGATTTCCGGTAGCACAGCAGGTTATAATTGGAGTATTCTTATTTTTGAGTTTATTTAAATTCTGGAGCAGTGTGTTTACAGGGATATTGATGGAATTTTTAATATGTCCATCTGCAAATTCATTTTTGGTACGAACATCCAGGATAATCGCACCGTTTCGTTTGAGTTCTGCGTAATCGGTTTTAGGACCAAATCCTAATAATTCTTTTAAAGTGTTTAACATTAATTAAGTTTTTTGAAATTGACAAATTAGACTCTTGTATACATATTATACGGATTTAGAGGTTTTTGTATTGAATAAATTCAGCAGCAATCCGCCCATTAAAGCACCATATGCCGTGCTGTTTAAGGGTTTTGAAGTAATGCTGCAAGTTCCGCTTACACAGCCTATAAAATGATAATAAAGATAGCCTGCAATTGCACCAAGGAAGATTCCAAGGATAGTTAGCCTGTGTTTATTGAGAAAAGTCATTCTTATATTTTTGATTTGCAAATTTATTATCTGAATATCTCCCGTACAGCAACTATTGTTACACACTAAAAAATTAATTCCACCAATGGATTGATAGATAAGAATATTTGGGACAAGGTATTATAAAACCGAACCCAGAATGAAAATCAGAGAAATTCTCATTCCGGGTTATTGGTTTTTAATGGATATTTCTTATGAATGATCCATAATTTTAAACAGATAAACTTATCTCCTATTTATTTAAAATTTTCAATGACTTTTTTGAGCTTGTTTCTCACATCTTTCGCCACTTCACCAAGGTTATTATTTTCTACAGCCATCATGGAAGCAACCGGATCTACCGCACTCACTTCTACTTTTCCGTTTTCAAGCTCCTGGACGATCACGTTGCAGGGAAGCATCGTTCCTATCCGGGGTTCATGTTGGATGGCCTGATAAGCCATGTTGGGATTGCAGGCACCAAGAATTCTATATTTTCTGAAATCCACATCCAGTTTCTTTTTAAAAGTTTCTTTTACATCGATTTCAGTAAGAATTCCGAAACCTTCTTTTTTCAATTCTTCTGTAATTTTATCAATTGCTTCATCAAAATTATAATCTACTGTTTTGGAAAAATAATAACTCATGTTCGTTTTCTTTTGGATTAATAATTAAAGTTCATAAAAGTTAATCAATAAAATTTTCTAACCTGCAACAATTGTTACATAGCTGAAAAGTTTAATATTAATTTAAGATTTATGTTTTCAAAAAGAAATATTTCTAAAGTATTATATTATTGATAATAATGAAATAGGGAAGAATTCATACATTGAGGAAATTATATTCCGAAGGTATTTCAGTGTTTAGTCTGCTTAAACTTAAATAATAATGAATAAACTGCGTTAAATAGCGAGATTGTAATTTCAAAACCGTATTCTTAGTCAGGATTTTAAATAACCACAGTTGGTTAAAGCGGAACAGCTCGATATAATACAGAATTATAAAAATGAAAACATATACAATAACAGAGATCAATGAGCTTTTGGAAGGTGAAATAACCGGGAATTGTGCTCATCAAATTACCGCTCCTGAACAGTTGGAGAAAGCGGAAAATCATCATATTACTTTTATTGGAAGTCCGAAATACATTAAGCTTTGGGAAAAATCCAAAGCCTGTGCCGCTATTGTACCTGAAAACCTAAATTTTGAGCCCGGAGAAGGTCGTGCTTTTATCAGGGTAAAAAATGTGGACCTGTCTATGGCTAAAATATTGGAAATGTATACTCCTGATCCTCCCGTTTTTGAAATAGACATCCATCCCACGGCGGTGGTTCATAAATCTGTTATAATGGGATCCGGGTGTAAAATTGGGGCAGGTTGTTATGTGGGAAAGGACGTCATGCTGGGGGATGGTGTGGTTTTGTATCCCAATGTTACTGTTTTCGATGAAACCCATATAGGAAATCATACCGTTATTTGGTCTGGCACCGTGATTCGCGAACGCAGTGAGATTGGACACTATTGTATTTTTCACTTGAATGTTAGCATTGGTGCAGATGGGTTTGGCTTTCGTCCCAGCGAGGATGGTAGGGGATTGGTTAAAATTCCACAGATAGGAAATGTTGTAATTGGCAACGGCGTTGAAATAGGGGCGAACTCTACGGTAGACCGTGGAAAGTTTAGCTCCACCATTATAGGCGATGGCTGTAAAATAGATAACCTTGTTCAAATCGCTCATAATTGTGTGCTGGGGCGTTCCTGTATTATGGCCGGTAGTAGTGGTTTGGCAGGATCGGTTACTTTGGGCGATGGCGTGATTATAGGTGGCAGCGCCTCTATTAAAGACCATGTCACGATCCATAGCGGTGCGAAAGTAGGAGGAGGATCCGGGGTGATGAATGATGTGGCTGCCGGACAAACAGTCCTGGGATATCCCGCAACCGATTCCCGGGAAATGTTAAAGCAGTGGATTGCTATCCGGAATCTGGTGAAAGACTAAATGTTTTTTTAAGGTAAAAAAGGTAACCTAATAGGTCATATTTAGGATAATATTAAACACAAAAAAATGATCACCAGTTTCTATTAAAGCGCTGAAAATCATTAATTTAGGTATTTTTCGATGTCATTTGACACCTAAAAAGTCGGGGTGGCAGACTCTTAAAAAGCTCTGAAACCACCAGTATTTATACGGTTTTGCTCAGATCCAATTTCCTGAACTCACGATTAACTCACAATAGAAATAGAACGTTTTGGTGCAGTTTGATACTCTGTACTATATAAAGATACAAAATATTAGCTTACCGAGTTTTCATATAAACCGTTACAAAGTTTGGGGTAGGATAAAAAAAAAGCTTACCACAAGACTCAGCCCCGTGAATGCTGGCTTGAGCGCAATAAGCCATTTAATCTAAATCTATTTCTACCGGACACTAAGGATTTTAAAATAATCTTTGGCTTGGGGGAAATTGAAATTTGGGATTAACACAATTTTTGTTTTTAACTCACCCAGCTAATAAAAGTGCGTTTAAATTATTTCTTTTAACCGGTTCCAGGACTTCCTTGCCATATTTTGTATGGTAGTTGTGAGATGAAAGAAAATTGACCTGTATCTTTAACCATTTTTCTTCATTAATGGAAGGATCAAAATGCTTTAATTCTAAATAAAGTTTTTTGCTAAACTTTTTATAATCAGTAGTTCCAAGGTAAAACAAATCAGAATCTGCAACTATTTTTTCATGGATATTCCTGGGTTTTTGCGGAATTTTGGTTGCTGTGATCATCCCACATATATTTTCAAGTTCATCTGCATTTAATAATCCCTGAAGGTCCCGAAAAGCGATCTGACATCCAAGATTTTCGTGTTCTTTATGGTCAATTAAAAAACCGGTATCATGATATAGCGCTGCAATCGTTATGAGTTTTAGTTCTTTTCCTGTAATATTTTCATAGCCGGCCAGCAATATTGCTTTTTCGACCACATATTTTGTGTGGTGCGCATTATGATAGGCAAGTTCCTCCGGTAATTCATGCTCCAGTTTTCCAATGATCTTCTTATAAATATCCTGAAATATAATTTCCATCAATGCTGCTTGGTATTATGTTTACCTAATCCTCCTTTAACCTCCTTGATCCTTTGTACATAAAAGAAGGCGTTGGGGTCTAATTCTTTTATTACTTCTTTAATGCGGTGTATCTCTATTCTGGTAACAATGGTCATCACAATATCACAATCCTGTTTTATTTCAAAACTGGATGGAAGATAACCTCTTTCTCCTTTATAAACGGTAATTGCTTTCCCAAAATCATTGACAATTACAGATTTTACAGTTTCAAATTCCTTTGAAATTATCGTCAATGCGGTAAATTCCTCAAACCCGTCAACTACATAATCTGAGGTTTTCATCGCTGTAAAATAAACCAATATGGAATACATTGCGGTTTCAAGGCCAAATTCAAATGCCGCCCCTATGAAAAGTAAAGTATTAAAAGTCATTATAATTTCACCGGTAGAGAAACCAATTCTCTTATTGGTATAATGTGCAATGATCTCTAACCCGTCTATTACCCCGCCACCACGTATTACGAGACCTATGCCTAAACCAATGAAAAATCCGCCAAAAACGGCTATGAGTACTTTATCACTAGTGATCTGCGGAAAGGAGATAAAGGTCATCAGCACCGCAAGCAGGATGACAGCTAAAAATGCATTTACGCTAAAGGTTTTTCCAATCTTTTTATATCCAATTAAAATAAAAGGAAGATTGAATAGAATAAGGCACACGCTGAAGGGGATATGAAAAACCTCCTCAACCAAAATGGAGATCCCTGTAATACCGCCATCCAGAAAATGATTAGGTATCATAAATCCCTGTAAGGCGACCAGGGCAGAAAAAACACCTAAAATGGTATACATCATTGAAGAGAGAGAAAAAATTGATTTCCAGTCAATACGATCAGTATTACTCATAAATTTTAATTTAATTGGTTGAAACGTCTTCTTTATTGTGCTCCTTAAAAACCCCACCATTAACTTCCTTTATGCTATTAACAAAGATAAAAGCCTCGGGATCTATCTTAATTATTGAATTTTTTATACGGTGTATTTCCAGCCTCGTTACCACTGTCACAATGATGTCACAATGGACTTTATAATCATAAAACCCCGGTAGGTAGCCCCGCTCCCCTTTAAAGACCGTGATTCCTTTTCCATAGTCATTCACGATCACATTCCGGATGGCAGCTGCATTCCCGGAAATGATATTTAGGGCGGTATATTCTTCAAACCCGTCTACAACGTAATTGGTGGTTTTCATAGCGGTGTAATATACAAGAATAGAATACATTCCTGTTTCTATACCAAACCGGTAAGCGGCTCCTAAAATGATAAGGATGTTTAGCGTTAAAATAATTTCTGCGGAAGTGAAGGCCGATTTTTTCTCGGTGTGCAGGGCAACAACCTCAAGACCATCTATCACCCCCCCACCTCTTATTACAAAACCTATTCCCAGTCCTATGAAAAAACCTCCAAATAGTGCTATAAGTACCTTATCTTCAGTAAAAACATTGATATCTATAAAAAACATTCCGGCAGAAAGTAGGACTATAGCAATGCTGGCCTGCATACCAAAGGTGTAACCAATTTTCTTAAAACCTATAATTACAAAAGGTAGATTAAAGATCAATAACAACAGGCTTATATGAAGCTTACTTATTCCCAATAAAAGAATGGAAATACCGGTAACACCGCCATCTAGAAAATTGTTTGGTACCAGGAATCCCTGAAGGCCCACCACCGCAAAAAGAACCCCAATCCCGGTAGAGAAAATGGAGCGTAGTGAAAAAATAGAATGCCAGTTTATTCTGTTGGGGTTTGCCATTAAAAAGTCTTATTGCTTTTAGATTGCATTAAAAGCATACTTATATTCATTCAGGTTGATTCTTAACTCAGGATCTCATAAACTGTGAGAGGGTGTTCTTTATTTTTCATTTTAATTTCTGCCACACGGTTGCAGAAAAAGGATTCTTTCACTTTTTCATAATTGACCTCGCTAATAAGGATTTGCCCTTTTTTGGCAGCTTCCTGTAATCTTGCTGCTACATTTACAGCATCACCAATAACCGTATAATCCAGTCTTCTTAATGTGGCCGAACCTATATTTCCCCATACCATCTCGCCGCTGTTTATGCCAATGGAAACTTCTGGTTTATAAATATTATTACTTATTGTAATGTCTGCATTATAAATGGCTTTTCTAATAGACAGGCAGGCATCCATCGCCCGGTCAAGATGAAATTCACCTTTAAAAGACGCCATAACAGCATCACCAAGGAATTTATCAACGGTGCCTTCCTCTTTGATAATCTCATTGACCATTATATCAAAATAGGCGTTGAGCATGGCCACAACCTTATTTGCAGGTTCATTTTCACTTATAGCCGTGAAGCCGCATATATCTATAAAGGCAACTGTTCCCTCAACTGTTTCATTATCAAAAAGGGAAGTTTCCATTTTCTTTCCCCCCATAAAGTTGAGTACTGTTTCATCAACATACATTCTCAGGATGTTGTTTTCCTTGACTGCCTGCAAGGTTTTTTTGATTCCGGCAATATGGCTTATCGTTTTTTCAATGGTAATTTCAAGATCTTTAAAGTCTATTGGTTTGGTGGTGAAATCAAAAGCTCCGCGATTCATAGCTGTACGAATGTTTTCCATATCCCCATAGGCCGAAACTATCACTGACTTTAACAGGGAATTTTGTTCTGCCAGTTTTGTGAGAAGGGTGAGACCATCCATTTCAGGCATATTTATATCGCTTAGAACCATATCTACATCTGGGTGTTCCAATAACTGTTCTAAAGCATGCCTCCCGTTTTCGGCAAAGATGAATTCATATTCATTTTGACGAATCTTTTGTCTGAAGCGCTGCTTTATTAGTACTTTCAAATCTTCTTCGTCATCGACCACCAGAATTTTTGTCATTGTAAATTATTTTTGTTTAATTCATTAACTGGTTGATCTCCTTTTTAAGCGAGTCAAAATCTATGGGTTTAGTAAAAAATTCTTGTGCCCCGGATTCCTTTGCTTTATTATAATTTTCGGCATCTCCATAGGCAGATATCATGCTAACTTTTATTTCAGGAAAGCGTGTTTTTACTAATTTGAGTAATTCAAGCCCTGTCATTCCTGGCATGTTAATATCAGAAAAAACATACATTACAACGGGCGGATTATCGCGCTCAAGTAGTTCTAGTGCCTCTTGCCCTGAAAATGCAAACAGGAGTTCCAGACTATTATTTTTTACTTCTTTTCTGAATTTTTGACGGAATAACATTTCTACATCCTTCTCATCATCCACTATAAGTATTTTCATCTTTAATTTTTAATTATGGTTGGTATTACAATATTGAAACTGGTGTAATTGTCTTTTTCTGAAATTATATCCAAAAATCCTTTATGTGCTTTAATGATGTCGTTGGTGATGCTTAATCCCAGTCCTGTACCCTCAGTACCTTTTTTTGTGGTAAAGAAAGGCTGCAGGATCTTATCCTTAAATTCATCGGGTATACCACCTCCATTATCTTTAATCTGTATTTCAACATATTCTTTCTTCAGAAAAGTTTTCACAGTAAGTTTAGGATTGTATTCAATATTCCCTGAATGAGCATTGAACTTCTCCCTCATGGCATCAAATGCATTATTACATAAGTTAAGGATCACCCTGCTGAAGTCTTCACTAATTAGAGGAATCATTCCCACGCTATCGTCGAGCTGCAAATCCATAGTAACATTAATAGCCTTTTTACCTGCCCTCATGCCGTGAAAGGAAAGATTTACATATTCTCTAATGAGATCATTAAGGTCTGTAGGTTCAACTTTTCCACTACCACCACGGCTGTGCTGTAACATAGATTTTACAATACCATCTGCTCTTTTTCCATGCTGATGGATCTTTTTTGAATTGGATCTCAAATCTCCAAGAATTTCCGATATTTCTTTTATCGTGTTGTTCTCTTCCAATTTTTGAAGTTCCTCATAGATCTCCTCAATAAGTTCCACATTCAAATCTGAAAAATTATTTACGAAGTTTAGCGGATTTTTAATTTCATGGGCAATACCTGCAGTAAGTTGTCCAAGGGAAGCAAGTTTTTCCTGTTGCACCAGTTGCTCCTGAGCTGCTTTAAGATCTGTCATTGCTGCCTGGAGTTTTTGGTAAGCCTCCGCATTTTGCATGGCCACCCCAACATTGGCAGCAATGGTGGTAAGCAATCTAAGATCACTATCTGTAAACCTGTTTTGGACAGCTGTACTTTGAACACTTATCACTCCCATGGCCTCATTTCCTGCTATAATGGGCACTCCAAGATATGATTCCACCCATTTTCCACTTCTTTCGGCATCAATCCTGTCATAGGTCTTTTCAAGATCCTGATTAACAAGCAGGGGTTCCCGGTTAATGATGATCTTTTCAGTAATACCATTTCCGAAAGGCCTAGATTTTGCCTCATCTCCGTACATATAAGGAAAGCCAAGGATATTACTTTTGCGGTCATAATGTGCGAGATAAACAATGTCTGCATTAAACGTTTGTTGCATAAGGTCTCCAATCAATTTAATAAGTGCCCTTATTTCCAGCTGGGAAACCAGGGCATGGCTTATGCTGTTAACCGTTTGCATCTCGGTAGCCCTCTGTTCAGTCTCAGCCAGTAAACGCATAGTTTCATTGAAGAGCCTGGCGTTTTCCAGGGCAACGCTCATACTGTTGGTAAGGGTATTAAGCAACCTCACATCAGAATCGCTAAAGGCATTTTCACGGTCCAGGTTTTGAAGTGTCACATAACCCCTTACAGTGTCACCTACTAACATAGGTACGAATAGGGCCGACTTTGCAATCCTTGTTCCTTCAACGGGTTTATGAACTTCCCCGTTAATTCTTGAGATTTCTTCCTCTGCCTTTTCATTAAGAAGCATGATCTGGCGATCCTTAATTATTTTTTCACGAACCTTATCGTAAGGTCGATCCCCGGCCTTAATGCGTTTCCCGTCTTCAAATATATAGTGGAATATTTCTGTTTTATGGTTATGATCAAATGTTATAATACCGGTTACCTGTGCATCGAACAAATCCCGGATGCGATCCCCAACAAGGTCATAGATCCCCTGCATATCCATTTCGGCTACTAACCCCTGCTGAACGCTGTTTATTACTGCGAGTTCTGCATTGCGCTGCTCTGTTTCTGTAAAAAGCCGGGCGTTTTCAAGAGCCACACTCATACTGTTGGCAAGAGTACTCAGCAGTTGAACATCTGAATCGCTAAATGCATTTTCCCGGTCAACATTTTGAAGGCTAAGGTAGCCCCGTACAGTCTTCCCGACCGCCATGGGAACATATAGAGCCGATTTGGTCATTAAAGTTCCCGGAATCACCGTGGGGGCTTCCCCGGTGAGTTGGGTCCACAATTCATCGGCATTTTCATTTATTAGGATTAATTCACCCTTATCAATTAAACGTTGACGTAATTTATCAATGGGCCTTGGACCAATTTGATGAGTTTTCCCTTCTTCAAATACATAATGGAAAATTTCCAGTTTTTTTTCATAATCAAATGTACATACCAGAGCACCCTGAGCATCAAAAAGGTTTCTTATCCGATCACCTACCAGGTCATAGATCTCCTCCATTCCTCTTCCATCTACAATAGCCTCCTGCAGGCTGTTTATAAGGGAAAGTTCAGCCTCCCGTTGTTTTAACTGGCGGCTTACATCATCGAATTTGGTTTTTTTAATGGATGCTGTGTTCTTCATTTTTCAATCGTATAAATAGGATAAAAAATGCGCTTATTTTCAACTTCGTAATCCTTTAATAAAAAGATTATGATTTTTTAAATATAATATAAAAAAACTTGAAAGCCAACAAGGTTTTTGTGGCCATTCTCTTTCATAATCTCAGGTTTTACTTATTATCATTACTACTCGACCAATTTTTCTGCCGTTGCTCTTAAAAGATTTTCCTGCTTTTTAAGAGGCAGGTCATTTTCTTTCCTTTTTAAACGGTGTGCTTTACAAATATCAAATCTGGCAGGAGCTATTATTTGCCCACGCCGTTGAACATGAAACCGGAATGTGCCAGCCAGATATTATTTTAAGTTTTTGGCAGGTGAACGCTAAAAAATGGTTCCATTACTCTCGTTCGCCACTTTCAAATCACCTCCATGTGCCTTCACAATATCATAGCTCAAACTGAGTCCCTAATCCTGTTCCCTGCCCAGTAGGTTTGGTAGTGAAAAATGGTTGAATTATTTTTATCTTTAATTGCATCAGGGATGCCGGGTCCATTGTCAGAAACATTTATTTGTATGCCATTATCCAGTTTTTTTGTTGCCACAATAACTTTTGGTTTTTCAACGCCGTTAACCGCCTGAAAGGCATTATTGATCAAATTCAGTAACACCCTTCCAATGTCTTGAGAAACCACATTCACTTTTGGTAAATCAGGATCAAAATCAGTTTTAAAGTCTGCATTGAATGTGCTGTCTTTTGCCCTTAAGCCGTGATACGAAAGGCGAAGATATTCATCGGCCAAAGCATTGATATCAGTCGGGACTTTTTCACCAGAACTTGACCGGCTGTGTGCGAGCATGCCTTTTACGATGGCATCGGCTCGCTTGCCGTGATGGGTGATTTTTTGAAGGTTTTGTTTGATGTCCTCAGCTATGGCGAAACCTTCTTTCGTATCTCCCTTTTTAAACTCATCCTTCATTTCATCAACAAGCTCAATGCTATATAGGCATGGACATGCCGGCAACCTTGCACTTTAAACCTTGAACAATGAAGCCCCTTTAACTCCTCACCAACTTCGAAACTTTCTCTCCCTGGATCTTTGCCCAGTCACCCGAATTACGGTCTTCATTGTTGGGAATTGGCTTGGGATAGCCAAATATTTTATAAGACATCAACCGGGCTACTTTCGCTTTTTCTGAATGGCTGCGCATATAGTTCAGGCTGTTGTAGTCATAAATACTTTTGGCCGGAATGATGCCGAGGGTTTTCGGCATATTATTCAGTGAAAAGCTGGTTTTTGTGCTTTCTTTCCAATCCAGGATCTCACTAATTTCTATCTCTGCCAGATCATGCCATGGGTGGGCTATCTCATCCCAAGGCACCATATTATTGAAGATCTCGGGGTCATCATCATCCTGGGCGATCCTGGTCTGGATCTGCATCATATACTTTGCATCTCCGCTTTTTACCTTCTCCTCGTATTCATATTTCAGGTAATTTCTACCTCTGGTCTCAAATGGCAAAATCCGCTGGTTGCCGGTATCTACGTTGCTCATGCCAAGTTCAATTCCCGTTTCGGGTTCATTACCCAGCGGCCGCATCCTGTATTTGGCATAGCGTTTTACCTGGTCTTTACCCATAAATTTAAAGGGGGTTTTACAGTAATACCTTAAATTTTGAAAGGAGGATGGATTCCTGCGAAGCGCCAATTGCGCACCTTTTAATCCTTCAGGGTATTTTTTATAGTATTCTATATATTCCACTCCATGCTTTTCCTTCCGCAGTTTAGCAAACTGGAAAAAACTATAAGCCGACCAGAACAGGCTGGTCTCGCCAGTGTTCATTTCAATATCAAAAGGGCTTTTAAAATGCTGATCACTAAACTTGACAGACATGCTTCTTATACAGTTCATGGCATCATCCAGGAAAGTAGCAGATGCGTGCCTTATACGTGCAGAGTAAACCCGCCCGGGCTCGAAGAATTCATGCGCCGGGAATTTTGGATTGGGAACTATGCTGAGTTTTCCCATCCCGGCAATGCCGTTATCATGTGACATCCTTTTCCGGTAAAAAAGGCTTAGGGTGAGTACAATGATCCAGCTAAAAAACTGACAAAATAGCCAGAGATAGAGCTTGTTCCAGGCATTCTTTAAAATGTTTCCTGAACTTCGTGTTATAATTTTTTCGTTTGCTCCCATGGCTTAAATATTTGTTCGTGATTCAATATTGTCAATCTCAACATATAGCTCTTTGAAAGCCGACCTGCGTTTTTCCAGCAATTCACAAAATAAGTGGTCAATGTCATTTTCCTCATTTCGCGTAATAAATCCATACTCGGTCCTGGAGAGCAGATTGCTGAACCACATCATTTGTGTGGCCCTTGTAAGATCGGGTGAAATGGAATGATCACTTTCAGGCAGAAAAATTCCCTCTTCACTGTTGCCAAACCTAAGGCCAAGACTGCTGTATAATACTTCTCCAATATCCTCGTATTGGTGCTCATTCACCCAGGTATGCATAAAAGTTGCCTGCATAATGATGTATTTACAAGCCTGTTTCAGGTTTTCCCAATCCTCTTTGAGGGGTGCATCGGGATTTAGTGTTATTGGAGATATAGCCTTCGGAACACCGTCTACCGATCTGCGCGGAAGGTCAGGATCATACCTGAACCTTGCATGATAATATTCCACCCTCTTATTTTCAAAAGCCTGTTCTTCCGCAGAAAAGATCTTCCCGTTATTACGGAATTGAAATGCCGGGAGCGAGTGATTTACCAAGTCTTCACTAAAGAGAAATACTTCAGGCCATTCCTTCCTGATATCTTCCTCAAATTGCTCAAAAAAAGTATCTACATACTCTGTTACAACTTCCCAGAATAAATTTTCAGCCTGGGCATAGGTATGGCGGGAGTTGATGATCTCCATAGGCTCCCAGTTCTTCCAGTCCAGCACGCCCATCATATCTGCACACCTTTGCTCCATCCCGGCCGCAGTAACCGCCGAAGCTCTGGGAATATAACCGGGACCAATTAGTATTGTGTCGGCCGCAAAATTGATAAGGGCGACTTCCTTAAGATGTGGGAAAAGTAAAATGGTAAGCGGACTTCTTCTTAAATTCCTTCGGGCTGCAATGGCAAACTGTTCAGTATTTACGTGAGTTCCTGCAAAATGGTCATCCAGCTCTGTGCAAAGTGCCCCGGTAACTCTTGCTACTCTTTTGGCACACTCCCATCTTTCCCCATCTGCAGGGGTGAAGATATGGGTTGAGAATGGTGATTTTTCGTGATTATTGGTAGGACCCGTAGTAATGATCTGTTCCGGTATTGGCAGCTTATCCGGCGGAATGTAAAATTTGATCTCTACCGTGGGAAAAGCATATTCATCATTTACTTGATAATCACAGGCTCCAAAAAAACGTACCCAATATCTATTTTTTTCTTCAGGATCTGGTATAAAGGTGGCACAATTCATCCCATTCATCATACGTCTTCCAAACCAATAATCGCACCTGGTAGAATAGGGTAATTTTTCCTCCATGGCCACGGTAAGGTTTTTTGGATAATCGTTTTGGATATCTTTTAGGGAGAAATGCCCCTTGTCAAGCTTTATCTGCAGCAGGTGTTTGTCCTTAAGCAGTTGAATAGGAACAAATTGCTGCTGGATAGCCTCGTTACGCCCATCTGAATAATATTCGGGGGCGTCTTCTTCGTGATCTTTGATTACTACCCTGGGTAGTTTGGTGTCATCTCTGTATTCCCAGTAACACAGCTGAATATTCCCCAGATCATAACCCAGTCCGGTAAGATCCCCTTTTGGAATTTTAATCCTTTCAAAAAGATCCAATTTTATATCAGGATGTCCATTTTCTTTTTTGAAGTACACGTGCTGGATTTGATATATTTCAAGATGGAAAGTTTTGTATCTCCACCGCCTGGATACCAAATAATCAAACTTGAGTTTAAAAACTCCTTTTTCATCACTTTCGCCCTTTGTAAATAAGTGCCAGGCACCTAATCTTGTGCGACCCCACAATTCCACGGGCATGTGATGAAGCCCCCTGGCATAATCACTTCTTTTGGCAAAGGTGAGTTTGCCTGTAATATATGCATCCTTAGCAGTTCCAGTTATCTTCTCTATCCTTGGAAATAATGCATGGTATTTTTTTTTCAACCAAAGTATAAACCGCTGATACCAGGTTAGTAAATATTCAACGGCCCGCACCAAAAAGCTATTGATCATCCTGGAGTTACCCACTTCCAGGTGATTAATACTCTTGAAATTCGGGCTGAAAAAATTTCCGGAATTAGAGTAACCAATTTTGGTTTCGTTATACGATTCAAGATAAACTTTCTCAATGTCGTCTTCAGTTGTGGCTGGGGGATACAAACTCATGGGGTTTTATTATTAAATGAATATTTAACCTTCGATATTAACCCTGTCCTTCAGGGGCTCTACAAAATACATATCTATAAGGCCTTTATTTTTGGCTTCTATTTTCCCTCTGAATTCACAGTCAAAGGAGTCCTTGATGAGTAAATATGTTTTTCCGGAGATATTGATTTTGCCTGTTTCTCCTGAGGATTCCATCCTGGAGGCAGTGTTTACAGTATCTCCCCAGATGTCATAAGCAAATTTTTTGGAACCCACCACACCGGCGATTACAGGGCCCGTATCCAAACCAATCCTAATCTCAAAAACCGGTTTCCCACTCTCCCTGGCAGCCTCCTTTCGCGCTAGCATCCAGTCTCTTATTTCCATGGCCGCGTGAATTACATCTATTGAGTGAGTGGAATTGGGAACAGGAAGCCCACCCACACACATATAGGAATCTCCTATGGTTTTGATTTTTTCGACATTGTATTTTTCGACAATGTTGTCAAACTGGCTGAAACAAACATCCAATTCATCAACCAGATCCTGCGGGCTCATGGTCTCGCTGAACTGGGTAAATCCTTTGAAATCTGTAAACATCACAGTAACTTTATCAATGTATTGAGGGATGGTTTTTTTGGTTCTTTTAAGTTCTTCAGCAATTTCAGCAGGAAGGATGTTCAGTAATAATTCATCAGATTTCTTTTTTTCCTCCTCAAGCGCCACGGTTCTTTCTGCTACTTTGTGCTCAAGATTCTCATATAAGACCGCATTATTAATTGACACGGCAATTTGCCCTGAGAGCAGCGCCAGGAGGTCAACCCTTTCCTTTGTAAAGGCGGCGGTTGTTTTATTGTTTTCCAGATAAAGAACGCCTACCATTTTTCCTAAATGAATAATAGGAGAAGACAAAACAGATCTTACAGCAGAGGCCTGGAGGTAGTTGCACTGCGGGAATCTTCGCTCATTTTTAGCATCCTGGACCACTACGCTTTTTGCGGTTTGGGTAACGTAAGACACAATAGATTCAGACAAGAGCCCGGAACCTTTATAGTTGATATGTTGCATCACATTACAGGTCTTGCCATTATCTTCAGCCAAAGCTTCAATGTATAATTTCCCTTTGTCTTTCAGCAGAAGAATACCCCTGTCTGCGCCTGCATTTTCCATTACAGTCGCCATCAGTTTTTTGAACAGTTTATTCAAAACGATTTCCTGCGAAATAGAAGAGGAGGCTTTGAATATGGTTGCCAGGTCCAGTTTTAAACTACTGGTGCCGTCATCAAAAGTAGTAGCTGTCATGGAGATGCTGTTTAAACTCTCACCTGAAATAACCCCACTTATATATCTGGAATATTCCAATTCCATCGCCTTCAGTTTGGCCATTGCCCCCCAGGCTCTAAAGGCGTTGTAAGAAGATCTTAGAAAAAATTCAGCCAGCGCATCTGCAGATTGCTTCATGAAGAATCTTCCGGCCAGCTCCCGGGCTATTCCCTCCTCATGGATAAAATTCTGTTGGCTGGCTCCCTGAATTGCTTTATCGTAGTATAAAGCGGCTTTTTCAGTGTTTCCTCTTATACGAAAAAGTTCTGCCTTAATGATATCGTATTTATGCTGAAAATTTTCCGGAGCGTCTTTGCCCCAGGTTTTTAATTTTTTGAGATTTGATAGTATGCGCTTCCGGTATTTTCTCTGATCTTTTTTCTCTGTCTTTTCATAAAGGGCGAGCATGGTGAGTGCTTCGTAAAAATGATGGTTCGGGATTTCAAATTTGGCCATAACAGCTTCCAGAAGTTTTCGCGATTCTGCAGCATGCTTCAGTCCGTTTTCGTACTCACCAAATATGTAACAGAGTATAAGCTTGTTGAAATGAAGAAAAAACATCCCGGTCTTATCATTGCGCTCTTCATTCTGCACCACCATTTTTTCCTCATCATAGGCAGTACCTGTTAATATCACCGGATCTGCTGCCCGTCCTAACAGGTTAAGCATTCCCTGCCGGTATACTTCATTATAATTTAAGTTGGTCTCCTGGTTGAATAACCTGAAATTCTGGCTGTAAGCTTTTGTTTCCTCTTCAAGCCGCTCCAGGGGTTTACCACTAAGGTAACTGTGAATGCAGTATATATTGGTATTGATACAGGCAAACTCAATGGCGCCGGTTTCCATTCCAATGTGATAGGATTCCTGTAATGGCTTCAGGGTCTTATCTATATGTTCATTCCAGTTTACGATCAAACAATAAATAGGGGTATAAACCTGGGTTTTCCACTCTTTGGCTTTGTATTTTTCCAACAGGATCAGGCCCAGTTTCCCAAACTTATAGCCGGTTTTCATCGCACCAAGCACTCCGCACATAATTACCCCATACGTAGCAAAAGCAAAAGAAGACACCTGGGTATTGCCATATTTGAGAGAGAGGCTCACCAACCTGAATACGATTAACGGGAAAAGCGTAGGGGTGGCCCAGTAGCTGGATGAAGCAATCCCGGCCATGATCCTCATCGCAGCAATTTTCATTGGATCGCTCATGGGTGGCAGGTTGGCCAATGTTTCAGTATCCTTACCCCTCAGATCTATTTTTGATTTAATAAGGGCCACCATTACATGGGGCATTTTAGGTTTTGAAGGGAATTTTTCGCCCAGTTGCTCCAACACTTCCAGCCCTGTTTTTATAGCATCAAGTAATTTATTTTCAGCTTTATAAGCCAATATCCGGATTTCATATGATTTGACTTTTTCAAGAAGGCTTGTGGCATTATTCAGCACCTTAGTAATCATCACATCCATTTTCTGAAAATCCCCGTTGAGATAAGCTGTTTCTCCTGCCAGTGCATGGAGGCTTAGGGATAGATCGTATTGAACTTTCCAGTGATCTTCTTTGAGGAGATTGATGCCGGCGAGGAAGTAATCATAAGCCGTAACATACGCCGAAGATTCTTTAGCTTTAATACCCGCTCTGAGGTTTAGTTGGGAAAGCTCCTCTCTCTTTTCCGGATCCTTTATAAGCTTAACTGCCCTGTTCAGCTGATTGACCATGTCAAAAAGATAAACGGGTAATTTGTCTTCAGGCACATTATTTAAAAGCTGTTCTCCTATTTTTAAATGGGTCACATCCCTGTTTTCCTCTTCGATCTGGCTATATACAGCCTGCTGTATCCTGTCATGTCCAAATTTAAATCCCTGATCTCCTTTGGGTAAAATAAGCCCCTCCTGTAAGGCTTCTTTCAGATCCTTCAAAGTTTGTTCCTCTTCGGCCTCGTGGATAAGCATCAGGGTTTCCATATCAAATTGATTCCCAAAACATGCAGCTACTTTTAATACCTGCTGACTTGTTTCTGAAAGTTTCAGAAATCTCCCGGCCATTAATTCCACTACATTATCTGTAATGTTTTTCTCTTTTATTTGCTGAAGGTCGTAATCCCAAACTTTGGTGGTGCGGTCAAAATACAGCAACTTTTCTTCGTATAAGGATCGAAGGAATTGAGTCAAAAAGAAGGCATTTCCCTGCGTTTTCTGAAACACGAGTTCTGCAAGGCCTCTCACAACTTCAGGATCTCTTCCCAAAGCATCTGCGATAAGTTCGTTTAGATTTGCCAGTGAAAGGTTGTCGACTTTCAGATCATAAATATCTACCCCTTCTTTTTTAAGATCATTGACAAGGATAGCAAAGGGATGACTGGCATTTACTTCATTGTCCCGGTAGGCTCCAATAAACATGATATGGGTATTGTCAGGATCTGTGACCAAAGTGTGTAACAAGCTCAGCGAACTGGAATCGGCCCATTGCAGGTCATCGATAAAGATCACAACGGGGTAATCTTCTTTTGACACCACATTGGCGAATTTTTTAAAGATATAATTGAACCTGTTTTTGGCTTCATTTCCCCCTAGTTCTGGAACTTCAGGCTGTGGTCCTATGATAAGCTCCAGTGTCGGGAGCACCTCAGTAAGCACTTTTCCCTCTTCTCCCACAGCTTCAAGAATATCGTTTCTTATGATCTTCAGCCTGTCTTTACTTTCGCCCAAAAAGATATCTATTAATTCCTCGAAAGCCTTCAGGATCGCAAAATACGGCACGTCCCGCTGGTATTGATCATATTTCCCTTCAGCAAAATGTCCAGCTCTTTGGGTAATGGGTTTATGAATTTCATGAACAAGGGCAGATTTCCCGGTGCCGGAATACCCCGATACCAAAACCAACTCTATGCCTCCCTCGGCTACATCTTCAAATTTCCTAAGGAGAATGTCAAGTTCTTCATCCCTGCCATACAGTTTCTGCGGAAGGTTAAATTTTCCTGAAAAATCCTGGGTGCGCAAGGTAAATTCCTCTATCCGCTTATTTGCCTGAAACTGCTCCAGGCATTTCTCCAGATCATGCTGTAGCCCATACGCAGACTGATACCTGCTTTCAGAATTTTTGGAAAGAAGGATATCAATGATATCTGAGAGTGGAGTTGGACATTTAGAATTCCTGCTTTTTACGGGTTCCGGCATGCCGGCGATATGCCCGTGGATTATACCCAAAGGATCCAGGCCATCAAAAGGGGTGGTGCCGGTAAGCATTTCATACATAACTACCCCAAGGGAATAAAGATCTGTTCGGTAATCAATCACCCTGTTCATCCTGCCGGTTTGTTCAGGACTTATATACTCCAGTGTACCCTCTAATTGTGTTGGGTTTCCCAGGTGTTGCTGCTTAAGCGTGAGCCTGGATGCTAAACCCAGGTCAATGATCTTAATCCATCGGTCCTGAATATCTACGATGATATTGTTACCGGAAATGTCCTTATGAATAATATTCTGTTCATGTAATTCCGCCAGGGCCTCAGCCATGTGAATAGCTGTATGCAAAAAATCCAGGGTGTCATTTTGCTTACCATTAAAAACCTGTTTGACAGTTTTACCATTTACATACTCCAGATACATGGCATGCCGGCCGTTATGCTTCAATTTTTTTAAAGGCAGGCGTATACCTTTAATCTCCAGACCATCAATGATCTCAAATTCATTATAGAACTGGGATATTTCTTTTGGTGTAGGAAATTCATAGTTTAGGATTTTAAGAAGAACAGGGCGGCCGAATTCTGAATCCTCTAAAAGATAGATTTTCGACTTTTTACTTTCATGAATAAGTTGTTCAGCTACCATAAAAGTATTTTTTGCAAACAGATATGAAAGAAATGGTCGGGGTGGGTCTGAAACCCGAAGAGTTATTCAGGCACGCCTCAGCCGAGCATTTTGACAAAGAAAATTGACAAACTTCCTGCGATTTTCCCTCTATTGATTTTGCAATCATAATCATTAATCTTATTTAAAAAATAAGGTCAAAACAGATTTTGTAGGGAACACTCTAATGTAAGAAATAAAAGGATTGCTTTAACACTATTTTATGCTTTCTGTCTGATTTTGTGTAATTTACCTGTTTGGTTAATAGTTGATTTGTTAATTCGGGATTAGTTGTTACGTAAATTCGTTAATTCGTTGTTCCTGTTTCTGAACTTTCCCGGGATAGGCTTTCTCTCAAAAAATTAAACTACAGTTTAATTTTATGAAAGGAAATCAAATTGGGACGAACATACCTGAATTTTGTCCCAGATAACCGATTTCTTTTCCGGCATAAGGAAACCCTTCCATCTTGAGCGATAGAATGTTTGTAACCAGAAAACCACAGGGATGAGTGCCGAACAAACAGTAATTCCTGCTTATCAAATGGGGATAAGATCACTGAGTAAGGAACACCGAAAAGGACTTATATTTCATTCAAACAAAGCCACACAGCAACAAGCGCCTGAACGAAAATTTTGCACCCCGTTTTTTGCTCTTCCAAACTTTCCATAAGTAAAAAATCCTGCCATGGGGCTGCTCCACATTTCGGCCAACTCATCATTTTCCCTGGTTACCAGGGGGCCAAAATCAGGTGGAAAATTCATAGTTCAGATTTTTTTAACAGGACAGGACTCCCAAATTCTGACTCTTTTAAGAGACAGTTCTGTGACTTTTGGCTTTCATCAATAAGTTGCTCGGCTATCATTGAAAAACAATGACAGGTGAAAATGTGAAACCAGATAAAATTAAAGGTGGATATCCCGTCCTGAGAGAAACACAGGCTGTAGTGGGGCTTTTGTCCCACACAAATTTTAGAGCTTTACACGATTTTCCTTAACAGACTTTCCAATCATAAACGGTAATTTTATAAAAAAAAATTAGGTTATAAACAGATTTGTGTAGGGAAGAATCTAATGTAGGAAATAAAAGGATTGCTTTAATATTTTTTTAAGCTTAATATCTGATTTTATGTATTTTACGAGAGTATCGATGTGACGAATTTCAGAAAAGGATCATTGTATTAATGCCATACTTTTATACTTTAGCTTCTATTTTTCGGTAATATTATAATAGGGCATGTTCAAGTTCCCTCAGTAGAATTCACTTTCAACTCCACTCCATGCGCTTTCACAATATCATAGCTTAAACTAAGTTCCAATCCCGTTCCCTGCCCGTTAGGTTTGGTGGTAAAGATGGGCTGAAAGATTTTGTCTTTAATTGATTCCGGAATACCGGGACCATTATCAGAAATAGTTCTTCGTATGGCATTATCTAATTGTTTTGTGGTCACGATAACTTATGGAATTTCCACTTCACTAACTACCTGAAAAGCATTGTTGATTAAATTAAACAACATTCTTCCAATATCCTGAGGTACTACATTGACTTTTGGTAAGGTAGGTTCGAGTTCAGTTGAAAAATCTGCATTGAAGGATTTATCTTTAGCTCTTAACCCGTGGTAGCTAAGCCGCAGGTACTCATCGGCCAGGACATTCAGGTTAGTAGGTTCATTCTGCCCTTCACTTTATCATGCCGTCCTTTCTAATTTTTAGTTGAAAAATGAGAAGATAAGTTTCCATTGCCGCAAATGAAATAGATACGGGATACCGCAATATTCTAAGGGTCAATTTAAAAACCATCCAACTTTCTCCTCCCCTAATCGTGCAACCATATCCTTTTATTTTAGGAACAAAGGAGTATTAGATACGGCTTTTGGATCCTATGAAAAGTCTAAGCTGCTCTTCCTTGAATTTAATATTTTTAATTCCCTTATTATGATTAGAAAATGCAAAATAACCGGCCCAGCATCTTATTTGTGGTCACTTCTTCTGAGCTATACAGCTAACAAAAGAGTAATGTTGAAAATCAGGAAAATAGTAATAATTAAATATAAATACCATTAAGCCTCAACTGACGGTGTTTTTAAGACTATTGTACACAAATAATGTCATCTGTATTTAAAATTTTCTTTAAATTAGTCAAAAATAAACATTTCATATCATTCTAAAAGTTACCTAATCGGTTACCTGGATAAAAAGAAAGTTAAAAAAGTATTAAATTTCGATGTACTCGCGACCCAGTCCGTAAGCCCTGCACCATTACTTTCATTTTTTTAACTTCTCCCTCAAAGTAGCCATATCATCTGCTATTTTAGAATCAATAACCCTGGCATAGATCTGAGTCGTAGAAATTTTATGATGACCAAGTAGTTTGGATACAGTTTCAATTGGAACTCCATTGGCCAAAGTTACCGTGGTAGCAAAAGTATGCCTGGCAGTATGGAAGCTTAGCTTCTTTCTGATTTTTACTTTTTCAGCTATTTCCTTTAAATACTGGTTGGTTTTCTGGTTGGAGTAAACCGGCAACAGGTTGTCAGTTCCGTCAATCCTGGGATGATCCTTATAGCAATCCAGGATACGCTCTGCTTCTTCCAGTAAAGGAATACGGACGGCGGTATTGGTTTTGCTCCTTCGCATATAGATCCATTTCTTCCCGTCAACCCCAACCTGAAGATGATTTTTATTCAGGACTTTTACGTCGCCATAAGGCAGACCGGTATAGCAGGAGAAAACAAAAATATCCCTGTTAATGCTTAAAGTAGTTTTTTCAAATTCCTGATTTTTAATTTTTTCAAGTTCTGGTTTAGATAAATAAACCATATCCACCTGATCAAAGTGAAGCTTAAATCTTTGGGTTGGGTTCTTTTCAATCCAATTCAAATGTACTGCTAATCGAATCAGCTTTTTAAACCGCTCCATATGCTTCATTACCCCATTATTTTGAAGGCTGGGCATTAATCGAAGGTAACTCTCAAACCCTAAGGTAAACTCGTAATCAAGCTGCTTTAAATAAATATCTGAAGTATGATGCTTTGCTTTTAAATAATCCTTCAGGTAATTTTCTGTAGTAAAGTAATTTTTCATCGTCCCATACTTTAATGCACCAGATATTTGATGGTGATATTCCAAAAGCTGGGTTAAAGTATGATGCTGTTGGGCGGTCCCTAAGAACCGTGATTTGATACGATGAGCAGTGATAACCTGTTCCTGTTTCAGAAGACTGTCCTAGGCTTTGTAAAGTAAGATCCTCGTTTCATCAATCTTTTTATTGATGTGCTGGCTCTCCATCCTGGATCCCTGCATTTTTCCAGCGGATTGCTTCCACTTGTTTATGGGTAAAGTTCGTTTTAGGCTAATTTCCAGGGATTTTCCGTCAACGGTAATCCGGGCATAAAGCAGCGCAAGCTCCGGTTGTTTTTTCTTTTTGCGGGCGAAGAAAGAAATAGAAAAGGTTTGACTGGTACGCATGGTTTGATCGTATTAAATGAAACAATTATTAAGGGTACGAAGTCAAACTACCAATACGCGCTATGGAATAGCAGCGAATTAAAAATACGAAAAATAAGCTCACGAAAAGCTCACGTTAAATTTAACATTGTTTGTTAAATTTTAGGCACAAAATAAAAGGCTAACTATATGAAAACCATATAATTAGCCTTTATTTGTGTTAAAATAGTAACAGTTAAAGTCGGGGTGGCAGGGTTGATTTGCCGCTCCCTTAATACCAGTAAATTCAGTACTTTTCTTTATTTTCTTTCCTCCAGGTAACCGATTAGGTAACTTTTAGAATGATTTATTTCCTTGCTAAAGCTATAATTTTTTTTTGAATTTTATCTTTTTTGATTAGAAAACAATTTTTCATTTCCCATTCCTCTTTAACTAAAAAACTTTTATTTCAAAGACAAAACCGTAATTGAGGTATGGTTTAACATCACTGAAAATTGAAATTAAAAAAATAGATTTCAGTATTCTAATGGGATTAAAAAATGGGGGGAGGAATGTGAAGATTAGGTTCTTTTAATATAAATAATGATTTTTATTAAATTTTTTTTAATACTTTAACTTAAATTTATGTAAATATGAAAACTCCAATAAACCTTTTCTTAATATTATTATTAATAGGTCTAAATTCCTGCTCAAAACAAGACGAGTGTGATAATCCTGTGGATTGCCTGCCCCCTGCCACTCACATAGGTGCTAATACCGCCGGCTGCTTGGTAAATGGGGAAGTTTTAGTGCCTACAGGAGGAGGGTTCAATAGGCCGACGGTTTTATTGAGTCAATATGTTTTTCATAATGGGCGATATATATTTAGTATCAGTATTGTGGATTTGAAAAGCAAAATAGATAGGTCCATTCACCTTGAATCAAAAAAAAACAAATTAATTAATGGTGAAACCTATACGCTCAGCAAAAGTACTGAGGATAGTTCAAGTGCTTTCTATTTTTTAGAGGGGGGGTTTGTAGATGCCTTCGAAACCACTGATGAAATTATAGGAGAATTTAAAGTCACCCATCTGGATGAATACAAAAATATTATTAGCGGCACCTTTTGGTTTGATGCTATTAATAATGAAGGTGAAATCGTTCAAATTCGCGAAGGCCGCTTTGACGTACGCTATTAATAACACCTCCTTTAATATTCACATACTCCTAAATCTTATGAAAACAAAACTACTTTACATTCTCTTTCTGGCCTGTCTAAGCCTTTCGGCGCAGCAAAACACCAATACCAGCTTTGGTACACAAATGTCCTCCACTTTTGCGAACCTTGACAAGAGCCGTGTCCCTTACGGCCTGCTCAGCGATTTCTCTATGGAATTTACTTCACTCCAGGCTTTTCAGGGTACTTTAAACGACAGTTCTTATGTACACCCAGGCACCCTAAAACAACTTTACAAAACATTATTGTTCTCCAGAGTTACAACAAGTACGCAAGGCTTTGTGGCCTATAGCAATTTTGAAGGCAACTGGGAAAATTCCCGTAAAAAGAAAACCATCGTACTAAGCGGATTGTTTTATAGGTATTCCAAATTTCTCGATAATGCCTATCCCGATAAAATCACCATTTCCAACAATAAAATATACGATAAATATGTAAATGGGATATGGCAAAACCCTTACCTGCAGCAAAAGGCTTTTGCCATCTCCCCTTCCACCATCCATTATAAGAGCCTGGATATGCTGGTGAAATTCCCTGCCAGTTTATGGTATTCTAATGTGGGAAGCCAGGTACAGTCCATACAAATTAATTTTAATGATGGTGGCGGGTACCAAACTCTTAACCCGGGCCAGGAAAAATATATTCAATACAGTACTGCAGGGGTAAAAACCTGGGTTTATAAACTTAGCCTGAGCACCGGAGAGGTTTTATACAGTCATTCTAAAATTAATGTTGAGACAGGGATAAGCTCCAGGCTGTATGGTTCCAAAACTTCCCATACAGGGCATGGGCCTAGGGTAGACACCCTAAATATCACAGCAATCGAACCTTATTTGGGAAAATTTGGCAAATCTACAATACTGGTCAATTATGGCAATACAGTAGATCAGATTAGAAAACCTTTGATCATGGTCGAAGGCCTTGACATGGGTGCCGTTACAAATCCTGAAGAACCTTATGGGAATTCAGATTTAAGTAATTTTTCTACTAGTGCCTTTAATTCATCAAGTCAGGATTTGAGAGACCTCATTACCGGAAGTGCTAGTCTTATTGACAACGATCAGGAATATGATATCATCTATGTAAACTGGAGTAATGGGACCGATTATTTACAGCGAAATGCCTATGTCTTACAGGAAGTTATAAAGTGGGTAAATGGGGAAAAAGCCAAGGAGGGGAGCACAACGCCCAATGTGGTCCTCGGCCAAAGTATGGGCGGGGTTATTGCAAGGTACGCACTCAAAGACATGGAAAATAAGGGGCTCCCCCATGATACCCGCACTTATATAAGCCATGATGCTCCCCACCTGGGCGCCAATGTTCCTTTGGGTTACCAGTTCGCCGCGCGGCATGGCAGGAGCCAGTACGTACAATCCCCCTTCCAGCTTTTAGGAGGCGAGGTGATAGTGCCCCTTTTTAACGATGGGGTTGCAGTTTCAGATTATCTAAAATTATTGGACCAGCCTGCAGCAAAGCAACTGCTGGTGCAGCGGGTAGGCACAAATTACGCCAGTGATAACACCTCCCACCAGCAATGGCAAACTGAATTAAGGAATATGGGTTATCCCGAGCTAACCGAGCGCAATGTCGCGATAGCAAACGGGAACCAGTGTGCCATTACCCAGGGTTTTTTTCCCGGCAACAACCTTTTGTCTATTAATGGTTCTGCAAAAACCGGCTGGTTAACAGATGTGCTTACTAACTTTACGGGTTACGGTGCCTATGTAAATACCGCAATATTCCTGGCTGCCACCGTCTTTACCATTGAACCTGGTTTTTTGTTCGGTTTACTGCCGGGCAATAGCAAGTTAACCGCTGATATAAATATTAAAGCCCTACCGGCCTATGGACAAACCACTCAAATCTATTCTGGAAAGTTGACATTTACCAAAAAACTTTTGTGGTTAATTAATATCAATGTAAATCTTACAGACCGCAGTTTTGATTCCTTTCCCAATACCCTACCTTATGATTATTTCCCTGGGGGAGTAGAACATACGGGAATTGCAAGTTCCACAGCAAATCAATCAAATGCATTTTACGGTATGAAAACCACCATAACCAGTGATCCTGATTTTTCGTTTATACCTACTGCCAGTGCATTGGATATTGGCAAAGGCTTTACCGCTTTGACTACCGCAGATTATTTGAAGATCTATGAGCCGGGTAGTCCACCGCCTTCTCCAAAAGATACCCCGTTTGATAATTTTATTGCATCTTACCAGGCAACCCCTTTTAATATAAAGGAACTACAGGCTGGAAACACAACTGTCTCCATCACAAATTTTAATCAGGGGCATTTGGATTTTTATTCTGTAAATGGAAACTGGCTTGCAAATGAAATTAAAAATACAGTTTCAAATAATGTGGTTGATTGTACTTTTTTATGTGGAGCTGTTGAAATCTCCGGAAGCGCAAGTTTATGTTCTCCCGGCCAATACAGTATTCAAACCGGTG